>CAJUFI010000005.1:0-57526 GCA_910585665.1 uncultured Acetatifactor sp. | reverse complement strand
CGTGGTGATGGTGCTCATGCTCCTCATCATGATGTCCATGGCAGCATTCCCCGTCGTGGTGATGGTGCTCATGCTCCTCATCATGATGTCCATGGCAGCATTCCCCGTCATGGTGATGGTGCTCGTGCTCCTCTTTGGCGTGCTCCAGCATCTCACGCATCATCTCCGCCAGGCTATCCGCGCCCTCTATGGTCTCCAGCACGTCCTTGCCGTCCAGCTGTGCCAGGGGTGTTGTGATGACCGTCGCCTTGTCATTGTGCTGCCGAATCAACGCCACGCATTCCTGCAGCTTCTCCTCCTTCACCTTGTCCGTCCTGCTCAGGATAATCGTCCCCGCATATGCCACCTGATTGATGAAGAATTCCCCGAAATTTCGAATATACATCTTCGCCTTGGAGGCATCCACCACCGCCACGGCGCTGTTCACCTGCACATCCAGATCCGCCGCCACATTCTCCACCGCTTTCAGCACATCAGACAGCTTCCCCACGCCCGAAGGCTCAATGAGGATGCGCTCCGGCGAATAAGTCTCGATGACCTCCTTCAGCGAAGCGCCAAAATCCCCCACCAGGGAGCAGCAGATACAGCCGGAATTCATTTCCTTGATCTCGATTCCCGCCTCTTTCAGGAATCCCCCGTCAATGCCGATTTCACCGAACTCGTTCTCAATGAGCACGGTCTTGCTGCCCTCCAGGGCCTCTTTCAGAAGCTTCTTGATCAGCGTCGTCTTCCCGGCGCCCAAAAAACCTGAAACCACATCTATCTTCGTCATTCCTCTACCATCCTTTCTCCGTATTCCCGCAGACGGAATCCATACCGAATCCGCCGCCTCGGAAACCGCTTCTTCTTATTTTCCCCCAAAAAAGGACGATTGTCAATACAAGGGCGAAAATTTTAAGGCTCAACGGGCCCCGTTCAGCGCTGAGGCAATGTCCTCCCGCATGGCCAGCACGGCGGCCCTGGCCGCGTCCGCGTAGCCCTCGCCGCCAAAGCGGGCATACTGCTCCTGCTGATAGGCCGCGATGATGCCCCGGGAAGAATTGACGATGGCCCCCAGTCCGTCCTTGTCAAAAAAGTGCACCAAATCCGCGCCTTTGCCGCCCTGGGCCCCATAGCCGGGCACCAAAATGAAGGACTTCGGCATGATCTTCCGCAGAATCCTACCCTGTTCCGGATAAGTGGCCCCCACCACCGCGCCCACATAACTGTAAGCGCCTTCTTCCGGCATGCATTCCTCCGCCCAGGCCGCCACCTGGCTGCCCACCAGCTCATAGAGAGGCCTTGGGTCTCCGCCGTCCCCCGCCTGTCCGGTCGTCACCAGCCTGTCCTGAAGCTCCCCGCTGCTGGGGTTAGAGGTCTTGACCAGCACGAAGATTCCTTTCTTCTCCTCCCCGCACACATTCAGGAAGGGCTTCACCCCGTCAGAGCCCAGGTAGGGATTCACCGTGGCGAAATCCTCGTCAAAGCCGTAATGGAAGCTGCCGCCCACCTGCACTTTTCCCAGATGCCCCACCGCATAGGCCTCGGAAGTGGAACCAATGTCCCCCCGCTTCACATCTCCGATTACCACCAGCCCCTTCTCCTTACAATAATCCACCGTCTTTTTAAAAGCAATCAGGCCGGGAATGCCGAATTGTTCATACATGGCAATCTGGGGCTTCACTGCGGGCACCAGGTCCCAGATGGCATCCACGATGCCCTTGTTGAAGCGCCAGATGGCTTCCCCTGCCCCTTCCAGGGTCTCCCCCAGCTCATGGAATGCCGCTTTCCTGATATGCTCCGGCACGAATTTCATCATGGGATCCAGCCCTGCCACAATAGGGGCGTTGGTCTCCCTGATTTTCGCTATCAGTCTATTGATCATGCCTACCTCTTTTCCGCGCTGCCCTCTGGCTGCGCATTCTTTCATTTTACTCACATCTTATCATTCCGAATCCATAAAGTCAATGTGCCGCATTTCGTTTTCCGTTTTTCACGTTTCCTGAAATATTTTTGCAATATTATTGTTTTCCTGAAATACTATTTTATAAAACGGCAAATCCTATAGAATGAGAGAATAAGCAGCCAAAAAGAGCCTTCCCCACCAAGCGGCAGGTCAAGGCTCTGCTATCTCTTACACAGGATGAATCGGCAGCTTCGGGAAAGGAGGCCGCGGCAGATGAGAGAAATGGGCGAAACGCTGGCAACTCTGCGCAAAGAAAAGGGACTCGGCCAAAAACAGCTGGCCGCTCTCCTGAACATGTCCGTAGGCACCGTGTCCAACTACGAAAACAACGTGCACTCCCCCGACCTGGCCACTTTGTGCAGGCTGGCGGAATTCTTCCATGTCACCACGGACTATCTGCTGGGCCGCTCGGGATATCGCTGCCCGCCGGAAGTCCTGAATCAATACATCACCCCGGAATATACGGCCCAGGACATCGTCAACACGGTCCTTTCCATGGACTCCGTCTCCCAGATTGCCGTTCTCCATTATGTGAACTATGTCAAATCCTGCGCTGAAGGACAGGCTTCCGAGAAGTGATGCCCTTACCGCACCGCTTCCATGTGATAGAAGTTCAGCATGGCTATCACCAGGAACACGATGGTAATCAGCGCCAGGAACACATCCATCAGCACCAGCGCCGTCAGCACAGTCCCGGTCAGCATGCCCGCCATGGCCCCCATCACTGCCACGAATATGGCGATGCTGTGGAACAGCATATGGAACATCTGCCGCCCCATTGTGCCCAGCGTGCTGCCTGTCACCGCCTCCGCCACCGCCAGGGCGTACAGCTTATTGGCGGACAACTCCACATAGAACACAATGCTCAGCACCGTGCAAAGAGTCCCAATCTCCATGGCCACGGCTCCCGGCAGGATGAGCAGGCAGCCGTTCACAAGGCTCTGCACATGCTGCATCATGGTAGCTCCCATCAACTTCCGGAAAGGGCTGTCCGGAATCAGGTAGGTATAAGGGGAGGCCAGCTCCTTGCCCCACTTTCCGTTGAAGGCGTTGAAAACAAAAATCAGATACGCCGACACCACCGGCATCACGAAAGCCTTATAGCCCTCCATGAAACCGAAGCCCCCTTCCCGGGCATACAGATAAGCCAGCCCTGCCCCTATCAGCAGCGAGATGACCGTATGGAAATCAAACAGGAAGAACCTGTTCTTCTTGTACTCCAGCAGCTGCCTGTAGAACAGCGCGGCTGCTCCCTTTCCCCGCCAGCGCACATGGGCTTTCCCGAACTTCTGCTTCCTGCCCAGCCGCTTCTGCACATTGCCCTGCCTGCGGCTCTCCAGCACTTCCTCGTAATCCTCCGCGAACTTCACCGCATCCTCATAATACGCTCCGGTGCACTTCATCCTCCAGGCCGCGGCCACCACCCCGGCCAACAGCAGCAGATAGCATACCGTCCCCGCCACGTTCGCCGCAGTGGCCTCTGTGAACAGCAGATGCACCACCCCGATATACCATCCCACCAAAGGAACCATCTGAATCCTGTCGCTGTGGAGGAAAGCGGCCACTGTCCCCAGGCGCAGGCCTCCCTGCAGATACGCGGCTATCCCCATCAGCACCAGCACGGCCGCCAGGGCGTAGGCCACCGCCACCACCACCCTGCGCTGCCGCTCCCCCAGCTTCTCGGAGCCGTAGAGCAGCACCATGATGCCGCCCTCCAGCAGGTTCTCCGCAAAAATCGAGAACAGGAAATACACCGCCAGCCGCCAGCCCTCCACATGGAACATCCTGAAGCCGCACACAATGGCGAACAGGTTCATGATGACCTGGACGAACAAAGTCTTCAGATACGCATACAGCAGCACCTGCTTGGGCCCCACCGGCGCCGGGAACAGAAAGTGCACGTCACTGTTGCGGTACATCAGCCCTTTCCGCTTCGCGTAGGCGATCAGGTTCGCCGGAATCAGCCAGATTGCCAACACCGTCAGCACCCCCGCGAAGCCCTCCGGTGAGCCTATGCCAAACTGTTCCACCATCAGACGCAGCGACGCGGGAAGCACGAAGAAATAGAACAGAAGAAGCGCCAGATAGACATAAGTCACCGGCTTACGTACCGCTATCTTGACGCGGTTGATCAATAGTTTCCGATAAAGGAACCAGAATGTGTCCATCTTGTCTCTAACCTCCCCTTTTTGCGTCCGCCATGTCCCTCCTATGGTTTCACACCGAATCCCTTGCCTCAGGCCGTCTCCGGCCGGCAGATGTCTATGAGGACTGCTCCGCCTGTCCTGTGACGGTGAAGTACAGCTCCTCCAGGTCCTCATCGCCCAGCGCCTCCTTGACATAGGTTCCCAGGATATGCCCTTTGTTCATCACGAAGGTCACGTCCCACAGTTCCTTCACCATTTCCAGCATATGGGTGCTGATCAGCACGGTACAGCCCTCGTCCCTCAGCTCCAGGAGCATGGTCTTCAGCTCCTTGATGGCGGCGGGATCCAACCCCACCATGGGCTCGTCCAGCAGAATCACCTTCGGCCTGATGATCAGCGCGCAGCAGATGCTGACCTTCTGCATCATCCCCTTGGAAAGCTCGTTCCCCAGCTTGTACTGCTTGTCCGTCAGTTCAAACCGGTCGAAGAGCGCTCTGGCTTCCTCCTCCCAGCCCTCCCTTCCGTATGCCCTGACAATGAACTCGATATGCTCCCGCACGGTCAGCGCCTCATACATATAAGGCAGCTCCGGCACATAGGCGAAGCACTTCTTTGCCTCCACCGTGCCTGCGTCCAGCCCCTGGATGCGGATGCTCCCCTGATACCGCAAAAGCCCTGCGATGCTCTTGATCACAGTGGATTTCCCGGCGCCGTTGGGCCCCAGAAGGATTCCGATCTTCCCGTCCGGCACTGTGAAGCCGATTCCGTCGGCAGCCAAAGTCTTCCCGTATTTTTTAGTCAAATTGACAACTTCCAACATAATGTTCCACACCCTCCTCGCAACCCCCCGTCCCCGGGGATCTCTATAGCAAAATCACGCTCCCCAGCCCCAGAAGCACCGCTGCCGCATACAGCAGCAACAGATGCACCGGATAGAAGGCGTAAAAGAAATATTTCATCTTCATACCCCGCTGCCCATTGTACAGGGCAATGGGCAGAACGGCGAACAGGGCGTAGACCTCGCTGAGGCTCATGACGCACAGCACGACGCAGCCGGCCAGCATGGCCAGCGCCTTCCGTCTCCGGAACAGATATATAGCCGTAATCGTCAGCACTCCCATGCCCGAATAATCCGTCTCCAGATACATGGCAATTATCATGCAGGCTGCCAGCGCAGTCATGTCCATGCAGGCCGTCTGGACGCTCCGCAGCCCCTTCCAGATCCCGTATCCCGCCAGACCGCACACAATGACCGCAGCCACCGCCAGACAAGTCTTATAGGGAAATTCTACCGTAACCACCTGTTTCCGCATGCCAAGCCCCAGATACAGGACTGGCGCCACCACCCCTGTGACCATGGATCCGATCCGGACCGGCGCAGGCAGATCCGCCTTCCCCTCCTGTCCGAATTTCCCGAAAAACCCATAGGCCCACAGCGCAAGCAGCCCCAAAAGCAGCGTGAAATACACATTCTGGTACCCCATATGAAAAGGCGTGCCGCAGATGGCCAAATCAAAGGGCACATCCGAGATCAAAGCGAACAGCCCCAGCCGCAGCGCATACTTCTTCACATCCCTGGTCCTCTGGTACCCCTCTACCAGCAGAAAGCAGAAAATCGGAAATCCCAGCCTGCCGATTCCCCGCATCACATCATAGATATCATACCACATGGCGTTCTCCGCAAGCCAATTCTGCGTCGTCCCTGTATCGGCCGCCTCCCGGATCCCTCCAATCAGATAGCGTGCCAGCACCGTCGCAGCCGCATGGTCAATCAGCATCGCCGCCACCGCGATTATCTTAATCGTGCTGCCGCTGAATCCCGGCCTTCCCGCACTCCCTGCTCCGTCCCCCCCTGTCTGCATCCCCGATTGCACCCCTTCCATACTTCCATATCCTCCCACTCAACAAAAATCTCCTCACCAGGCCCCTGAAAAACATAAAGCCCCAAAAGGAACGTCCCCTGAAAGATTGCCCCTGCCCAAAGCGTACAGGACGCTCTTGGGCATGCCGGCTTGCAAGGCAAACTTGTCCGCCTGCGGCTCTACTCACACTACGATAATATTTTATCCATAATCTGTCAATAGACATCTTTTACAGAAATAGGAAAAGATAAGGAAAAGGGCAGGCCCTGCGCCTGCCCTCTCTCATCATCCCACCTTATAGCCATTTCCCCATACCACTTTCAGGTACCTGGGTTCTTTCGGATTCTTCTCGATCTTCTCTCTGATATGGCGGATGTGCACCGCTATGGTATTGTCGGCCCCGATGGCCTGCATGTGCCAGATATTCTCATATATCTGGCTGTTGGAGAATACCTTGCCTCTCTGCTGCACCAGGAAACGCAGTATCTTATATTCGATAGGGGTCAGCCGCACATTCTTCCCCTCCACGGTGACCTTCCTCTGGGTGTCGTCTATGACCAAATCGTCCACCCTGTAGATTCTGTCGATGTTCGCGCACATGTTCACCAGCTGGGTATATCTGCGCAGCTGGGACTTGATCCTGGCCATCAGCTCCAGTGGATTGCAGTCGGATGTCACATAATCGTCCGCTCCCGCTTCCAGCGCCATGATCTTAGCCGTCTCCGCGGACTGGGCGGAGACCACGATAAGCGGGATGCTGCTCTTTTTCCGAAGGTTCGCAATCATCTCGATGCCCCGGTCCCATCCCTTGTCGTTCAGTTCCACGTCCACCAGCATCAGATGTATCTGCGCGCTGCTCAATATCGTATACAGATGCTCTATATCCGCCGCTACCAGCACCGAAAGCCCTTCCCCTGCGAACAAAGGCGCCATCTTCTCCGCGATGCCTGTCTTATTGTTATACACCAGAATATTTTTCTCCATCGTATCCTCCATCCTCTCCCAGCCAACCAAGTGACTGTTAATCTTGATAATAAACCGTCAAGTCCAGGCCATTCAGGACCCGTTCAATTTCTTCCTCTTCAAATCCCGCGAAACTCATGGACAGATCCCTGCCGTTCACGGAAATCACCGCGTGGACGGATTGGATCTCCCCTGCCTCGTCCACGGTATCGAACATTACATAGCTTAGTCCCTGGCTGTTCACGAAGCTTCTCTCGTTGCAGCTGCGCCCCATATAGGACGTGGCCGAACTGTAGCTTTCATAACCTCTGTTGTCCATCAGGTGCAGCATGAAACAGGAATCTTCATTCATGAAATCCATATGCACGTCCACACCCTCATCAATCACGCATATCCGTTCGGTGGTGAACTCTCTGGAAAAGAGCTCTTTTGGGGGAACCGCCACCACCATGTCCTCATTGGCCAGGAATTCCTCCAGGGAATCATATTCCGCAATCTCAGGCTCAATGTACTCTTCGACATCCCCGTCAGGGATATCGTCCTCTGTGGAAAATGCCCCCCCTAGTTTCAAAAATGCGGCTATATCCGAAAGCCCGGCCAGGTCCTCCGCTATCGCCGCCTGGGCCTCTTCCTGTACGCTTGTGATGACGAAGCCGCTCTCGCCTACGGAAATGACGCTTTCCCTGTAGTTCTTCGCTGCCACTGTCCCCACGCCGCACAAAAGGAATATGGCGGCAGCCGTGCACCCTCTGGTCAGCAGGATTTTCCGCCTCTGGCGCTGCATCTTGTGATGATGGATTTCGTCGCGGACATCCTCCACGCTGAGCGACATCCGGGGCAGCTCTCTTGAAGCCTCCCGATATGCATCCCGAAATTTATCCAAAGTCATATTCCTCCTTCAGCGACTTTCTCAGCAACCCTCTCCCTCTGGTAAGCTGCGAAGTGACCGTGGACTCCCCCCGGCCTGTGACCTGAGAGATTTCCTTCACCGAAAGCTCCTCATAGTAGAAGAGATGAATCACGTCCCGATACTTCTCCGGCAGGGCCATCACCGCCTCCAGCAGGCAACGGCTCTCCTCCCGCCTGACGGCGCGCTCCTCCGGTCCGCAGGCAGAGGAGCCGCCTTCCCGCTCCGACCAGTCACAGTCCGGGAAATCCTCCCTCCGGCCGCCCTCCTCCGGCTGCCAGGCGCTTCGGTGCCGCCTCCAGGCGCTGCGCCAGACCTTTCTGCAGGCGTTCAGGGCCACCTTCAGAAACCATGCCTTTTCATGCTCCTGGCTTTGGAAATCAGGAAGGCTCTTCAGATACTGATAGAAGACCTCCTGTACCACATCCTCCGCGTCCTGCACGTTCTGAAGGCGCACGTAGCAGAGCCTGAACAGCATATCACCATACTCGTCAATCTTTAGTTGTAGTTCCTGCTGATCCGTGTCTGCTTTTATCATTTCAGTTCGTCTGTGCCAAACCTTTTCTTTGGAATGTGATTCCCCATTCTACTATTAATATCCCGTTGCATATCGTTTTACTGCAAATATTGTAAAATAATTTTGTATCAAAGTTGCATAAATCTTTTAAATATTGTGCATCTTCGTAAAATCTCCCGGCCTGCTTCCAACATAGCACATTCCTCCCCGGAAAAACAGTTACAACGGATGAAAGGACTTAAAAAAGAGAGCGCTTTTAGACACTCTCTACTATATAGACTGGTTTTCCCGGTCAAAAGTTTCAATTTTTTTCATTTTTCTGCTTTTTTCTTTTTGGGCGGCTCCTGCTGTGCCTCTGCCTCCTCCAGCCTTTTGGCCTCCTCTTCATTGCGCCGGTGCATCTCCTCCACCTCGGCCATGTCCTCCTTCTCCAGCCTTCGGAAGCGGTTGATGCCCGCCGTCAGGACCAGCACGCTGTTCTTGGTGGTGTCGAAGGCCCCGTCCTGATACAGGGAGTACACCAGCAGCCCCAGCGGCACTGCCAGGATCATGCCGATCACGCCGCCGACCTTGTATCCGATATAGAGCAGAAACAACGTAGGCAGCGGAGGCACCCCGATGGAATCTCCCACTATCTTCGGCTGAATCAGCTGTCTCGCCAGCTGCCCCACGCCCCAGATCACCAGAAGTCCGATGGCCGTCTGGTACTGGGCGGTCAGAATCCGGATGACTGCCCAGGGAATCAGCACTGTGCCTGTGCCCAGGAAGGGAAGGAAATCCAGTATGGCGATGCCCAGTGCTATGAGCCCGAAATAATTCACCCGCAGGATACCCAGGCCCAGCAGCAGCAGAAAGTACATCCACACTTCAATCTTCAGCTGGGCCTTGAAATAGCCGCCCACGGATTTGCCCAAGCTGTGACGGACCACCCTGTAGCGCATCTTCACGGACGCGGGCATATGCTTCCAGAACCACTCGTTCAGCTGATGCCTTTCCGCCACGAAGAAATAGGCGGAGAGAAGGGCCATGATCATCCCGATGAAGATGCCCGGCAGCAGCTTGGCCAGATTCCCGGCAGCCTCAATCGTAGGGGAGCCGAAGCGCTCCAATAGCTCTCCCAGATAGCTTTCCAGCTCTATCCCCCGGTCGCCCAGGTTCAGCTGGATATTCCCCGGCAGCCTGGCCAGCAGAAGGTTCAGGTTCTTCCCTATGCTCTCCAGATCCGACTCCATGCCCTCCATCATCTCCGGCAGGGCCCTCCCCAGCCCTATAATCTGCTCAAAAAGCTGGGCGCAGACAATATAAATCATCAGCACTACCAGGGCGATGATGACGATGATGACAAAGGCGCTGCCCGCTTTCCGCTTCAGCTTCACCTTTTCCTCAAAAAAACGCACCAGAGGACTGGCGATCAGGGCGATGATCCAACCGGCCACGAAAGGCATGAAGAACAGGAACAGCCTGGGCAGAAGGAACAGGACCGCTGCCAATATCACAGCCGCCACCCCAAGGTTCACTAGTGCTTTACAGTATTTTTTCACGAATTTTCCTCCAGGATACCGTCCAGTATCGCGTATATCTCCTCACGCCCCTGCTTGGTCTCTGCCGAAAAAGGGATGATGGCCGTCCCCTTCTCCGCCTCCAGGGTGCTGAGGATCAGATTCAATTGCTTTTGTATCTGGCTCCGTTTGATCTTGTCCAGCTTCGTAGCGATGATGATCGGATGATAGCCATTGTGCAAAATCCAATCGTACATCATGCGGTCGTTCTCCGAGGGCGCGTGCCGGATATCGATCAAATGGAAGACCTGCCGCAGCTGCCTGGACTTGTGCAGATATCTCTCCACCATCTTGCCCCACTGCTCTTTCACCTTCACGTTGGCCTTGGCGTAGCCGTAGCCCGGCAGATCCACGAAATACATCGCATTGTTCACATTAAAAAAATTGATTGTCTGAGTCTTGCCCGGCTGGGAGCTTGTACGGGCAAGGGATTTGCGGTTCATCAGCGCGTTGATCAGAGACGACTTTCCCACATTGCTCTTGCCCGCGAACGCCACCTCCGGCAGCTGATTGTCCGGCAGCTTGCTGGTAATGCCGCACACTGTCTCCAGACTGACTTCCTTGATCACCATGTCTTGTATATCCTTTCTGGTCTGCAGCCACAAATTTACAAAACGCCGTCACAGGGACGGCGTTCCATTCAGATTCACATTGCTTTATCCAGATTTCTCCTGCGCTCATTCTTGCGGAAGACCATGGGGGCATTTCCTTCCTCCACGGTGGCTTCGGTGATGACACACTCCTCTATGCTCTCATCGGAAGGAATCTGGTACATGGTATCCATCAGGATGCTCTCCATGATGGAACGCAGCCCTCTGGCCCCTGTCTTGCGCTCAAAAGCCTTGGCAGCGATGGCTTTGATGGCCTCTTCCTCGAAATTCAGCTCCACATCGTCCATGTCGAACAGCTTCCGATACTGCTTAATCAGGGCATTCTTCGGCTCTTTCAGGATGCGCACCAGCGCGTCCCTGTCCAGTCCCTTCAGTGCGACGGTGATGGGCACGCGTCCCACGAACTCAGGAATCAGGCCGAACTTCACCAGGTCCTGAGGCGTCACCGCCTGCAGCAGATCGTCCAGCTCCCTGGACGACTTCTGGGTGACTTCCGTGTTGAAACCGATAGCCTTGCGGTCCAGCCGAGACTCCACGATTTTCTCCAAGCCGTCAAATGCGCCGCCGCAGATGAAAAGGATATTGGAGGTATCGATGGAAATCAGCTCCTGATGCGGATGCTTTCTGCCCCCCTGGGGCGGCACGTTGGCCACTGTCCCCTCCACGATCTTCAGAAGCGCCTGCTGGACGCCTTCCCCTGACACATCCCGGGTGATGGAGACGTTTTCGCCTTTCTTGGTAATCTTGTCAATCTCATCGATATAGATGATGCCGTACTGCGCCCTCTCCACATCATAGTCCGCCGCCGTGATCAGCTTCAGCAGAATGTTCTCCACATCCTCGCCCACATATCCCGCTTCGGTGAGGGTCGTCGCGTCCGCAATCGCAAAGGGCACGTTGATGATCTTCGCCAGCGTCTGCGCCAGATAAGTCTTGCCGGAGCCCGTGGGGCCCACCATGATGATATTGCTCTTCTGCAGCTCCACATCGTCCAGATCCCTGGGCGCCATCACCCTCTTGTAATGGTTGTAGACGGCCACTGAGAGCACTTTCTTCGCCTCCTCCTGGCCTACTACATACTCGTCCAGAAAGCTCTTGATCTCTATGGGCTTCAAAAGATTGATATCAGGACGAACCGATTCCTCCTCTTCCTCGTCCTGCAGCTCCTCCTCCAGAATATCCGCGCAGATGTCCACACAGTCATCGCAGATATAGACCCCTGCCGGTCCCGCAATCAATTTGCGGACCTGGTTCTGGGTCTTGTTACAGAAGGAGCATCTGATGTCGTTTCCGATCATTTTTCCTGCCATTCTCTTCTCCTAAATCTCCTGACTCATACTTGATGCCCCGCCGGGGACAGCGAAGCTTCTCTCTATTCCCCGCCGGGGTTGCCCCTGAGGCTGTCCCCCTGGAGCAGAATGCGTCCTATTTTGTCTCCGGAACCGCATGGGAGCTGATCACCATGTCTATGATGCCGTAGTCCTTTGCCTCCTCGGCGCTCATCCAGTTGTCGCGCTCGGTGTCGGCGCATATGGACTCATAATCCCTGCCGGTATTCTCCGCAAGGATATGGTTCAGCTTCTCCCTGGTCCTTAAGATATGCTTCGCGGCGATGTCGATTTCCGTGGCCTGTCCCTGGGTGCCGCCTGCGGGCTGATGAATCATGATCTCCGCATTGGGAAGGGCGAAACGCTTTCCCTTCGCACCGCCTGCCAGCAGAAAAGAACCCATGCTGGCCGCCATGCCGATGCACACTGTGGACACGTCGCACTTGATATAATGCATGGTGTCATAGATAGCCATGCCCGCCGTGATGACGCCGCCCGGGCTGTTGATATACAGATGGATATCCTTCTCCGGATCCTCCGCCTCCAAAAACAGCAGCTGCGCCACTACGATGCTGGCGGAAGTATCATTCACTTCCTCGCCCAGCATGATGATCCTGTCCTTCAAAAGTCTGGAATAAATATCATAGGAGCGCTCGCCCCTGCTGGTCTGTTCAATGACATAAGGCACTAAACTCATTCTATAATCCTCCTGATTTCCAATTCCGCAACTACCCGCACAATACCATTTCCTCTGAAAAGCTTCCGGCTCCATAGGCATCCATAATCTTCCCTGCGTACTCTGCAGGCTCAGAACTTCTTCTCACGCTTCTGCCGCATTCGCTACTACGAACTCCACGGCTTTCTTGACCTTCAGGTCTTCTTCCACCTGTTTTCTGCCGTTCTCGCCCAGGGCCTCTTCCACCTTATCGGGCTCTATCTGGTAAACCTCGCCCATGGTCTTCAGTTCCGCAGCGATCTCCTCCTCCGTGACCTCAATCCCCTCGGCGGCAGCTACAGCCTCCAGCACCAGCCTGGACTGGATTCTTCTCATGACCTGGGGCTTCACCTGCTCCAGCAACATCTCTCTGGTCATGCCGGTGAACTGCATATACTGCTCCATGGAAAGTCCCTGGGACTGTAGCCTCTGGGCATAGTCCTGCACCATCTGGCGCTGCTGGGTCTCCACCATGGCCTCAGGGATGTCCATCTTGGCATCCGCGATGATAGCATCGATGACCGCTTCCTCTTTGGCAGCCTTGGCGGACTCTTCTTTCCGGCTGGCAAGTTTCTTCCGGATCTCATCTCTGTATTCCTCTACGGTATCGCTCTCCTCGGAAATTTCACCGACAAAATCGTCGTCCAATTCAGGCAGCTGCTTCTCCTGAAGCTTCTTCACCGTGCATTTGAACACGGCCTGCTTGCCTGCCAGTTCCTCTGCCTGATAGTCCTCAGGGAACGTCACGTTCACATCTGTCTCTTTTCCAATCTCAGCGCCCACCAACTCTTCCTCGAATCCGGGGATGAATGTATGGGAACCAATGGTCAGCGGATAGTCGCTGTCCTTGCCGCCTTCAAAAGCCACGCCGTCCACGAATCCTTCAAAGTCGATGGTGGCGATATCGCCATCTTTCACCGCTCTGTCGGTGACTTCCACTGTCCTGGAATTCTTCTCTCTCTCTTTGTTGATTTCGGCAGCGATGTCTTCCTCTGTGACTGTCACATCAGCCTTGTCCACTTTGACGCCCTTGTACTGACCTAAGGTCGCCTCAGGCTTCAGGGCCACTTCCGCCGTAAATATGAAAGGCTTTCCCGCCTCCAGCTGCACCACATCTACCCGAGGGCTGGACACGATTTCTTCCCCGCACTCATCGTAAGCTTTCTCATAGGCATCGGGAATCAGGGCATTTGCTGCGTCTTCATAGAAAATCTCCCTGCCGTACATCTGCTCGATCATCTTGCGGGGAGCCTTGCCCTTGCGGAACCCGGGGATGTTGATTCTGTTCTTGTTCTTCTGATATGCGCCTTCAATGGCTTTCTCCAGTTCCTCAGCAGGCACTTCAATCGTCAGCTTCGCCATATTGTTCTCTAATTTGTCTACCTGTAAACTCATTTTTACGTTTTCCTCCTTCAATCGCCTGCGTCCGGTCCATCGGCAGACGCACTCACAGTCATTTTAGGATTATAGCACAAAATATCTGAAAATACAAATGTTTTTGGTATTTCATTTCTTAAAATTATCAATACGTATCAGGAAAACACCTTATCCAGTTCAATAAAACATCCGTCAAGCACCTGGACCCTGGCGATTTCCTCCCGCCCATAGTCCTCATATGGCCGGAATGTCCCGCTGTCGTCCAGCAAAAGCACCTGTACCGACTTGTTCTCAGGGTCTACGATCCAGTATTCCCTGACTCCTGCCCGCTGATATAACCGGAGCTTTATGAGCCTGTCAGTCCGCAGGGAGGAAGGGGACAGGATTTCCACCACCAAATCCGGCGCTCCTTTGCAGCCGCGCTCATCTATCTTATCCCTGTCGCACACTACGGAAATATCCGGCACGACCACTGTGTCAACGTCCTCCGGTGCGTCCCCGTCCTCCTCAAAAAGCCGGACGTCAAAAGGAGCCGGATAGACCCTGCACTGCTTTCCCACCAGATAATTCGCCAGCTGCCTGGAAAGCTCCATGCTGATTTCCTGATGGGTGCTGGACGGGGGAGCCATCATAAATATCTCGCCGTCGATGATTTCCATACGCCCGTCCCCCTCCCATGCGAGAGAATCCGCAAACGTATATCTTGCCTTTTCTGCCGGTAACGCCATAAACCCTTCCTCCCATCTACAGTTCCGCGGACACCTGCTTCATCAGCCAGACACGCGCTGAATGGGCGTCCGCCGCTCCATGCCCTCTCCCTGGGCATTATAGCATGAATCTTTTTTTGAATGCAACAATCGTGAAAGCGTTCCCAGAGAGCCGCTTATTCATGCGCAAATGAATCCGACCCTCAGCCCCCATCCTGCAAAAAGATACCGCTGCCGGTCCCATGGCTGGCAACGGTATCTTATGCTTAGCAATTACAAGGCTTTTAGGTATTGAGTACATATTAATTTCTGATTGGAACCAAGGGAAAGGCACGGATTGCGGAACTTTATTTGCGCCTTACTGCAGCTGGCCTTCCAGCACTTTCGCAGCCTCCGCGATGCAGTCCGGAATGCCTGCCGGGTTCTTGCCGCCAGCCTGGGCCATGCCCGGCTTTCCGCCGCCACCGCCGCCTACTTTGCCGGCGATGCCCTTGATCAGGTTCCCCGCGTGGGCCCCCTTGGCCTGGGCGGCCTCCGTGGCCATGGCTATCATGTTCACCTTGCCGCCCGCGTTGGACAGGAGCACAATCACGCCCTCGCCCAGCTTGGCTTTAAGCTGGTCGCCCAGGTCCCGCAGGCCGTTCATGTCCACGTTGTCCACGCTGGCGGCCAGGAGCTTCACGCCCTTCACTTCCGCCACGTTGTCCATCACGTCTCCCAGGGCTTCCTTGGCCGCTTTGGCCTTCAGGGACTCCAGCTGGGAGGACAGAGACTTCACCTCCGCCATCAACTGCCCGCATTTCTCCACCAGGCCGGCAGGCGTGGCCTTCAGGACTCTGGCCGCCTCCTCGATGGTCTGCTCCAGGCCCTTATAATACGCGAACACGCCGTTGCCTGTCAGCGCCTCTATCCTGCGGACGCCTGCGGCGACGCCGTTCTCGGAGAGGATCTTGAAGGCAGCGATGGAAGCCGTGTTCTTCACATGGGTGCCGCCGCAGAGCTCCACGGAGAAGTCGCCCATCTTCACCACACGGACTTCCTCGCCGTATTTCTCGCCGAAGAGGGCCATGGCTCCGGTCTTCCTGGCATCCTTGATTCCCATCACCTCAGTCACTACAGGGAGATTCGCCGCTATCTGCTCGTTGACGATTTGTTCCACTCTGTCCAGCTCTTCTTTCGTCATGGCGGCAAAATGGCTGAAGTCGAAACGCAGCCGTTCGCCGTCCACATAGGAACCGGACTGCTCTACATGGGTGCCCAGCACTTCCCGCAAGGCCTTGTGCAGCAGATGGGTGGCGCTGTGGTTCTTGCAGGTGTCGCTTCGTTTTCCTGCGTCCACGGTAAGGGTGGCTCTGTCGCCCACTTTGAGCATGCCCTTTGTGACTGTGCCGATATGGCCTACCTTGCCGCCCAGGAGCTTTACGGTATCCTTTACCTGGAAGCTGCCGTCCGCGGTGGAAATGACACCTGTGTCAGCACTCTGGCCGCCCATGGTGGCGTAGAAGGGGGTCTCCTCCACGATGACGGTGCCCACCTGGCCGTCCGTCAGCGCTTCCACCAGGCTGTCCTCCGTGGTCAGCACAGTGATGTTCGAATTGTGCTGGAGCCTGTCGTAGCCTACGAACCGGGTAGTGATCGACGCATCGATGGATTCGTATACCGTCACGTCCGCCCCCATGTAATTGGTGGTCTTCCGGGCTTTTCTGGCCGTGTCCCTCTGGTGCTGCATGCACACGCCAAAGCCCGCCTCGTCGATGGTGAAGCCCTTCTCCGCCAGGATCTCCTGGGTCAGATCCGTGGGGAATCCGAAGGTATCGTACAGCTTGAAAGCGTTCTCCCCGGAAAGCTCCGTGGTTCCCTGGGCTTTCATCTCCTCTTCCATCTGGGCCAGGATGCTCAGGCCCTGGTCGATGGTCTTGTCGAACTTGTCCTCCTCCTGGGTGAGCACGTTCAGGATGAAGGCCCGCTTCTCCTCCAGCTCAGGGTAGCCGTCCTTGCTCTCGTCGATTACAGTCTCGCTTAAATGTGCCATGAACTTGTCCTGGATGCCCAGAAGCCTCCCATGCCTTGCCGCCCTGCGGATCAGACGGCGGAGCACATAGCCGCGGCCTTCGTTGGAGGGAAGGATGCCGTCGCTGATCATGAAGGTGGTGGAGCGGATATGGTCGGTAATCAGGCGGATAGACACGTCCTTTACCTCGTCCGCCTCGTACTCTGTCCCGGCAATCTGACAGATTTTGTCCCGGATGGCCTTCATGGTGTCCACGTCGAACACAGTGTCCACGTCCTGCACCACCACCGCCAGACGCTCCAGGCCCATGCCAGTATCGATGTTCTTCTGGGCCAGCTCTGTGTAGTTGCCTTTTCCGTCATTGTCGAACTGGGTGAACACGTTGTTCCACACTTCCATGAAGCGGTCGCACTCGCAGCCCACCTTGCAGTCCGGCTTGCCGCAGCCGTATTTGATTCCTCTGTCGTAGTAGATTTCGGAACAGGGGCCGCAGGGGCCTGCGCCGTGCTCCCAGAAATTGTCGCATTTTCCGTTCTCATCCCGGTAGAAGCGGGTAATCTTCTCCCCGGGCACGCCGATTTCTTTCGTCCAGATTTCAAAGGCTTCCTCGTCCTCGCAGTAGATGGAGGGGTAGAGCCGCTCCGGATCCATGCCCACCACTTCCGTCAGGAACTCCCAGCTCCAGCGGATTGCCTCATGCTTGAAGTAGTCCCCGAAGGAGAAGTTGCCCAGCATCTCGAAGAAGGTAAGATGCCTTGCGGTCTTGCCCACGTTCTCGATGTCGCCGGTGCGGACGCACTTCTGGCAGGTGGTGACCCTGCGCCTGGGGGGAATCTCCTGGCCCGTGAAGTAGGGCTTCAAGGGGGCCATGCCGGAGTTGATGATCAGCAGGCTGTTGTCGTTGTGGGGCACCAGGGAAAAGCTCTTCATTTTCAGATGTTCTTTGCTCTCGAAGAAATCCAGGTACATTCTTCTCAGTTCGTTTACGCCGTATGGTTTCATGTATTCTTCCTCCCGGTTTATCGAAAGCCCTCTGGGAACGCCGGGGCTTTTGATGCTTGTTTTTTCCTAGCGTCTATTATATCACTTATTTTTATTTTGTATAGTAGATTTTGGGGGAGACGCGGGAAAATCCTTGCCTGCATTCTTCCCGTTGGCGCAGAGAGCTGGGCCGGGAGCTGATACCTTGACTGTGTTTCTTATGTGGCTTTTTCTCTGTTATTCATCTATATAAACGGCATTTAATTCCTGCCGGTCACATAGCACAGCAAGTCATGCCGTTTATCCGGTTTATGGGCAAGATTTGATCGCTGCATATATAAATTGTCACGGTTTTCTGCATATAACCTTCGCCTGCTGGTACTCAGCCTGGGTCTTGCCTCCTACCTTGCAGGCCTTTTCCAGGGAGCAGTGGAGTTCTTTCCTTATATTGTCTATAATCTCGATTATCTGGCTAGCGCTTCCTTTGATTTCGCCGCGAGCCTCACCACGAGCCTCTCCGCGAGCCTCACCACGAGCCTCTCCGCGGGCCTCTCCTTCCGCAATCCCTTCCTGTCTGCTGTCCTCCATCATTTCGCGTATGGCCTGGCACATATCATATCCCTCCTCTGTCTTAAACCTCTCTTCGTTTTCGCCAAAATTCTTTATCCCCATCAGGACACCGATTGTCCTCGCGGTCTCTTCGTCCATCCTCCGGTAGGCGGGATTCCTTTCCAGGAGCTCCTTCAGCCGCTCCTTGTCCCTGCGGTAGGGCAGGATTTCGAACAAGTCCCGCAGGGATGTCCGGAATCCTGAGCAGTCCATGGGCTCGCAGGCACTGACCAGGCGCAGGGGATAGTCCGCAAAGCACTCCTCCCACGTCTGCCTGTCTCCCTCTTCCGGTTCCTCGTCTCCGAAGTCCATCATGTCCTTCAGGCTCCTGGGGCCGTCCCAGGCCTCCTCCCCGTGGTACAGGCAGAGCGTATAGACCGGGGCGAAACGCTCCTCCTTCCGCACCTTGCACAGCCGCTCCCCGGCATCCGCGTAGACCTTCTCCCCGGCTTTGTCCAGGGCTTCATTGGCCCTCTGGGCCTCCCTGATCTGCCGGCCGTATTCCCGGCAGTCGTAGTCCATGACCCGCCAGGGCATGATGTAGCTTATCTCGCTTTGGCTCTCCACAGCCAGTACCTTCATCCCGGCCGGATTTCAGGCGCTTCTTGATGTCCCTTATCCTCCCGCTGTCCTTCTCCCCCGGCTTCCCGCGGTAGGTCTCCGATGCTTCCTCCAGCCCGTCAGCGTCCACTATCTGCTTTCCCTTAAAATACAGCTGGTTGAACAGGTCGGCGAACCTCTGGTTGTCATCCAGGTAGGACAGCATCGTTTCGTTTTGCAGTCCCATCGACTTTCCTCCTTTCCGGCAGGGAGACGTAGGCTACACTTCCTGGTCCCCGCCGCTTTTGTTTTGGTGTTTTGGTTGCGCTTTTTCCAGTGAAAAACGGCAGAGATGCCATTCAACATCAGAAAGAAACAGAGATTAGATTTCTTGCTTTAGAATAAGGATAGTATATAAGGGCGGAGTTGTCAAGAAGAACATCTGTACGAACCGCTTTTTCAGGTAAAAACCCCGGGCCGATGGCTCGGCCCAGGGAAATAATAGCACATTTTCCGGTGTGGCTCAATCTCGTGGAAAACCGCCATAGACTTGTATCAGTTATTTGTAGACAACTCCTTACTCGCCCATGAGCAGGATGTCGTCCAGCATGACTTTGACGATGGAATCCGGGTCGATGGCGGTGCCGAAGGAAGCCCTCATGTCCACATCGATTTCGCCCTTGCCGTATCCCATTCCGCTCAGCAGCACGGTGGTTTGGGTCTCGGTGCCGTCCGCGAAGCCGATTGTGATTTTATGGCTCCTGTGCATGCCCCATATCTCAGATACTTCTCCCTGGTAGGTTCCCTCCATGGTCAGGTATACCGTCAGGGGCGACACATAGATATCGTATTGGTCAAAATGAACCTGCTCCTCCGTCTTGTCCAGCGCTCCGTTCAGGGCAAGCCCGTAGTCTCCGCTGCGCAGAATCTCAATGGAAGTCCTGTAGAAGCCCTCCCGGATATCCTCATCCGGAATCTCCACGAACTGGTAGGACTCCCCTCCGTCCTCCACAGCCGGCGCTTCATAGGAAAAGGTCTCCGCGTACAGGGTATAGGTTCCGGAGACGTAGTCTGTCTTTCCCAGCTGTGTGATGATGCAGAGTTCCTGGTTCTCCGCCAGTTCATATCCGCATCCCTCCGGCAGCTTGTTCCGCGGGAAGGTATCCCCGAAGCCGCTGCGCATCAGGCTTCTGCTTGTGTCATATTCCTCCCCGGCCAGGCCGTCCCTCCATTGACCCATGTAGTCATTGTCAATGCTCACATGTACCGACTGGAGCTGATCCGTCTTCTTCGTCAGGATATAGCTGGCGGTAAGTTCCCGTCCGGCACAGGTAACCTCCAGTATTTCGATGGAGAACAGCTCATTGTCCATGACGATTTCCCCGTATTTTCCCCGGGGCGCCTGGGATTCCTCCTGGGCCGGGGTCTCCACTGCGCCGCTTTCCCCTGCCTGCGTCCCCGCTTCCGCCTGGTTCTCCCCAGAGACAAAGCCGTCGTCCAAGATTTCCCCATAGATGTCCGGGCGCTGCTGGGCTTCCGGCACAGGAAGGGCGGAATCGTCCCTGGCGGTAAAGATGTCCCGCAGCGGGGTGTGGTCTATCAGATATGCCGCCCCTACGTACATGGTGCTCATCACCAGGAGAGCTGCGGCGGCGGGCACTGCGGCCTGTCTCCACAAGGGTCTCTTCCTGTTTCTTGTATTTCTCGTGTTTCTTCTGTTTTCCATGTCCGTTCTATGTCCCATATCCATGCCTCCTTCTGCTTCTGCCGGCCTTTTGTATGCAATGGCCATAGATTTCATCGCCTGATTTCCTGTTTTTTCCGGATTGGCTTCCAGAATCGCTTTTTGCAGCTTCTGACTCACTTTCACATTTGACATCAGATTGTCAACATTTTCTCTGAATTCCATCTACAGCACCTCCTTAGAGTCCCGGGGCAGCTTCTTTTTCAACTGTTCCCTGCCCCGCTTCAGCAACGTGAACACTGTGCTCTCCTGCCGTCCCATAATCTTGGCGATTTCGGGAACCGGCAGTTCCTGATAATAGTACAGCAGTATGGCCAGCCTGTACTTATCCTTCAGTTCCATGATTTCTTTCATCAGATCCATGGTGTTATTCAGTTTTTCATAGGCGTCCTGATTTCCGCTGCTGTTCTGCAATCCTTCCTCCAGCACCCGGGTGACTTCCGTGGTCTCCACGCGCTGCCGCCAGCTGGAAGCAAGATAGCTTTTGCAGGTGTTGATGGCGATTCTGGTAATCCAGGTCTTCTCCGAGGCCCGGCCTTCGAATCCCTGGTAGTGCCGCCATACCTTCAGGTAGGTGTCCTGCACCGCGTCCTCCGCCAGATAGGGATCGCGCAGGTAGAGCGTGCACAGGCGGAGAAGCGAGTCCCCGTACCTGCGGATCAGCAGCTCCATGCCGTCCTCTGTCAGCGCTGTCCGCTCCTGCTGCCCGGCATATGTCAGCGCCATGCTCTGTCCATGCACCATTTTCCTCCTCCGTTTCTGCCCTTATCGTACATCGTCTTGCGCCTCCTTTCAAACATTAGACAGGCGCACGGCTTTGTTTTCTTGCATCATCAGGAAAATATTCTTTCTGTTTCGCGTGTCGTTTTTTGGGAATCTTCTTTTGTGAATGTTCTTTTGAAGCAGGATGTGGAGAATCAACAGGGTGTAAGGGCCTGGCAACCCGCCAAAGCCTTTACACCCTGTTTTTAGTCGCTATTCAATTACGGTACGGGTTGTTCCCTGATATGTGGCTGCCTGGGCTGTTGCGGTTCTCTGCATAAGGCTTTCGCCTGATGATACTCTGCCTGGGTCTTGCCGCCTGCTGCAAATGATATGCCGCATTGTTCAACATCATTTCATCATCCCAGGTGGTCTTCCACAAGGTCTTCGCCGTTTCCAGGTCCATCCTTGCATCAGTTTTTCGACCCTCGCCTGCATCAGCGGGTGCACCCGATTGGCCTTTTGGAAGGAGACTCCCTCCATCACGGGAAAGTCCCACATATTTTTCATATTGTCCATCCGAATAAGCCCTCCTTGCCCTTCAGCACTCCCTGTCTCCGGCATTTTCTTTCCAGTCCATTCTGCCCTCCTTACGAAATTCCGTATATTTTTAATGGTTGAGCAAAAAAGCATAGATTTCGTTTGAAGTCAGACGGGAAAGAATCCCTCCAGATATGGCTCTGCCATGCAGATTCAAAAGATATATGCTTTTGAATGTAGTATAGCAGAGCCATGGCGGATTGGCAAGCATTTTTTGATACGAAGGCCTTCTCCTGCGCTTCCTGTTGTTCCCCACCGACCCTTTCACTGTCTGCATGCCAGTGAAGATACCAGCTCCAGGAACAGCCTGTTCAGATCCTGCCAGTCCGCCTTCCTGTCGTCCTCCATGGAATCGGTCTTTTGCTTAAAGCAGGCAAGCTGCTCCGCAATATAGGCATTGACCGGCTCCACCCTTTCGCCTTTCTCGCTCTCCGCCATCTGCATCTTTCTCCGCGTCAGGTCCGCAATGATGGGTCTCATGTCTTCATCCAGCATCTCCTCAGCCAGCTCCCGGAACAGTACCGGCGGCGGGCAGGCTTTGGCGTCAATCCATCTGCAGGCCAGCAGGGGGCGGAGTACATAGAAGTACTTCTTGTACTTGACCGCGTCCGCCGTCAGGTGCTCCAGGTAGTTCTTGTTGGCCGTGCCGTAATAGTGGTACATGGCCGCTTTGCAGGAAAAATAAGGGAGGGCCGTCTCCCTGACCCTGTCCCACTCCGGCGTGGTGGCGTATACCACCGGGGAGCCCGCCCACTCGTACATCACGGCGTTGGACTTATGGAAATGCTGCAGGACTTTGGACAGATCCCATCCGTTGATGTCCAGTGTCTCATCCAGCTCCCAGTCGATGAAATCCTTCCTGGGATTCAGGCCCAGATAATATTCCATGGGCCGCATATATATGAACCTCACGTCGTAATCGCTGTCCGGGGAGGCCAGCCCCCAGGCGCGGCTGCCGGACTCCACGGCATGCAGTATCTTTACCTGTTCCTTTTCCTCTATCTCTGCCAGCTTCTGCCGTACCAGCTCCTCTATGGGGCCTTCGAACTCCTTATATCTCATCCCTTACCACCCTCTCGTTCACGGCCATGACGTATCTCTGGATTGCCGCCATGTCAGGCTCGTCGGGCAGCTTCGTGTGCCGCGCCGCCTCGTCCAGCTGTCTCTCATAGTCGCTGACAATTTCGTAGAATTCCTCACGGAACGTGCCGTCTTCCTTTTGATACTCTCCCTTACGGATGCTCATGAGCAGCTCATGCTCCTGGCTGCGGTAGGTGCGGATTTCTCCTTTTCCTACGATGTCCACGGCCATAATCAGAAGCCGCACCAGGTGCATGGCATGTTTGTTCAAGTGGTTGTCGTCCTTTTTCCGGTTGCGCTTCCCGATTTTGTCGTAGTCTTTTACAATATTATGCATTTCGTTCCACAGATTTTTGTAGTCCCGTAAAGGATAATGCTTTAGTTCTGCATCCATGAAAATCTCTGTCTCAAGCTCCGGGTTGACGGCCTTGTCGATATAAAGATTCAAAAAGCCGTTTTCAAACTTTCCGTAGCGCTGCTCCAAATCATACATGGCGTTCCGCACGGAGCGGAAAATATGCTCCTCCCTCTCGCTCTGTGGACAGGCATCTCTGGCCAGCGCGTTCTGGAGCCGCCTAAGCTGCGCGTCCGCGTACCCGCCAAAGGAGCGTATCGCCCGTTTGGACAAAAAGAGCTCCGCCCTGTCCACAAGCCCCTGGCCCATCTCGTTCAGGTACAGATAGTGCTCCCTGTTCAGGCCCAGGAGCTCCAGCGTGTTGGGATTGCAGCTCATGAGGAGGGTTATCATCTTTCGGAAAGAGAAGATTACGGTGTCCGTATTTTCGTCCTCATATTGCTCATGTGCCGTCAATCCGATTAAATCCGATTTTCTGTTCAGGGACACCCCGCGGATGTCGATGTCGCTGCCCTCTCCGGCGGTTCCATAGGAATAGCTGCCGCCCAGCCCCAGCAGAATCACATGCTGGCCCAGCTGCTCCTTCGTGTCCAGGAATCCGTATGTCTCAGGGGCAATCTCTCTGGAAATCCGGCTGCGGAGCATACGTGCCACTATGGATGAAATATCGGATGCCCTGTTACAAGAAGCCCCGCTGAAATCGTTTTCTGTCATTTTTCTCCCTCTTCAAATTATCGGTTCCTGGGAGGATTGCCGTTATCCTTTCCGGCATTCTCTCCCGGCTGTCACCAATCCGCAAAGTTTCATTTTTCTTTCTCTTCAAATCCATCAGTTCCTGAGATAATTGCCGTTTTCTTTTTTGGCAATTTCACTCCCGGCCGTAACGAATCCGCAAAATTTCTTTTTTCATATACGCCGCGAATCGCTTGCCGGCCTCCGGCTCTATCTTCATTTCCTCTCCGGCTTCATAGCAGCGCAGCGCAAGGGCTGGCAGGCCGCGGAACTCCTGCGGCAGTGCGGCTAGCCCCCATTCTCCGCCCTCCCGTTTGGACAGAATCGCTCCCTTCTGCAGCCAGGCGAGCACCCTGCACAGGTTCAGCGTCATGTACATGGGGTTTTCCGCGATCTCCTCTGGGGCATTTTCAATGTCGCCGCAGATGCTGTCCGTGTAGGCCTCCGGCGGGACCGCTCCGAATACCGCCTCTATCCGTTTTCCCCAAAGCACGATTCCGCATTTTTTCAGAACGGTAAAATGCGCCGCCAGGTCTCTGTCTGTGCCTTTCATCTCTTTTGCATACGCCTGAGGATTTTTCAGGAGCCGGTTCAGGTGCATCGCGGAAAAGTGCAGTTCGAAAGGCGTGGGATAGGCAAAGCGCTCACAGAATTCCCTCCTGACGATGCTCATCTCTATCCCCTTGGCCGGGGCCTGCGCATGTAAGGGAACCAGCTCCCCCAGGAAGTCCAGCTTTGCCGCGTCCGGGACGCTTTCCTCTACTACCGCGATGAAATCCAGGTCGCTCAGCTTCGGATGGAAGCATCCCATGGCCGCCGAGCCGTGCAGATAAACGCCCACCAGGTTCTCCCCCAGGATTCTTCTGCATATATCCGTAAAATCATTTATTACATTTTGGGGTTTCCTCTGTTCCGTCTCAACCCTCCTGCCGCGATTCCTTACCATTCTTGTCCATTTCCTTCAATTCTTTCAGAACCATCACTACGATTGCCTGGGTCAGGATAAAAGTCAGCAGATCGGCCACCGGCTGGGCCAGCTGCAGCCCCGGCACGCCATAAATCCCCGGCAGAATCAATATGGCCGGGATGAAGAACAGCCCCTGCTTCCCGATGGCCGTCAGCGTGGCCCGGAAGCTGTAGCCGATGGACTGTGTCAGCATGTTCCCGATGATGGTAAAGGACTGCACCGGCAGCAGCACGCACTGCATCTTCAGCGCCAGCGCCCCGATCCGGATCACCTCCGCGTCCTCCCGCCGGAACATCCTCATGATGGGGTTAGACACAGCGAACATCACCACCGCCATGACGGTCAGGAACACGAAAGCCACTTTCAGGCAGAAATAATAGGCCTCCAGCACCCGCCCGTACCGCTTCGCCCCGAAATTGAAGCCGCACACCGGCTGGAAACCCTGTCCGAAGCCGATCAGGGCCGAATTGATGAACATCATGATTCTGGTGACGATGGACATGGCCGCCACCGCCGCGTCCCCGAACCCGGAGGAAGCCACGTTCAAAAGCACCGAAGCCACGCTGGCCAGCCCCTGCCGCCCTAAAGTAGGCATCCCCGCGGACAGGATTTCTTTGAACACCCATCCCTCCATGGTGAAGTATTTCGGATGGGGTTTCAATACGTTCCCGGAGCGAATCACCAGGGCCAGCAGAATCAGGAAGCTGACGAACTGGCTGACAATCGTGGCAATGGCAGCGCCTGAGATTCCCATTTCGAACCCGAAAATCAGGATAGGATCCAATATGACATTCAGCACGCCCCCGGTGGTGATGCCAATCATGGACAGCGCCGCGTTTCCCTGGGCACGCAAGTGGTTGTTGAAGACAAAGGACACCGTCATATAGGGCGCGGCAATCAGGATATAGCGCCCATAATCCTTTGCGAAAGGTGCAATCGTTTCCGTCGCTCCCAACACACGCACCAGAGACTCTATGTTCCAGATACCGAAGACCGCCAGCAGCAGGCCGAAGACAAATGCCGTATACACTGCCGTGGAGCAGGCCTTCTGGGCCTTTTCGTCCTTCTTCTCACCCAGCATCCGGGACATATAGTTCCCGCTTCCCATCCCTAAAGTAAAGCCGATGGCCTGGATCATGGCCATCAGGGAGAAGTTGACCCCCACGGCGCCGGAAGCGCTGGTGCTCAGCTGGCTTACGAAAAAGGTGTCCGCCATGTTGTAGATGGAGGTTATCAGCATGCTGATAATCGTGGGCACAGCCAGCCTGGGGATCAGCTTGTTCACCGGGGTCTCCACCATCATCTGGTACTTTTCCTCATATGTCATTTCATGCCGCATTTCCGTTCCTCCGACAGACAGTAATCAAATCACTTATATTCTTTATTTCGTTTTTCCTTTGGTATGCCATAAAAGTTATAAAGTCACTTCGGGGCATATGGAACCAGGCTCCGGCACAATGCCCTTCTGCGCCAACATGATATCCTGAAACCAGCAAACAGACAACTTCTCCGACGCAAAGCCTGTACTCCACCTGCTCCAATCCTATGACAGCAAGCATCACTTCACCGCATCATATGCTACAGCCACATCCCGGCAGCCTGTCAAACCCTTTTGCCCAGGCCAGGCCCTTTCCTTTTGCCCGGATTTCTTCCGCAAATGCCGGGAGCCTGTGCCAGCCTGCGTATCCCACTGCCGCGCCTCTTAGAACACGAACTCCTGCTGCTCCATCACCTCAATCTGGGACACCAACACAGTCTCCTCCTCCGAGCCCCGCATATGCTCCGCCCGCAGGTACTGCATGTCGTTTCGCAGGTTCGCGCTGATCAATGTCAGCACATAGATATTGTCGAACCGGTTGTAGATGGACTCCCCGCCCAGCCCTGACAGGCAGATCAGCTGGGTGTTGGCTTTCTTCGCCATATCCATCAGGGGCTTCAGCAGATGGGAAGCGTTGGTCTGGGCAAAGGGATTGTCCATCAGCAGGACTTTTCCCTCATTCCTGTCCGAGAAAATGTCCGAGTCGTCCTTGCGCATATAGTAAAGCAGCGCCGACAGGATCACGAACGCCGACAGGAAGCCCTCCCCGCCGGAATTCTTCGCCACATCCGCCCAGGTGATGGGATATTCCCGCTGCTCCTCTATCTTGTAGAGCCGAATCTGCACATTGCCGATTCCCACCACCGCGTCGTAAAGCCCTTTGGTGGTAATCCGGGTGCCCAGGAACTCCTGTAAGTTCTGGTTCTCCTCCAGCAGCGCGATTCCCTTGGATGTCACATCGTCGATATAATCCTGCAGCCGCAGGGCGAACATATTTTCGTTCTCTGTCCAGTCCGGCGGCTCCACTTTCAGCATCTTCACAGGCCGCTCCCGCACGGTTATGGTGGAATTCCGGTCGATTTTGCACAGATTTTCATGGACTTCTTTCAGGTAATCCCCCAGAAGCTCCGTAATCTTCTCTTTTTCTTTCTCCACCAGCGAAATGTCCACCTGGAGCTTCTCCATCAGGTTCTCATAAGAAGCGATTGTAGTCTCCAGCTGCCGGATGACCCGCTCCGCGTCCTCTGTCAGCTGCAGCATGGCTTCCAGGGGCTTTTGGTAAAAATCCTCCGCGAAGATTTCCATCCGTATCATCCGGTTCAGCTCCCGCTCCAGAGCCGCTCTCGTGTCGCTGCGCTGCTCCTGATAGGCATTGTAATCCCGGATCAGGATGCCTTTCTGCTTCGTCAGCTCCGGGCCGCTGATGGCAGACCACTCAAATTCCCATACCACTGGAGGATACCCATGGTTTGCTGCCGATTCCCCGCGCCGGTAGGCCCCCGGCCCCTCAGAGGGATATTCCGCAGGCTCCTCGGCGGCGAATTCCTCATACTCCGCCAGGGCTGCCAGATTGCTCTCGAAAGTCTGCAGTCTCTTATGAATCATCTTCTCCTCTTTCCGGGCTTCTTCCTGTTCGTACTCCAGCTTTTTGATGGCGTCCTCAAAGCGGACGGTCCGGATCTCCTCCTTGGGAACCGGTTCCTCTTTCTGGCAGCGCTCCTTTATCTGTTTCGTTTTACCGTCTTTTTCCTGACGTAAAAGTGCGCATTTGATTTCCTCTTCATGAATCTGCCGGTTCTGCTTTTCGATTTTCCGGTTCTGGTCTTCCAGCAGAATTTCCTGGTGGGCCTCCTCTTTCTTATCGTAAGGCACCGATGTCCAGTCAGTCTCTTTCAGGCAGAACTTCCCCGCCAGCTCTTTCAGTTCCTCCAAAGCCTTGCTGTACCGCTTCCGGGCTTCCCGGACCCGCTCTTCCAGTTCTTTTTGCTCCGCGCTGATGCCGTTCGTGATGATATCATAACGGCTCTCGGCTTCTTTCGCCTGCAGCTGCGTAAAGGGCTGCACCACAGAAAAACTCTCTTTCGGGAGCTGTGCGCCGGACAGGCTGTCTTCCGTCATTTGTGCAGCAGAACTTTCTTCCCGGGACTGGGCGTCGATCAAGCTTTCTTCCGGAGACCGGGCACTGGATGAATCTTTCGTCTGCTTCGGGAGCGGATACTGCTGATATCTTACCAACCGCTCCCCACAGACCTCGCCCTCCCGCTCCAGCGCAGCCAGGCGGTTCTTCTCCGTTTCCAGCTCCTGCTCCCGCCTGGCGTTCTTCTCCTGTTCCAGCTTCTGGAGGTTTCGCACCCGCTCCTTTTCCCGCTGGTTCTTCTCCAGGAGGCGGCTGTTCTCCCGGTATTCCCTGTAGCTTTGACAGAATCTCCCAAAATCCTCCAGCCGCCTGCTCTGATAGGCAAGCGACTTGTCCAGTTCAGCCGTCTCCTGTTCCCGTCTGGCCTGGCCGGTTTCCAGAGTTTCCAGTTCTTCTCTTTTTCCTAAAACCTCCTGTTCCAGACCGGCAAACGCCTTCTCCTGTCCGGCAATGTCCTCCTTTAATGTCTCATAGGCGCTCCTGGAGACTTTCTGGCCCTTAAGCTTCTCCTGATGGCCGATATATTCCGTGTATTCCGCCTTGCGGATGTCGATGGATTTGCGCAGCTTCCGGATGCGGGCATCCAGCTCCGAGAGCATGGCCGCCAGCTTCTCTTCTTCCAGCAGGTTATCGTTAAACCATACATAAAAGTGCAGTGAATCGAAAGACTGCACCGGCCCGCTTATGGTTTCCCCCTGCCCCTCCAATTCTTCACGAATCAGGACAGGCACCGGCGCAGAGGTATAGACCTGGTCCGGAAGATTCCTCAGCCGCTCCAGTTCCTGCCTTGACAAAATCAGGGAATAAGGGAGGAACGGTTGTCTGGCTACCAGCTGCTTATTCCGCTCCGGTGAAAGCTGGTTCTTCCGCAGCCATTCCATTCCGTATACGAAATGGATTCCAGTCTCCTCCAGCATCCCGCGGAATTCCTCTGACAATTCCAGCACCTGTCCCCTGGAAAGCTTGCGATGCTCTTTCTCCAGCCCGTCAGTCTCTTTCTCCAGCCCCTGTCTTGCCATGTCTGTGTCCAAAAGCTTTCTCTGCACTGCGGCAAGCAGCTTCTCCGAGTCGAACACATCCTCCTGCCCCAGACCTGCATACCGCAGAATGACGCTTCGCTCCGCCAGTTCTCTTTCATACTCCGACAGCTGCCTTTCCAGTTCTTTTCCGGCAGATTCCAGGCGGCTCTTCTCCGCCAGCTTGTCCTCCACCAATCTTCGGCAGCCCTTGATCCGTTCCCGATACTGCTCTATGTCCTTTTTCGCGCTGCGCCTGCGGGCTTCTGTGGCGCTTTGCTCTTTCTCGTACTCCGCCTGCCTGATTTCCAGCGCACCGGCCTCGTACTCTCCCAGGAGATTCCGGCTCCAGGCCCCCATGGAATGCTTTTCTTCCATGGAATGCTTTTCTTCCATGGGACGCCTCGTCTCCCCGGAACGCCCCGTCTCCATATACTCCTGGTTGAATCTGTCCTCCACCTGGTCGAACATCCGGATTTTGGCCTGCAGCGCGCCCGCTTCCTCCGTCAGGCTGCTCTCCGTCCCCCGCAGTTCTTCCAGTTTCCGGAGCCCCTCCTGCTTCTCCTGCCGCAAAGTCTCAACCGCTCCCAGGCACTGCTCCTTTTCCTGCCCGTTCTTCTTCTGCAGCGCTTCATAATACAGCCGAAGCCCACCGCCAAGGGCCATCCTCTCCGGCTCCAGATTCTCTTTCTTCTCCCGGAAAAAATCCAGGCGCTGCTGCTCCCTGCCAAGTTCCTGCCTGCTTTCCTCCACATCCCCCTGCTGCTTTCCGCAGGCCAGCACATGAAGCCTGTGGGAAATCTCGTCCCTCCTGCGCTCCAGTCCCTCTTCTTCCATCCGCAGCATCTCCAGATTGCTCCGGGCAAACCGCTCCCTGTCGGCGATTTCGTGATACTCGCCGGAAAGCTTCTCGTATTCCAGCCGATGCAGTTCCTGAGCCAGCCGGTCCATCTCACGCTCCATCATCTCCGCCTTTTCCCGCTCCTGCCCCTCCAGGCCATGCAGCCTGCGGATGAAATCCCCTATGCGGGCTCTCTGGCCTGCAAGCTGCGCCGACACGTCCCGATAACGGAAAGCATGCTCCCGCACCCGCTCCGTCTCCTGGCCAAAGGCGCGGATGGTGTCCCTGCGCTGGATTTTCGACCGATTGTCCTTGTACTGGCCGGTATATTTTTCCATAATGCCCTGGAATTCTTTCATCCGGTTCTTGTCCTGGTTCAGCTTGTTCTCCACGGCATCCAGGAACCATTTCTCCATCAGGCCTTTCTCGTCCCGGCAGTCGGCGAACAGATCCGACAGGCCGGACTCCTTCAGATTGACCTTCTTGATGATGGTCTCCCATTCCTTATAATAAATCTGGTACTCCGCCAGCTTGTTGAAATACTGCTTGGCCTGGGCCGGATTGTTCATGTCATAGTAAAAGAAAGGAACGCTGCGCTCCCGTTTATAAGTCTCGAAAAGCTGTTTGCAGGCGGCAAAGCCTTTCAGCGTGATATCCTTTTTCGTCTTCTCCACCACGGGAAGATGATGGATGTCCTGCTGGCATCTTGTTCTGTATTCCGATATGAAATTGATGATTTCCAGTTCATCCTGGGAATGTCCCTCTCCCATGCGTTCCTCCAGGATTTCCTGGCTCCTGCGGACCATCATGCCGGTCAGCACGTAGCCAGCCCCCTGGTCCAGCTTCCATTCCACCAGGATGAACGTGGGCTTGTTGGTGGTAAAATAGCTGGAAAAAGGGCGGTCCTTGGCATTCTGGTACCGCCTGTGGACGAAAGGCGCCATCATCATCTGCACCAGAACGGACTTTCCTCCGCCGTTTCGCAGCGACAGGAGGGTGCTCTCCCCATGCAGCTGAAAGGTCTCGTCGCTGATGCGGATGGCGTTGTTGTTATAATTCAAATTAATCAGACGGACTGCGTTTATCTTGCTCACATCAACCTCCATGCCGCTCTGCCGCGGCATAAGGAAATGCCTCCAAATAACCTACGCAAGCCTGTTGCAAAATTTACAGATTTTATCAGGTTTACTCTAAACAAAATGCGTAGATTATTTTCCGGCAGTTCCTAAATCCGGAATCAAATTTATAGTTCCTCCATATCCCCTGCATTCACGCAAAGCTCAAATCCGAAGTCCTCCGGCGATTTGCCGAACAGTCCAAGCAATTCCCAAAAAGTCAATTTATGTTGTTTTCCAGTCGGATAAGCTCTTTTAAAAATCATCCGTTTCCCTCATGAGCCCGCCGACTCCCCCTCCATGGAATGCTCTCCTTCCAGGACTCTGCGCACCCGCTGGAAATGGTTCTGGTTCAGCAGGTTCCAGTCCATGAACTGGTCCAGCTTCTTCGTGGTCTTGATCATCTCGTCCTCCTCCACGTACTCGATCAGCCCCTGTTTCTGGAGGAAATTCAGGATATTGTAGAGGAAGCCCTCTTTCGTGGTCTTGGCCCGGGAACCTTTCTCATCGGAGCGCAGCGCTTCGTAGGCCTCGACCATATTGGAAAAGGCGATTCCCAGCCTTTCTTCCACAGCATGCTGCCCTTCCGCAGCCTGTTTCTCTTTCGAGATCTGTTTCTCTTTCGAGACCTGTTTCTCTTTCGAGACCTGTTTCCCTTTCGAGACCTGTTTCCCTTTCAAGGCCTGTTTCTCTTCCGCAGCCTGACCCTCTTCCATCTCTGCGCTGACCCGCTCCGCGCCCTCCCGCAAGCGGCTGGAGATGCAGTTCTGCAGTTCGCCTACGCGCATGTAGTCCCTTGTCTTGCTGGTGGCGCCCTGTCCATCGTAGAACTCCACCAGCAAAGTCAATATGACAAACTGGGACAGATAGTAATCCTTGTCCGTCCCGCCCGACTTGCACAGAATCTGCTTCAGCTGCGCCTTGGAAAACCCCAGAAAGGCATTGTCCTCCCTGGGAATCAGGTACACCACGTCCCCATACCGCTCGATGTCGCACTCCGCCGCATCCCCCTGGGACTTCACCAGATTCTGTATCCGCTCATTCTCCGCATAGCTGCGGAACAGCCGCTCCTGGGCCTCCTCGCTCATCTCATGGTGCTCCAGCAGATAATAAAAAATCTCCTGCCCCGTGCGGATGTCTTCCATTTCATATGCCATATTCCTCTCCAGCTCCTCCAGTTACATTTAAGATGTACTTTCCTTTGCCCTGAATTGCTTTTATCAGGCCTTGTGCTTCCAACACTTTTATGACCAGTCTGGCCTTTGTCGTCTGGCACGAAAGAATCCTCATTACTTCACGATGCTAAAACCGCAATTCAATCAGAACGGAAAAATCCCTGTTGCAATGAAATTCTTTTCCTATCTGCCTTACAAAATAGTCTTCCTCATTCGGGAATACCTGCCCTGTCAGAATCTTCAGCAACCCTATCTGCTCCTCATCCAGTTCATTCAACAGCACATCATAAGTACACCACCCATCCGTAACAGGCGAACATATATACTCTATCATATCCCAGAATAATTCATATCCATTGATGGACTGGTTCCGTGCCAGTTGATGCGCCCTTTCACTAGAAAGCATTTTCTCCAACAGGCCATACTGTCTGCCATCCAAAATGACCTTATATATTTTATCCATTGCCCCCACCCTCAACCAGCCACCCGAATCAGCACATTAGAGCAGCAGACAGTCTTCTGCCTGCCCGTATCATCCGGCACATGTTCAAAGGCAATCACCTTGCCGTCCTCTATCCGGTAAACCGTAACTTTCCGTATCATCAGGCCGTGCATCTCAATCAGATTCAGCAGCATCTCATTGAGCTGGAACCCGCTGGAGAACTCCCCGATAAAGTTCCTCCGCTCCTCCCGCAGGACTTCGATGTCAATCTCCCTGCCCCGCAGCAGCTCCACCATGACCTCCTTGAAAATCTGTACGCTGGGCAGCAGCCTGGCGTAATCCTCCCCATCCGCATCCAGGCCCTGCCGGATTTCTTCCAGGGAGACCTCCCCCGTGTCCGCCCCCATGGCCCTCTGCAGCAAGAACAGAAGACAGCCCTCATACCCCGCAAGCCGCTGCTGCCTGAGCCGTTCTTCCTCCTGCATCCACTCCTCGTCCCCGAACTCCATCACCGCTTCCGTCTCGTCCTCCCCTTTCTTCCGGAGAGGACGCTGCAGCTCTGTGCATTTCTTCAGATTATAAATCTTCTCCGGCTCATTCCCGAAAAGCGGCCGCAGAAAAATCTCCATGCGGGACAGCCCCTCCGGGCGCTTCAGTATCTCCTCATACAGCTCATTCCTCAGGGAAAATCTGCGGATAAAGGACATCTGGGACAGCTGTTCCAGCTCTCTGGTATACAGGGATTTCAAATCAAAATGACTGCTCAGAATCTTCTGATGCTCATCGATGGCCCGGTTCAGATAGCTTTCGATGATGCCCAGATTCCGCAGCTTTTCCTCTTCCTTTTCATCCAGCCGCCGGACGTTCAGGTTCATCTCCTCCAGCTCCCTGGCCCTGGTCTTCACCAGTTCCCGGTAGCTTAAGAATTTCTGCTTGGTGTCGCTGATAGTGTCCAAATTAGTCTCCAAGACATTCTCGTAGTCCGCCACCGAATAATTCAGGGCGTTCCTGCGAATCCGGCCCATGGCTTCCTCAATCCTCTGCAGCTGGATGCGCATCAGGTTGAATACATTTTTGATATCGTCCACTGCCTTGTCGTAGCTCTGCTTCTCCAGATGCATCTTGAAAATCATCTCGTGGATGGTGATTTTCAGGTTGCTCTCGATTTCCAGCGTGGACAGCAGCAGATTGTAGCCGTCCTCCGTGAGATAATAGGAAGTCCTGCGCACCTCCGAATCCAGGTAGACGATCTTGTTGGCCACATAGCTCACGTTCATGACCTGGTATTCCCGCTGCCCGAAGTCATATCCCTCGAAATACATGGCTTTCCCCTCATTGGAAAGCACCACATTGATGATGAAGTCCCCCAGATTCTTACAGTCCTCATAGCCCATCTTTTTCTCAAAATACCGCATGTTCAGGCTGTCCAGATAGGCGCCGATGTCATCGATGGTACAGTTCTCCTCCTTCAGGGACTGCTCCATGAGATATAGCAGCACGGCGAAAATCACGTTGAACTGCTCGTCCAGCTTCAGGAAACCGTACTGCTTCCAGATAGTCTTCTGACTGCTGTTCGCAAACAGAAGCGCATAGGCTCCCACATGCTTCATCCGCCTGGGGAAGTGCTTTAAGAATTCATATTGCATTGGTTCCGACCCCTCAATAGTCCGTAATCGTCACAATCTCCTGGGGGATGTACTTCCCGGCCTCCAGAAGCTCCCTCATGGCCGCTTTCGTCTCCTCAGAAAAATACCGGAAGAACAGGCCGGAAAGGCTGTGGTTCTGGTTCTCGCTCATCTCCGGCAGAAAGTCTCTTCCGTATTCCCGTGCTTTTTCTATCATTTTTTCGTAGGCCTGGATGAAAGGCTTTATCTCATGCAGGCAGCTGCATTCTCCCGCCTGCGCCGCGGGAAAAGCTTCTTCCTCTCCCACACAGCCAGCCGGCTCTTCTACAGCCTCTGGCATCTCTTCCCCGTTATCGCCAGACTTCCCATTCCCTGTCTCTTCCTTCCCCATAGAAAAAAGAGCCGCCAGCCGCTCATAGATGCCGATGCCCTCATAATCCAAATCGCCGAAATACAGTATCTCATTGTTCGGATGATTGATATGGGGTTCCACACAGAACTGAAAATCCTCAAAGGAGCGGAGGATGCCTTTTCCCGCGCCGTAGATGACCGTTCCGATTTCCCTGCCGAAAATCTTTCCGGGGGAACTGGCAGCATCCACGCTTTCTTCTTTTCCGCCGTCTTCGCCGGATAAGGCGAATCCACCCATCAGCCATCTGCGCATGGTATAGAACGTATCCTTATTCTCCAGAATCAAAACCGTCTGGGGCACGCGCCGGGTACCGGAATAATAGGCCAGCGGCTCCGTAGTCTGATAGACGCGCAGCTCCTCCATACCGATTCCGCAGTGAGCCAGAATCTTCCTCCCCTGCTCCCTCTGCAGAAACTTCTCCCTCCCCCATATCTGAAAGCTCCTCTCGTTCAAAGAGACACAGGCCGGCCCCTCCCCGCCCGCTCCCCTCTGCTCCAGGAAAAAGCGGTTCAAAAGCCGCACCCACTTCCGCTCTTCCCGGTACACATCCAGGTGCTTCAGATAATAATCCGTCCGAATCCCAGGCACTGTCCGAAACTGCAGCTCCTCCGTCTCCTCCCCGTAATCCGGCTTCTCTTCCACAAGCCAGTAGCTCGTATGGAGGGCGGGCTTCTTCCCGTTCAGCGGAGAACTTTTCACCGGCATGATCCTTCCGCTTTCCATCCGGCCGCAGATATAGCGGTACTGTTCCGGATAAGAATCCGTCCGGCTCTCCCTCTGCAGTTCCTCCATCGAAATCTTCTTCATGCCCTCTGCCCTTCCAGTATATATCACGTTTTTTCCACTATACCACAGGAAAGAAAAAACAGCAACACATCTATCCAATGTCGCTGGATAAAAGCATGCTCCGGATTTCTATGGTCTCCCGAAAAGCTGCCTGTTACAGCAAGCTGTTGACATCAACTCCATTCACCTTCATTCCATCAAGGCGGCAATCATATATTTCCAGATTGCTCAGATTACAGTCAAATATCTTCCCTTCTGCCAGATTGGCGTCCGATATCTCCACTCCATACAGATTCACATCCCGAAAAACCGTTCCGCCCATGTCGCAGTGCTCTATTTTTCTGGTTTCAGAGGTTTCTTCCTCTCCCCAATCCTCCCACTCCCCAATAAAATCAGCCACCTCGTCCACCGGCTTTCTCTTCGGCACGGAAGGTTCAAATCCCGCATACCCCACAGCCACTATGGCGACCGGAACCCTCCCGCCGTTCATCCGAAAAATTTCCTGCAGGCCTGACTTATCAAAATCACCGCACCAGCATGACCCAAGCCCCATATCCGTGGCGGACAGCAATATATTCTGCACTGCCGCTGCCGTATCCTGGATGTCATACAAAGTTTTGCCCCGTTCCCCGTAACGGCCTGCGCTTTCATCCCGGTCGATGCACACAATGATCAGTACCGGTGCCTCTGTGAGAAATCCCTGCCTGCAAGCCTCCTCATACACCCTTTTTCTTATCCCGGAGTCCTTCACCACATAAAAATGCCACGGCTGACAGTTTCCGGCACTTGGCGCATAAATGGCAGCTTTTATCAGCTCCCGTATCTTGTCATCCGGAACCTTGCCCGGCAGAAAGTTCCGCACGCTCCTCCTTGTCAAAATCGCTTTGGAAAGTTCCATGTTTTTTGCCCTCCTTGATCGGTATCCATATCTCAGTCAGATAATCATCGGCATCCAAATCGCCATCGGAATACCATTCAACCTCCACGCCGCCGGAATGCTCATATCCGGATCCAGGAAACCACTCGCCATAAATCCTTTTCCATACAGGCTGAATGTTTTTTCTCCCATGACATGGGAAAATCACCCACAGCCCCTCCTCCACATACAGCTCCACCATATCATCCGGAACGGCCTCATCGCTGGTTGCAACGATATAATAATCAACCGTATCCTGTGTGTAGTTTGCCAGAGCCCCCATCACGCCCCAGAGTCTTCCGTCCGACAGCTTGAAAATGTCCTCAATCATCCCATTTTCACGCGCTTCCTGCCACATTCTGGGGACGCGGATAAAATTATTGACGCCATCATTATAAACCGTTTCTTTTATTCCCACAAACCGGAAACCCTGTTTTTTCTCAATGCGGTAATTTAATTCTCCCCGCCCGTTTACAGCAATCTCAAATGAGAGTTTCGGATACGCCTTCAAGGAAACTCCGGCGTTCTTCGCCTGTCTGGGCGTCACTCCGTGGAATTTGGAAAATGCCCGGGTAAAGGCCGTGGGGGACTCATATCCATATTTCAATGCGGTCTCGATGACAGAAACTCCGCTGTCTTGCAGTTCGTAAGCCGCCATCGTCAGCCTGCGTTTTCGGATGTACTCTCCCAAGGTGATCTCAGCGACCAGAGAGAACATTCTCTGATAATGGTAGGGCGAACAGCCTGCTATCCGGCTGATTGTGTGCATGTCGATTGTCTTATCCAGATTGCTCTCGATGTATTCCATGGACTGGTTTAATTGCTCGATCCAATTCACGTCTGCGCTCCTTTGATGCTCCTTAAATATATCATTGTCCTGTGTCTATTTCCTCACCATTTCCATATCAAAAAAGAGAGTTTTACGCATGTTTCAGTCCACCCTGCCGTTGGGCCGCCCAATCAGCGCCCCTGTAGAGCATAATACCTCCATTTCGTCCCCTCCGCTGTCTTCCATTTCCCATATCTTACCACTTTCCGGCATGGCTTTCAATTCCGATTTCCAACCAAAAGTAGTCCTGTTCCCCACAGGCAGTCTATGGTTCTGCCGGGAGTCTTCCTGTATAATACATTACAGAACCGGTTCATCAGAAAAAATCTGAATGGGAGAAGAAAAATGAAATATGAAAACTTTGGAAGCACCTTAAAAGAACTCAGAAAAAAGCGCGGCCTGACCCAGGAACAATTGGCGGAATACCTGGGGATATCCTCACAGGCCGTGAGCAAATGGGAAAACAACATCTCCTACCCCGATGTATCGCTTCTTCCCGTCCTGGCCAATTATTTTCAAGTCAGCACGGATGAGCTGCTGGGGGTGGACACCGCCAAAAGAACGGAAACCATCCAGAAGCTGTGCCTTGCCGCAGACGGCATGATAGCGGAGGGAAGATACGCGGAAGCTGTGCAAAGCTCCGGCTGGACCTTGTGCAATATCCCGTCAACGATCAGCTGCTGTACCGTCTTGCCTGGGCGCTGACCGGAACCATACGGGAACATCCCCAGAACCTGGACGAAGCCATCCTGATTTATCTGAAGCTGCAATTTGTTTAGGAAAAAGCCCGGAAATACTATAAAATTTGCTCCAACCTCATTCTTCTGTCTTCTCCATCTCTCTGAAATCTATGGTGATCTTCGCCGCGAATTGGTAATTGTAGTCCCCCCGCTCCTCTGTAGTCTCATACAATAAGTCAATATCCGGCGTCACCGTCATCTCGGTGCTGTTGCCGTCAGGCGTGTTCACCGTGATGGGTGCGAACAGATCCAGCATGTCATTGCTCAGCAGAAATGTCACATTGCCGGGCACGGTGCATTGCTCCACATTGATGGAGTTGGTCTCTCTGTCATAGGAGGCGACCACCATCCCCTTCGTATGCCTTCTGTCGGCCTGAAGCCAGTAGAAGCTGGCCCCCTGCCGCTGGTCCGCCCGCTGGGTAAGGTCCCACACCACCCGCTCCGGAAGCGGGTTGCGCACATGCTGTTCCAGGTACCTGACCGCGTTGGCATCCACTTCGATGGCTGCGCCCTCGCCGGTATCCAGCCACCCCTGGATATCCTCTATCACTTTCTGGTCTGCCGTTCCATTGTCGACGAAATTATGTCCCTTTCCCTGGTGGATATAAGTATCATGTTCATATCCGCCTCCCATGGTCTCGTTGTACTCATCCAGCAACAGGCCATACTGGGCATCTATGACGTTCCTGTCATAGGCATCGTCAAGCTCGCCCACCTGAATCAGCAAGGGCATGTTGTATAGATTCCACAGCGGAAGGCCGTTGGGATGTCCCGCCGACATGTTAGCCGCCGCGAACCGGTCTGCCATCTTGGACGTGACGCCATAGACCCCGTCCCCGCCAGCGGAGAATCCCATCAGGTAGACCCGGTTGGGATCCACGTCATAGAAGGCGATCAGGTTCTCTATCAGCCTGTCATAGAGGGGATAGGACTCCGGGTTGAAATGGCAGTCCCAGGTATCCCGCACGCCCCTGGGATTCACATAGATGCCGTTCTCCACGCTTGTCTGATAATAGGTCATCATCTGCTGCCACTGATCGTTGTTCAAGTCGGGTGTGTCGCTCCCGCCGCCTCCGTGAAGGGCAATGTACAGGGGATAGCCGTTCTCGTCCGGCTCCCCCTTGACAAAGAAGCCGTATTTCATGGTGGCCTCGCCGAACGTCATTGCGTGTTCTTCCAGCTCTGCCGCTCTGGCCTCATCGTTCCTGGCCTGGTTCAGATATTCTTCCCAGATGTAGTTCCTGGCGGCTACGATATCCTCCTGGCTTTCCAGGGAGTCCGGCATCGTATACGGATTCACCCACGCCTCTTCCTCCCCGGCTTCCTCTGTGCCCGTCTCAGCCGATGAATCGCTTTCCCCTGCCCCTTCCTCAGAAGGCGCCCCGCTGTCGGAACTATCTTCCCCGGTTTCCTCCCCGGCCTCTTCTCCGGATTCCGACACCGACGAAGGGCTGCCCTCCCCCGGGTCCGCCTCTCCACATGCCGCCAACTGCAGCACACAGGCCGCAATCGTCGCTGCCGCCACTCCTTTTTTCATCCACATAGACTTCATTTCCCTTCACCTCAAATCGATATTTATCCTGGCTGACACCTCCGCATAGCCGCCTCGGCATCAGCCAGGATATTTTTATGATGTCAGGGCCAAAAGGGTATCAGTGACGAACGATTTTCGTACAGTTGACACAATTCGTGCCCGCATATGGTTTTGACCCCGGCATCTTTTTTATAAGAATATTATGTCATCAACCTACCCCCTTGTCAATGGAAAAACGCATTTTGCTCAACCACCCATCGGAAATTCCCCCGAATCCTGTCCTCGGAAAGCCCCCATTCTGTCCATACCTCACTCCTCCTGTCCCTGGCTGCTTTCCCGGTCGTAGCCGCCGAAGGAACGGCCAAGCTCTCTGGTCCGCCTGTCGTATTCCGCGTCCCCTTCATGCACAGCCGTGACGGCGGTAATCTCTCCCATCCGATCCCTTTGGACGACGATGTCTACAGTCCCGTCTTCTCTGGTCTGATAGAAGCCCAGCATCTCATCCCGGTAAGTGCGCACCTGTTCTCCCTGGTAGCGCAAGGTGCCGTTGTCCAGGCACTCGATTCCCCATGGGGCGTACTGGGCATCCACTGTCTCCGAATCCAGGCACAGGCTCAACGCCACGTCAAAAGCGCCTCTCTCTACGCCGAACTCCCGGGCCAGCGACGCCTGAATGGCCTCCCGGATGATGTCAGGATCCTCCGATGTATCCTCGTCCAGCACGGAGAACACCGCGTCCTCCGCCCGTTTCTGCGGCTGTTCCCCCAGGGCGATGTCCCGGGCGATTTCCACCCGCACGCCCCATCTGGAGCTTGAGCTGGCACAATAGCTGGTCAGATACCGGGAAAAAGGGGCCTGTCCCCCGGTGGCAAAGGCAACCGTGCCTCCCGCCAGCAGCAGGACGGAAAACAGCAGCGCCAGGGCGGTGGCTTTCCGGAATGCCAGAATGCCCTTCACCCGTCTCTCCACCTCCGTCCTGGAGAAGGCGCTGTACAGCAGCGTGCCGCGGCTTGCGCTGACGGCCATGGCCAACAGGCTGTATGCGTATCCCTTCCTCTCCTCCTCGCCCCACCGGCTCAGCACCGCCGCGTCACAGGCAGTCTCCAGGTCGGAGGCAAGGCATTTCGCCATCAGCCATACCAGCGGGTTGTACCAGTTCAGCACCAGCGCAGCCAGCATGACGGCCTTCACGAAATTGTCCCTGCGCCTGATATGCATGGTCTCATGGGCCAGCACATGGCGAAGCAGCACAGTATTTCCGAAATCCATCCTGGTGGGCAGATAGATGCGGGGACTGATCAGTCCGCACACCAGGGGCGAGGCGATCTCGTCATTGGAGAACACCAGCACATGCCCCATGCCCATCCCCCGCAGCAGTTCATTCACGGTCTCATTGTGTTCCATCAGCAGACCCCTTCGCAGCTTTTTCCCATACAGATACTTCTGCAGGCCCAGAATCCCCGCCGTGACGGCAAGCCCCAGCAGATACAGCACGGGCAATGCCTTTGACAAAGCCCTCGAAGAAAAGAAAGCTTCGGAATTCATGACACCATAGGGAATGGCCCGCTCGGAAAAGCCGTGTGTCACCTCCTCCGCCACGGTCTGCCCTATATTTTCCACGCCTGTGCTGTCTTCCTCCCCAAAGTTCAGGTCGGACGATACCGGACCGGAAGTTCCCGGCACAAGGGGCTGGAACTGCGTGGCATCCTCCACCACCACCCCTGTCCCCTCCTCCTCTCCCAGAGAAAATCCTGACAGGCCAGACAGAACCCCCGGCACAGGCAGACTCAAAGGGCTGCTGATGGAAAAAGGCACCAGCAGGCGCAGGAGCACCACGCCCCAGAGCACGGGAAACACGAATTTCGGCAGCCTGTTCTTCAGCGCTGCCCGCAGCGCAAGCACGATCGCTATCATGACGCTTCCATAAAAAGCCATCAGGAAAAATGGCATATTCATCCTAAAATGCAGCATTTATTTCGCCTCCTCTATCATACGGGCAAGCCGAAGGGCATCCGCCTCCGAAATCCCCTGGTCTCTCAGAAATGATGAAAAAAACAGTTCGCTGGAGCCGCCGAACATCTTGTCGATCAGCTGTTCGGTCTCGCTGCGCGCCACCTCTTCCCTGGTGACAAGAGGCGTGCACAGGAAGCCGGGCTCGCTGCGCTGGACGGCCCCTTTCTCCATGCATTTCTTGATGACGGTGTAGGTGGTGTTCTTGTTCCAGCCGATTCGCCGGGACAGTACGTCCACGATATCCTTCGCATAGCTGGGGCCCTGCTCCCACAGAACCTCCATGACCTTCAGTTCCGAATCAAAAAGCTTTCCGTCCATGGAACCTCCTTTCCGGTGCCTTGTGTTCTTTGTTCTGATTTTTGATTGGTGACTTGTCTGTGTCTTAATCTAAATAAATACAAAATGGACTATTGCAATAGTCTGAGCTCATTTACAGACTATCACAATAGTCCAGCCTTGTCAACAGGAAAATACTGTCCGGATTCCAACAGGCAATCAGATTCATTTGCCGTTTCCCCCAAAAGCGCCCTCCTCGCATGCCGCATTTGATGCAGTCAAATGCCCGGTTGGCAAAATTTGTTCTGTCACTATATAGATTCCCGGGGGAACGAAAAAGTTTCAAAAAAATGAAGCGGCATGGATTACGCCGGCAAAATCTTCTTTTCCCTAAACGCAAAAATGAAATCCGACAGTTCCTCCATATCACCGGATATATGGCTGGTCAGCAGAATAAGCCTGTCCGGAGCCTTCAAATCCAAAAGCAATCGCTTTATCCGCGCTGCACCCTGTTGATCTAAGCCGTTAAACGGCTCGTCTAAAATGATAATCTTTTGATTCTCCATCATGGCCTGGGCTATCGCCAGTCTCTGACGCATGCCTAAAGAGAAATTCTTCACTTTTTCAGGATTGCCGGGCTCCAGGCCCACCAACTCCAATGCAGCCCTTATGTCCTCGTCATTGATGACATTGTTTATTTGTGCCAGATATTTTAAATTCTGAAATTGTGTGTAATTTTCCATAAAGCCCGGCTTTTCAATGAGAACACCCAATTCCGGCAAAAAATCAATATCCTTTCCGATCACTTTGCCATCCAAGGCGACTGTTCCTCCATCGGCTTTCAAAAAACCGCAGATTGTTTTGAAAAACACCGATTTCCCGGAACCGTTTGCGCCTATAAACCCATAAATATTTCCAAACTCCAGCTCTAAATTAATCTCCTCAAAAATCACTTTTTTCTTGAACTTTTTTGTTAAATTCGTTATTTTTAACATATGTTCACTCTCCTTTTTTTAATGAGCACATAATAAAAACATGCCACAGTCAAGTCCATGCCTGCCAGCAACAGGAACAGCGGAACGGCTGCAATCTGGCTTTTCAGGGCGATGAACCGCGCTGTGGACATCGCAAATAAAATGGGAACCGGTAGAACTGTGTTTACCATATAAACAGCAATGATATAGGTAAAACTGTTTTCCAAAGAACAGCAATGATTCAGGACAATGTATAGTATCATTATGCCAAAGAAACCCAGGGCATCCATTAAAAAATAGAAAAGATTTGATGCCGCTCGCTCAAAGCAGAATCCCGAAAAAGCTTTAACAGAACGGTGCTTAAACCGAACATATAAGTATCATTTCCGCCCTGCCAGAGAATACTGGCGCTTTCCCCGTTCAGCTGAATCCCGGTAAAGTTTGCATATATCAAATCCACCAAGGCCAAGAGTAAAATGGATCTAAAAATATCCCGCCTAAACTCTCTTATGGTCATTTTAAAGAGCGCAAACAGTTTCATTTTCCATAAACTCCCATCTCTTAGAGAGACATCCTACGGTTATCCCTATATATAACACCAGGTACCCAACCAGATGAATATTGTAAAAGAAAATATCCCTCCATAAAACAGCGCCATCCATCGCAAAACCAGAATATGCACCCGCCGAGAAGTCTAAAAACAGCATGTACTGTCCTTTTATTCTCAAAAGCTCCATCGGAGACGTGAAAACAAAGTAAAGAAGAAATGGCAGTACGCATATACTTCCTCCCTTTTTTTGAAAATCTGGGAAAGCAAACAGGATGGAATAAATGATAGATTGCATCAAAACCCCAAGCAAAATATATCGCATCAACAAAAAGAAAAATGCAGAAAGCTCTTCCTGACTTGCCAAAGCTGCGCCCTTGATTGCTAAGAAAACCAGCGGAACAGATAATACGATGCATGTGGATATACAGGTAGAAACCGCCAATGTCATATAATCCACAAGAACCATTCTGCGTTTACAGCAGACTCTTGAGATGCAGCTGTAATACGTGGAAAAGATGCTCACCTTATGCTGAACCACCATAACAGGAATGCAGATAAACCACAAAAAAAGATCCTTCTTCAGAAGAATAAAATAACCGGATACAGCAGTGATTTTATAAGCATATAGGTAAATCACCAAAAAGGAAACCTGAAGAAACATCATCCAATATAGTAACGATGCTCCATAAATCAGCCTTAACTTATTTTTCAGCAGCCGCAATTGTTTCATAGGAATGTCCCTCTTTTCAGATACCATTTCTCTGATACCATCAACAGGACAGATCCAGCAATAACATATATGCCAATTAGGACAACATATCCACCGATACGAAATCCCTCCCGATATGGCTGCATGGCCACATTCGGCTGCAATGCTGTGGGCAATATCGTATCCAATACTGCCGCTATGATGAAAGGCACCACTATGACAGCTATCTTGTTATTTAAAAATGATGTGATTCCCAGAGAAAAAATCATGAAACAGAAATAGTATATCACATGGGAAATGTAAATCAAAACAAAATACAGCAGCGGATTGTCCAGAAAAAAATCTTCCTTAAAAGACACAATTCCCTGTATGAATTCTATTGAAATATCATGCTGTGTCAACAAGCCGGTAATCACCGCAAACAGCATCTCGGAAAAGGCTAATACCGCTGTACCTGATAAAGCAATCGCCAATCCTTTTTGCACGATATATTTCAGATTTCCTTTTCTGCTGACACAAAAAAACCTGAAACGATTCGCCTTCTCCGATAGATAGGAATTCAGATAGGGAGCAGCAAGTATCACTGGCGCCAATGTCTGAATCATATAATAGGAATCCTTCCATACCCTGTACATGTTGCCGTGATATTTTTTATAGAATATAACATCCTCAATGTTCCGGATATCTTGTGCAGAATCTATTTTCAGAGCTGTTCTCCAGCCGCCATAATATGCATTTATGATCATCAGACTGACAACAGAAATCATAAGAACAATATTTGATTTTTTGAACAAAGCTCTTCTTAATTCACTTTTCATAATATCCCACCGCTTCTATTCTGAAAATATTTCGCTTTATCGGTTTCTTCACCATCACTATCTTATCATAAATACGCGGACATTTTCATTAAGGTTCGTTTAAGCTTCCTTTAAAGTTCGTTTAAGGTTCCTTTGTCGTATTCTTTGAATCCACCCTCTGCCTTTGCTTTCCCTCTGCTCTGTGCTGACCACTCTCGCTTTAGGGGTGCTGGACACGATGCTTGCAATTTATGAGAGGAAACCGGAGGAGCGAAAGGATACTGTCCTACAGTTGTCGGATATGATCTCCGCAAACTGGATGGATTATATCATGCGATCTGGTGCTGTTATCATACTTCCAGTCTATCGGGCAAATGAAAGACCAAAACAGGGCGGCGGGACAAATGTCGGCATCCCGCCGCCCTGCCTTAGAAACTGGCAGAAGCTATGATTTTCTCCCCCGTCCGGCAGATTCAAACGAAATCTATGCCGCCGCTACACTGCGCCTGATCTGTATCAGCAGAAGCACCATGCTGGCCCCCAGCAGCATATGTCCGATTCCGGCGATGCCGGATATTGCCGCGTCCATACCGGCGGAAAGCGCGGGCATCCGCACCTGGGCCACGCCCCGCACCAAAAACATGACAGCGGTCAGGTTCAGGCCCATATGATAAGCCGCCAGTATCCGTCCGGTTTTCGCGCCTGTGAAAGAAAAGCTCTTTTCCAACAGAAGCAGCAGCAGAAAAAACACCATGCCCAACAGGAAATAATGGGTATGGACGATTGATAGCGTCGTTTTAGATGTAAAACCGTTGAACTTGGTGAACTCCCGGTAAAAAACTCCGCCAGCCATGGCCAAGACGGCGTACACCAGAGCCGTATTCATGTATCGTTTCATAGTAATTCCTCCTTATCTGCATTCCTGTTTCATAGCAAAATATCCAATGAGCACCGTCCACACATAAGCACAGGTTTTGGGAATCATCAGCATCCCAATCATGGGCATGGTGTCCGCCCACAGCACCACCGGGATGTAAAAGCCGAAACTCAGCACGATGGTCAGCCACATCCAGCGGAACGCCTTATCCCCCTGGGCCTTTGCGCTGCCATAGAACAGCACGATCACCAGAAGCCCCAGCAAGGCAAAAGGGATGTTGCGGTAAATCCCCCAGGACAGTGGCGCCTCGGCACTGAGCCACTGGTTCTGCGGCATCATGCACAGCCCGATTCTCACACCGGCCAGGCCGTACACGGCGGCGGTAAGGCCGCCCCGGCCGCTGATCTGGTACCGCTGCCGCCAGACATAATAGAGCAGCACATAGAAAATCGTCATGGTAACAGAAGTGATCCACTTTCCAATGCCCAGCGGAACAGTGTAGTTCTCCAGGCCGGTGGTGCACAGGGCAAGGGCCCGGGGAACCAGATGGAATGAGTCTCCCGCCCCCAACACCACCGCCATCCATCCGAACAAAAGGAATTGGCGGTTTCCTTTGCTGCCCCTGATTGTCAAAATCCCGATGGCAATGACGGAAATCAGATAGACAGCATCAAACAGGGTTTCTACGATTGCTTGCATGCTTTCTTCTCCTTTATGATTTTATGGTTTATTTTAAACTGTGGCAGCGGCAGATACTGCTCTGCCTTTGGTGAACACCGTTCAATTTGAGGGATAAAAAATGCCACCGTCCAGTGGATTTTAGTAAAGAATCCTCCTGACCATCTCCAGCACGGCAGTAGGATCATAGTCCTGCCGCAGCAACGCGGATAGCATCAGGGAAAATAAGATGTCCGCAAACCTTTCGGCTGTGAACTGCTCCGTGAACGCACCGGCCCTGATTCCGGCATCCTGCTTTAGGACGGAACAAAGCCCATCCAGGATATGCTGCCAGGTCTGCTGCATCCTTCGCTTCCCGTCAGATTTCTCCTCCTGCATAAAACCCAGAGAATGCAGCGTAAAAAATCCGGGATACTGTCTGCAGCCGTACTTCATCCTCTCATACATCCAGACAATACAGGCCTGGGTGTCCCGAAACACGGCGCTGTCCTCCGGACGATGGAAAATCTCGCACCAGACGCTTTCCACTGTGGCGCACACCAGCGCAGCTTTCGAATCAAAATAATTGTAAATGGATCCCACCGATACCCCGCAGGCCCCGGCGACAGAGCGGATATTGACCGCAGACCATCCCTGCTGCTGAATCAATTCCCGGCTGGTCTTCAAAATTTCCTCTTTTGATGTGACTATTGTATTCATCCAATCACCTCATTGTGAACAATGTTCATTATAGCGGTTCACATTGTTCCTGTCAAGTAGATTCCGCAAAATGGTTTCGTATGTCTTCCGCATCAATCACCTTTATGCCCACCGCTTTCAGCATTTCCGCAAATACGCCTTGCCCCTCTATGAGTTTTCCCCTAAAAGTCCCGTCATAAATCTGATTGACCCCGCAGCTGGGGCTTCTCGACTGCAGGACAGCTATATCTACTTTCTCATCCAAAGCCTGCCTGAATGCCAGGGCAGCCCCCTCGCGGAATTCTTTATCTACGCTTATCCCCTCTTCTGTCATAACCACTCCGTCTACTATTTCAGCAGGCTTTCTGGGCACATGGAGGCCGCCTAATACTTCCGGGCAGACTACTGTCACTTCGCATCCCCTGATAAACTCAATCACCTCTTCATTATAATTGTTCGTTCCGTTATATTTACAGTTTTGCCCTAAAAGACACGCGCTTACAAGCACTTTCATAGAACACTCCTTCTACAGATTGGATTCCGTCCAATGCCCCGAACGGAACCGGCTTTCCAATCTCCCACTTTTGATCAGCTTTCCTTGCGGCATCCAAGAACGCCCGAGGATATGCCCGCTGCTCCATGGTATATCCCGCCGCCAATCGGTCATCTTTCTTCGTCTTTCCTTTCTTCGTCTTTCCTTTCTTCATCTTTCCTTTCTTCATCTTTCCATTCTTCGTCTTTGTATACAGTTTACAGTACATATCTGTTCGTCTTATCGCACATCCGTTCAGGACGCCGTTTTCCCGCAGAAATTCTTTCCTGGTCTGCTCATACATCTCCTAGCTGCGGGCGAACCACTGCTAGCCGCGGACGAACCACTCCTTCATCACACCCAGCACCTGCACCAGCTCTTCCTCCCCAATCACATAGGGCACCATGGCATACAGATAATTCAGGAACGGCCTGCTGAACACGCCCCTCTCATAGGCGAACTGCTGATACCCCTGCAGAGCCGCTCCGTCTTTCACTTCCACGCAGACGCATCCTCCCATGACGCGCACCTCCCGGATCTGCTCATGCTCCAGGCCTGCCATCTCCCGCTTTGTGATTTCCTCGATGCGGCGGATTCTGGAAAGGTAGTCCCCCTCCTGGAACAGCTCTATGGACTTCAGCGCCACGCTGCAGGCCAGGGCGTTGCCCATGAAAGTGGGCCCGTGCATCAGAGCCTTCTCCGGGTCGTCCCCGTAGAAGCCTTCGTAGACCTTGCGGTTGGCGATGGTGGCGGCATGTCCGATATAGCCGCCGGTCAGCGCCTTGCCCAGCACCAGGATGTCCGGCAGCACCAGGTCTGCCACGAAGCGGTTCCCCGTCCGCCCGAAGCCGGTGGCCACTTCGTCGAAGACAAGCAGGACGCCGTATTGGTCGCACAGCTCCCTGGCCCGGCGAAGGAAGGATATGTCGTACATCCGCATGCCCCCTGCCCCCTGAAGCAGCGGCTCCACGATGAAGCAGTTCAGCTCCTCATGGCAGCGGGCGAAGGCCTCCTCCAGCGCGTCGATCCGGGTTGGGATGTGAATCACGTCCTTCTTCTCCCCGTAGGCTTCCAGGATGAAATGATAGTCCTCATCGTCCCCCACTTCCATGGCCTTGAAGGTGTCCCCGTGGTAGGCATGGGTCAGGGACAGGACTTTCGTCCGCTTCCAGTCCCCCCGGTTCACGTAATACTGCAGCGCCATCTTCAGGGCCACCTCCACCGCCACGCTGCCGGAATCCGAGAAGAAGCAATAGTCCAAGTCTCCCGGCAGCCACTCCTGCAGCTTCTCCGCCAGCTTCCGCACCGGTTCATGGGTCAGGCCGCCCAGCATCACATGGGAGAAGCGGTCTGCCTGAGACTTGATGGCCTCCGTCAGGGCAGGGTGCTTATAGCCGTGGATCACGCTCCACCAGGAGGACACGGAGTCAATCAGTTTCTGGTTTTCCGTATATAAATACACGCCTTCTGCGTCTATGATTTCATAGGGCGCTTTCATCGTCTTCATCTGTTGGTATGGATACCAGATCATATGGGGTTCCCTTCTTTCTCAAATATAATGATATCTTTTTCTGCTTTCAGAGCATCGTCATCACCAATGTGCTAAACCTGAAGTCATTCCTCATACAGCGCCGCCAGCGCATCGCCGTCCAGGGCAAGCTCCTCTGCCCCTTCCTCCACGCAGGCGATGACCTTCAGCCCTGTCCGGTGCCGGCACATCCGCACGTTGTCCTCTTCCATGACATTTCCCGGGTGGAAACGGTTGAAGAGGATGCCCTTTAAGGGGATGCCCCGGGAGCGCATGTATTCCACGGTCAGCACCACATTGTTGATGGTGCCCAGCCCCGCGTCGGCGACCAGCAGGCAGGACAGCTCCAGCCTGGCGATCACGTCCTCCAGCCAGATCTCCGTCCCGTCGAAGCAGACCGGGCAGAGGATGCCGCCGCTGCCCTCCATGGTCACGTAGTCGTACTCTCTGCACACTTCCCGGAATCCCTTCTCCACCATGTCAAGCGCCACCGGATTCCCCTCCAGCCTGGAGGCCAGGTGGGGCGACACCGCATGCTCATAGACATAGGGGCACATCTGCTCCAGGGGCTGGTCGATGCCGGATACCTCCTTCACATGGAGGGCGTCCCCCGGAACCAGGGTGCCGTCGCTCCTGCGCACGTTGCCGCTCATGGCCGCCTTATAGTAGCCTGCGGGCCTGCCGCTTTCCCTCAGCTTCTTCAGGATCAGGCCGGTCACATAGGTCTTGCCCACATCCGTGCCGGTTCCCACGATGAAGATTTTCTTCGCCTTTCTTAATCCTTTTTCGATTCCGTCCGTCCTTCCTTCACTCATTGCAAAGTCTCACCTCGAATCCCAGATTACGCACCATTTCCGAATCTCTCTCCACCGTGATTCCCGCCGTGGTCAGCATGTCCCCGGAGATGGACGCATTGGCGCCGCTCTGAAAGCACTGCTCTCCTTTGTCGTCCAGAAGCCCTCTCCCTCCCGCAAGCCGGATGGATGCGTCCGGAATCAGGAAACGGAAGAGGGCCACGCAGCGCCTGGCCTCCTGACCGGTCAGGGGCTTCCTGTGCTCCAGGGGCGTGCCGGGGATGGGGTTCAGTAAGTTGACGGGAATGGACTTCACCCCCAGCTCCCTGGCAGTGAGCACCATGTCGATGCGGTCTTCCATGGTCTCCCCCATCCCCAGGATGCCGCCGGAGCAGACGGACAGGCCTGCCCTCCGGGCCGCTTTCAGGGTATCGATTTTGTCCTGGTAGGTATGGGTGGTGCATATCTTCGGGAAGAACCCGGCGGAGGATTCCAGGTTGCAGTGCACCCGGGAAGCGCCCGCTTCCTTTATTTTCCGGAACTGCCCTTCCTCCAGCAGGCCGAAGGACACGCAGACCTGGATGCCGGTGTCCTGCCGGATGGCGCGGATGCTTTCGCAGACCTGCTCCACCTCATGGTCAGAAAGCCTTCTGCCAGAGGTGACGATGGAATAGCGAAGCGCCCCTCCGGCCCTGGCCCGCCTGGCTCCCTCCAGGAGTTTTTCCGTGGGCAGAAGGCCGTAGGCTTCCGTGCACTTGGCCTGGTAGTGGGCGCTCTGGGCACAATATTTGCAGTCCTCGGGACATCGGCCGCATTTGCCGTTGACAATGGTGCACAGGTCAAAGCCCTGGCCGCACTTTTTTCTGCGAATCTCCTCCGCCGCGGCCGCCAGCTCCTCCAGGGGAGCCTCCGCCAGCAGCAGCGCTTCCTCCCGGGAGATGTCCCCGGTGGTGAGCGCCTTTTCTTTTAATTCTTCTACTATGCCCATGATAGTTACTCCTTTCCGGATAATTCGTATGTTTTGAGAGCAATTTGTCCCTTTTCGGAAAAGTGTTCCCAGTGCATAAATTAAAACATATAATGTATATTTCTACAAAATCCACATAACCTGCAACAGCTTAACGGCTCTATAAACTGATATTTATCCATATGACGAAATGCGTGTAGTCTCATTTGGAATATTCTCTAATGATGTTCTCAAAAATTTAGGCAAAAGCTCAATATGTTTCAGTCTTTCCATGCTCTGTGTGTCCGGGGCTAAGCCAGGGCAATCGTCCTGGCTATGGCCGCGGCTGCGGCTGCCAGCTCTTCCTTCGTGTGGGTGGCCATCAGCGCCGCACGCAGCATGGCTTCCCCTTTTTTCACCGTGGGATAGCGGATGGCGGGGATGAAGAATCCCTGTTCCAGCAGCCTTTCGGAAACCTTTACGGCCTTCTCTTCCTCTCCGATCCGAATCGGTATGATGGCAGTCTCCGAAGCCGCTTCCACGCCGTGCTCCCGAAGCCGGCCGCAGAAGAAGCTGATGTTCTCCTGCAGCCGCTCCACCCGCCAGGGCTCCTCCTCTATCAGCTCCAGGGCCCGCTTTGCCGCCGCCATGGTCACGGGGGAAAGGGAGGTGGAGAAAATATAGCTCCGGGCCTTGTTCTTGAGGTATTCCGTCAGGGTATGGGAGCCGCAGACATAACCGCCCTCCGCGCCGATGGCCTTGCTGAGGGTCCCCATGAGGACGTCCACCCGGCCCTCCATGCGGAAATGTTCCTCACAGCCCCGGCCTGTGGCTCCAATCACGCCGGTGGCGTGGGCTTCGTCTATCATGGAAAGCAGGCCGTAAGCGTCAGCCAGCTCCACCAGCCCCGGCAGATCCACGATGTCTCCGTCCATGCTGAAGACCCCGTCGCTGACAATCAGCCCCTGTCTTCCCGGGCGCTCCCGAATCTTCCGCTCCAGATCCGCCATGTCGTTGTGCCGGTAGACCACGGTCTCCGCCCTGGACTGCCTGCACCCATCGATGATGCTGGCATGGTTCAGCTCGTCGCTGTAGATGACGTCCCCTTGCCTGCACAAGCAGGGGATGACGCCGCTGTTGGCCGCAAAGCCCGTGTTGAACACGATTGCCGCCTCCCGGCCCTTGAACCGGGCCAGGGCATCCTCCAATCGGATATGGTAGATGCCGGTTCCGGTGGTGAGCCGGGAACCGCCGGAGCCTGTGCCGTACTCCATCAGAACCTTTGCCGCGTATGCTTTCACCTGGGCTTCGTCACAGAGATCCAGGTAGGAGTTGGAGGCCAGCATCAGCATGTCCCTGTCCCGGTACCGGACATGGGAGCGCTGGGGGCTCTGGATCATCTTGATTTCACGGTACAGGTGCTGTTCCCGAAGGGCTTGCAGCTCCCCTTCCATTCGTTTCCATTTATCCACAGGTTTTGTTCACCTTTCTTCCGTAATAGAATCTTTTTATTTCGTATCTATTTTCTGATGCCGTTGTATCGTCTCTTTTCTTTTTTTGAAAGCATGACTGTTTTGAAAGCATGCCTGCGCTCCGGTTCACTGACATGAATCAGTGCGATAGATTTCGGACATAGCGGTATGATGAAATTCCAATTATTTTCTAACATTTTTATGTATATATTTACTCCCTTTCCGAAATTGTGTACCCGGTAAAAATAGGCTTGTAAATATACATTTTAAGTGTATAATAAAGCATTTGATGTGTATATTATCGTCCTAAGGAATTGTCTACAAATAACTGATGCGAGTTGATAGCCGTTTTTCTTGTATTTCCGGGCTTTCTTCTAAACAAGTTGCATCAGTTATTTTCCGACAATTCCTAAATGAATAAAGCCGGTTCCGAATTGGCGTTATGGAGCAGCGGGAACACTTTTCAGAAAAGGGAGTGTATTTATGTATGTCATCCGATTTCAAGAACCACATAAGGACACCCCGCTATGGGAGGGCAGGCATCGATGCCTTGCCGCCCACATGGACCAACACCTTCTGCTGCTGAAGGTAACGGATGCAGTCGTCCCGCTCCCCTTCCCCTCCCCGGAACAGAAAGATGCGCCCGCCCAGAGGGCTGCCCAGTCCTTTCAGCGTGGTGATGCGCACGTAGCCGAACTCTTTGGAGGCGATATAGCCGGTGACATAGTCAGGATCGTCGGAAATGCACAGTTCCGCCAGGATGTTGGGATGGTTCACCACCTTCGTGGCCAGCACAAGCGCTTCGTTGAAGTGGTTCTTGCCCCCGCAGGCGGACTGCTTTTCCGCGTCCTCCGTCTCCATGTCCATATAGGTGGCGCGGATGCCCCGGTCTCTGTCCGGCTCCAGCCGCCGGAGAGTGTCCGCGTCCAGCAGCATGGCGCCCCGCATGCAGTAGCTCTGCTTCCAGAGGGCCAGAATCTCCCCCGCCTGCTCCAGCCCCAGCCTGCGCAGATAATCCAGCACCACCGCCATGCCTTCTTCCGGGGTGGAAGTCGCTATCGTAGTCACTTCCAGTGCCGGGAGGTGGAGGATTTCCTCTTCCCTAACGGCCTCGATCTTCAGATTGATGAAATCAGGCTTTCCCTTGCTGTGCCGCAGGGCCCTGGACAGGAGCCGCGCGCAGTACTGCTCCAGCTCTTCCTCCGGGATGATTTTTTCCGCCCCGGAGATATGGCCTTCTTCTTTGTTCGATGCTCTCATTTTGATGCTGTATCGATTCATTTTGTTTCCTCTGTATCTTGTTATGTCAATTCTCCACCTTTGCGCCGTAGGCGACCGGATATCGATTCAGCCATGCAGCTGAATCGCGCGGCAGCCACATACATTAGCGAGAACCAATGCTTTCCTCGCAGATGTCAGAACTGCTATATCAATACCCCACCTCTGCGCTGTGGGCAACCGGATATCGATTCAGCCATGCAGCTGAATCGCGGGGCAGTCCCACACATTAGCGAGGTCAATGCTTTCCGCGCAGATGTCAGGGCTGTGTCATCACAGCGGTCTCTCTGCGCACCAGGCGCTTCATCACCGGGTACATCACAGCCGCGCCCACAGCCGTGAACACCATGCCCGGCACGGCCGCCACGATCAGCGCCAGGGGATCCGTGCCGGAGATGCCTCCCAGCACCACCCGCCCGACCACTGTCCCCAGCGGGCCGCTGACGACGATGGTCACCGGATTCACGCCGAAAATCGCCAGGGTTCCTCCTGCCACCAGCCGGAATATCATGGCTATGCTGACGTTCACTACGGTATGGGTGCCCAGAATCAGGTTGATGACGCTGGCCAGGATGCCTATCTTGAGATATCTCTTGAAGCCGAAACAAGCCGCAATGCACACGGCAAAAGGCGCCGAAAGCTGGAACTCGCAGCCCGGAATGATGCTGGGCAGCTTGAACATGCCAAACACGGCCAACAGGGTCGCCAACAAGGCGGTTACGGTCATTTCTCTGGTCTTCATAAATATCCCCTTGTCCAATCAATCACTTTCCCGCCATGCTGTCCGGACATTTTCCGATATCAGCAGAGCGGGATGCATTTTGATTATAGCGAAGGAACGGACGATTGTCAACCATATTTTCCCTATAGTTTACAATTAGGCTTTGCAGTTTACCTACACTCACCGCCCTCTCCTCCCTAGCCATCCTAGTCTCTCGAAATCTCCAGGCGGCTTATCTTGCGGCTTTCCGGAAAGCGCCTCTGCCGATTCCTCCGCTTTTCCGGGCACCTTTCCTGACCCGATGCCGGATTTCGTTCCCTGAAATTCCGAGAGCCTATCCAGATGTCATTAAAGTGATGCTCTCATCAAGCATATCGCGCTTTCACATCAAGGCCGCCGTCCGACTGATACTTCACCCGGAAGAAAGCAGACAAGGCAGTTAAGCCCAAAAGTGCCTAACCGCCTTATCATTAAAACATATTATAAGCTTACCATCATCCAATGCCAAAATACTGTTAATTGCGTAGGCGGTATCCTCGTCCAGAGGATTCGTATAGATGCCGCCGAACTCATAGAATCTTCCGCTCAAAGCCGTGTATTTCATCCATTCGTTTCATTTTTTCCTTGCGCCGGATTTCACCTCACAATATACGTCACAGGCGCGGAAGTATCTATGCCCTCATACATTTCCTCAAATCCCGCATAGCGATCCAGGCCTTTTTCTGTATTAGCATCCAATGCGCGGAAATGCTCATCCCGCTCTGCTTCTGTGCCAAAGTATATTACATTGCTTTCAGGCAGTTCATCTGCCGCACCGGTTTTTTTTACGGGTGCGCCATGAATTTCGTCCGACTGCACCGGGACAGCCGTGGGCGCGACATTTGTGTCAGTACCGGCGGTCTTACCGTCTTCCTTGAAAAAGGCACCAGCGCTTTCCGTAACCGGAGGAACGGAATCCGGCTTGAAAATAATTTCATTTTTACCATCCTGTTCCACAGCTTCAGCCTGCTGCGCGTTCGCAGAGGTGGCAAATGCTGTCGCAGTCCCAATAACGATAAAACCCGCCAGAACAAATGAGAATATTGTAATTTTCCTGATTTTCATAATTGCAGTTATCCTTTCTTCAATCGCATTTTTGCCAAAATGATTACACAGAGGGGTCAGGCCGTTCCGCGTCTCTTCCATGCTGATCAACGTCCGCGCATAGGCCGCTTTCGTATTTTCCCCGAACAGCCGTACAACGGCTTCATCGCACGATAATTCAATATCCCGGTTGGCCAGGATATACATGGCCCATGCCAGGGGATTGAACCAATGCGCACACAGCGCCGCAATCAGCATGAATTTCATGATGCTGTCAAAACGCCGGATATGCACATATTCGTGAGCCAACACATATTGCAGCGACTCCGTGTCTTCCCATTTGGTAGATGTCGGCATCAAAATCACAGGCCGGAACAGACCGTAAGTGAGCGGGGCTGAGAAACGGCCGGACTGCCGAACAGAAATCTTTCGTCTCTGTGGATGGGCATCTAACCAGTTTCCGATAAAGTCATTCTCCACCGGCAGGGATGCCTGAAATTCCTGTCGGCACTTCCAATATGCTGTGACAAAAAATACAGCACAGACCAGCACGCCAGCCGCCCATATGACCGTCCACACGGAGACAGCGTCCGAAGCGCTTCCGGGCTGGCCTGCCGTGCCAATGGTCAGCATGGGGACGTTCTGCGGGGTTTTGGCAATGTCCATGGCAGATGCATTGCCGCCTAACAATGTATACACACTGAGCGCGGACGGAACTGAAAAAGGAACCATCAGCCGCACCACCGCCATTCCCCAAAGCACCCCAAAAGTCTTTTTGGGCAACAAATTGATCGCCAGGGCGCGTATTACGATGACGGCTAGAATCATCACGCCTCCGGCAAAGCTCATTTGCACCAAACTCATTCACATCACCTCACTCCAGATCGTCCACAATCTGTTTTAGTTTTTCAATCTGTGCGGCGCTCAGTTTTTTCCGTCCCAGCAACGCCGCAAACAGCTTGTCAACGGAACCGTCATACATTTTGTCAATCAGTTCGTTTGTCTCTGCCTCCTGAACTTCCTCTTTGGGAACGAGCGCATGGCACATGAAGCCGGGGTCAGAGCGTTCGATTGCCCCCTTCTTCATGCAGCGCTTGATCAGGGTATAGGTGGTATTTACATTCCACCCCAATTCTTCGGTAAGCTGTTTTGCAATATGCTTGGCCGGAACATCGCCGTCACGCCAGAGGACGGACATCACTTTCAGTTCGGAATCGAACAGCTTCACGTCCATTCCGCAACACCTCCTTTTTTAAGACTGTAGTAGTGGCCACAAACATATACTACCACAGTCTTAAAGTTTTGTCAATACTACTCTGGTCTTATATTCGAAATTTATGGCAGGGATATTGGAGAACGAAAATATAGAAATGACATTCTTTTATACTTGTGACTCCGGAATCGTCAGAAAACAGAAAAAAGCTGCCAAAGCTGAGCCACCAAATAGGTTTCCTCCATGAAATGCTTTCTCTCTATGGAACGCTTCTCCTCCAACTTTCGCTTTTCATCCCTACACGTTTGTATTTTGATGACTCTTATCTTCTTTTATTACCAAATGTACTGTCTTTTGTCCATCGCACATATTCATCACAACAAAAAATCCAACACATACTACCATCACAATACTATTTGCTACCCAGGTATCTTTTTATTGCACTTTTTATTATGTTTTTTCCACTACAATTATACCTCCATTATATTTTGCTCTAAACTATGACCTTCTTCTCCCTATTGATACCACTGTCTCTGCAGCTCATACATCGTCTTATATTCCC
>CAJUFI010000004.1 GCA_910585665.1 uncultured Acetatifactor sp. | reverse complement strand
AGAACGCGGTGGTGATCAGGGGAGAGGGAATCTCTTTCTCCTATGAAAACGGCGGGGAAATCTTCCGGGACGCCTCGTTCCAAATCCGGAACAGGAGCCGGGTGGCCGTGGTGGGGGCCAACGGCGCGGGGAAGACCACGCTCCTGAAGCTGATCACCCGGGAATATCCCCTGGAAAAGGGCTCCCTCTATGTGGTGCCCAAGGCCTCCATCGGGCTGCTCAGCCAGAATATGGCCTCCCTTGACTACGGGAAGACCGTCCTGGAGAACGTGATGGAGGACAGCGTGCAGAACGAAAGCATAGCCCGGACGATTCTGGCCAGGCTTCTGCTGTCCGCCCAGGACATGGGCAAAGACGCGGGCGTCCTCTCCGGCGGGGAGCGGATCAAGCTGGCGTTCGCAAAGCTGTTCGTGGGCAAGGCCAATGTCCTGATTCTGGACGAGCCCACCAACTACCTGGACATCCCATCGGTGGAAGCGCTGGAGGAGATGTTCGCGGAATATGAAGGGGTGCTTGTGTTCGTTTCCCATGACGAGGCATTCATACGGGCCTGCGCCACGGAAATCCTGGAGGTGAAGGACGGGAAGACCGTTCCTTATCTGGGCACGCCAGAGGAATTCTTCGGAGGGCGTTCCCGGTGAGCCGGGGTTCGCCCGCCCTCCACGGACAGTCTGCGGATTTGCCAAACGGGAGAGGGAATTTCTTTCCATCTCCCGTTGCGCTTCATGGTACTGATGATTTTTCTGTTCATCAAAGCAAGTCTTTCCTGTTAAATATTTTGTCAGAAATCACAAAGGATACAAGCCACGCAAGTATGCCTAAAGCAAAATCATATATGGCGTTGAGGATAACAATGCTGTCGCCTTGCGATAGACGTTCTCCTTTTCGGAAACAGCTAGATTCAAGGAAACGGAAGCCGTCAGAACGGACATCAGGAGACCGGTCATGGAGTGTTCTCCTTTACATATGCAAGCATAATAACGCCGGGGGAAGCTCCGCAGACAGGAAATCGAAATCCATTCCTCTTTTGTCGGCAAGGTAGAGCTGCCTGACACCTAAAGCCCGACCTGCCCGGCAGTCAGCCGGATAGGGAACGGCAAAATTTTTTACACTTCTTTTACTTCTTTGTCTCACATGAGCAAAATATTCCGAAATGACGTATCTGTCACCCCCGAATACAATCGTTTCAACTAAGTATGGAAAGAACCTAAAAATACTTGACATTTATATTAGGCAATTGTAGAATAAGAAAAAGATATTAGGCAAATGTAGAAATACAGAGGAGATTGGAACCTATGAAGAGACTGCCGGAGTCGGAGCTGGAAATCATGATGATAATATGGAGGCATGGAGAGCCCATGAATCGGATGGAGATAGAGGCACAGCTGGAGAAGAAAGTGGCCGCCCCTACCGTCCTGTCCTTCCTGAACCGCCTGGAGGCCAAGGGCTTTGTCAGCGTGGAGAAGGTCGGCAAGGTGAACTGGTACACGCCGCTGGTGGCGGAAGAGGCCTATCTGCAGCGGGAGAGCAGAAGCATCCTCCGGAAGCTATACCGCAATTCCCTGAAGAATTTCGTCACCGCCCTCTATGACGGGGACGCCCTGACGCAGCAGGACATGGAGGATCTGGCCGATTTCCTGGAGGAAAAGGGGCGGACGGCGGAGAAGAAAGAAAGCGGGGCGGAGGGCAGCCGTTTCTAAGAACAGAAAAGGCAATGGCAGGAGCAGGCGGAAAGTTGTTCCGGGGACAGGAAGAGCACGAAGAAACAGCAGGTAGGAACGGTTCAAGGGATATAGAAAGGACGGAAGCGGACATGAGGGCGAAATGGAGGAAGATTATATGGGCGATTTTGGCGGTGCAGCTTCTGCTTCTGCACCTGCTGCTTTTGGAGAAGGCATACAGCCTGGATTATCTCATCGGCAGGGCGGCAGGGCATTTCAATCTGCCTTACTTCCTGTATTCCAGGTGGAGACAGCTGACAGTACTGGGGTGGCTTGCCACGGCAGGCATCGTGGCGCTTGTTCATTATCGGAATTACATAAAGTTCCGCAGATGGTGCATCGGACAGATTCGCATCGTGTCTGAGGAGTCCGTCCGCCAAAGTCTCAGGGAAGCCGTCCTGGAGACAGGGATTGAGAGGGATGCAGTTCGGGAAAACGGAGCACAAGGGGGAGGGATACAGGGGACTGGAAAAAGAGCGAAATCATTCCTTTACCGTGCGCCGGGAATCCAGGAGCCTTTTGTCATGGGCTTCCGCCGTCCTATCCTGTTGCTGCCGGAGAAGGAGTACAGCGAAAACGTGCTGAAATTCATCTTTCTCCATGAGTGCCATCATATCCGGCAGAAAGACACGCTCTATAAGCTTTTCTGGGTGCTGATGCAGTCCCTTCTCTGGTTCCAGCCCCTGATCTATCTGCTGGCGGCCCTGGGAAACAGGGACGTGGAGGTGGCCTGCGACGAGGCGGTGGTGGAAGGCAGGGACATGGAGGCCAGGAAGGAGTACGGATATGCTCTGCTGGAATGCCTGCGGCAGGGGAGGGAAAGGGGACAGGCCTATTCCGCGTACTTCTACCATGGGAAACGTCTGATGGAGGCCAGGATAGGCGCCATCATGAGGGAAGACCGGAAATGGGACAGGCTGGCCTATGTGGGCATCGCGGTGCTGCTGTTGGATTTGGGCCTGAGCTTTTACCGGGTGGGAGAGTTCCTGTACCAGCGTTACCAGGCGGGCAGGGAGGAGCCATTGGTGTCCATTTATGAAGGATACGAATTACCGGATCATTTCACACAGTCTGCCGTTTCGAAGATGACATCCCTGGAGCCGGTGGGGGAGGAGGCGTATCGCGAGGAACTGTGGGCAGAGGATGCGTATCCCCAGAAGGAATACGCGGAGCTCCCCTATGCGGCGGAAGGCCCATGGCAGGTGAGGCTCAGGGACGCGGATCACTACAGCGATGCCGTGGGCCTGCTGGCGCAGCGGTATCTGTCCTATTTCATCGACTGGAGATGGGCCGCGGAGCGGGATCCGGAGACCCATTCGGAATTCCAGAGGGTGGAATCCGTCTATTGGAGGATGCTGGCGGGGGACAGACAGGAAAGCGTGTTCGCGGTGGTTTTCCGGTACTATGTGGGAACCAGGGAGGACATGGAGGCATTTCCGGAGGAACTGGCGCGGAAAGCCCGGTTCGTCTGTGAGGACGGCATCCTCTATTATGCCTATTTTGACTGGGCGCTGCAGATACGCATGGTGAAGGACTATGTGTTCCAGCTGGAGGGCGTCGCAGAGGCTGGACAGGTTCTGGGGGCATTCCGGGAAAAGTATGGGCAGGCGGATTTTTCGGATGTGCCGGCGCTGAATCTGGCCAATGAGGTGCGGTGGCCCGGTCTGGAAGAGAATCCATCTAGTGCAGCAGCCGGTACAGAGGCGGCGGAATCCTATCGGATGGAGATGAGGGATGGCGCTCTGTGGGCCAGCGGCGGGGACGGCGTGTTCCGGGAGGTGCCTGTGCCCATGGAAGAGCTCCTGACCAGAGGGGACGAAATGGACGGGCAGCTGGCTTCCCTGCCGCCTGAAAGCTGTCAGATGGACGCGCGCAAGCAGATCATCGCTTACGGCGGCGACAGCGGGACTCCCTTTGCCGTGGTGTATTATGACCAGGAGAAGGGAGACTTCCGGAACTCCGTGGTGACGGAAAAATATGTAGGAGGCAGACGGATATTCGTGGATTTCCCGGAAAACAGCCAGGACGGCTTCCTGATTTTCACAGGGGAGCGGGTAGTATGGCAGGAAACCTCCATCCTCTTTCGCACCAGGGACGGCGGAGAGACCTGGCAGGAGGTGGGAGCCGCCGGGCCGGACTGGAACCAGAGCCATTCCCTGACCATGGATGCCGCGTTCCTGGACAATCAGGTGGGCTTCGTGACCATCCGGTCTTCGGAGGAGCCGGATATCTGGCGGACGGCCGACGGCGGGGAGCATTGGGAGAAGCTTGCGCTCCCCCATGTGCCGGAAGGGTATTCCATTGCGTACGCGCCGGAGCGCCAGGGGGACGTGCTGGCGCTCTATGTTGGGATGGAGGATTATTCGAAATATGGCGGGGAAAAAGCGAAATACGAATCCACAGACCAGGGAAACACCTGGGAATACAAAGGACTTGTTCTGCGAAAATAGCGGAACTTCCCTTTTTTGGAAAGCGGCGTTCCATGTGCTGACCAGACCGGTCAATCTTGTCCTGTACTGGCTTTCCTGGCGCCATCTGTGCTCCCTGTGCAGATATGGCAGACTTTACAGGAATGTGCCGGTTCTGGCGGTGTGCCTTGTGTGGTGGCTTGGCGCCATAGGGTATGGGCTATGGCTGTGGGGGCGTTATAAAAAGGGGAGGCGCTCCGCCGTCTTCCGTAAGCTGCTGCCCCGGGAGAAAGGGCTGGTACTGGCCGCGGGAGAGGGCGCGGAAGGAACGGCGGTCAGAGCGGATAGCGCGAAGGAGACAGTGCCCGGCGGGGCAGCCGAAACAGAGATGCGGGAAACCAAGCCGATTCCGGAAGGCTCCGTGAAATGGTATGTGAAAAGACGGCATTTCTGCCAGCTTTTCCTAAAGGAGAAAGAGGTTCTGCTGCTGGATCTGCGGGGGCTGACCGGGGAAGAGCGGGACTTCCTGGACGTGAAGCTGTCGGCTGTAAGCTTCCTGGGCAAAGGAATCTGGCGGGCAGCGGCTGGAATCTTCCTGGCAGCGGTCACGCTGTACGGAGGGCGGCTGGTGGCGGAGAGCGCCGTTCCCTACCAGGGAAAACTGGCATGGTACCTGGACGATTTAAAAGATAAGAGGACATGTACGTTAAAACATGACAATATATACGAATGGGGGATAGAAGGCATTCTGGAGGATGTCAGGGAAAAGGTAAACCTGCCGGAGGCCCTGTGCCTGGCCACCAGCTTTAACCTGCATTTCGCCCCGGACGGCGAAATCATCACCCTGGACACCATGCTCTATGGCTTCGACGAGAAGGGGGATTTCGTGGACAGCTACCTGATCAGCTACAACAGGGCGCATTCCGGAAAGATAACTGTTTATCTGCACGGCGCATCCTCGGCTTCCTATGACGAAAGCCGCGCCCTGGCTCCGTTGGTGGAGGGAGTCAGCGTGATGCCGCTGCGGGAAACGGTGGAAGAGTGGAAGGGAGAGGAGTGCTTCGGAATCCTTTACTACGGAAGCCGCATATGGTACAGCAGCGAGGGAATCCGTCTGCTGGATCAGGACGGCGGCTGGCAGCTGCCGCCCTATGACCAGTATTCCTTTTCCGGGTACAGCATATCCGTATTCTGCCCGGAGAATGAGTCTATAGTTCCTGCCCGCTATATTTATTCAGGAAATGGATAAGGCGAAATGCTCCCGAGGGAGTTTTTCCGATGCCCTTCTTCTGGTGTTCCGGTTTTATTCTGTTTTATAATCATTTTCGGTACCGCCGAATTGTTGACAGCATCCGGGAAAAACCTTACAATAGGTCTGGATAGCTGTCAACATTTTTGTTAGGAGACAGACGCATGAGACAGCCGGAAAACATGCACCGCAAGGAGGATCTGACACATGAAAAGAATTTTCAAGGCCTACAGAGACCTGATTGGCATCATATTCCGGGAATCCCCCTGGCTTGTGGCGCTGACCCTTGGCTGCACCGTCTTAAGCGGCCTGCTGGTGCCGGCGGGAATCTATGTCAACACAAATGTACTGGACGGCGGCCTGGCGGTGGCAAGGGGACAGATGGCCTTTGGGGACTATTGGATATTCCTCGTCCTCTTCGTGATAGCGGCGATCCTGCCGGAAATCCTTGACCAGATTGTCTATGTGTATGTGGAGCCCCGCTCGCTGCTGATCTTGCGGACTGCCTACAGAGCCAGGATGCTGCGGAAGCTCAAGACCATGAAATACGAGCATTTCGAAGCGGAGGCCTCCGCGGAGATCATCGACAAGGCTTACAACAGGGTGGAGTCCGCAGCCAGGCATTTATGGCCCATGTATGTCTACGCCCGCTTTGCCGGACTGATCGCGGGGGTGGGCACGTTGATTTACGTGTTCCGCATACGCTGGTGGCTGCTGCTGACGGTACTGCTGCCTTTTCTCCTGGAGACCTATGTGTCCGCCAGGAACAATTTCAACATCTACAACGAGCTGGAGACCTATTGGAAAAAGGAGCGGAAATACGGCATCCTGGGCAATTATCTGCGCTCCAGGAACTATACCAAAGAACTGAAGGCCTACGGGAACGCCGACTACCTCATTGACGTCTACAAGACCAGGCTGGGCGAGAGGAACAGGGACTATGAGAGGTATTATTTCAGGAATCTCCGGAAAATCCTGCTGGGCGGCAATATCACGAAATTCGCCACCATTCTGAACGTGATTCTGCTTCTGGTGCTGTTCACCCAGGGGCAGCTGACGGTGGGTCTCTTCATAGCCATGACCAATGTGATGTTCGGTAATCTCTACGACCATCTGAATCTCTTCGCGGGCTTCTTCAAATGGTCAGGCATGCATGTGAATACCTATGAATACTACGACAAATTCTTCGCTCTGTCCGATGAGCCGGAGGGGACGGCGGACGTCCTGCCCGACACCTTCGACATCGAATTCCGGGACGTATGGTTCCGGTATCCCGGCACGGAGAAGGACATCCTTAAGGGCCTTTCCTTCCGGGTCAAAAACGGGGAAAAAGCGTCCATCGTAGGGGAGAACGGAGAGGGAAAATCCACCATGATCAAGCTGCTGCTAGGCCTGTTCACCCCTGACAGAGGAGAGATTCTGGTGGGCGGGCGCGACCTGGCGGAATACCCTCTGAGCCTGCGGACGAAGCTGTTCGGCCCCGTCTTCCAGGACTTTTCCAGGTACAGCATCACCATCCGGGAGAACATCGGCGTGGGCGATATCGACAGCCTGGATCAGGAGGAAAAAATCCGGGAAGCGGCGAGAAAGGGAAAAGCTGACGGTTTTGCGGAGAGTTATGAAAAAGGTTATGACACTTTGCTGGGCCGGGATTTTAAGGAGGGCGTAGACCTGTCCGGCGGCCAGTGGCAGAGGATTGCCATCTCCAGGGCTTTTATGGGCGACAAGCCTATTTTGCTGCTGGATGAACCCACCTCTCAGCTGGATCCCCTGGCCGAAGCGGATCTGTACCACGAATTTGCCCATATGGTGGAGAACAAGACAGCCCTGTTCATCACCCACAGGCTGGGCTCCACCATGATTACGGACAGGATTTTCGTAATCCGGGACGGTAGGATTGCGGAGACGGGCACCCATGAGGAACTGATGGAGACAGGGGGGATTTACGCCACCATGTTCCAGGCTCAGAAACAATGGTACAGACAGGAGCCGGACGTGAAATCAGCTGCAAGTGGCGGTGGACAAGCGATGTCATCTGTGTAAGGAATCGGGTGATGGAAATATACTGCAGACCGCCAGGATTTACATTGATGCCTCAGGGAAAGTACCTGGCTGGCGGTCTGCAGTCGGGTTGTACTGCAAATTCAACCGGTGTGCAGTATAAATTCCGGCGAAAGTCTTGCCGGATAAAAGACAGAACCATAGGCTCTTGGAATTTCAGGAAGCAGAATCAGGCATTGGGTCAGGACGGCACCTGGAAAAGCGGGGGAACCGACCCAAAGAAGTTCCGGATAGCAGCGTGATATGTGGTCTGGAGATTCCGAGAGGATATAACCGAAAAAGGGAGGTCATATGAGTAAGACCAGAGATAGAAAAAAGAAGTCAGAAAAGGATGGGGATAAGAAGGAAAAAACGCTTTACGCAATCAAATTCCAGGACAATACCGCCGCCATGGAAGAGGATATTTTGCGGGAGAATCCACCAAAATTGTCTTATCTGACAAAGCTTTTCCGCTATGTCTTTTCCTCGGCGAGAGCCATGTGCGGCATCTTTCTGGGACTTGCCATACTCCTCAGCATTCTGCAGCCTGTCACTGCATTCCTCTGGGGAAAATATGTGGACAGGGCCAGCGCTTATCAGGCGGTCTCCGGGGAGATGGCTCAGCTGTTGTCCCTGATTGGACTGGCGATGCTGTACTGGCTGCTCCGGTTCCTGGGCGATCTGATCAACCGCTACCTCTATGGCGGAGAGGATATCGAGCGGCTGAGCAAGGTGCAGGATCACCGCCTACAGGAGAAGTTCCAGTCCAGGCTCTTTGAGAAAATCGCAAGACTGTGCCCGGAATATATGGAAGTCCCCAGAATCAACGACATGATCGAACGCTGTTTCGACTCCATGGGAAGCGAGTGGAGCTCCCTGCAGCGGGGCGTGATGATAGAGGGCTACGTGGTTATTGCAAAGGCTGTGTCCGTCATCATGGTGGCGGTTTCCCTCTACCTTTTCCATCCACTTTTATGCTTTGTGGTATTGATCGCGCCCATCCCCACCCTGTATACCACCTACATCGGCAACCGGCTACAGTTCCGGTTTTCCAGGGACAACCAGGAAATCCTGCGGGAAGCCGGGTATTATCAGGGACTTTTGCTGGGGATATCCGCAAAGGAGGTCAAGGCGTTCAACCTGTTTGATTTCTTTTTCGGGAAATGGAAGGCCCTGGCGGACGATTATGTCATACGGGAAAAGAAGAACCAGAGGAACGTGTTTCTGCTGGGGACAGCCAGCGGCCTGGTGTCCAACCTGGCCAATGTGGGGGCGAACATCCTGGCTATCTTGCTGCTGACCCAGGGAAAGCTGTCCGTGGGCGCGCTGGGTGCCGTATTTGCCCTGATCGGCACGCTTATGGGCAGTACCACGCAGCTGTTCGGCTCCATTGCGAATTTCCTGTCCAAAAAGAATGAGGCGGCGCAGTTCTTTGAGCTGCTTGATCTGCGGGAGCAGATTCCGGGAGATGATGCCCCAGGAGATGATGTCCCGGCGGAGGGCGGTTCGGAGCATAGCGGAGCGACCGCTGCCTTCCTGGAAGCCAGAAGTGTAAGCTATCGCTATCCGCTCACGGATCAATACAGGATAAAGGATGTAAGTTTTCGAATCGAAAAAGGCGAAAAAGTCGCGTTCGTGGGTGAGAACGGAGCCGGAAAGACCACTTTCGTCAAACTGCTGACAGGGATGCTGGAACCGTCCAAAGGCCTAATCTTTTTGGATGGACGGAATACCGAAAAGATAGATTCTGCATACCGTTACGATTCCCAGGCTTGCGTCTTCCAGGAACCGGCCCGCTTCCACAGCTTCACCATCGCAGACAACGTATTCTTAGGCGATGTGAGCAAAAAAAGGGAAGAAGAGCAGATTGATACAGCCCTTGCCTTTGCGGGCCTGGAAGGCATGGACAAGACTGCCGCGCTTGGGAAGGACATCGGAGGGACAGACCTGTCTGGCGGCCAATGGCAGAAGCTGGCCATAGCCAGAGCCTATTACCGCGACCGCAATCTGATTGTCCTTGACGAGCCCACCAGCAATCTCGACCCCATAGCGGAGGCAGAAGTCTTCCGTAAGTACCTGGCCATGACCCGGGGCAGAACAGTCATCATGGTGACCCATAGAATCAGCATCGCTGCTCTGGCTGACAGAATCGTCGTCTTCAAAGACGGCATAATCGCAGAGGACGGTACCCATGAGGACTTGCTTTCCAGAAACGGAGAATATGCCAGACTGTATTCGGCCCAGGCTGAGTGGTATGACAGGTGATGGCCGCAAGGATGGCTTCAGGCATGTTCACAATAGATGAAATATGAGGAGGAAAGGATTATGTTGTTAACCTGGTGGCATCCATATACAATGCGGCGTTCCCGGCCATGCTGCTTTCCAGGAACGGCGGCAGCGAGAAGGTTTTGGGGCTGGTGAACGCAGTCATCGGCGCATCTACGCTGGCGGGCAGCATCCTGGCCTCTTTCGCGAAAGCGCCCAAAAGCCGGGTGCGTGTCATCTGCAACTGCCTGTTGTTCTCCATGAGCTTTGAGAATTTCCTTCTGGCCTTTGGCAGAACGCCCCTTATATGGTGCATCGGCGGATTCCTGGGATGGATTTCCATACCGCTCATGAACGCCAACCTGGATGCCATCATGCGGCTCCAGGTGCCGGAACAGATGCAGGGGAGGGTGTATTCCGTGCGGAATTCTTTGCAGTTCTTCACGATTCCGCTGGGATATTTTTTAGGCGGCTTTCTGGTGGATCAGGTCTTTGAACCGCTCATGGCGGCTCAGGGAGAAGGAAGCGCACTGGTGGGGCTGTTCGGCAGCGGAAAAGGCTCCGGCGCGGCGCTCCTTTTCTTCGTGATTGCCTTTGCCGGAATCGGCGTCTGCCTGTATTTCCGGCGGAGCAGATATATCTGGGAACTGGATACCGTATCTGAAACGTAGGTGAGCTTTTTGGTGATGTCATCACGGAAGGGCAGACAGCATTGGGGTAAAATGAAAACACGAAAGAAAAACAAACAAGGAGGATTTCAAAATGTCTGCTCTTAATATCAATAAGGATAATTTCCAGAATGAAGTCATGAATTCCGATAAGCCTGTCCTGTTGGACTTCTGGGCTCCCTGGTGCGGCCCCTGTCGAATGGTGGTGCCAATAATAGAGGAGATTGCAAAGGAGCGCTCCGACATCAAAGTCTGCAAGATTAATGTGGACGAGCAGCCCGAGTTGGCCAGTCGGTTCAAGGTGATGAGCATCCCCACCCTGGTGGTGATGAAGGACGGCAAAATCGTCAATCAGGCCATGGGCGCAAGACCCAAGAGCGCCATTCTCGCAATGCTCTAGTACAGCGGATGTTTACTGGGTGCGCCCGCCCCAGGAGTCCAGGGGCGGGCATATGGTGGACAATATCGCCAGCGGCGTGCTCAGACAGTGGCACCTGAAAGATCTGGAAAAACTGCCCCAGGACGGGAGCGCCTGGACGAAATCGAGAATGGCAAGCTCGTCTACGTCATCTGTCAGAGCGGACTTCGCAGCTACATTGCATGCCGCATTCTGGAGGGCAACGGCTATGAAGCCTATAATTTCTCCGGCGGGTACAGATATTATGCGGCTGTAGTCAGTGACGGGGAGCTGATTGAAAAGGCCTTTCCCTGTGGCATGGATAAATAGCACAATTCTCACGGAACCGGCTGCTCCGGCAGATATAAAAGTCCGGGAGCGTAGCTGTGGCACATCTGCGGGACTTTCGCAATACTCCCCGTTTTTCATGCATCCGGCCATATCGGCATGCATGAAAGCCGGGGAGTCGTTGTGAAGATGCCTATAATTCACGTCCCATTACATCTCGCTTAATTCTGCCAGCCTGTCCGCATCGGTAATCTCAATGGTGCCCCGGGACAGTCTGACCATTCCCTCATTCTGGAAATAGCGCAGCATACGGGTAATCACTTCCCGGTGGGAGCCCAGGTGATTGGCAATGATCTCATGGGTAATCTTCAGCCTGTTGGTACTCTCAATGGAAGCTTCCTCCAGCAGAAAGGCGGCCACACGCCTGTCAAGGCTCTTCCACATAATCTGCTCCATGAGCCACATCACATCGGAGAACCGGCTTGCCATCAGCTCATTGGTGTAGTTCGCCAGGAGGGCGGACTCGGCCATGATGCTCTGATAGACTTCAGAGGGGATGACCCAGAGCTCCGTATCTTTCTCCGTCTCGATGGTCACATCGAACTGAATCGAGCGCAAGATACAGGATGCCGAGAACAGGCATATATCCCTGTCGAACAGGCGGTAGAGGGTGATTTCTCGGCCCTCGTCGGAGAGGATGTATGCCCGTAGCTGTCCAGTCTTCACCAGCAGCAGACCCGTGCAGCCCATGCTGCCATTGTGAATCACGGTTCCCTTGCGCACTGTTTTGGCAATCAGGTTTCCCAGCAGCTTATTCTGCTGCGCCGTATTCAGCTTGTCCCATATTGGGAAGTATTCTTGAAATTCCATATGATGCCCTCCGTTCTGGGGATATTATAATATTCTGGGTGAAGCCATGTCAAGGCGGGGAGGGCAAGTCTCTCCCCATCTCATGTTTTCTACAGTCAAATGGTGTTTCCGCTATTTATCATTTGAAAAGGTCTGGACACTGCGAAAAAGGAGTGGCCAGGAATGGGAAATATGTGGGCTCTATGCTTGAAAGCCGGGGAGGTTTATGGTAGTATGAAGTTGGAAAAGCAAAAAGAGAAAACGCGGAGTTTGGTTTGCGCATCATTGAAAGCAGACAGGAACAAATAAGCCGAGATTATAGAACCAAGAATCTAAAATGGGTTCCTGGCTTTCTATAATTTAACGGGAAACGGCTTCAAAGGAGACGGCCAAAGGCCGGACGAGGGGGGAAGGATGGAATCAAATGGAAGAAGAGCATTCCATGGAAAGAACAGGAAATTCTGGGCGGCGCTGTTCATCTTCAGTCTTATGGGCCAGGTGGCCTGGGTGGTGGAGAATATGTACTTCAATGTCTTCATCTACAAGATGTTCCACGCCACCGCGGCGGACATTTCGCTGATGGTGGAGAGGATTTCGGATTTCTACAGGGAGACCATTCTTCCGGCCATTCCCAAGGGGGTCTGCGGCTGCATCTATACCCAGCTTTCCAACGTGGAGGACGAGGTCAACGGCCTGTATACCTATGACAGGAAGGTCTGCAAGGTGGAAAAGGAAGCCATGAAAGCCATCAAGCGAAAGCTGGACGAGACGGTCGGCCAGACCGCTGTCTGAACAGATGCCGGCGCATCATGCGAAAGGCTGAAGCAGGGCAGGGAGCAAAAGTAATAAGCTGTAGGCATATAAATGTCGTACTGGGAGAGGAGACAGATGTTTCAAAGGAGAGTACTGCCCACAGAGGAAGAACTGTGGGATGCGGTCATGCCGGCGGCATTTGCGGCCGCCTGGTATAGTTCGCTGTTCCGTATGTTGTTGAACGGGACGACGAATGCGGCGAACATGGCGGTGTTTTTATTGGGCGGGATTCTGCCGCTTTCTGCCGCCTTTGTGAAAGGACGGACTGTCCTGGCCTGCCGGAAGAAGCGGCGGGAAGCCGTTTCCGGGGGGAGGTGCTGCCGGGGCGTCATCCGGCGCGTCGAATCGGAGACTGTCCCCTTCACCGGCCGCCATGGACGCATCCATTACCGGAAAAGGTACTATCTGATCATTGAAAAGATGGAGGAGGGCTTTGCCTACGGCACAGAGATAAGAACCGGCGCCTACAGCGTTCCCGTGCATCTTTACCTGAAATCGCCGGAGGTGAAGCTCTATTCGGATGTATCCGGCTGGGACTGGTATGTGGAAGGGCTGCAGTGCAGCAGATTCCGGCACGATTCCGTGGTGTTCAGAACGGATGACGCTGACGGGGATGCCTATGTGGGGGATATGGTGTTCCGGGTCGTCTATTTTGCCATAGCGGTGTTCCTGTTTCTGCTTCCTTTCGGGAAATGAGGAATTGTTCAGATAAGGGTCTTGCAAAAGTTGACAGGAGAATAATTCATGAAAGCCATGAGAGAAGAAATTTTCGCATATATCAAAAAGAAGTACAAAACCACCCCGGAATACCCCTGGGGAGAGAGTGACGGCGCTGTCTTACGCCACAGCGACAACAGGAAGTGGTTCGCGCTGGTGATGCGCGTGGGCCGGGGAAAGCTGGGACTGGCCGGGGACGGATCGGTGGATGTGGTCAATCTGAAGATTGACGATATGGTGTTCAAGGATGTGCTGATGCAGAATAAGGGCATTCTGCCGGCCTACCATATGAACAAGGAGCACTGGATCACGGTGCTTTTGGACGGCACGGTGGAGGAAGACCAGGTCTGCAACCTGATCGACTTAAGCTTTGCTGCCACCGCATCGAAGAAAAAGAAGACCAAAATGCGCCCGGCCAGGGAGTGGATCGTCCCGGCGAACCCCAAGTTTTATGATATCCAGCATGCCTTTGACCAGACGGAGATTATCGAGTGGAAGCAGAGCAGTGCCGTCAAAGCGGGGGACACAGTTTACCTGTATGTGGCTGCCCCGGTTTCTGCCATCCTCTATCAATGCAAGGCAGTGGAGGTGGACATCCCATATCATTATCAGGATGAGAACCTGACCATCACCACGATGATGAAAATAAAGCTTCTGCACAGGTACAATCCGGAACAGTTTCCCTTCAGTAAGCTGAAAGAAGAGTATGGGATTTATGCCGTGCGCGGCCCCAGAGGGGTGCCGAACAGCCTGAGCCATGCGCTGAATGCATTTCGTCCCCAAAAACAGACATTTTGTCCCTGATTTTTCCGTTTTCCATTATATATGGTAAAATGACCTTATGTGCGGCAGAAAACAGCCGGGTGGCTATATATACTAAGAGCGCTGCTTTGCCCCGGCATACTTTTTGGGTGTGAATATTCTGTTCATAGATGAAAAAATGAAGGAGGTAGTACAGGATGTTTGGTATTTGGTGCGGGAAAGATGCAACGGTAACGATAGTGGAGGATTTCAGCATAGCGTTCCTTCGAATCAGAAAGGATATGATTGCAAGTATCCTGAAGCATCGCCTCTATGGAACGGTAGGCGTAGCATACGGACTGGGGGTAGATTTTGATGCCAGGGCAGTGTACTGCATAAAGCATCCGGAGACAGGGAAACTGTCCTATAACGAAGCGGTCGGACAGGAACATCTGGAGAAGCATTCCGAGGATTCCTGTTCCCTGGGCGAGGACGGCAGTATGACATATCGGATGTATGATGGAACGGAGTACCCGCTGGTGCTGGCGGAGGAAATCCACATGGAGGACTTTGGAAAGAAGACACCGGTGGATCCTGCCCTGACGGTGGCCCAGCGCATGGCTTTATGGAACGTGGGTCAATGGTTTGCATATGATGACGGGTACCTGGGGGCGGACATTGGGACGCAGAGATATTCTATCTATTTTGAAATCTCCCTGAAAGACGAGCTGTTCCTATACTGCCGCGTGGGCCAGAACGGCTACTGTGAAAAAGGATGGGCCATGCGGTCCACTACCTGCATCCGGCATATGGAATGCAGGATGATAGAGGACAATCTGCAGACGTTGCAGGAGTATAAGCCCATGGAGGAATGCTTCGTGGCGGATGGATGCGCGTTCCCGTCGGACGGCGGATGGTACTGGTCTGTGAAAGAGGTTACGGATGATGTGATCTATCTGAACGGATGCGGGGACGTGACTTACGAGATTCATAGAAAGCAGTAGCATGGTTTCGGGGCGCAGATTTCAATTGCGCCCCTTCAGCCGTCTGCATATCAGGAAAACCAGCCCATACAGGAGCAGGACAGATCCGCAGCAGAGGGTGACCAGGAGACAGAAGTCCGTAAAGCCTGCGCCGCTTTTCTGATAGGCCCTGTTGAGGAAAGGGATTCCCAGCACGATAGAGAAGTACCAGAAGACGGGAGACAGACATTTGCGGAGAAGCAGCGCCGGTGCCTGTCTCTTATCTGTCCCATGGGCTTGCGCGAACAGCAGCCCCACGAACTGGTGAATCGTCAGCAAAGCGGCGAAATACACCACGGCCCCTATCATGGTGTGGAGCCTGTCTGCAGTCAGGAATCCGCGGAATACGTGAAACCGTTCAAAGAATAACGGTAGATAGATTGCAGCGATGATGCGCAGCCCGTTTACGAAGACGGTGAACAGGTAGGAGAGCAAGAGGCTAACCAGAATCCAGCAGAGGCCTTTGCCAGTCCTTGCCAGGGCGCTTCCATGAGGGGGCTTTCCTGTGGCTGGAAGGGTTTTTTCGGGGTCTGCGGCTTGGGTGGAGGTTGCGGTATCCGCATCACTGGCGGTTCCCGCGGTCTCGGCCAGGTCTTGTCCATGGTGTCCACAACGGATAGGAAGGGAGCTCCTTTTCAGACTGGAATGGCCCGGAAAACGAATGCCAGCCGCCGCATGTACGAAGGAGAAAATAAGCATGGCGGCAGTGACGATCAGAAACTGGACGCCGGAGCAGGAGGGCGCGATCAGGAAGCGCAGGCTGTGGTTCGCGTAGCCCATCCCCGGCGCATACACGAAAGGGATGCCGCTCAGGGCCTCCACCCACCGGGCAGTGGGGCCGAGAATCCATCTCAGGTTCTCGGCATCTGCCTGGCTGTAATAATATTTCATTCCAAAGAGGATAAAGAATCCCAGGGTATAAAAAAGCAGGTTCTGTCGGAGGAATCCGGTTATTTTCTGAGTGTTCATTTTCCATGCTCCCAATGTGCTCTAGGCAGTGTCAACTTTATATGCCCCAAACCCACATTTTGCTTCGGGAGCCCAGTCAAGGCCGGGCTGAAAGCCCGTTTATTTCAGCCTTGACGGGGATTCCGTAAACAAAATATAATGGGCTAAGCCAACGGAAAGGGGGGCTTTTTCATAATCCGTTTGACACTGCCGTGCTCTAAATGATGCTGTCTGTATGCCATATTCTACAGTCCGCATCGCTCTGCGGTTAGCATTAGTGTCTTTTTTTCTTCCTGTTCCGCCCCAGGATGCCGAAAAACGACACGATTGTCAGAATCACTCCGAGGATGATGCCCCCCGGCTCCGAGTATGCGGTATATCCGCCGCCTACGGCCAGATTGGACACCTGGAGGGGCAGCGGCAGCGCCTGGTTCACGTCCTCGCTGTCCCCTTCCGGGTTCCGGACTTCCTCCACCACGGCGATGAAGGAGGTGTAGGGCGTGGTCATGTTGTATTCCAGGCCCAGCTGGGTGATGTCCTCTTTCACGGAGTCGTCATTTCGGATGCTCCCGAAGCCTGCCAATTGATCCAGCTTCGTCCGGGCCCAGAGGTAGCGGACGGCTTCATTCTCTGTGTCCACGGCCACATCGCTTACCGGAATCTCCTGTACATAGCTTTCGCTTCCTGTCTGGCCGGATACAGTGATGGTGCCGGATGGCTCTCCGCGCCATTTGCCGAACAGGACCAGCGGCTTCTGGGCATACAGGATGGAGGGCGCGGCGGTGGCTACATCATATACGTCGAACCCGCCATAATCTATCGTGATTCCGGTCAGAAGAGGGGATTCTATATAAGTGCGGAAACGTTCCGCGTATTCCTCCGCGTCCGCGGAATCCGTCACGGTGAAAGCCTCGCCGAAACCGCACTGGGCGATTCCTTTGATCAGGTAATCGTTCACGGAGCAGCCTATGCCGAAAGAGAAGAAGCTGGCTGTGCCCATGTTCTCGTTGATCAGGTCATAGATCTCGCTTTCGTTGGAGATATAGCCGTCCGTGATGATGACGACGCTCCGGGCGAAATCCTTGTCCATAGGGATGGAGATGGCTTCGTTCAGCGCGGGCAGCAGGGAGGTTCCGCCGCCGCCTTCCTGGTCATCGATGAGCTTCATGGCCATGGCCACGTTCTTCGAGTTGGCAGGGAGGGACTTGGCTGACAGCAGGTAGGTGTCATTCTCGAACAGAACCAGGTTGAACTTGTCCGTCTCTTTCAGGTTCGCGACCAGGTTCCGGATCAGCGCCTTGGCGGTGTCCAGGGGATATCCGTACATGGAGCCGGATATGTCGAGGACGAAGATGTATTCCCGGGGCGGGATGTCATCTGGAGTGAAACGCTCCGGCGGCTGGACGGTGAGCAGAAAATAGTTTTCGTCCCCTGAGCTGGTGAGCATGAGGCCGCTTTGGACAGTTTCGTTGGTGAGTTTGTATTTCAGGATGAAGTCCCGGTTGCCAGCGTAATCTTCCGGATTGGCCAGGGTGATGGTGGCCTGGGAATCCCCGTTCTTCGCCACGTTTATCTCGTGGGACTTGCAGCTCACATCGGCGATAGGCACGCCTGTGGAGAGGTTGACGGTAATGTGGTATTCGCTGTCCGGCACCGCGCCGTTCGGGAGGTAGGGGCTGGAAGTCCAGCTGTCTTTGTGCCCGCTGCCAGAGGCGCTGTTATTGTCTGCCTCGTCGGAATCGGAGGTGTCGTCGGAATCGCTGTCCTCGCCGGTTTCGCTGCTGCTCTCGGAGCTGCTTTCCCTGTCGGTTGTGTTGCTGTCATCGGAGTCGCCGTCCTCGCCAGAAGCGGAAGTGTCCTTGGAACTGCCGTCCTCGCCGGAAGAGGAGCCGTCTCTGTCTTCGACTGCGTCCTCGTCAGAGACGGCGTCCTGCATGTCTACGACTTTGGAAATGACATCATTATCATCTACGGGCGCGGAGGGCTCGCCAGCGACATAGCGGGGGCCTACCACAGTGGGGAAGACGAACTCATAGATGCCCTCCACGGAAGTGATCATTTCAGTATAATGCAGCTCGATGCGGGCAGTATCCCCGGGCATGATGTTCGCCACATCCATGGTGAACACATTGGGCCGCTTCTGTTCCAGCAGGGATGCGCTCTTTCCTTCACTTTTGGCCTCCTCGTATTCCTCCTTGGCCTCTTCCTTTTCCTTTATCTGTGCGGTAACAACGTGATTACCGATTTCCATCTTCATGCCATGCATCGTTACCGTGGAAGACGTGGGGAACACGTACCGCGCGTTAATGGGCTTGTCCCCTTCGTTCCTATAGGTCTGTACCACGTAAGTCTCGGCGATGACGCCGTTGATATTGGTGGTCACCTCTGTGGATTTCAGGGGAAAATGGTCCACTGAGGTTTCGCCGTCCTCACCCTGGATGATGAAATACGGAGCCAGAAGCGTCTCCTCTTCGTCCTCCGTGCCATCCCCGGAACCCTCTTCGGCGGAGGCCCTGAATGGGCAGACCGTGAGAGCCAACAGTACAACGAGCAGCAGGCATAAGCCTTTTTTCAGTTTCTTCATGGTAACATACCTCCGTTTTTTGTATGAACGGCATTCCGTTTTTTCGGTCGTCAAACACAGTCCGTCATGCCGTCTATTCGGTTTTGCGTAAGATTTTACTACATGCATGTATTGAGGATAAAACGGCAATGCACATAAGGTGCATCAAAATTTCAACATTTTTGCATCATTTTGTCGCATCCGGAAAAATGATGCAAAAAAGATGCATAAAGAAAGCCAAAGCTGCACAAAGAGCGGGGGAGCGTAATATAGTAATCAAAAGCATCATGCAATCCAGGGAAGCCTGGCGGTGAAACAGGATTGCAGAAAAGGAATTCCATATGGAAAGAAAAGAATTGGCTGAATTGGTCAACAATTGCGACATGTCAGGCATCAGACCGGCCATGACGCCCCTGCCCTATCCGCCCATCCAGGTAATGCGCCGGAATCAGGACTATGCGGATCTGCTGAGCGTGGACTACTGCGGCGGGGTGTCGGAGCTGAGCGCCATCACCCAGTATATCAACAACGAGAACCGCCTTTCCAGCGAACACTGTGCCCTGGCCAGGATGATTTTAGGGATAGCCATGGCAGAGATGATGCACCTTCAGAAGCTGGGCGAGCTGATATACCTGTTGGGCGGGGAGGTGGACTTCACGGCCAGGCATCCGGGCGGGAAAGGGAAGATGTGGACGCCGGCCTACCTGGACATCCCGGGGAATGCCAAAGAGATGCTGCGGGCCGACATCGAGGCCGAAAAGGCCGCCGTCAGCCAGTACAGGAAGCATATCGGCATGATAGACGATTCCTGTGTGAATGCCACGCTGGCCAGAATCATCGAGGACGAGGAATACCACATCATGCTGCTGCAGGATCTGCTGAAGGGCCTGTAGGGAAAGGCCTGACATCCACGGAAAAGGAGGACATACTTTCCCGCCCCCAGGCATAGACTTTCAAAAGAAACAAGCTTCAGGAGGGATAGACGTGTTTGAACAGTGGGGCATTGGGGAGACGGCAGAGGAATTGAAGAGCGATGTGCAGAGGGGCTTAAGCCTGCGGGAGGCGCAGGAGCGGCTGCAGAGGGAGGGCCGAAACGAGATGCGCGCCCCGCGGAAGAAGACAGTGATAGAGTCGTTCCTGGAGCAGCTGAACGACCCGCTGATCTATGTGCTGATCGTGGCGGCGGTGGTCTCCGTGCTGCTGGGGGAGGTCAGCGATGCCGTCATCATCGGCGTGGTGGTGCTGTTGAACGCGGCGGTGGGCATGCTCCAGGAGGGCAAGGCGAAGAAGGCCCTGGAATCCTTGAAGAAGCTCACCAGCCCCAAGGCCTTCGTCATCCGGGAGGGCAGGCGCATGGAGATTCCCGCGGCGGAGCTGGTGCGGGGCGACCTGGTCTGGCTGGAGGCGGGATGCCAGGTGCCTGCGGATCTGCGGCTGACAGAATCTTCAAATCTGAAGATAGAGGAATCCGCCTTGACCGGGGAGTCCCTTCCTATAGAGAAGGACGCGGGATTCGTAGGGATTCAGGGAAGAAATGCCTCATATAGGAAAGGCGCGTTTCAGGAAAACGATGGATTCCGTGGAAATGAAGGATTCCAGGAAAGCGATGTGTCCGATAGAAAAGGCGCGTTTCAGGAAAGCAATGGATTCCATGGAAATGAGGGATTCCAGGAAAGAAGTACGTCCCAGGGAGAACGTCTGCCCCTGGGGGACAGGCGCAACATGGCCTACATGTCCACCATCGTCACCTACGGCAGAGGGCAGGGGCTGGTGACGGCCACCGGCATGGACACGGAGCTGGGACAGATTGCTACCATGATCACAGAGAGCAAGGAAGAGATGACCCCGCTGCAGAAGAGGCTGGGAGAGTTGGGGAAGGTGCTGAGCCTCCTGAGCCTGCTGCTCTGCGCCGCCCTGTTCGGCATCGCCGTGTTCCAGCGCCGGAACGTGGCGGAAATGCTGATTACGGCCATCTCCCTGGCAGTGGCGGCGGTTCCCGAGGGGCTGCCCGCCGTGGTGACCATCTGCCTGGCCCTGAGCGTCACCCGCATGGTGAAGGTGAACACCATTGTGCGCCGCCTCCCCTCCGTGGAGACCCTGGGGGCCGTCAGCGTAGTCTGCTCGGACAAGACGGGTACACTGACACAGAACCGCATGACCGTGGAAAAGTGCTGGCTGGAGGGCCGGATGCAGAAAGCCCGGGACTGCGATCCCGCCGCCTGTCCGGATTTCTATTACGGGATGGTGCTGTGCAATGACGCCATTGCGGATAAAAATAATCGCACAGGCGACCCCACGGAGCTGGCGCTGCTGGACCTGGCGGAAACCTTCGGGATAGAGAAAGACCGACTGGAAAGCCGGATGCCCAGAGTGGATGAGCTTTCCTTCGACTCTGACAGGAAAATGATGACCACACTACATAGAAAAGATAATATGTCGGAAAACCGATATTCCGGAAGCGGAAGAGGAGAATTGCGGGCGGCGGAGATTCCTGGCGGCGGAATTCGACAGAAGTCTGGAGGGATTGTGGAGCCTGCTGGCATTGGGAGCCTGCAGAATTTCGGCGGAATGGCGCACACAGTCTCCTACACCAAGGGAGCGCCCGATGAAGTGCTGAAGCGCTGCACCCGGATTTACACGGAAAGCGGTTTTGCCCGGCTCACCGAGCGCCATCGCAGACAGATTCTGGGGGCCGTGGAGGAGATGTCCGGGGAGGCATTGCGCACCTTGGCGGTGGCCATGCAGACAGGCCTGGCGAAAGCCGCTGAGGAGAACCTGATCTTCCTGGGGCTGGTGGGCATGCGCGACCCGGCCAGGCCGGAGGCCGCCAGGGCGGTGGCCGACTTCCGGGAGGCGGGGGTGAAGACCGTTATGATTACAGGAGACCATGTGGACACGGCGTTCGCCATCGGCCGACAGCTGGGCATCGCCAAGCGCCCCGAACAGTGCATGACAGGAGAGACCCTGGGGCATCTGTCGGAGGAGGAACTGACAGACCGAATCGAAGACATAAGAATCTTCGCCCGCGTGTCCCCTGCCCAGAAAGTGCGCATCGTGGACGGATTTCGCCGGAGAGGGGAAATCGTGGCCATGACCGGCGACGGCGTGAACGATGCCCCTTCCCTGAAAAGGGCGGACATCGGCATCGCCATGGGAAAGAACGGGACGGACGTGGCCAGGCAGGCCTCGGACATGATACTGACGGACGACAATTTCGCCACCATCCGCCGTGCCATCGAGGAGGGGAGAGGGGTCTACGAGAACATCCGCAAGTCGGTGATTTTCCTGCTGTCCTCCAACCTGGGGGAGATTGTCACCATGTTCTTCGCGGTGATATGCGGCATGGCCTCCCCCCTGAAGTCCAGCCACATCCTTTGGATTAACCTGATCACCGACTCCCTGCCGGCGCTGGCCCTGGGAATCGATAAAAACGATGGGGAAAGCCTGATGAAACAGCAGCCCAGAAAGGCGGGCGAGAGCCTGTTCGCCAGGGGAGGCCTTCTGTGCACCTGTTTTTACGGCCTGCTGATCGCCGCGGTGAGCCTGACAGCCTTTCTGATGCTCCCCTGGGCGCTGCTTCGGACGAACGGCCTGGCCGTGACTTTGGAGAACCTGACCCAGATTCTGCAGAACGGCTCCGTGCTGTCCAAGGCCCAGACCTACGCCTTCACGGTGCTGGGCATGTCCCAGCTCTTCCACGCGGTGGGCATGCGGGACACCCAGCGCTCGGTATTCCGGATGAATCATCTGGAGAACAGGCTCATGATCCTGGCCTGTGCCGCCGGGTTCCTGCTGCAGTTCGCCGTGACGGAGATTCCCTTCCTGATTCAGGCCTTCGGCACCTCGCCCCTGTCTGGGAAAGAATGGATGCGGCTGAGCATCCTGGCGGCGGCTCCGCTGTTCGCCCATGAGGTGATTGCGCTGACCTTCCGGAAGAGGAAGTGACAGGACCCGGCTGCATGATGCCGGCCATATGCGTTTGACCAGTGCAGTACGGTAAATACTGGCGTTATGTAGTATAAGCGGCAAGTTCCGGAAATAACTGACAGGGCAGGGGATATATGGGAAGGGGGTATTGAAAGAAGCGGCGTATGGGTTTACAATAGAAGCCAAATACTGTCATAGGATCTAAGGCAGCGGAAGCTTATTGCGGAATGCACCCGGGGGGATGAGCCGCAAGGATAAGCATCGGCGGAAGAGGGGACCGGAGAAAGGAAGGGGCGGATAGAAGATGAAGAGCGCGGTATTTTACGGAAAACATGACATAAGGATTCAGGAGCACGAGATGCCGGCCGTTGGGCCAAAGGACGTGCTGATCCGGGTGAAAGCCTGCGGCGTCTGCGGCACGGACGTGCATATCTATGAGGGGGACAAGGGCGCGGCGGAGGTCACCCCGCCCACCATACTGGGGCATGAGTTCTCCGGCATCGTGGAGGAAGTCGGCGAAGCGGTCACGGATTATCGGCCTGGCGACAGGGTCTGCGTGGATCCGAACTGTTATTGCGGAGCCTGTACGCCCTGTAGGAACGGCGCGGCCCATTACTGTGAGCATATGATTGGATATGGAACGACTGTGAATGGCGGATTTGCGGAATACTGCGCCGTGAACGTCAGACAGGTATACCGGCTGGGGGAGAGGACTTCCTTTGAACAGGGTGCCATGGCGGAGCCGGTGGCATGTTGTCTCCACGGGATTGATATGTGCAGGATTCAGCCGGGTTCCCAGGCGGTGGTCATCGGTGGCGGCATGATAGGCCTGCTGATGCTGCAGCTGGCGAAACTGGAGGGCGCGGCAAAGGTGGCGCTGCTGGAGCCGGTGGAGGAGAAGCGTCTCGTGGCGGCGAAGCTGGGAGCGGATGTATGCATCGATCCCTTACAGGAGGATGTGAAAGAACAGCTGCATAAGGCCGGTTTCACCTGGGTGAACACGGTCATCGAATGCGTGGGCCGTCCCGCCACCATCGAACAGGCCATCGACATCGCCGGGAACAAGGCGGTGGTGATGATGTTCGGCCTGACGAAGCCGGACGAGACCATTGCGGTGAAGCCCTTTGAGATATTCAAAAAGGAGCTGGAACTGAAAGCGTCCTATATCAACCCTTATACGCAGAAGCGGGCGCTGGATTTGATCGACACAGGCCGTCTGGACGTGAGCAGCATGGTTCACGGGACGTATGGGCTGGAAAAGCTGGAGGAGATTCTGAGAGATGCCCAGGCCCGGGCGAAAGGGAAGTATATCATATGCCCGTAAGGCATGTTTTTTTACCTGGCGGACATCCTAGGGGCCCAGCAGCAAAGCCTTCCGGTGAGCTATTTCTGGCTCATGGAGGCACTCCGCTATCAGAGCCCCTCTGTGGTGGTGCCGGATACCTACATATGCTTTCCCTGTTCCGCGGAGCCGCTTGAACTCCTCCGAGGCGGCGGTAAGGCTGGCGATGGATTCCATGAGATGGTCCTTGCCGGCCTGTATGTACAAGATAAGAAGACAAAGGAGTAATCATATTTCATGAACCTGACCATAACCGTAAACCATAAACAATTGCTGGACGTCCTACTGAACGTAGGGCTGATCCGCCCGGTGTTCATCTGGGGAGCGCCGGGCATCGGCAAGTCCGCCATCGTCCAGGACTTCGCGGACAGCCTGGGGCTGCCCTGCGTCTCCCTCCTGGGCAGCCAGCTGGCTCCGGAGGACATCATCGGTGTCCCCCAGATCAGGGACGGATACAGCGTCTTCTGCCCGCCCCGGACAATCGCCAGACAGGAGCCCTACGTCCTCTTCCTGGACGAGCTGAACGCCTGTACCTCGGAAGTGCAGAAGGCCTTCTACTCCCTGATTCACGAGCGGCGGATCGGGGAATACTGCCTGCCGGAGGGCTCCATCGTGGTGGGCGCGGGCAACCGGGCCCAGGACAACGCCATCACCCGGCCCATGTCCTCCGCCCTGGTGAACCGGATGTTCCATGTGGAGCTCACCGCCAGCCCCAGGCTCTGGCTGGAATGGGCCGCCGCAAACGGCATCCATCCCTACATCTATGACTACATCACCAGCCGCCCGGATCATCTGTGGGCAAAGCCCCCCAAGAGCGAGGAGCCCTTCTCCACGCCCCGCTCCTGGCACATGCTCAGCGATGCCGTCCACAGCTACGGCCCGGACATCGGGGAGGAAGCCCTGCGGATTCTGGCCACCGGGTGCCTGAGCCCCCACCATGCCGTCCAGTTCCTGGCCTACATCCGCCAGATCCGCAGCCAGTACGCCCTGGACAAGATCCTCTCCGGCGCTCAGCCCTGGCCGGAGAAAGCGGAAGAGCGGGATGTGCTCTACTTCCTGGCCCAGTCCCTCCGCGCCCGCCTGGTGAAAGAGCTGCCGGCGGAGCGGGCGAAGCTGAGCAGCGACAGCCAGACCCTGGTCCTCCAGGCCAAGGACCGGATCACCGAGCTGGCAAATATCAGTCTGGAAATCGCCCGGATGGCGGTGACCCCGGAAGACGGAAAGGAGCTGCCGGACTGGTTCGTGGTGGAGCTGTTCCGAGACCTCCCCCGGCTGGCGGACAAGCGGAACGGATGAGCGGGAAACAGAAAAAGGGACAACAGAAGACCAATCCGGCTCAGGAGGCCTTTGGGGCCGGATGCGCCATGGTGAGGCAGAATCCGGTGCTGGGGCCGTTGCGGGAGCGGGCGACCGTCCACTTTGACGACAGCTATCCCTGTGCCAGGGAGGACTGGGCCTGGGTCACCTCTGACGGCCACATCTATGCCAACAGCCACCGCCGGGCGACACCGGGGGAGTGGGCTTATGTGGTGGCCCACTGTCTGCTGCATTTAGGGCTGGGCCATATCAGAGAAGACCGGGAGAAGGATGCCCTCTGGAATGCCGCCTGCGACTGTGTGACGGCCCGGTATCTGGCTGACCTCCGCATCGGAACGGTCCCCGGGGAACTGGACTTTCCTCTGCCGTCAGGGGCCAGGGAGGAGGAAAAGCTGTATGACTGGCTGAAAGAGCACAGTGACCCGGCCTATCTGCATTTCTCCACCATGAGCGGCGGACGGGCGGACATGTCCTGGCGGGGGACGGCCCGGAGCTGGTGGAGAGGCCCCACGGACTGGCGGCAGATTTTTGCGGACAGCCTGCGGGAGGCTCTGCGGGCCGCCGTGGACTATGCCGGAGGTGTCCGGGCAGAGCCGGGGGAGCGCCGGATAAGCAGCCCCGTCCAGCGGGCACAGGAATGGTTCCTGTCCAGCTATCCTCTTTTGGGGGGCATAGCCTCCGGCTTCCGGCTGGTGGAAGACGCGCTTGTAGCACAGCGGATGGACATTTCCATTGCCGCGATTTCCATTCAGATGCGGGAGATTTATGTCAATCCCAATGCTCACCTGACCGAGCAGGAGTGGAGGTTCGTGCTGGCTCATGAATACCTTCACGCCGCTCTGTGCCATGAGCGGCGGCTGGGCAAGCGGGATCCGGAACTGTGGAACACAGCTTGCGATTATGTAATCAACCAGTGGCTGCGGGACATGGAGGTGGGCTCCATGCCGGAGGGGCTGCTCTACGACCCGGAGCTTGCGGGGCTGTCGGCGGAGAGCGTCTATGACATTCTGGCCGTCAACCTGCGCAAATACAGGCGCATGGCCTGCCACGACATTGTCTTCGGCCCGCCCGGCTGGGAGGAGACAAAAGATTTCGTGGATCTGGATGAATGGTGCCGCTCGGCCATCCAGCGGGGGCTGGACTTCCATCAGACCCATGGCAGGGGCTACCTTCCCGCCGGGCTGGTGGAGGAGATCCGTGCCCTGTCCCAGCCGCCCATCCCCTGGGATGTGGAACTGGCCAGGTGGTTCGACGAGCGGTTCGAGCCTCTGGAAAAGCGGCGCACCTATGCCAGGCTCAGCAGAAGACAGTCTGCCACGCCGGACATCCCCCGGCCCTCTTACCGGTATGAGGAGGCGGCCCGGGAGGGGCGGACTTTCGGCGTGCTGCTGGACACTTCCGGCTCCATGGACCGTGCCCTGCTGGCCGCGGCTCTGGGGGCCATCGCCAGCTACAGCGCCGCCCGGGACGTGAACCGGGTGCGGGTGGTGTTCTGCGACGCGTCCCCCTACGACCAGGGGTACATGGAGGCGTCGGACATCGCCGGCAGCGTCCGGGTGCGGGGGCGGGGCGGCACGGTGCTCCAGCCGGGGGTGGAGCTGCTGGAGCAGGCCGGGGATTTCCCGAAGGAGGCCCCGCTGCTGATCATCACCGACTGCGAGTGCGACAGGCTGAACCTTTTTGGACGGGATCACGCGTTTCTGGTGCCCCGGGGGAGACACCTTCCTTTTCCGGCCAAAGGGCCAGTATTTTATCTGGAATGACAAAGTCCGCCCGGCCCGTTTGCAAGTCCTGCAAGGTTCGTGTATATGAATGTGATAACAGGGATGCGGAAAAAACGATACACTCCGGACTGGAAAAAGGTATGATATCAGTAGGAACTTCCGAAGTTGTTCGATTTGATTTTTGACTCATGGCTGCCAGGTCCTGAATATGTACTTAGAAACGATGATATAATTGAAGTTTATCATTTATGGACAGACCGTGATATGCGCAATAAAAAAAGATACTATGAAGTCTGGATACCTGTTAAGCTGAAGGAATTGGTCTGATTCAAAAGAGCGGACGCACAGCCGATGACTCGTAGCCTTATTGGGTACGAATTATCGGCTAATTACCTGGCGTGAGATTACCGTTTACCATAATGGGGTATTCTTTGTAGGGGGGTTCAAAATATCCGTCTGTTGCTATTTCTTGTTCTGCCTATATATTTTTTCTTTTACAAAAATTCTCGCTTCATAAAACAACATAAAAAGCGTTGCAATTAAGAACCCTATCATCAGAATCCTGTGACAAATTGCAAAATAAGCGATATATGCCACGATTGCCACCAGATAGACAATGACCAGTATATGCCATTTCTTAGAAGAACTATCGGAAATAACCTTCTTTTTTACTGCAATATCGTCTTTAATCAATTGGTCAAGGCTTAAATCAAATTCATCACTGATAGCAATCAGATTCGCGATATCAGGTATTCCCTTGCCTGTTTCCCATTTCGTAATGGCTTGTCTTGATACATTTAATTTTTCAGCAAGCTGTTCTTGTGAAAGGGATGCCTGTTGTCGCATGGCTCTAATTTTTTCTCCTAAACTCATATGTGAGTCCTCCCTTTTTTGTTTTTTGCAGTCTCATAATAGCAGTTTTATGTGGGATTCACAAGAAAAAGCTGTGTACATTTATGCTACGTAGCGTAGCAGGAAGTGTTTTCGGATTTTTCCGTCCCCATAGAGCCGGTTATGCACATTGATACAATGTTTGTCTTTTGGACTTTGTTTTTGGGTTCGGAATGGTGCGGCGCTGGCGGTCTATCTCTTGTTTTCGGTTGCCTGCTTCTTTACCGTACATGAGCATTGTTTTGGGGATTCTTTACGGGTAGTAAAATGTGGGAGGATGTGGTAAAATATTGACGCATAAGGACATTGTGTCAACTTCTGATTCCTATGCGCTGAAGCGCATGTAAATAAGGTAAGACAGACAGGCCAGGGATAAAGAAGAAAAATGATTGCTCACGGAGGTGCGGGTGTATGCTGAACATCTACTATGGAAAAATGCCGGAAGCGGTTTTCAATACCGCGGTGTACTTCAAGAACGCATATGAGGATGCCTGGATCACGGATCCGGTTGCAAGGCAGATGATACTTGACATCGACAAATCCGTGGTTTTGGACAGCGCGGTAATCGACAGCCCTGTTCTGGGGAAAATCCCCCCTGTCTCTCTCTCCGGCGGCGTGAAGACGCTGATCCTCATGAAGAATGAGCGATCGAAGATATTCAACGCGTCTACCTGCGGAGACGATTGCGCGAAGTGGATCCTGAAGCTGGCAGAAACCGATGACCTTACCATCAACCTGCGGCATCTGATGGATTTCGGGGAAGGCGCCTTTGACATCCGCATTCTGAATACAGACAAAATCGTCCATAGCATGCGGGAACTGGTTCCGGTTGCCGGTCTGTATGTATGAGAGGTGCCGGATATGAGAGGGACACATAGAATCATTGTACAGAATAAACGCATTCGGTACGATTTCGAAATCAAAAGGAATATTACAATCATCCGGGGAGACAGCGCCACGGGAAAAACTACGCTGGTGGACATGATCCGCGAGCACTTTGAAAACGGAAGCGCCAGCGCTGTTGATCTTATCTGTGATAAAGAGTGCGCTGTGCTGGACGGGCGCACATGGGCAGGACAGCTTTCCATGATGAAGGACAGCATTGTGTTCATTGATGAAGGCAATGAATTCGTCATGAGCGATGACTTTGCCGCTGCAATTCAGGAGACCGACAACTATTATGTCATTGTGACCAGAGAAGGCGTTCCGTCTCTGCCATACAGTGTGGAGGAGATTTATGGAATCCGTAATTCCGGCAAGTATGGGACCTTAAAACGTACTTATAATGAGCTCTACCATCTGTACCACGCTGAAAAGCATCATCAGCCAGGAAAACCTGAAAAAGTGGTCGTGGAGGATTCCAATTCCGGCTTTCAGTTCTTTCAGGGCATCTGTGAAAGAAGCGGTGGGATTACTTGCGTCAGCTCGCAGGGCAAGTCCAATATCTTCTCGGTTGTTGCAAAGCAGCCGGATGAGAAGACGCTGGTGATTGCCGATGGTGCCGCTTTCGGCTCGGAGATGGAAAAACTGATGCGGCTTATAAAAGGTTATCCGAATATTGCATTGTACCTGCCGGAATCTTTTGAGTGGCTGATTCTGAAGTCTGGGGTGGTAGAAGGCGGCGGGATTGAGGAGATATTGAGAGATCCGGGAAATGATATCGAAAGCAGGAATTATTTCAGCTGGGAGCGATACTTCACGGCAAAGCTGATTCAGAATACGCAGGACAGCTATTTGAAATATACGAAACGCCAATTAAATCCTGTCTATCTGCAGGAGAGGATATCAGGTAGGATTCTGGCGGCAGCAGAAGGGATAAGCCTGTGCTGAACATCCCGGAGCCGCACCGCATGATAAGCAGCCTGGAGATTCTGGGAGGATATTTACGTTTCCAAGTGGAGGAATGAAGGACATATGGAGAAAGAGATTGACAAGGTGCTTCGGCTTTTCCATCAGGAAGGAGCCATTGCGCATGAAGTGAAGGAAATACGCCAGGAGGAAGATGACAGCAGGTGGATTGTCTATGTAGAGCTTCGGCCAGACAGGTCTCAGGCTGATGGGTTTCGTCCAGGCGGGCTTCAGGCAGATGGACTTCGGGCAGAGGATTCCCCGGCAGAGAAGTTCGTCATCAAGATTGCCGCCAATGATTTCACCTCGAAAGAGCGCATATACGGATGGGTCGAAATCATTGCCGCATACCGGGAACTGGGATGCTACAGCCCGGCAATCCGGAAAAGCGTCCATGGCAATTACGCGGAAACTGTCCGCTTTGGCGGAAAAGAGTGCGTGGCATGGGAAGAGGAGTACGCGAAATACCATCTGCGCAGCGCCCTGGAGAAGAGCGTGTATACAGACCGGGACGGCAGATATGTCTACCATGATGAGGTGCTGGCGTTTTTAGGGAAAGTGGCCGGGAAGCACTACGATTTCTTTCCGTATCATTCGGGCTGGACGAGACTGGAGCCCTTCGGCGCGAAGGAGGAGACAGACGAGGTGACGGAATGCGTTGAGACGTTTGGCGCGATGGTCAGGGAGCGCGCGCCGGGCTTTCTCCCCCGGTGGGAAAGGGTGCTGGGCCTGTTTGAAGAAAACAAGAGAAGGCTGGCAGAAATCTACGGAAAACTGCCCACATCTGTCTTCCAGAGCGACCACTTTGGCGATAACCTGCTGCTGGACCAGGAGGGGCATTTCAAGGGCGTGATAGACTATAACCTGGCCGGGAAGGACACGGCCATAAACGTGTTCCTGTACACCATATTGTTCGGATATCACTACAATGTGCCCCAGTCCCGAGATCCGGAGGCCCTGCCGGAATACAACGGGACGGCGCAGGATTTCATGATACAGAGCATCGCGGATGCGTTAAGGTATCTTCGGAATTTTTATACATTCACCGAAGCGGAGGCGAAGGCCATGCTGCCTTTGTATAAGTACGTTACCTGCATAGAGTACAGGCAGATTGAGGCGTTCCGGAAATACCAGGAGGACGAGGGGAAGCTGAACCTGCTTTTCGACAGGATGGAATATGAGCTTGCGCGGGAGGAGGATCCTTTTTATGATGTGATGATGGACAGAGATGTTGTGTTTAATTAAATTGACAAAAAGCTGCTTAGCGTTTATTCTATTGAACACAAGGAGTGACGCAATGAGCAAAAAATCAGTGGTTGTCATGCCGGATACACAGAGAATCCTGGAAAAGATGGGAGAACAGATAAAACTGGCAAGGCTGCGGCGCAATCTTGCCACAGAACTGGTGGCGGAGAGGGCTGGCATCAGCCGGGCTACCTTATGGGCGGTGGAAAAGGGCTCGCCGACGGTGGCAATCGGAGCATATGCGGCTACGTTGCATGCTTTGGGCGGAATGGACAGGGATCTGGAGCTGGTCGCTAAGGATGATGTGTTCGGGAGGAAGCTCCAGGATCTGAACCTCCCTTCCCGCCGGAGGGCAAAAAGGAGCAGATAGGAAAAGTGGCGGACATGGGAAAAGTATATGTATATGAAAACTGGAAAAGCCCTGATCCGGGTAAGATGGGGACTTTGCATATGGACGGAGGAAAGGGCAGGGAAGTCGTCTCCTTTGAATGTGGACCAGGACAGCAATCAGATAGATTTTGGATTGGCATTGTCCGTGGCCGGAATGTATGAGATGCCGGAAAAGCAGGCAAAGGAGACAGTGGACAGAATCCAGGATACCGTGGAGCGCAATTGGAGAAAGCTGGCCCGGGAATACGGATTGAGCAGAGGTGAGGCGGAGCGTATGGCTCCGGCTTTTGATATGGCATATAAACGGTAAAACGATTATCAAATTACATTTTTGCACCCGGCCAAAAAGGACAGGGACGGCAATCTGGCGGGGATATGGGGCGCGATGTCCGATTTTTCCCGTTCTTTCCGGCCATGGGAGAATGGGTTTACGGAAGGGAGCGGCACTTTCGACTATGGGGACTGGGCGGTCTGGCTGTGACGGGGAAGGGTTATCAGCAGAACAGTACCGGCGGCAATCCGTTCTCCGGCATCAAAAAAGCGAACCATGTGAACGCTGCCAGGCACAAAGTAATCATCATGAGCGTAATCTTGCCCAGGAAAGAGACCTTGTGCCTGGGCAGAAACAGGAGGATGTTGAGCACCAACGATACGGCGCAGATAGCCACATCGAGGATGAAGTTGACCCAAAGTATGGTGCGGTTTCCGCTGCCCAGAGTTCCCAGGATGAAAAAGGCGGCGGCAAAGATGCCATAATTTGCCCACAGCCAGATAACGATTTTTTTGCTGTCAGATGATAGTCTGTTCATTGCAGTCCCTCCTTGTCCGCCTGGATGGCGTTCCTTATTTTTACAATATCATTCCGTAAGTTTATCCAGCCGATGAGATACAGCAGCGCCGATATGGATCCAAGGAAAATCAGATAGCTGAATATTCCGACGAACAGATGTTCATACCAGCGCCCCAAAAATGAGACCGGCCCAAGCCCGGCGGTCAGAGCGCACAGATACCCCGCAGCCTGTCTCCACAAGGCCAGATTCGTACTGTTCCCGATAGCATACGCAGCCCCGCACATCCCTCCCAGCCAGAGAAAGGCCAGAATCTGCAGAATCCCGGCAGTCATTCCATTCCCATAATCAGCCGCCAGCGCAGGCAGCACAAAACAGAATTCGCCCGTGTTCAGGCGCAGGGATAGCAGGATGGAAAAGAGCAGACAGGCAAAGCTTCCCCAAAGCATCCCGTTTACGCCGCATTTAAAGATTGTTTTCTTCATTCACATCACCTCATATCCCCAATGATTTTTTGATTTTTGGAATATATCTCCTGGACACATAAGTGTACACATCCTCCCTGAAACGGATACAGATTCTCCCGGTAACGCTCAGGTCGATATCCTGAATCTTCCTGACATGGATGATTTCGGAGTTGGATATCCGCAGAAAGCGCTGCCTGTCAAGCAGTTCCTCCAGTTCGTACAGCCTGTGGCGGAGCAGATATTCTGCTTTGGCCGTCTGGGCATACACTTTTTGGTTCGCGGCATATATCCGTAAGATGTCCGCCACATCAATCAGGTATGCCCTGTCGCCGATATGGCCGGTGAGCGAAGCAGTAGGTTTTTTATCAAAATCCTCTATGACGTCCACAAGACGGCAAAGGAACCGGCTCCTTTTTTCCGCTGTAATCAAGACCTCCGTATCTTTCACCTCCGGGTCGATTTTCACTGTAACATTCAAGTCCTCACCTCCTAAGCTTTCTGTGATGATTATATCTGATTCCTGGCGGGAAATCCATATTTTGGCCGTAGGTGGCGGCAGATTCGAGATGGACGGTAAAAGGGTACTGTCAAGAAATACAACCAATAGTTGCAAAAAGAACCCATAGGGTAACTATGCGGTTCTTGAACGGATTGGGTGCATCTGGTATAGTAGAAACAGGATAAGTGCTTATTACTTTTAGAAAAGTGAGGTTCTGATATGGAGATTAATTTGAAGGACACGCTGCGCAGGCTGCGTCAGAAGAAAAACATTACCCAGGAGACATTGGCGGCTTACCTTGGCATCACGCACCAGTCCGTCGGAAAATGGGAGAGAGGAGAGGGGTTTCCGGACATCACCATGCTTCCGAAGATAGCGATCTACTTTGACGTAACTGTAGATGAGCTGCTGGATGTGGGGAAATCCCGGATTCAGGAGAAGATAAAACAATGCCAGGAAGAAAGCGCGAAGTACAAGAATGCCGGTGAAAATGAAAAGAACCTGGCGCTATGGGAAGAAGCGTACAGCGAGTTCCCTAATGAATGTGAGGTGATGTCGGAGCTGATGTCTGCCATTTATTTGAAAGTGCTCGCAGAGGGGTTCAGCTCCAGGGAAACTACGGACAGGATTGTTTCCCTGGGAGAGCAGATTCTACAGGAGTCCAATGAGACGCAGACGAGGGAGGATGCCATACAGACGCTGTGCTATATCCATGACTGGCTGGGGGATGAGGAAAAGGCGCTTTATTATGCGGGCAAGGGAGGAAGCTTCCATTCCACAAGAGAGGCGTTGTTTTCCTTTGCGCAGAGTGGGGAAGAGGGGGTGAAGATCACGCAGCAGTATATCCTTTCCCTGGTTTCGGAAGCTGCCCGCAAGGCGGCGCATCGGCTGGCGGGAAAGGGAGATTATACCGCGGAGGAGAAAGTCTGTATCTATGAATTCAGCATCGGACTTATGAAGCTGCTTTTCCCGGATGATAATGTGGGGTTCTACGGAAACTATATTTCCGAGTATTATTCTTACCTTGCCCGCCAATATGCAGCCACAGAAAATGCGGAGAAGACCCTGGAAGCTTTGGAGAACACCGGAAAATATGCCATTATAGCGGCTCAGGAGAGGGATGGAGCCTACACCGCGCCGATGGTGAACCGTTTAAGGAAAAATCCGGCAGGTAACGTACAGAATTACAAGGGAAACGCCTGTAATCTCCGGCTGAAGGAGCTGGAGCGCCAAGAATATGATTTCGTCCGCGGAAATGAGAGGTTCCTGGAGGTGGAAAAACAGCTGATAAAAAATAAAAGCTTTGCTGGAGACCATAAATAAAATATAAATCCGGCTTGTCGCATCCAAGTAGACCTCCAGACGAAAGAAAGGGATTGGACACCCATAACATGGGTGATTACAGTGTATGTTACATATCAGGATTTAATCCAGATTGGAATACTCATTGTCTGTTGCCACTACTGTGGTTGTCATGCCGGATACACAGAAAATCCTGGAAAAGATGGGAGAACAGATAAAACTGGCAAGGCTGCGGCGCAATCTTGCCACAGAACTGGTGGCGGAGAGGGCTGGCATCAGCCGGGCTACCTTATGGGCGGTGGAAAAGGGCTCGCCGACGGTGGCAATGGGAGCATATGCGGCCACGTTGCATGCTTTGGGCGGAATGGACAGGGATCTGGAGCTGGTCGCTAAGGACGATGTGTTCGGGAGGAAGCTCCAGAATCTGAACCTCCCTTCCCGCCGGAGGGCAAAAAGGAGTGATGTATTTTAGTTGTTTTGCTGCTTATCCGGGGACTGTTTATCGGATTTAAGTTCTTTCAGGAGAAAACATTTCACATCGGTGATATGCTGACGAAAACAGTTTTTCTTTGCATTTTCAACGGACAGAATACGGAACAGTTTCCGCTCCAGTTCGGAGATTAGATTCTTGTTTTTGATGATATAGTGCTGGTTGTCACCTCCGACATGGATTCCGTCTATGTATTTATCAGTAATAGGTATAGCATCGCTGATAAAGAAAATGGACTGTGAAGAAGTGCGCCCGATGTGGTAATAACAAGAACGGATATCTCTTTCAGGAAGGTTCAGGTAAAAATCGAGACGTTTCTGTCCGGCATCATCACGGTGGTTCAGCTTTCCCAGTGGGATGGCCCAGTACAGGCCGTCGTGTTCTCTGGATTGGATAAGGCAGACGATTGGGCGGTGTTTGGTGTCGTTCCATGTGCCGCCACAATTTTTTATCATTTGAGCAAAATCGGCCGTTGCATAATATAATCCGCGTTCAACCATGACAGTCCTCCGCATAGCAGTAGATGTTTCGTCAAAGAAAGCCTCCGGCTCACACCAGAGGCTGGTAAACAATGTTTCTGTGCCGCACATTGTGAAGCGTGTTTGTGTAAACAATGTTCCACTGCCGTACATTGTGAAACGTTTTTGAATAAACAGTGTTTCCATGCCGCACACTGTAAAGCGTCTTTCATTTATATTATACGCAAAGGCAGAGGAAATTGCAATGACATAAACAGGATTTTTCTGGAAAAATTTTCCAAAAAAAATTTCCGCCAGATATATTGAGGCTGTGCGTCGTCAGTAAATAGTAGGAGTTTTAAGCAGCTGCGCCTACTGGTAAGTTTATCCAGCCGATGAGATACAGCAGCGCCGATACAGGAAAAGGGATATGGGATAACACAAGATGCATGGATGAAAAGCAGCGGTCAAAGTATGTTTGATGCTAAAGCGTAAGAAAAAACAAGCCCTGCCAGAATCCGTGGGAAACACTTTTTTGAAAAAGCCGGATATTTCTGGCAGTTCATTAGATGTGAGTGTATAAACAGTTTTACAGACAGGTGGTTATTATGGGTATATCGTTAAACAGTGTAGCAAACGGCGTAAAGAATGTTACAAGCGCAACTTTAGCAACAGGACAGCCAAACTGGTCTTACATTCCGTCCGCCGCAAAACAGACAAAAACACAGGCTGAATTTATAACGGAAATAAAGGAACTTGCCCGTAATGCGGCAACGGCAACGAACAAAGCAGACAAGGACAGCATTGACAGGCAGCTATTACAGAGGGAACTTCAGAACGAGAGCCGACAGCATAACAGGCAACAAAGCAGAGCAAAACGGCAGCGCCCGACAGGGCGGGAATCCTGCCGGGCGCTGGCGTTGTTTTCTATTGCTTTATGGTCTTCTCGATTATACAGCTGTGGGGCTTGTTCACATTGTCTTTGTCATAATTGATTCCCACCAGCAGTATCTCCCCCGCATACCCCTCCAGAGCCTGGGTATAATGCCTGTCCTTTATCTGCTGCAGAGCAGAACTGACAGATTTGTCATATTTCAGTTCTACCACCAGAGCAGGCCTGCCGGTATGGCGCAGAGGCAGGAACACCACGTCCGCAAATCCCTTCCCCGAAGGAAACTCCCGTATCAGCTTGTAATCCTTTTTTGCACTGTAATAGGCCAGGCTGATTGCCGCACCCAAAGAGCTCTCGTCATTGTATGTCAGGATGGAGGCGACCTCCGTATGGGCTCTGTCAAGCCCAGCCGCCACGCTTTCGGCATCCCCTTCCAGCGTATCCTGCAACAGCCGCTCCGATGCCTTCAGGACGCGCATGACCTCATCCCAGCCGCTGACGTTCATGGCGGTCTCAAATTCCCGAATGATTTCCCTGTTGGGGATGAACGCTTCCTCTGCCTCGGCATCATAGCCGAGATATCCCAGATGAATCAGCAGCGTGAGCACGTCGTCCTTTGTCCTGAAATTGCGCATGTCGTTCTGGAAGCTGCGCGTATCAGTCCTGACGCGCCCTCCGCCCAGCATCTGCACGATGTCGCTCCGCAGGCCATCATAATCCATGTCCATATAAATCTTCAGCGCATCGTAAGTCTCCGTGGAAGTCCAGTAATTAGAGAAAATCCGGCTGAGCATGGCTTCCACCACGGATTTCGGATTGTAGATATGCCTGTATTTCCTGAACTGGTACCCGTCATACCAATGACTGGCCTCTTCAAAGTCCATGTCATACCGTGCGCACAGTTCCTTGACCTCTTCTTCCGTAAAGCCAGTGTATTCTTCCAACATCCGCTGGTCTGTCATGGAGTATTCCAGGAACATGTTCAATGCGGAATGTGCCCCATACTTCTTCACAGGCAGGATGCCCGTCATATAAGCCAGCGCGACATACGGCTGGTCTTTCAGGAAATCGCGCAGGAAATCAAGGTATTGTTTCTGCAGCGCCTCGGATTCCTGCCGTTCGCGCATGACGCAGTCCCACTCATCAATCAGGAAGACGAACTGCCTGCCTGCATTTGCGTAAATCCGTTCAAGCGCTTCTGCCAGGACGGATGTCTTTGCCGGAATGAATTGGCCGTATGCGTTTCGCAGCTCCTCTATCACAGCCAGCTCCAGATATTCCGTTACATCCTGCCTTTTGGCGCGAATCAGGAACTGCTGCATATTCAGATAAATGACGTCATATTGGTTCAAATGCTGCCCAAAGGTATCATCGCTGCCTATCTTCAGTCCCGCGAACAGCTCCCTGGAGTCACAGCCGCGGCTGTAATAGGCGGCAAGCATCTTAAGCGCCATGGATTTCCCGAAACGCCGGGGCCTGCTGACGCACATAAAGCATTGCTCTGTGTTGATGCATCTATTTGTAAATGAAATCAGTCCTGTTTTGTCTACATAAATTTCTGAGCGAACTGATTGCCAAAAACCCATGTTGCCCGGATTCAGATAAATTCCCATGGATACTCCCTCCATAATTTTATGATATACCATTGAAATCTCCAGACACATTACCTTGCGGCTTTGTACCCTGGTATACACTCATACTTAACTGAAATATAAAATAATAGCATATCCTTTTTCTGCTGTTTGATTAAAATATTCTCTCAACTTTATTAGATATGAATATATGTACTCATAAAAAAATCCTGTGTCCATTTCATTTTTGTTTCCGTGAAGTGGATATACCGCATTTTCTTGCATTGACTTAAAATCATATATGTTTTCCAAAACATTATCATCTAATGAGTTTAGAAAATTGGTTGCTTCTTTCACTTGTTGTGCGGTAATATAAAATGCTTCAAAATCTAATTCACAATCTAACTCGTTATCGTCCCTTATTGGAACAACGTAGCCCATAGGTGGCTTTCCGTTTTCAATATCTTTACACAAGAGATAATGTATTGCCTGCCATGATTTATCTATATTTAAGGATTGATATTGTGTAGGGTCAAGCTCAAGAATGCTTTTTTCACCATTGATAATTTGGCTCAACAGAAAGTTTTCAATAGCTATATAAGTGCCTGTTATTCCCATATGTTTCTCTCCTTGACAAGTCTGCTTTATTACATAGTGTTCGTCAAAAGTGTACAAATCCCAATTTATATAAAACTTTTATATTGTTGATATAATACCACGATCACTCTCACATTTCTATTGCATTTTCATTGAAATTTCTTCCTCCAGGATTTCTTCCTGCAAATAAAATGCCCCGAATCTGCTATTGATGTTTCCGATAGAATAAGATATGCTGGAAATAACACTCCAACCCAGGATTCGAACCTTCCCTCCCGCCGGAGGGCAAAAAGGGGCAGAGAGGAAAATCAGGCCCATATCGGTCTGAAATGCCGATTTTGCCGATTTACGTGCTGATTTGGGCAGGGCACTTTTGCAGAACAGTCCGGCAGTGGTATAATCAAGCATAGGGGGCAGGGCATAGAGTTTTATCAGGGAGCGCCGGATTCTGTCATGGAACGGTTAATGTGAGGGACAAATATGGGTGTATTGGAAACTGTTTTGATTCAAGAGAATTTGATTCGGATGATGATGTTTTAGTGGAGTTTGAATAAGGAGGGTAAAACGATGGATAAAGAATGGGAAAGATTATATGAAGAAGCAATGAGTGTTTTGAACCCCCATGATGTTGAGTTAGGAACTGTTGGAAAATAACTGATGCAGCTTGATAATGATCAGTATTATGTATGTCTCTTGCCGAAGACAGAAACTCCTCCAAAGAGGTGGCATGAAATAAAACTGATTATGTTATAAGGAATACATTCCTTTCGCGGCCGGAAATCCTCTGCCCATGTCCGGGTACTGGAGGGGCAGATGCCAAACTTAATAGGAGGATTTGGAATGGTAGAATTTCAGGAAGGAACGCTGGATACCCTGATGGAGCGGTTATGCAGCAGCATATCCGATTTTGACCCGGAATGGGCAACGCGCTGCGTACCTGCAACAGAAGAACAGATTCAGCAGCTACAGGATATTTTGGCGAAATACCGCTATACGATACCGGCTGCCTATCTCTATTATCTAAAAAGAATGGGGCAGGATGACGGCGGTCTGCAGGAAACGGGATGCTGCGACCTTGAGGTGGATATTGGCACGGTTTTAGAGCTGCTGTCTGACAGGGAGGCCCCTGATTTAGAAGAAGGTCTTTTTAATCCAATGGTCACAAACCTGGAAGGCGTCTATGTCGCCGAAAGCTTTGAAAAGTATCTGTTCCGAAAGGCGTTTCATATGTATATGAGGGGACTTACATATCGTGAGTTTACGAGTAGCCCTGTCTGCAGGCACCATGAGAAAAACAGGATAGAAAATTGCAGGACATGTGCATATTGCGGGGATACAGTGGAGGAGCGTATGGATTTTATCCATCGGATGGCGGAAGCTTATGGCCTGAAAAAAGCATGGTTCAGCGATCGAGCACATTTTATCTGTTATCATGCGAATTATGCGTTTGAGATAGATGTATGTCAAGGGTATTCCGCCTCCTTTTCCTGTAATGACGAGGAATTGTGGAAACAGGTAAGGTATCGCATTGGTTTATTCCCGGATTTTTTTGCGTGCCTGAGTTCGTTTGAGAACGAAAAAGACGGAGAGGACGAAAAAGATAGAAAAGACGAAAAGGATGACGATGATATGTATGAGCGTCACGCAAGCTTCAACCGCTATGGAGATCTGTCCAAATTGATAACAGATCCGGATTTATTACAGTCCGTCAGTATAGGATAAAAAAGGAGAAGTACAAATGTATGATAAAATCGAAAAGTGGCTAAACGATATTTTAGAACAGGAAATCCCACCTGAAACGGTCGCCTTCTGTTTCAACCTCTACGAAGACGACAGCAACAGTTGGTCAATGGAGCTGGTCGGTACCGGGGATTTTGACGCAAATCCCGACAATTCCGACTGGGCATGCGAGGAAGGGACGGATTTCGATACAAGGGATACCCCGCTCTCATGGGAAGAGGACGCGGAATGGGATGAAGTGCTGGAAGGCGTAATCGCCGCATTAAAATAGTACTTAAATAACGGACTGCACGCCGATGTTCTGAAGGCATATGCCGGCGTAGGCGTGGGGTTTGTGGACGGGGATATGGTAATTTTGTATGTCAAAGAATAACTCGCGCCTTTATGACGCGGACAATTAAGCTTTCGTGAAATAATATGATGAGGAATGGCTGGATCTGCAAAAAGAGGTGCGGGAATTTTTGAAGACTGCAACAGAAGAGGACAGGAATCTGATAGGAGGCTATACAGAATCGTTAAGCATGATCTGCAGCGCCATAGACAGAAAGGAAATGATAGTATGAAGCTTTACTTGAGTGTCGATACCGATATAGAAGATCTCGAGATGGATTATATCGAAGTCGAGTTGGTCACTGGCAAGACCGTGACGGTGGACTGGGATGAAAGTGACATCACACGGGAAGACGATGGTTTTGAGGCCCGCTATAAGGGGGGCTTTTGATGAGGAATATGCGAACGGGAAGCTGTCCAGTCTCCATGGGATGCAGATTGAATATATGAGTCTCGATACGGAATCCGACAGCGATTCGGATATTGTCATAACGGATATGACTTTTGAGGATGAAGGAGAACGGTATACCCGGAGCATCTTCTTCCTGTCCTTAATCTGCTGCAGGGCAGAACTGACAGATTTGTCATCTGGCCATAAAATGCCCCGAATCTGCCATTGATGTTTCCTGTGTCAAACCCCTTTGACGCCTGTTTTCAGGCCAATGTCAAAGGCTTTTGGTGGAACTTGCACCTGTCTGATGGTACACTCGGGGCAGGTCAGGGATACAAGTCGCCGTTGCAAGGCGGCGCAGGTCAGGGATACAAGTCGCCGTTGCAAGGCGGCGCAGGTCAGGGAACGCATGTAAGGGCATGTTCCGGACGCAGCCCGCAGACCGGCAGGCATCAGGGAAATAAAAGGAAAGGAGAGAGGAAAATTGGAAGTCGGAGCGCAGATCAGGAAGTATCGCAGCAATATGGGAATCTCACAGGAGCAGCTGGCCGAAAAGGTGTACGTCAGCAGGCAGACTGTCTCTAACTGGGAAACGAATAAGAATTACCCGGATATCCACAGCCTGTTGCTGTTAAGCACACTGTTCGACATATCCCTTGACCAATTGATAAAAGGAGATGTTGAACGCATGAGAAAAGAAATCAAGGAAACGGAAATCAGGAGGCTGAACCGCTATGGAAACATCTATGCGGCGCTCCTGGCATTGACAGTGCTCTCGGCGGTGCCCCTTGCCGCGTGGATGGGCTGGTACGCGCTCATTCCATGGGCAGCGCTGGCTGGGGTCACAATGTATTTTGCGGTGAAGGTGGAGAAAGTCAAAAAGGACAATGATATCCATACCTACAAAGAAATCGTCGCGTTTACGGAAGGACGGCGGCTGGACGAGATGGAGACCTGGCAGGAGCTTGGAAAACGTCACTACCAAACGGTGCTGTACGCGCTGGGAAGCGCGGCAATCGGTTTCATAGTGAGCTTTTTTCTGGCAAAACTCTTTCTGGCATGAACAGCCCCGGAAGGCTGTAAGAAGACCGAAAGAAGGCCCAAAAAGACGGAAAGAAAGGCGAAAAGAAGTTCAAAAATAAGATTGCCTATCCGCAAATCCATGATATAATAGTCAAAGAGCGATTCTATTATCAAAGTGCTATAATGGGTGTTGGCCAGGGATGGTGCCAAGTCCTCTGTCATTGCCAGGAAGGGGTGCAATGTCCAGGAACGGTCATAGCGGCCAGGAGAGGTCACGATGTCCGGAAACGGTCACATCGGCCACCGTGGCCATTCCCCGGGCCGCAGACATCCCGTATAAAGGAGACAATTATCATGGAAAACAAAGCATGCGACAAAATCATCCTCACAGGCGACCGTCCCACGGGCAGGCTGCACATAGGCCACTACATCGGATCCCTGCTCAGGCGGGTGGAGCTGCAGAATTCCGGCGAGTACAAGAAGACCTTCATCATGATCGCGGACGCCCAGGCCCTCACGGACAATATCGAGAACCCGGAGAAGGTGCGCCAGAACATCATCGAGGTGGCGCTGGACTATATCGCCTGCGGCCTTGACCCGGAGAAGTCCACTTTGCTCATCCAGTCCCAAATCTCGGAGCTGTGCGAGCTGACATTCTACTACATGGACTTAGTCACAGTGGCCAGGCTCCAGCGCAACCCTACCGTGAAGAGCGAGATCCAGATGCGCAATTTCGAGTCCAGCATCCCTGTGGGCTTCTTCACCTACCCCATCAGCCAGGCGGCGGACATCACGGCCTTCAAGGCCACCACAGTCCCCGTGGGGGACGACCAGCTGCCCATGATCGAGCAGACCAGGGAGATCGTGCACAAGTTCAACACGGTGTACGCCCCTGTGCTGGTGGAGCCGGAAGCCCTTCTGCAGGAGAACGAGGCCAGGCGCAGGCTCCCGGGCACGGACGGCAAGGCCAAGATGAGCAAGTCCCTGGGCAACTGCATCTACCTGGCGGACACGGCGGATGAAGTGCGCACGAAAATCATGAGCATGTTCACAGACCCGCTGCACCTGCAGGTCAGCGACCCTGGCCATCTGGAGGGCAACACGGTATTCACCTATCTGGACGCCTTCTGCAGGCAGGAGCATTTCGAGCGGTATCTGCCCGACTACGCGAACCTGGACGAACTGAAGGCCCACTACCAGAGAGGCGGCCTGGGGGACGTGAAGGTGAAGAAGTTCCTGAACAACATCATGCAGGAGACCCTGGAGCCCATCCGGAACCGCAGGAAAGAGTGGGAGAAGGACATCCCCGCCATCTATGATATCCTGAAGAAGGGCACCGATGAAGCCAGGGAGGCGGCCGCCCAGACCCTGTCCCAGGTGAAGAGCGCCATGCGCATCAACTACTTCGAGGATGCGGAACTGATCCGCGCCCAGGCCGAGAGATACGAGTGAGAGGGACAGTGAGAAGGAGAGGGATTCGCATATGAAATATATGACGTTCAACTCTTCCTGCGCCTACGCGGGAGTGGCCAATCTGCTGGAGCTGGAAGGGATGGAAGCGGAAGACCGCCAGATTGCCCTGGATATGGGGCTGCCCTTTCTGTTCTCGTTCCAGGACGGCGCCTATTGCTCCGGCCCCATGCTCCAGACTGGGGAATGGTTCAACCTCTACTTGCAGCCCCGGGGATTTTGCATGACGGAGACAAAGCTTCCCAGGGAGGATGTCCCCGAGTTCCTGGAGGGCATTCCCAATGCCATGTTGGGCATCTTGAAGCCCTCAGGGGGAAAACATGCAGTGGTATACACGGGCAAAAAAGGGGAGCGCTGGAACTTTATAAATAACCGAAAGTGGGAATCCTCCGAACCCGAGAACATTTCCCTGTCCCGGGAGGAACTGGTGCGGCAGCTGGACAGTGTAGTGGCGGCGGCCAGGCTGCGTAAGGCCTCCCCGACGGAAGTAGACTTAAAACCATATTTTAAAAATTCTGTGGGCGTGCTGCGGCAGCTGAAAGGGGACATAGCCGTTTTCAGCTCCAGAGAGCAGACGCCCCGGGATTTGAGAGATGCCCGGGAATCCCTTTTCCGGGCTGTCTTGTTGGACGGCCTTACGATGCTGGAGCTGATTGGAGAGACAAAGCTCTGGAAAAGGCTGAAATCCATCCAAAAAGATTTCTTGGACGCGCTGCGGGAGAATCGGCCATTGATTCTGGCGGATTGCATATCTGTGAAGGATTTGAGCCAGGCGATAGATGCCTATATTACATTGATTTCAAATCAGGCCGGATGACAACGCATACAATTCAAAGAATAGATTTACCTCCTTTGGAAACAATAAAATTCAGTTATAACCGTATCTGGAACGGGAGACAGTCCAGCTAAGAAATAGCTGATTTACAACAGTGTCTGCCCCGTACAGAACTAAAACCAGGAGGAAAATCTATGAATCAGAAATTGGGCAGAGCCAGCGTCCGGCTGGAGAGGCCGGTATATATCTTAAACAGCGCCAGCGTAGTGGGCACCAAGGAGGGGCAGGGCCCCCTGGGCCTGCTGTTCGACAAGGTAGGCCGGGACGACATGTTCGGCTGCAAGACCTGGGAGGAGGCGGAGAGCGCCCTCCAGAAAGAGGCCGTGGGACTGGCTCTGGAAAAGGCGGGTCTGCGGCCGGAAGACATTTCCTATATCTTTGCGGGTGACTTGCTGGGTCAATCCATGGCCACTTCTTTCGGCATCTCTTCCTATCAGATTCCCCTGCTGGGCGTATACGGCGCCTGCTCCACCTGCGGTGAGTCGCTGGCTCTGGGGGCCATGAGCATCGCCGGCGGCTTTGCCGACAAAGTTGCCTGTGTCACCTCCAGCCATTTCGCCAGCGCGGAGAAGGAATTCCGCTTCCCCCTGGACTATGGCAGTCAACGGCCCCTCTCCGCCACCTGGACTGTCACAGGCAGCGGAGCCTTTGTGCTGTCGGATGAGCCGGAGGGAGGAGGGCGGAAGGCCAGAGCCCGGATCAGCGCCATGACCGTAGGGAAAGTGGTGGATTACGGCCTGAAGGACTCCATGAACATGGGGGCATGCATGGCTCCGGCAGCGGCTTCCACCCTGGAACAGCACTTCACTGACTTTGCCGGTCAACCGGAAGAATACGACAAAATCATCACCGGCGACCTGGGAAAGGTGGGCCAGCGTGTGCTGATCGACCTGCTCCGTAAGCAGGGCTACGACATATCCGAGCAGCATATGGACTGCGGCCTTGAAATATATGACGCGGCCTCCCAGGACACCCATGCCGGGGGAAGCGGCTGCGGCTGCAGCGCCGTGACCCTGTCCGCCTATATCCTGAAGCAGCTGGAGGAGGGCAACTGGAAAAAGGTGCTCTTCATACCCACGGGCGCCTTGCTGAGCAAGACCAGCTTCAACGAGGGGATGAGCGTGCCGGGCATCGCCCATGCGCTGGTGATAGAGACCATACGGTAAGAAGCCAGGCAATAGGGCTCCATGCAGTAGGAGCCCATGCAGCAGGACTCCATGTATGGTAGGAAAAATATTAACTTCTGTGGGTGGGCAGGATGTCCGGCAGTCCCGGGAGAGCGGAAGGACGGGACGCATGAGCCGGATAGAAGTGCCGGCTCACGGAAGGCCTGTCTCGCATCCGGCAGCCGGGCAGAAGGGAGGATATTTATGAAACGCTTTGGGAGGGTGGCAACCTGTCTGCTGGCAGCGGCGCTGTCGGCGGTGTTCGCTGTATCCGGATATCAGATTTGGGCGATTCTGCAAGAGAGGCAGGCCGCCGAAGCTTCTTACCAGGAATTGGACTCTTTTCTGCAGTTCGGCAGAAGCGATTCCGGCACCGGACAGCCCCGGCAGGACGGCGCCGCAACCGTGACGGATGGGGCAGCGGATCTGTCAATCTCCTTTCCGGAGGTGGATTTTGAAGGTCTGCGCAGCATCAATGAGCAGGTGGTAGGATGGATATATGACGAGTCATCTGTAATCAATTATCCCATTGCCCAGGCCAGGGACAATGACTACTATCTGCACCGCATGTTCAACGGCGAGAGCAATCCCTGCGGATGCATCTTCCTGGACTGCCGGAACCAGAGCGATTTTTCGGATTCCCACTGCATTGTCTACGGGCACCATATGAAGAACGGCTCCATGTTCGCCGCACTGTCCAATTACAAGAGCCAGGAGTACTATGAAGCCCACCCTCGGATGTTTCTGCTGACCCCGGAGGGGAACTATACCATCGAGATATTTGCGGGATATGTGGCCCATGTGGAGGACGATGCCTGGGTGACAGGCTTCGCATCGGAGACGGACTATGAGGACTGGATCGTCTCTGGCATCTCCAAGTCCCTCGTCCAGGCCGACTTCGCGCCGTCGGCATCGGATCGTGTCCTCACCCTGTCCACCTGCAGCTATGAATTCCAGGATGCGCGGTTCGTGCTGTTGGGGGTGCTGCGGGCAGAGTAGGAGGGCTTGTCAATATCATGTACATCTTTCTTAGGAATTGTCGGAAAATAACTGCTGCAATTGCTTCAGGCAAAAGCCCGGAAATACAATAAAAATTGCCATAAACTTGCAGCAGTTATTTGTAGACAATTCCTTACGATAGAAACGTTTCAACATCGTTTCATAACAGTTTTCGGATATTCCCTAAATACATTTCCCAACTCTCAACCACCACGCTGATACGACCATTTGACGGGGTGTATTATACTGCGTTCTCTAGAGCGTGTTTGATAATTGCTTTCTGCCAGATGTGCGTCACAATTCATCCCCGCGCCCGCAAAGCTGCATATAGCAGGGCTTTTCTGAGATAATCAACCATTTTTTATATGGAAAACTGTGGAAAACAATCGGCTCTTTCACAGGATTGGCTGTTGACAAGGAATGAATAGAATTATATAATGCATAATATTAGATTTTGGATAGACAGGCTTTCCGAGGTATTTTTATATTTTTTCCGAATAACATAAAGATAATAAGGAAGAGAGGTAACGAAAATGGCAAGTTGGAGCGAGAAATTGAACCAAATGACCCAGAGCGCGATTTCCAAGAGCAAGGAAGTGGCCGGTGTCACGAAACTTAATGTGGAAATCGGCACATTGAATCAGAACCTGAAGAGTATATACACGGAAGTAGGGTGCTACGTTCTGGAGAAAGGGCTCTTGAAAGACGATGACTCTGTGGCAGCGTGGGCATCGAAGGCGGCAGGGCTCAAAGCGGACATCGATATGTACACGAGCCGAATCAGAGATTTGAAGAATGTCAGCATCTGTCCCGGCTGCGGCGCTGAAGTCCCCAGAACCAGCAAATTCTGCGGCAAATGCGGAGCCGCAATCGTTGTGGCCAGCTCAGAGCCTGTAAATGAGGAGAAGGAGATTATAGACGCGGACTACAGCGAAGCGACCGGGAACACGGAGCCCGTGGAAAGCAGCGAAGCGACCGGGAACACGGAGCACGTGGAAAGCGAAGCCTCCGTACAGGAGACCCCGGAGACGGCAGAGTCTGTGGAAAGTGAAGCGCCGGGGACTGCCGAGAAAGTATAGCCGGGGTGACATGGCAGGAGCCGGCAGAGGGTTCGCCTGTTAAGGCGGAAGCCGGCCGGCTCTGAGAAAAAGGAGATGGGCATTTTGCGCAGAATGGAATTCAAGATGGAGCGCCCGGGGCTTCTGGAGACAGGGCAGAAGATTACCGTGACGGAGGGTCTGCTTCCCAGCAACTATTATTATGTGATAGACCCTTCCCTGGCCATGTCGGCCAACATCCCTTTCCGGAACCGGTTGAGGAGCAGGGAAGGCGTGGTGGTGGACGTGGTGGAAAATGCCAGAGGATTCTATGTGACGGCCGAGTTCGACGAGCCGGAGCCAGGGAAGAAGTGACGGCATCTGAAAACAGGGCAATGCCAATGTTAAGGATAAAGAACAGAAAAGAGGAGACATTATGCTTAAGAAAATTTCGACAGAGAAAGCGCCCGCCGCAATCGGGCCTTATTCCCAGGGAATCATCGCCAACGGCATGCTGTTCGCGTCAGGGCAGATTCCCATCAATCCGGCCACGGGCAATGTGGAGGGAGACGATATCACATCCCAGGCAGAGCTGGTCATGAAGAATGTGGGCGCGCTGCTGGCGGAGGCAGGGACTGACTATGTGAACGTGGTCAAGACCACCTGCTTTCTGGCGGACATGGGAGACTTCGCCGCGTTCAATGAAGTGTACGCCAGATACTTTACAGAGAAGCCTGCCAGGAGCTGCGTGGCGGTGAAGGAGCTGCCTAAGGGCGTCCTCTGCGAAGTGGAAGTCATCGCCGTATGCTAAGGCGCGGAAAAGCCAGGTGCCGGAGATGAAAGACAACATAGTACTGATTGGGATGCCCGGAGCGGGCAAGAGCACGGTGGGCGTAGTGCTGGCCAAGCGGCTGGGATACCGTTTCGTGGATTCAGACCTGGTGATTCAGGATAAATATGACAAGCTGCTCCACGAGCTGATAGAAGAGCACGGCGTGGAGGGCTTCTGGCGCATAGAGGAGGAGGTCAATGCCTCCCTGGAGCAGCGGAAGAGTGTCATCGCCACCGGCGGGAGCGTCATCTACGGCCCCAGGGCCATGGAGCATCTGCGCGGCATAGGGACTGTGGTCTACCTGAAGCTTCCGCTGGAGGATGTGGAGGATCGGCTGGGGGACCTGAACGCCAGAGGGGTGACGCTGATGCCTGGGCAGACCCTGGCGGACCTCTACGAGGAGCGGGTCCCTCTCTATGAGAAATATGCCCACAAAGTGGTGGACTGCCACGGGATACAGATTCGCCAGGTGGTGGGGCGGATAGCGGCCATGATTTAGACAGGAAAAACCAGGCCCTGTGATTCCCGTGCCCTGCGGGAGCGGGAACACGATAGAGAATTGGGACAAATTGGATAAGGAAAGCGAAGAGGCTGCCCCGGCAGTCTCTTTTGCCGTCATGCATATACGCAAGACCATCGGAATTTACCAGGCTGTCCAGGACGGACACATATGGCTGGCGTCCTTTTTTCTGCAGGTTGCCGCAAATACCGTTGACGCGCAGTATAATTTGCGGAGGTTGACAGATACTACTTATCATAACAAAAGCAGACGGATGCGCGTACATCCGTCTCTGCCAAAGCGAAAAGGAGTATGTCAAATGATGGATTATGTGAATGCCTTCTGGGTAGGCGGACTGATCTGCGCCCTGGTGCAGATTCTGATGGAGAAGACGAAACTGATGCCCGGGCGCATCATGGTGCTGCTGGTGGTGACCGGGGCAGTCATCGGGTTCCTGGGATGGTACGAGCCCTTTGCGGAGTTCGCCGGGGCCGGAGCCAGCGTGCCCTTGCTGGGGTTCGGCAACGTGCTGATGAAAGGGGTCAAAGAAGCGGTGGACGAACAGGGGCTCCTGGGGCTTTTTGCCGGCGGATTCAAGGCCGGAGCGGTAGGCACTTCCGCCGCGTTGATATTCGGCTATCTGGCCAGCCTGGTCTTCAAGTCCAAGATGAAGAGCTAATCCAGATCCTCGTAAGGAATCGCCTTTGCGTCCAGATACCTGCGCAGCGCCCGATCCCAGATGGCGTCCGGCATTTTGGACAGATGGAAGGAATGGAGGGCCGTGGCGGTGGTGAGGACCGCTTTGGAGCCGTCATAGCGGATGTTCAGCACCAGGGCCTTTACCTGGGAGGGCTCCACGTCGCAGCTCTCCTTTTCCAGCAGGGCCGCCGCCTTTTCCGGCATCAGATGCAATACGAAACGAAAGAACAGGGGCGTGCGCTTTCCTTTAATCAGGTCGAAGCACAGGCCCTTCAGCTCGCTCCAGGGGCGGAATTCATAAGCGGTCTTTTGGGTAGAATCTTCTTCGTTGCCATAGAATTCTGGATTCACATGCCCGTCTATGGTGAAGGTGCATGCGGTGCCGATCACCGCCTCCTCCAGCAGAAAGGGCTCGAAGGCATCGGCCACCAGCAGCTGGTTCATGAACTGTTTCATGGATTTGATTTGTAATGCTATCATGGAGTGCCTCCTAATCGTACATAATCAGATACATCTCAAACCTCCCATGCAGCCAGCCGCACCACTGTCTTGCATACCGCAGAATGCAGGTGAGCATTCCATGGTCAAGGATTGAGCAAGGTATGCTTTGTGGTAAATTATAACAGAATTTCGGAAGACGGTCAATTTATTTGTCTATCTGGACATTGGCTGATTGAAAAAATGTTAAAATCTACTTGAAAATAGTCGATATATCAAATATATTAAATTATAATAGCAATAATGAGAATTACTTTTTGTAGAATAATGTTGACAAGTTGCAAGCCACTTGTTAGAATGAAATAAGTTAATAAAAATTTAAAGTTTTTTTTATATGTGGATATGAATCTGCGGGTTAAGGCACTAGGCATTTCCGAAAATAATGCAATCTGCTTCGGAATACACAACAACGTGCCTAATCCGCCGTTTTCCGGTGGGAGCGCGCAGAGGAGATTTTAACATGAGGAGGGCATGGTCTTGAAAATTGTGTTTTTGGTAGTGGGGATTCTCCTGATTGTTCTGTTCCTGGGGTGGCTTTTTCTGGTCAGGCCGGGAAAGGACAGGAAATGGATGGCTTTCATCCTTGATGCGGCATTGATTATGGTGAGCGCCATGGTCTTGGCAATGGGATTCATGATGCGCAGCAGACATATTGCGGATTCCGCAGCGGCGAAGACGGCTCAGGAAGATGGGGCTGCCGGGGAAGACGACGGCCAGCCTGTAGAGGGCGTCACTCCCCAGAGGCTGCAGGAGGGAGAGACGCAGACGACAGAGGGGAGCGAAGAGGCGGAGAGCTCTTCAGAGAGCCAGGGAGCGGAAGTGTCGCCAGGTTCCCTGGGGACATCAGGCGGCCAGGGCGCGGAACAGGAACCGGGAGGACAGGAAGCCGGAGGAACTGAAAGCGGCGGCAGCCAGGAGCCGGAGGGTGCCCAGGAAAGCCAGGAGCCAGCGAACCCCCAGGACTCCGAACAAGAGAGCTCAAGCGAGGAAGAGGGAAGCCAGGGAACTGAGGAGTCTCAGGAGTCCGGTGAGGGAGGCCAGGACTCACCGAACCCGGATGAGGAGGAGACATCTTCCGAAAGCGAAGATATCGAATGATCGACAACGGACCATCGATAATGACAAGATAATGATAATCTTTGATAGCATATAGATAACAAATGAAGGGATAGGGATTATGAGACAAAGAAAAGTTTTGACAGGGTTGCTGACGGCATTCGCTTTGCTGCTGATGTCGCTGGCAGGTTCCATTACGGCTTTTGCTGTGGACACGCCGAATGCGAATCGCATGAATGTGGTCTTCGTCATGGACGAGAGCGGCTCCATGTCGAAGACGGATGCCGAGAGCCTGCGGTATGACGCCATGGATCTGTTCCTGGGTCTTGCCACAGAGAGCGGCAACTATATGGGCGCCGTGGCGTTCGATGACGACATCATCTTAAAAAGGGACATCGCCGGGATTGAAGGGCTGAACGACAAGACCGCTCTTTCCAGGGATGTGAGGAGCGTCAGCAGCCGGGGGGACACGAACATAGGCAAGGCCATCGAGGCCGCCACCCAGATGCTGCAGGAGTCGGGTAACCCTGCCCTGCCGTCAGCCATCATTCTGCTTTCCGATGGCAATACGGATCTGGGCGGAAATGATGCCAGGCTGCAGGAGTCCTATGCCAGCAGGGACAATGCCATCGAGGCCGCCAGGGCAAACGGATATAAGATTTATTCCGTCTGTCTGAATACCAACGGCGATGCGGATCCGGCGGAGCTGCAGGAGATTTCAGCCGCCACCGGGGGCACCAGCGTGGAAGTCAAGAGCGCGGATGACCTGAAGGAGGTCTTCAGCCAGTTCTACAATATCATCTACTCCACAGAGACCATCGTATTAGGCGATATTGTGATTCCTGACAACGGCGAGACGGAGATTCCCTTCGATATTCCGAGAATCGGCGTGGAGGAGGCCAATATCATCATCAGCACTCTGAATTCGAACACCAGCTATATGCTGTACCAGCCCAGCGGGATAGCCTACACGGAGTCGGAGCTGGATGCCATGAAGATTACGGCCAAGACCTTTTCCGTGCTGAAAATCCAGAACCCGGAGGCAGGTGCCTGGAGGCTGGTCGTGAAGGGCGTTCCCGGGGACAGCATTAAAATCGAGATGATTTATAATTCTGATTTGGACATTGTGCAGAATTTCAACTCCGGCAATCCGGTATTTGCGGATGCAGATGTGCTCATCGGGGCGCAGATCTCAAATATGGGGAATCTGATAACGGATTCGGCAATCTATCAGGAGTATCCCATGCATGTGGTCCTCACAGAGGTGGGCTCGGGAACCGTCAATGACTACGAGATGACGGCGGGCAGCCAGCAGGCGGAGTACACCTTCCATCTGCCCCAGGGGGCTGAATACGATGTCTACACCTACTGCTCCATCGACAATCTGACAGTGACCTCCGAGACGGCCAAGCTTAGCGCGGGACGGCCGCTGCCTGTTGCCAGTGAGGATCCCATTGAGATTACGAAGACGCTTCCGTTCACAAAAGCGGAGTATCTCTTTGACTTAAGCTCTGTGTTCTCGGATTCAGAGGATGCCACCCTGTCCTATAGCATCACCCAGTCGGAGTTCGACAGTTCAGTGGTGTCCGTGGAGGGGGAGAACCTGAACATAAAGGTCAAGGAGATCGGCAAGGGCGGCGAACTGTTCGTGACCGCCACCAACAGCGGCGGCGGCTCCATCGAGGTGCAGGTCATCCTGAAGACGGTCAACATATTGCCTTTGCTGCTGGCCATCCTGGCGGCGGTGGTGGTATTGGTGCTGTTGATCGTTCTGCTGGGAGCCAAGAAAAAGGGCAATGTGCCTATCAATGGCCGCATACAGATTATCCCCTATAATGAGGACGGCGTCATCGGCAATCCCAACACCTTTGAGGGCGGCCGGGGCAAGATGATGATCGGCCACTGCCTGAGCATAAGGGAGAACATCGGCATCGACATTAAGAACACCTATTTCTTCCATGGGGAGAAGGACAGCTATATCTATCTGATTTCTAAGAACGGATACTATACGGACGTCAATCCGGATGTGAAGAACAAGAAGATTCGCTTAGACAGCGAGATGGAGGTGGATGTCAGCAGCGACATCGATTTCAACAAGGGCATGCGGGTCATGTTCATTCCGGATGAGACGGGTTATTAAGCAGGGATGCCCGGAGAGGGTAAGGAAGCTAGATTTGAAAGGAAACAATAGAAATTTAATATAAAGGTTAAAGGAGAGAAAAAATGGCAACTTATGGTTCACTTTTGATCGATGCCGGCGGCGGTGTCGTAGACCACAGCAAACAGTCTGATCGTCAGCCTGGAGCGACCGTGATTATTGGATTGGGCGGCACCGGTTCTGATGCGGTCATCAAGCTGAAGAAAGAGGTTTATAAGCAGCTTAAGCCTGACGATGTCAATGCTGTCGTCCCAAAGTACAGCGATATCAAATACTTGATTATCGACTCGGATGCGAATAAGATTAACGCAGGGGGCGGTAAGATTTCGGATATCGATGGAAGCACGGAGTTTTTTTCCGTTGCTAACAAATCCATCAGGGCGACATTTAATGCCGTGGAGGTGATGAAGAATCGGCATGATTTGGATTGGCTGGACTTCGAACACATTTCCATAGAAGATGCCAGCGCTGGAGCCGGGGGCATCCGTCAGGTGGGACGTTTTCTCTTGGTGGATCAGGCATCGAAGATTTACGCTAAAATAAAATCTACCATGCTGGCCGCACTGACGGGTTCCAGCGGTGAGTTGACGGTACATATCTGCGCCGGCATCTCGGGAGGTACGGGAAGCGGCACATTCTTGGATGTGTGCTATCTGGTACGGGAAGCCCTGAAGGAGATTGGTAAGTCGGAGACCAGTGTGTGCGGATATTTCTTCCTTCCGGATGTCAATATGTCGGTACCTGCTATTAGCGCAAGTCCCCTGACATCCAGCTATGTGGCTGTGAACGGCTATGCCGCGCTGCAGGAATTGGATTATTGCATGAACTTCAGCAAGAACAAAGACAGCTTTAAGATGAATTATGGCTTTAAGCAGATTGACAACAGACAGAAGCCGGTGGATTTGTGCTATCTGGTTTCAACCACGGACGCGAATGGCAAGATGATCAGCGATGGCTACAACTACGCTATGGGAGTAGTCACGGATTTCATCATCAGCTTCATGGCCAAGGTGACCTTGCCGGAGGGAGTAGAGACAGACGCGGATGGCATCACATTGAAAGGCCATATCTCCAACCTGGAAAGGATCAAGAGCGGCATTACGCTGCAGCACGGAGCAAATGTGGAATACAACATGCTGGGCGCTTCCGTGGCGGAAATGCCCCTTTCGGAGATTGCTACGTATCTGGGATTCAAGCTGTTCGAGAGCTATAAGGATATGTTCGGCAGAATGCCTACGGAAAAGGAGAGGGACGATTTTCTGCAGGCAGCCCAACTGAAGTATGAGGACATCAGAAAAGCCTTGTCAAAGGGGTGCCCTCCGCAGATCAATTTCCCCCAGAGATATGACGCAAAGCTGTTCAAAGAGCGGGGGAACGGACAATTTGTGGACTTTGCCGAGAATGAATATCTGGCTAAGAACAGGGGAGTGCTGGAGGCGAACAGCAAGGCCTTCATGTCTGCCATGAAAGACTATACCATTCCCACGGACAGCACGTCCCTGATCAGCAGGACTTACAAGGGACTTTGCGAAAAATATGTGACGAATCTGGAGTATGGTCCCTTCTTTGCCCAGCGGATGCTCTACGGTACTCAGAACAAGAACCTGATTCATGCGGTGGATGGCTTTATCGCCCAGAACCAGACCAACCTGGAGGCAGAGCTTCGTCAGTCTCAGCTAAGAAACGAGGAATATGACGATGCCCTGGCCAGGATGCAGAGCGCAAGCTTTCTGAATGAGAAAGGCAGAATTGGGGATTATCTGAATGCTTTGAACAACCTGTATGTGCATCACTATAAGGTAGCACAGCTGGAGACCATGAATACCATACTGCAGGATTACAAGCAGCAATTGATTCTGCTGAATAATAACTTCTTCCGCATTTTGACGAATGTGTTGGATACTCTACAGAAGACATTTGAGGAGAACGGCAGGGTGCTGACAGAGGGCGTGCGGACAGAGAACACCTATAACTGGAAGATTTTGTCCGTGCCGGATATCCGGAAGGGGCTGGATGCGGAAGTGGAGAAGCTGGATCTCCAGCAGACTCTGGATAGCCTGATGAGATCCATGATGGACAACTGCACGAAATGGGTGAACGAGGATGAGAATGAGATCACTAAGCTGATATCCGATTTCATCTTGACGGCTTTCCGTGATGCCACCCAGAAGACCATCACCGATTATCTGAAAGAGAAGTTCCAGGTGGACAATATACAGCTTTTGGAGCAGCGAATCGAGGAGGAAATCATCAAGGATAAGCTGGGCGTGGATTCCACTCCTTTGTTCTGGCAGAATCCCATGTACCAGAATGATTTGGGTATGAACAGCACGCTTACAGTACCCTATGATTCTGCGGAGATCAAGGGGGCAGCCTACGCTTATGCGGAAAAGCAGAAAGAGTTCTTTGTACGGGAATCCGGTATCACAGATAAGATATCTATGATGCGTTTCTACAGCGGACTGCCTATGTATGCTTATCAGGGTATTCTGGAACTGCAGGAAAAATACGAGAACAACAGTGCGCCCGGAAGGCATCTCTATGAGCGGGGTGAGGTGGATTGGAACAAGTGGCTGCCTTCGCCTGTGCCTGCCAGCTTCAAGATAGGAATGCCGATAAAGAGGATTGAAAATAAGAACAATGAGTTGATTGCGGAGTTCGAAAAGGCGGAAGAAGCCGGGGTTGTGGTAAAGGATGAACTGGGTTATTGGGAAATCATGGTGACCGAAGACTTTGATGTGGAGGCGTTCATGACATCTTCCGGCGGCTATATGACAGGCGGCAAGGAAGACACCAATAAACTGAACGCTTTAATTGACATGTTGGAGACAGAAAAGGAGAAGCAGAAGAGCAGCGCGAAGCCTTTGAGAATCGAGTGCCTAAAGGCCAACAATGGCAGCGAACGCCAGGTGATGCTGGACTTCTATCTGGAGTCCCCTGTGCTGAACAAGGCATTGCATGAGGAACTGCTGAAGAGGGAAATCATTGGCAAGAAGATGGCGGAGCTGAAGGAAATCAAGGAGGAAGTTGGAGCTCGCGGCTCAGAGCAGAAGAACTTCTTCAATGCTATCTTCACCGGCGTGCTGTTCTACGGCAATACTATCTCCTATACCTATGACGAGTTCGGCATGGAGAAGGTGGTGGAGCTGCAGAACAATGACATGCCCATGGGAGACACCGGCGCATACCAGGCGTTCGTGAACTTCAAGACCATGGATGCCAATATCAAGAAGAAAATCATCGCCGAGGCAAAGGCACGCATGAACCAGGAGGATTCCCCGGAGATGAAGGCATCTGTGGAGAAGCTGGAAGCCAACATGCCCAAGCGGATTGCGAGATGCAATATGCTGCACGATGAGACAGATCCGCTGCACGATGAGCTGGACAAGTTCTACACTGAGTTCATGAAAGCCTTCCAGACCTTTAAACTGATGATCTAAGGACTGATATAGGGCAGGGGGACGAGGCTTCCAGCCGGAAGAGATTTCCGGGGAGCCTTGTTTCCCCTGCAATCACAATGTAAAGAGAGAAGCGGGCGTATGGCAGAGAAAAAAGTGTTGCACAATGGCAAGGAATTATTAGAGAGCTGCACGATCGGGCTGAATGAGAACCAGAGCGGGGAGATGGGCGGCAATGTGGCCTTGTATCCCACGGTGGTAGTCATGCTGGGGGAGCGGTGCAAAGCTTATACGAAATTTATCAAGGACACTCTGGACGACAACTGGAACAATTCCGGTTTTCTACAGTATGTCAGTATCGAGAAGAGCGGGGATTACTGGAGCTGTGCCCGGCTGACGGATGTGGACAAGAAGCGCACCATTCAATGGAGCTGCGTGGAAGGAGAGCCGGCAGAAGTGGTCAGCAAGGCCATTGTGGATATGTTGGAGGAGGATGACAGGATTTTCAGGGACAAGTCCAGGATCAAGATGGAGTTCGTCATGGATGCCGTGGAGGAGGATGGAGGAGCTTATTACGACCTCTATCTGGGCTTGAAGAACGGGCTGCACTCCGAGGATCTGAAGACTTTCTTCCTGATGCTGGATCAGAAGCCCGAGGACAACAAAAACGAGAAGACTGCCCGCATGCTGCACTATGTGGTGGAGAACAGGACGAAACCGGGGGTGGATGGCGGGACTACCTATCTGCTGAGCAATTATCTGGACAATGGATCCATATTGGGCGAGAATAAAATCTGGCAGAATTACCGGCTGTTGGCGGATATCATATTGCTGGGGGGAACCAGGGCGAATGCCGCCGAAAGCGGGTATGTGACCAATTTATATAATGGCGTCAAGACGGCGTCTTATGCGCTGGTGCCGAAGCCCACGGACGAGATAGCGGCTGTGGCGCTGCAGGCGCTGATGCGAGAGATGCATGAACAGGAAAAGGAACGTTATTCCAAAGAGCTCACGGACAAGGAAGTCAGGGAGCGGCTGGGCATGAAAGTGACGGGAGGCTTTGCGCTCGCGGAGGAAATCTTCAAAGAGAAGATCATGAGGCATCTGCCTTCCCCGGAGGAATTGAGATATCTTCCTTTCCGGTCGGAGAAGGAATTGAGAGAGATGCAGAGAGCCGAACGGATTTCTGACAAGATGGCGGATGACTGCACCATGGGCGTCTGGCCATTGGTCCAACAGGAAAAATATGTGGACGTGGCAGAGCGCTTTCTGGAAAACGAAGAAGAATTAGACATGCTCCGAAAGAGAATACAGGAGCTTTTATATAGTGCATTTTCCCTTTTTGAGGTGAGGATGATGATACCCAGGAGGGATCTGATCAGGGCGATGCTGCGGGAAGAGCTGAACTCCGAGGGGGAGAGCGTCCGGGTGGATTATACGGAGAAGCTGCACAAAAAGGCCGTGTATGAGTGCAGAAAGTGCTTCTATGAGAAAACAAAGCAGATTTTGTCTGAGGAGTTCGACAGGATGCTGGATGACACCAAGCGATATGGGGAACTGTACGCCCGCTGTGAGAGGGAAGTCCAGCAGGGGCGCATCATGACAGAGGACAATGATGTGTCCATAGAGAGGACTTATACCAATGAAGTAAAGCTTTACGTGAACAACAAGCAGAAAATCAATGCCGGTGACTCGGCCTTTCCGGAGGTCTTCAATCCCAGACTGGAGCAGGAGGGACTGCTGGAAGCTATCCAGAACGCGTTCATGAAGATGATTGGAGAAGAAATCTACCGGTATGATTTTGAGAGGGAATTGGACTTCCGCATGAACAATATGACGGATGTGAACCGGCAGATTTATGTGACTCAAGAGCTGCAGAAAGCGCTGGAGGGCAGCATCCGTCTGAAGGATCAGAGCATGAACAATTTGGGCATGAAGATAAGCTGTTTCTACATGATCAACAAGTCTGCGGATTATGCAAGACAGCTGGCGAACCAGGAAGGCCATGGAAGGGATTTCATGCTGTTCAACCTGAACCGCACGGACTGCATAGAGCAGATTGAAATCTACAATATCACACAGGCTGAGAAGCTGCATCTGAGCCAACAGGGAGGGATAGAGGATGAGAATCAGGGATCATGACAAGGATTACCAGGTAAAGGACTATTCCATGAAGCGCGCCGGAGGTGAGATCGTACTGAAATGGAAATATTCCAGAGGATCCCATTTCTTCGTGCTGCTGTACGATGGCAGAAAGGAGGTAGACCTCCAGAAGCTGGCCCAGGAGATGGAGGATAAGGGGCTGGATGACAGGACGCTCCTACAGAAGGGCGGTCATCATATCTATACCACCAGTGATGAGAAGGCTAAGCTGTTCCTGTTCCGGGAGCGGGAGTTCGTACAGAACGGAGAGTCCTGCACGATTCCGGGCGGGGAAATCAAGCATGCGATCCCCTATGGGGTAAGCGTGTTCATCGGGGAGTACGACAAAGAGGAATGGATCATGCACCTGTACCAGGTGAAGGATCCCGAGATCAATACCAAGTTCGTGCCGGTGAAGCTGGAGCCGAAGATAGAGTACAAGAACAAGTTGTTCGCCAAAGAGAAGCTGTGTGTCCTGCATGTGCCCTATCTGCAGGATTATATGGACGGGGCGCTGCAGTACCATGTAGACGGAGTCAGGATGACCTATCCGCTGCCTGCCAGCTGCCTGGACAAGAATCTGTACATTGAGATTCCGAAGGATGCCTCGGTGGTTCTGAGGGTAGCCGATCAGTATAAAAAGTATTACAGAGTGGAAGCCGCGCAGTGAGAGGCCACAGGACGCTGTAGCGTCTCAGGACAGAGGCAACTGCCATAGATAGAAAATACTATAGAGTGTGAGGTGGAGAGAGATGGGGTTATTTGGTTCAAAGACATCGAAAGGTACCAAGGGCGGAGAAGACGGAAACGCCCAGAAGGGGAGGGGCGGGGGTGCAGCCAGCAGCGGCGTACAGAAATTCTTCAAGTGCCCTTATTGTTTCGAGAAGATATTCCCCCAGGGAGTAGCTTTCCGGTCCATGACTGCGTACACCCAGCAGGATTTGGACGATTTCAGCGGCGAGGAGAGGGAGAAGAAGAAGCTTTACGTTCTGTCGTCGGATGAGCTGTACGAGAAGTTCTGGAATCGGTATCCGGGCAGCAAGCCCGAGGACAGCGAGCGGAACAAAACCTATGAGAGGAATCCTGTCATCACCCAGTTGCCTGATAAAAGGTTTCTGAACAATGAGAAGTTCACGGACAGTGCCTGCCTGGTTTTCGAGAAGGACGAGGACGGGTTCCTCAATGCGGTCGTCGACACGGAGGGGAACCGTTCCAGAATCCGCATCTGTCCCCACTGCCACAATAAGCTGCCTTTTGAATTCGGGAAATATCCGATCAAATATATCCCCGTTGTAGGCATCACAAGCTCCGGCAAGACCGTGTATCTGTCGCAGATACTGGGCAAGATCAAGGAGATACTGATCAGGGCGGACATGACTGTGGCCGGCCTGTGCCCTGAGGTGGACGAATTCGTCAAGAACCACACCATCCGCAGGGGGCAGAACCTGCCAGGAGGCAATGCCACCAATGTATTGACCACACCGGTACCGGTGAACGTGAAGAACAACAAGGACGGCAGAAGGTACACGCTGGTGTTCTATGATATCGCAGGCGAGAACTGTGTGGACGCGGATCAGATGGAGAAGTACGGCCAGTTCATCTGCAATGCCGACGGCATCATCATGATCATGGATCCCAGACAGTTCACGGACCTGATCTATCTGGGCAATGACGATGAGGATAATATGGACGATGATACCTATAGCCCGGACAAGGTGGTGGCAGCCATGTATACCGCTTTCGTAGCCGCTGACTTCGCGGGAGGGCAGAGCGACATTCCAATAGCCGCCACGCTGTCCAAGAGCGACCTCCTGAAGGGGACTGGAGTGATAGGGGACTATTCCAATATGTTCCAGAATATCCGCTATAACGACTACGAAGTCCGAGGATTCCCTTACGAGGACTGCATCAATGTGAACACGGAAGTGAAGATGATGTTGACCAGGAAATCCATCAAGGGCGAGATCCTGGACAATCAGCTAAAGCAGTTCTTCCCGAACCATTCCTACTTCGCCTTTTCCGCGCTGAACGGGATGCCGGTGGTCTCGGAGGAGGGCAGCTCCAAGAGGTACCAGATGGAAGTGAACCCGGAGGCAGTCAGGGTGGAGGAGCCTTTATTCTGGCTGTTATATAAGATGAATATCATAGACAAAGCAGTAAAGAACAACAATAGGCGTTAAATCAGGAGGATGGCAGGATGAATCTATATCAAGCTGGCTACACCAGAAGAGGAAGGCAGGGCGAAGGAGCAGGCTGGTCCATCGTGTTTCCCTCCGAGGATATGTCCCAGGCCGCCAAAGAGGGGTTCAGCGGTTTCGCTGGAAATCTGGCGGAGCTGGTGAACGGCAATACGATGCCCAAGGAAGCCTTCGGCGTATTTAGGCACGACCGCTTCGTGTACTATATGAACATCAATTATGAGGTCAGCGGTGGAGGAGCCGCCGATGCCAGGGGCGTCTCCTTTACCCACGGCTATTGCTGCAATCTGGCGGATTATTATGCTCTCTGCGAGAAGCCGGAGCAGCTTCTTGGAGTGGCGGAGGGGACATTCCGAAAGGAGTACGACCCGTCCGTGAAAGCGCTTCCGGTAGCCCATGAGCTGGCCTATGAGGCTCTCGACTATGGGAAGCTCATGGAGAAATACGGGCTGGACGCGGAAAGCTACCGGTATCTGCTGATTGGCGCCACCTGTGCGCTGGAGGGGTTCGCCAATGCCCTGTGCATCAAGGCGCAGAGGCCTTTGGAGGATTATGGGCAGGTATGCCGGGAAATCATGTATCTGATCATGCGGGGGCTGCCCTACCATCTTCGGACTAAGGTGACCTTCTTTTCCTACAAGGGAGGGAAGACAGGCATCTATTTCTCCGACAAGGCGGAGGGGAACAATTATTTCGACCTGGATACCAAAATGCATGCCTGCGACAAGAGCAAGCTGGAGCATTATCAGTTCACCCAGGTCTACAGCCTGGAAGATGACAGCGTGAGGCAGAAGCTTCTGCGTGCCATGGCCGCGTTCATCGATCAGGCCTTCGATCTCCAGCTGAAGGACATTGACTGCGATCTGATAGAGCATGCATTCCAATCACAGAAAAAAAACGTATTAGGCAAAGCCATCGATGACGATCTGACGATTTCACTGCTGACCTCCTTCATGGGCTACCCTCTGAAAGAGAGCGAGGCGGTAGAGGAATACCTGGCCGTGCTGCTGGAATCCATCAGTGAGAATAACCTGCAGGTAAAGGATTCCAGGATTCTCAACCGGGTAGTGAATCGTGCACAAAGCAGTGCCAATCCAGCTTTGCATAAATCATACCTGATTTTCTACGCAAGACAGATCCTTGCGAAGGACGATCAGGAGGGGCAGAATCTGCTCTGGGAGCAGTACAAGGAAGACAAGGAGCAATATGCCATCCTCATTGATGCCGTAAAGAGGATGGACGAGGACTATTACAGGAGATATTTCGAGAGCGTCTTTCTGCCCGCCAGATTAAATAGCCTGCAGCAGATCGGCTCCTATCTGGAGGAGAGCGGCACCAGCGTGATGGATAATGATGTGTTCTTCAAGATGTTAAGGAGCGTCACCAAGCAGGAGATGGAAGCCGCCCAGGGCTTTGAGGGGCAGATGAAGGCCCGCTCCAGGGTCGAGAAGATAGCTTCCCTGATGGCGAAGGCCAGCCCGGAGGACAGCAGACAGTATCTGCTTTACACGGATTATCTGCTGTGGAACGGGTTTGAGATAGCGCAGTTTGCTGCTAAGGATGCCGATTTGTACCGGAGGTGCAGCCTGGACGAACTGGCACGGCGCGGCTTTAACGGTAAAAAGTGCGAGAATGCCCAGACGGTGAGGGATCTGCTGGGAATCGCCGTCGATTTCGCTCCTACCACCGAGCGAATCTACGATATCTTCTTTACCGATGAGCTGTTCCAGGACATGGCCATCAAGAAAGTCCTGCAGGGCATATTGCGCAAAGGGCAGATGAAGCAGTGCCGCTTTGGAGACAAAGATGAGGTGGAGCTTTCGCTTTTGTGCTATTATGATTTGGAGAAGGACAGGCTGGAGGTCTCTAAGTGGGCCCGCAAAGTCATAAATGCAGGCAAAGGCCGTCTGTTCACGCCGGAGATGCTTCCGAAGGTAGTCCGTGGCTCCCATATCCTAAACGACGGACAGTTGAAAGCTAACATCATAGACTGTTTGGAGACGGAACTGGAGAATAAGGCCTGGAAGACTGGCGAGGAAGAGGACAAAAGGGTCAAAGCCTCCATGGAGATTCTTTTGAAATGCCTGCGGGGCGAGGATTTGGGGAGCAGCAATGATGCTCCTTCGGAGCAGAGCTTTCTCTTCTGTCTCCACAAGGTGGCGGTGGGCTCCCTGGCAGCGGTGGCGATTGCGTTCTTTGTGTGGTGCCTGCTGAAATACTGCCACATCGGCGTCCTTCCCGGGATCGCGGCAGGGGCGGTGGCTGTGATAGGCACAGTGGCTGTCATAGCGTTGAAGATTTACCAGGAGGGCGGCATCAGCGCCTATTTTGACAGTCTTGGCATCCAGGAAGCCCCTCAGCTTGCCGTTGCGGGAGGGATTATTGCAGTCCTGGCAGTTTTGGCGGTGGGGTTGTGGCTTCTGGTGCGCCTGCTGCCGGCTTTGCAGACGGCGGCGAGAGCCAATCTGAAGACCATAGTGGCAGCGGCAGGCTGCGGCCTCTTTGCGCTGGTAGCCATTGCCGGTGCGGCAGCGGGGATCCTGCTGGGAGACGAGGATAACAGGTAAAACGAGAGAGGGAGAAAGACATGGAAAAAGGAAGATATTCATTTAAAATGCTCATAGGCAGCATTCTGGCGGGTTTGGTTTTTGCAGTCATAGGGGAAGTCCTCTATCAGGCGCTGAAGGGGATCCTGCCCAGAGTGGTGATGGCGGAGATTTACTTCGTAGGCCTGTTCCTGTTCCTGGGTCTGGCCATATGGCTGATTGGGAAGACGGTATATTCCCGTACATACAAGGGCGTGCCCATGAACCGGTGGGCCATATTGCTCGTGGCTATGTTGGCTCTGACGGCGGTCTTTGAGCTGTTATATGAGATTGAGTTTGGGAAAAAGGATGATGCCTACATCTTTGTAATCGATTGCTCTGGTTCCATGAGTGAGGGCTTTATCGACATAAATACTGGAGAATTTGTACCTAATGCTTCAGATCCTGATGGACTGCGCTTTAAGGCCATTGACAATATGCTGGCTGATAAGCCTGATGATTTCCAGTATGCTGTCTATCTTTTTGGGTCCGAGGTGGTTTGCGCACGGGAAATGGGTCCAAAGAGCGATGGCGAGGACTATCCTCGTGATTCCAATATGGGAGAGACGGCCATTAAGCTGACCCTGGAGACCTTGATGCAGGATATCAAGAATAAGAATACGGATCTCTCCAAACTGAATGCCCGTGTCATTTTCTTAAGCGATGGCGTGTCTACGGATAATGTCAGTGCCGGATCCGATATATACAAGGAGATTCTCCCTGTATTAGAAGAATATGCGGCAGAGGGGATATCCATCGGCACTGTGGGCTTTATAGGCGCGGACGAGAACCTCATGAACCTGATTGCTGACAAGACCGGCGGCATGTTCGTCAACGTGGACAATGTCAACGACCTGGAGGACGCCATGTTCAAAGCCGGAGATCTGGGTGATGCCAGGCATCTGCTGGGATACAGGAACAGCGAGAACCTGAATCTGCTGTACGCTATCATGCGGATACTGTTCATCATCGGACTGGGCGTTGTGATAGGCCTGGAGAAAGCCGTCATCTGCGAGAAGTTCCTGGATACCACCGCAGTCCTCAAGAGCTCTGTGGTGGGAAGCGCGTTAGCGGGCATCTGCATGGAAATCGGCATGAACGGCTTGAAGCTGCCTTCCGCACTGATTCGAGTGCTGGCCTGCATATTGATTTCCTTTACGCTGCTTCGGGAGGATTTCCTGGGGCGGAACGATTCCGGCGCAGAGGTGCGGCGGGGAGGAAGATGAGGATGTGAGAGCCGCAGGTGAGGACATGATCAGTCACACAGGCGGGAATTGGGCACAGAAGGGGCGATGTGGAGGCGGAGGTAAAGGACGCGGTCAACAGCGGAAGCTATTACGATGACGAAAGGCCTCTGAACGTGCTGTACACAGGGGGAAAGTTCGCGGGCTTTCTGTATGAGGGCGATGGGAGCCTGACACAGGAGCCACAGGACGACATGTCTTATGAGAGTGGATATGAGGGCGCTTCGGTGCCCTCTAACCGTCTCAGCCCAGGGGTGAATCTGGCGGGCACTGTGGTATGGACGGTCTTCGTGATGCTTCTGATGACGATCGTGATGGGAGCAGTGGCCTTCATCATGAAGTATATCGTGATCATCGTTCTGATCATCGGCGCTTATATCTGGATCAAGAGTAAATTCAGCAGGCGGAGATAGGTCTGGAGAAGTGGCTGCGAGGAACTGGCTGTGGACAGTACCGCGCAGAGTCTTCGGGGACATTTTGAAATCAATCTGCCGGAAACCGGACGAAGGTTCGGACATTGAGGGGCTCTGGCCTGTGGAGCCAGGGAATGGGAGTTGACATGAAGTGGGAAATCAATACGGAAATCAAAGCGAAGATAGAGGAGATTCAGGAGGAGGCCAGGAAGGCGGAGAAGGAGATTCAAGCCCTGGAGGGATATCGGAAGGAATTCATCGCCATCCATATGAAATAAAATCAGCTCTACAGCGTTAAATTCGGTCTGAACCAGCGGAAGGTGAAGCGCAGGAGCGAATGGAAGGAGCTGGAACTCTTGATGCACCGGGTCAGGTCAGAGGGCTCACAGCCTCAGAAGACAGGTTTTCTCGGGCTCGGCGGCATGAAGAAGGAGGACTATTATACCTTTACGGACAAGCTGAACCTGGTGGAGTCCAACCTGGAGGCCATGGCAGAGGATTGGGACCAGTACCTGGTGAAAAAGGCGGAAGAATTGGGAGACATTCTGGATGCCTACAGGGAAGCCAGCAGGGAGGCCGGGCAGAAGTGCCAGGAAGCCCTGGCGCTGGACGGATATGAGCCGCCGGAGAAGGAGGAACTGGACAAAATTCTGCTGGGAGAGGTGAGCGTAGGACTGAAGGGGCTCACGGAGAAGGGCAAAAAAACAGATGCGCATGCGCCTGGCCATGGCCAATGACCGGGAAGAGATGAGCGTGACCCTGGATGCCAAGGTGACCCCTGAGGAAGCAGTGATGCAGATGGGCGTGGTCAGGCGTAGGAAGATGGTCACCAGGACCAACCCAGAGGGCGAGACCGTGAGAGAAGCGGTGTTGGAGCTGGACAAGGTGGTCTATCTGTCCGACAGCTGCAGGGAACGGGTGGCCAGGAAAGCCATGGCCCTGTACGGCGAAGGGGACGCCCCCATCATCGTGGACGGCAACCGGCAGTCCAAGGTGGACTGGGCGGCGGCGGAGGAATATGAGAGCAAGATGGCGGCCTTGTCCGGGGATTTCCAGCCGAATTCCTCTCTGCCCCCGGCACAGGAGGAAGAGGATTTCATTTGCTGATAAAATTCGAAGGTTCACGCTGCAAGTTGCGCTGGATGCTTATGCGGAGGTATTAGAGCGCAGAAATTAGGCCTTCGCTGAAATGACAGTAGATGGTTCTGCGGAATTTATTGCGTTCAATATGCAAATGGAGAAGTATGTGAGGGCGAATGGCTAGATGATAAGCCACTGGCTACATTGCCTTATGATAACGACAGTAGTTCCTAAGTGGTTTCTGAAAGGAAGGATGGAACAGAAATGAAAGGTTCAAAGCAATGTCCCCAATGTGAATGTACGGACGTGCCCGTGAATGCGGAGGTGTGTCCGTTCTGCGGGTATGAATTTGTAAAGCCGACTGTGGCTGAACCCAAGGTGAAACAGAAGAAGCCCGCAGTCAAACTGGCGGAGGAGAAGAAGCCAACTGAGGTCAAAGGAATCTCCGAGGGGGAAAAGGAGGGAGCCGACCTGGAGACAGGGAGCCAATCCATTGTGACAGAAGGCACAGCAATCCCTGAGTCAACGGAGTATAAGACGTATCAGAAGAAAGGTATTATAAAGCGGACTGCTGCCGGAACCGCTCCACAGGAGCAGGGGAGAAAAGCGGCAATAGGCTGGCTGGCGGCAGCGCTGGTTGTGGCAGTCCTGTTCATGACGTGCCAGTACCTGGCCAAAATGATGACTCAAAGCATCAGGATGGATTATCTGGTATGGTTTTGCATTGCAGGCGGAGTGTTATATGGTTTTCTGCATGTTTGCTGTTATGCCAATGAGAAGGGAAGCAGAGGGGCAGGGATTCTTGGCATTGTCCTCGGATTCGGAGGTATGCTTTATCTGTGTGCCCAGGCCTTGCGGGAAGCTTATGGCTTGCCGTTGTCCAATGCATTCGGGAATGCTTATTCCCTATATGGCAGAAGGTTCTTGATCTCAATCATCATCTATGTCATATGCTGGTTTACGGCGGCTAAGCTTACTAAAAACAGCAAGAGATATATAGCGTTCTGCCTGACAGCGGCGGAGCTGGTGCTGCTTCCTTACTTAGGCAACTGGATGCTGTACCAGGCGAGGCCTCAGATAATAAATTGGCAATTCGCTGCCACCTGTGCCGCGATGCTGGTGACGGACTTTCTGTTGTTCCGCATCAAGGCATGGCTTGCCGTGAAGCCCCGGAAATTGTTCTGGGTGGCTTATGCAATTATTATGTTCGGGACATTGGTGGCCATATATAGCTTCAGGCATATGTTGTATTATTAAGGAAGTGTCTACAAATAACTGCTGCAAGTTTATGGCAATTTTTATTGTATTTCCGGGCTTTTGCCTGAAGCAATTGCAGCAGTTATTTTCCGACAATTCCTAAGCAGACGCTTGTTTATATCACAAAGAGCAAGGAAGCAAAATATTCATGAGCGCTTATACGATGGAAGAAAACCTCCAAAAGCCGCATCAAATGCTTGCGAACATAGGGGAGTGGATATGAGGTGTTTTTGAGGGGATAACAAGGATGGTGGATATATGGAAGGTTTCAAACAATGTCCAGAATGTCAGTGTGTGGATGTACCCATAGATGCGCAGGTGTGTCCGTTTTGCGGACATATCCTGGAAGTGCGGCCCAGTCCTCAGCCGAAAGGGACACAGAACCAATCCAAGGCGGATCCTGAGGTGGTGCAGAACCAAATGAGTTCGGAGCCGAAAATGGTGCAGAATCGGACGGATTCAAATCCGACAGTGAGGCCGGAGGAGAAGAAGCCCGCGGCGCCAGTGACGGTAACGGACAAGGGGGGAAGCGGCACAAAGAAAGCGCCTGCCCAGCCCCGGTATAAGACTTACCAGAAGAAAAAGCATGGCTTCCTAAAGTTCCTGGTAGTGGCCGCCGTTTTCGCTTTTGTATGGGTCAAATTCCTCAAGCCCTCCGGGGATGAGGGCAGCAGTCTCCCCAGTGGAGGGCTGTCAGAAGGCTATTCCGAAAGCCCTGAGAGCACAGAGCCGGAGAGTCAGATGGCGGATGTCGGGGACGGCTTGTACGATGGCGAGGATGATTGGACGAATGGGAATATGGAGGGCGAAGAATCCCAGGGAGAGGAACCCCTGGAAATGGGGTCTGAGGAGATGCCGGCAGAAGACGGAGCGGGACTCAATCAGCAGTTCATTCTGCCCTTGAGCGACCAGGCATACCTGACCAGGGAAGACATCGAGGGTCTGTCGGCGGAAGAACTTCGAATCGCGAGAAATGAAATCTACGCAAGGCATGGCAGGCTTTTCAGGGATGAGGGGCTGCAGGCCTATTTCAACAGCTGCGACTGGTATGTGGGCACCATATCTTCGGATGATTTCTCAGACAGCGTGTTCAATGAATATGAAAGAGCGAACAAGGACTTGATTGTGTCCTATGAGCATGAGCTGGGGGTGAACGGGCAGTAGGAATGTTTGGCGCCGTGAACAAAGTAATCTGAATCAGAGCTATCAGACGCAGTGAGAATAGGGTGAACAGCGCTGAGCTTTGTGGGAATGGAACAGAAAAATGGGGAGACCTGCGGGAGAGTGCGCCTGCGGGTCTCTTCGCTCGTTTAAGGTCTGTTTCTGGATGCAATGAAGACTAAATATGAAAAAAATGGGTATCATGCTTTACAGATGGGAAAGTATGTGCTATTATAAGTAGTAATGAAAACTATATTTAGAGGAAATGAAAACTTTGTATAATGTACCGATCGAACAACGGGCAGATAGGAGCGGATAGGAGCGGATATGAAGTATAAGATAGTGGTGGACAGCTGCTGCGAGCTGCCGGAAAGCCTTCTTCAGGATGAAAGGTTCCAGCGGGTGCCTTTGGGGCTGGAGGTTGGGAATTACAGCATTTTGGATGATGAGAGCTTTGACCAGAAGGAGTTCCTGAGAAAGGTGGCGGAATATCCTAAATGTCCCAAATCATCCTGTCCATCTCCGGAGCGTTTCATGGAGAGCTTTCATGAGGAGGCAGAGCATGTATATGCCGTGACGCTTTCCTCCCATTTGAGCGGCTGCTACAACAGCGCTCAGCTGGGAAAGCGGCTTTACCTTGAGAAGTTTGGGGAGAAGCAGATACATGTGGTCGATTCGGAATCAGCCAGCGGCGGCGAGACCCAGATTGCGCTGAAAATCATGGAGCTGGAGGAGAAGGGGTTCTCCTTTGAGAAGATCGTGGAGAAGGTCGAAGCCTTCCGGGACAGCATCCATACCTATTTCGTGCTGGACAATCTGGAGACCCTGCGCAAAAACGGCAGGCTCTCGGGCGTGAAGGCGCTGGTAGCGTCTACCCTGAACATCAAGCCTGTGATGGGCTCGAACAAGGGGGAGATTATCCAGAAGAGCCAGACTATCGGCATCAAGAAGGCTCTGAGCAGAATGGCGGAGCTGGCGGCGTCCGAGGTGAGGAACGCGGCAGAGCGCCGGCTGATCATCACCCACTGCAACGCGGCGGAGCGGGCGGAGCAGGTAAAACAGATGATTCTGGAAAAGGTGAAGTTCAGGGAATGCATCATCATGGACACCAGAGGAGTCAGCAGCATGTACGCCAATGACGGAGGGGTCATCGTCACTACATGATGCCGGCTCCGAATGAAGCTCCTCGCAGCAAGCGATAATCAAGAATTGGGAAAAGTACCCTTCTGGGATTTATAAAAGCTGTCAGTGGTTTTGACAATGCCTAAGCTGCTTGTGGCGGCAGAAGTGTTTTCCGCTTAGGACAGGGATAGCGGCAGACGCTGGGCTTGAATCAGGGTAGCTGCGGAATCATGTTCCAGAGAATAAGGTATAGATGTAAAAAGCCAGGAAGACTTGAACCGCGAAAATAGCAGGCATGCCGTATTTAAAGTACCAGTGCTTGGTCTTGTGGCGGAAATGACGCATGCCCAGGGTGCAGCCCAGAGCGCCGCCCAGGAACGCGGTAAGGAATAAGGAAGCCTCCGAGATGCGCCAGGCACCTCGGATGGCTCTTTTTTTATCTATGCCCATGACAGCGAAACCGATGAGATTGATAATGACAAGATAACCAATCAGGATAATCTGTAATATCTCCATGTGTTCTCCTAACTTAAATTCAGAAGAGAGTGCTGTTCAGGATAATCCCCTGCCAAATGCCCATAAGACAAAGGACAGGGGAGGCGAACCATTAGAACATCTTTTCGCCAGGGCGAACTGTAGATGTTCTTGGGCACGGTACTTTCGTGCCTTAGAACATCTTTTCGCCAGGGCGAACCGTAGATGTTCTTGGGCACGGTACTTTCGTGCCTTAGAATATCTTTTCGCCCTGTTCTGCCATCTTCATAGCCCTGACCTTACAGGAAAGCCCAAACAGGTTGATGAAGCCTTCCGCGTCATGATGGTCATACAAATCGCCTGTGGTGAAGGAAGCGATGCTTTCGTTATACAGGGTAAAAGGAGAGGTGGTCCCAGCCTTGATGATATTGCCCTTGTAGAGCTTGAACTTCACTTCGCCGGTGACATATTTCTGGGTCTCCTCGATGAAAGCCTGCTCGGCCAGGCGCAGAGGCGTGAACCATTTTCCCTCATAGACAAGGCTTGCGAAGCGGCTGCCGATCTCTTTCTTCATGGCATAGGTATCCCTGTCCAGGATAAGCTCCTCCAGCTGCTGATGCGCCTCCATGAGGATGGTTCCGCCGGGGGTCTCGTACACGCCCCGGGACTTCATGCCCACCACCCGGTTCTCCACGATGTCGATGATGCCGATGCCGTGCTTGCCGCCCAGCTCGTTGAGCTTTGTGATGATGTCGGAGACCTTCATTTTCTCTCCGTTCACGGAAGTGGGGACGCCCTTCTCGAATGTCATGGTCACATACTCGCCCTCCTCGGGAGCCTTCTCGGGCGTGACGCCCAGCACCAGGAGATGCTCGTAATTGGGCTCGTTGGCGGGATCCTCCAGCTCCAGTCCCTCGTGGCTGATGTGCCAGAGGTTGCGGTCGCGGCTGTAGGAGGAATCCGCGGAGAAGGGAAGGTCGATGCCGTGGGCCTTGCAGTATTCTATCTCGGATTCACGGGAATCCATAGTCCACTTATCGTTTCTCCATGCAGCGATGATCTTGATGTCCGGGGCCAGGGCCTTGATGCCCAGCTCAAAGCGGATCTGGTCGTTGCCCTTGCCGGTGGCGCCGTGGCAGATGGCGGTAGCGCCCTCTTTCCTGGCGATTTCCACCAGCTTTTTGGCGATGAGGGGACGGGCCATGGACGTGCCCAGAAGGTACTTGTTCTCGTAAATGGCGTTGGCCTGGACGCAGGGGACCACATACTCATCGCAGAACTCGTCGATGACATTCTCGATGTAGAGCTTGGAAGCGCCGCAGAACTTTGCCCTTTCTTCCAGCCCGTCCAGCTCCTCTGCCTGCCCGCAGTCCACACAGACGCAGATGACTTCGTAGTCGAAATTCTCCTTCAGCCAGGGGATGATGGCGGTGGTGTCAAGGCCGCCGGAATAGGCCAATACTACTTTTTCTTTGTTTTCCATCATATACAGGAATCCTCCATTGCTTGTATTTCAGGTTGTTTTTTGCCTTAAAACACTATACAACATTCCGCTGGGAAATGCAACAATTCTATTCAAAAAATACAGAATTTTTTCAAAAAATACAATATTGGCCTTTTGAAATTCAGGAAATCGCGAATAGGTGTTATAAATATGCAAGAGTTATGCATATTGGAGAGCCGCACAATGATTGACTGGACGGAAGCTGCCCATAGGCAATGGGGTATGAGGTCTTGTGCCGGAATGCATAGCCGTACGATGTGGTGGAGCATCTTTTTCTGCGCCCGGTCAAGAGAGTGTTCGGCGAGTTGGCGCGGCGACGGAAGAAGTGGGGCTTGACAATGAACTGTATTAGCTATATAATACAGTTGCGGGAATTGTGTTATATGACTGATACGGTTATGGGCGGAGAAGATGATATCATTTGAAGGGTTTGTTTTAGAGGGCAGCGGGCCTGTCTATCTGCAGATTATGCGCTATATCAGGCAAGGGATTGCCGCGGGCACGATTGGGGACAGGGAGGAAGTGCCCTCCCGGCGAGCCCTCTCCGCTCTGCTGGGGGTGAATCCCAATACAATCCAAAAAGCCTACCATATGCTGGAGGAGGAAGGTGTCCTCCTCTCCCGTTCCGGCGCCAGGAGCTACACCAACGTGAACCGGCAGACCGTGGAGCGGATCCGCAGGGAGCAGCTGTGGAGCGAGACGGCAGAGTGGGTGAAGGCCATGAGGCAGATGGGGGTGTCAAAGGAAGAGGCGTATGCCTTGGCGGAGGATATCTGGGAGGAATAGAGGACAAGAGGCACATTTTAAGCAGAAGATTTGGGCCGTTCTTGGGCACCATACGAAAGGAGAAATATGGAGAAACGAAAGAACGATAGTCAAAATATGGGGATGCGTTTGCTGAAGCAAGGGCAGAACGGCATCATCCGCGCCGTGTTCAGCCGCATGGGCCTGTTCCTTCTGCTGATGCTGTTGCAGGTGGCGTTCCTGGCCAGCGTCTACCAGCGGTTCAGGGAATTCCGGCCCCATATCTTCGGCGGCACGGTTCTGTTCACGGTCATCATGGTGATTTATCTGCTGAACTGCCACCGGGATCCCACCGCTAAGATTACGTGGCTGGTGGTGGTGATGCTGACGCCGGTGTTCGGGGCGCTGCTGTACCTGTACACCCGGACGGACATCGGGCACCGTGCGCTGAAGGCGCGGTTCAGCCAGCTCATTGCCATGACCAGAGAGAGCATCCCTCAGTCGGAGGCAGTCTATCAGAGGCTGGCGGAGGAGAATCCGGGGGCGGCGTCTTTGGTCCGGTACATCCAGCGCAGCGACTGCCACCCGGTGTATGACGGGACGGAGGTGGTGTACTTCCCGCTGGGGGAGGACAAGTTCGCCGAGATGCTGCGGCAGCTGGAGAGGGCGGAGCGTTTCATTTTCCTGGAGTACTTTATCGTGGCGGAGGGAGAGATGTGGGGAGAGGTTCTGGAGATTCTGGCCAGGAAGGCCAAAGAGGGCGTTGAGGTCCGCCTGATGTATGACGGCACCTGCGAGTTCACCCTCCTGCCCCACAAGTATCTGAAGCTTCTGCGGGGGCTGGGGATCCAGTGCAAGGTCTTCTCTCCGGTCTCCCCCTTCATCTCCACCCATTACAATTACCGGGACCACCGCAAGATTCTGGTGATCGACGGCCATACGGCCTTTAACGGCGGGGTCAATCTGGCGGACGAGTACATCAACCGAATCCAGAGGTTCGGCCACTGGAAGGATACCGCTGTCATGGTGCAGGGCGAGGCGGTGAAGAGCTACACGCTGATGTTTCTGCAAATGTGGAATATCGATGAAAAAGAGATGGAATTTGATAAATACCTTGCCTGTCCAGCTATGCCCAGGAAGCAGGCGAAAGGGTATGTGGTGCCCTACGGGGACTGGCCCCTGGACAACGACAGGCTGGGGGAGCGTGTCTACATGGACATCCTGAACCGGGCGGTAAAGTACGTGCATATCATGACGCCCTATCTGATATTGGACGGAGAGATGGAGACCGCATTGAAATTCGCGGCGGAGCGGGGCGTGGAGGTGGCGCTTATCCTGCCGGGCATTCCGGACAAGCGGATTCCCTATGCGCTGGCCAAGACCCATTACGCCTCCCTGCTGGAGTCCGGGGTGAAGATTTACGAGTACGCGCCGGGGTTCGTCCATGCCAAGGTGTTCGTCAGCGATACAAGAGAAGCCGTGGTGGGAACCATCAATCTGGACTACCGCAGCCTGTACCATCATTTTGAGTGCGCCACTTACATGTATGGGACGGACTGCATCCCGGACATCGAGGCGGACTTCCAGGCCATGCTGCCCAAGTGCCGCCAGGTGACGCCGGAGACGGTCCTGAAGGAGAAGTGGACGGTGAAGCTGGCAGGCGTTCTGTTGAAAGTGGCTGCGCCGCTTTTGTGACTGGGCGGAACGGACATAGGCATTTTGCCGGGCCATGGCATATGTAATGTGTCATGTGTTGGCAGCCCATGGAATATATGGCACAGGGAATTTATGGAGCAATAGAAAGACAGCATTTGCCAGTATGGAATGGCGCAGGGGAAGTATGGGGAAAGAGATATGTGACAGAATAGGAATAGAGAGGGTATGGTGATAGGTATGTGGATAGTATTTGCGTTCGGTTCGGCGATATTTGCCGGGGGCACGTCCATCTTGGCAAAGTGCGGCATCCGCAGGACAGACTCCAATGTGGCCACTGCCGTGCGAACCATTGTGGTGCTGGTTTTTGCATGGATCATGGTGCTGGTGGCGGGATCCGGCTCCCAGATAGGGCAGATAGAGGGGAAGGCTTTCCTGTTCCTGATTCTGTCGGGCCTTGCCACAGGGGCCTCCTGGCTGTGCTATTTCAGGGCGCTGCAGCTGGGCGACATCAACAAAGTGGTGCCCATCGACAAGTCCAGCACCGTGCTGACCATCCTTCTGGCATTTCTCTTTCTGCGGGAAAAAATCAGCCTGATCGGAACGGCCGGCGTGGCGCTGATTGCGGTGGGCACGTTTCTGATGATTGAGAAAAAAGAGGGGAAAACGGAACCCGGCCAGAGAAAGGGGAAAAGCTGGCTTCTTTACGCTGCCGGTTCGGCGCTGTTTGCAAGCCTTACCTCTATCCTGGGGAAAATCGGCATCTCCGGCGTGGAGTCCAACCTCGGCACCGCCATCCGCACCGTGGTGGTGCTGGCCATGGCCTGGGTCATGGTGTTCGCCACAGGAAAGCAGAATACAATAAAAGATATCCCGCCCAGGGAGTTGATGTTTATCTGCCTCTCGGGGCTGGCCACAGGCGGTTCCTGGCTCTGCTATTACAAGGCGCTGCAGGACGGACCCGCCAGCGTGGTGGTTCCCATCGACAAGCTCAGCATCCTGGTGACGGTGGCGTTCTCGCATTTTATATTCGGGGAGCGGCTTTCCCGGAGGTCAGGCATCGGATTGGGTCTGCTTGTGGCCGGGACGATATTGATGCTGTTTTGAGTCGTTTCGAAACTGTTGCGGAAATCTATTTTTCAGCATTCTATTGGGTTCAAGGTTTGTATGTATTTCCTTCGTTTGTCCAGGTTCTTCAGTTGTTTGATTTAATAAGTGCATATCCACCATCCAGTGTTTGAAAATTACATCCAACAAATTTCGCCAAAGGACATCCGGACTCCTCCGCCGAGGAGAACGTACATTCAGAGAAATCAGGAACCCGGCTCTGTCAGCACATTCCGCTGGAACCCCACATAAGTCACCGCAAAATAAACCCCGTAGACAGACAGGAACATCAAAAACGAAACCCCGAAATACCCTGCCGCCGCCGTGTGCGTGCCGGTATAGAAATTGAACATCCATCCCAGATACACCGAAATAATCCCGCTGACAAGGGCCGCGAACAAAATGGGGCACAGATAGAACAGGGCCAGCTGCTTCAGGATGACGCCGGATATCTCTTTCCGGCTCAGCCCGATCTGGTGCAGCACCTGATAGCGGAACCGGTACCTGGCGGAATCCGAGAGCTGCTGCACGGAGAGCACGGTCAGCGCCACGCAGACGAAGACCAGCCCCGCATAGACCAGCGCGAAAATGACGGAGGACAGCAGGAACTTTGCTTCCGGAATCAGATTGTCCCTGACCATATTTTTGTATACATACACCGCGATTTGATCCGTGCCGGAGGCCATGGAGTCCAGCACCCTGTGGCTGCCGAAATCCTCATAGCTGTCCCGTGATTCCAGGGCGTCCAGGGACTGCTGGAGGGTGCCGGGTGCTTTTTCCGCCAGATTCGCAACCAGCATCCTGTAATAGGGAGTCATCTGCCGGGCCGCCTCGTCGGAGACTACAAGCAGATAATCCGCTCCGTTATGGCCGTCCTGAGAGAGCGGCTCCGTGCGGATGCCTGCCGCACGAAGCGTCCCGCCATCCGGGCCGGATACCGCGATTTCCCCCGTGAAGTCCCCGGTCTCGTTCCAGACCCGCTCTTTCAGGTGGAGCAGATATTCCCCTTCGCCCAAAGCGACGGCGTAAAGACCGGCCATTTCCCGGATGCGGTTGTAGTCGGACAGCGCGATGTAGGTGTCGAACCTGTAATAGGCCCAGGTGTCTCTGCTCGTGATTTCCGCCTGGTTGGGAGTCCCGTCGCTGTTCAGGTAATCATCGCCGAAGATTCTGAGATGGGTGCACAGCCATGTATTGACCGGATTGGTACCGTTCTGATAGATAAAATAAGTATGGCTTTCCTCCACATGAGCCTCCCGCTCCAGCACCTCCCATTCCCGCCGGAAATCCTCCTCGGTATCCCCGCTGAATATCTGGATGTCAAAGGGCCATTTCACCGCCAGCATCTGGTTCTGGAAATCATTGAACATCAGAGCGATGGCGCAGCCTAAGAGCGCCAACACGAACAGGGAGGTCAAAGTGCCCAAAGTAAAGCGCAGCGTCCTGACCTTGGAGGCGAACTGCCGCAGCAGAAACAGGTTCTGCCCATGAAAGACCCCATTCCCTTTCTTCCGCACATAGCAGACAATCCTGGCCGCAAGGCCTGAGTAGAACAGGTAGATGACCAGCACCAGCCCCGCCAGGAAGCCCAGAATCGTGACATTGCTCCAGTTCTTATAGAAGAACAGCATTAGTCCCAGTCCCAGCAGTCCCAGCCCGGAAAGGGGGAGCAGCCAGCGCCTGGCCTCTACGCGGGACTCCTTGAGCTGTTCGTTCAGCCGCTCTCTGTTCATCAGGGCGTGGATGTTCATCTTCCGGAAGCGCCTGCGGCACCGCAGCAGCGCCAGCAGATAGCACCCGCCGTAACAGGCGGCGGTGGTGGCCAGACATCCCGGGTTCCACTCCAGGCGGATGCGGTATTCCATCTGGATGCAGCTGTATAGGATGGCCATCAGGATCTGCTGCAGCAGAAGCCCCAGCAGCAGCCCGCCCCCGAATGCCCCGACGCCCAGCAGCAGACTCTCCCGTAAGTACAGCTTTGCAATCTCTTTTTTCTTCATCCCGATCAGCAGGTAGATGCCGAATTCCCGGCTCCTTTTTTCCAGGATGAAGCGCACCATGTAATTGATCAGCCAGGCCACGATCAGGACCACGAAGAAAGAGGCCAGGCCAATCAGCACGGCCAGAAGCAGGGCCATCTCAAAAAGCTGCCGGAGGTCCTCGGAGAATATCAGGGAGTGGAAAGCGAACATGATGGCCGTCACCAGCATCATAGTCAGAAAATACACCATATAATCCCTGGCGGAGCGCAGGACATTGCGCAAAGCAAGCTTATTCAGCATGGGAAAGCTCACCTCCTGTCAGGGACAGCACGTCCAGAATCTCGTTCAGGAATTCCCGTCTGCTTTTCCGGCCCCGGCGCAGCTCGTGGAAAATCCGGCCGTCCTTCAGGAACAGGATCCGGCCGCAGTAGCTGGCGGAGAACGCGTCATGGGTCACCATGAAGATGGTGGCGTTCAGTTTCCGGTTCATGTCGGTGAAAGTCTCCAGAAGAGTCTGGGCGGAGCGGGAATCCAGTGCCCCGGTGGGCTCATCCGCCAGGAGCAGCCTGGGGCGGTTGGCCAGGGCCCTGGCACAGGCACAGCGCTGCTTCTGGCCGCCGGAGACCTGGTAGGGAAAGCTGTTCCGGATGTCTTCGATGCCCAGAAGAGAGAGCAGTTCCTGACAGCGGCCCAGGATTTCCGCCTTGTGCCGGCTGTGCAGAGTCAGGGCCAGCAGAATGTTCTCCTCGATGGTGAGGGTGTCCAGCAGATTGTACTCCTGGAAGACGAACCCCAGGTTCTGTTTACGGAATTCCGACAATTTGTTTTCGGACAGTTCCGTGATGTCGATGTCTTCATAATAGATGTGGCCTGCGGTGACGCTGTCGATGGTGGAGAGCATGTTTAAGAGCGTGGTCTTGCCGGAGCCGGAGGCCCCCATGACGCCCACGAACTCGCCCTGTTCCACCTGGAAACTGACCCGGTCTACGGCCTTGGAGGCGTTGGAGCCGTTTCCGTAGTATTTCTCCACATCGCATACCTGAATGTAATTGCTCATTGTATGTCCCTTTCTGCCTGTTCCGGCAGTTTTTATAATCCGTCTCAGCGTTGCCTGAAAAATGGTTCCTGCCGGGATAAGGCTTTGCATAAAGATACTATAACAGACAGAAGGGAAATATGGTATCAGGGTCCATTGCAATAATCTTTCTTTTTTGAAAGATTGTGCCAGCGGGGGGATGGGAACATCATGCCGAAAGCAGTCAGTGCTTCATCAGATAATCGCTCACAGGAAACTCCAGCATAATCCGCGTCCCGCGCCCCTCCGCGGACTCTGCCCCAATCCGGATTCCCAGCTTCCCGCAAAGCTTCCGGCACAGGTACAGCCCCATGCCGGTGGACTGGCCGCGGATCCTGCCGTTGGTCCCGGTGAAGCCCTTGTCGAAGATGCGGGGCAGCTCCTCCGGAGGGATGCCCAGCCCATTGTCCTCCACCGTCAGCAGGACGCTGCGGCTTTCCCTTTCGGTGGAAATCCGTATCCGGGGCCCGGAATCCCGCCGGTATTTCACCGCGTTCAGAATCAGCTGGTTCAGGATAAAAGCAATCCATTTTACATCGGTATACACGGTATCCGGGCAGCACACCTCCGCCTGTATCCGGTTTTCAATCAAATAATACTTGTTTTTCCGAAGCATCTCCTCCGCGGTGTCCTGCAGGGTGGTCTCTTTGATGAGATAGTCCTGATAGACTTCATCCGAGCGGGCGTAGAAGAGGGCCATGTCCACATAGTTCTCCGTCCGCCGGTTCTCCGTCAGGATACGGCGGCCGATGCCGTCCTTTTGCTTCTCGCACAGCAGACCGATGTCCGCGATGGGGGCCTTGATCTCATGGACCCAGCTTTCGATGTACTCCCGGTAATCCTTTCCGGCGTCCTCCACAGCGTGGATTCGCTCGATGACGGATTTGCTGGATCTGCGGATCATGTCCCGGTACAGCCTGTCCTCCAGCCGGAAAGACTCCGGCATCAGCTCCCCCAGCAGATACTTCTGGTCGGCGTCCTCCAGAATCCGCTCCAGCTGCCGGAAATACCGCCGTCTGCGGACATACTCCCCCAGGAGCCACACAGAGAGGATCAAAAACCAGCAGAACAGGAGGATGCCGATGTATGCCGCCGGATAGCCGGTGGCATACAAAAAAGCCGCCGACGCCAGCATACAGGCAGCCTGGAGCGTCAGCAGCAGTAGTTTGTCTTTCAGAAAGTCGAGAAAGTTCATATGAAATACCCCATTCCCCGTTTCGTATGGATGAAGTCAGGCAGGCCCAGCTCCTTTAGCTTGCCGCGGATGCGGGTGACATGGATGCTCAGGGAATTGTCGTCGATGAAGACGGAAGCGTCCCACAGATATTCGATCAGCTCTGTCCGCGGCACGATCTCCCCCGGATGCCGGAACAGGCAGTGCAGTATCTTCAGCTCGTTCCTGGTCAGCTCCGCCCGCCGCCCCTGATAGCGGACCTGAGCCTTTGCCAGATCCAGCTCCAGTCCCAGGTGGATCAAGACGGTGCTGTCCTGTGCTTCTTTCCGTGTCCGTTTCAGCACGGCCGAGATATGGGCCAGCAGCACGGAAGGGTGGAAAGGCTTGGTGATGTAGTCGTCTCCGCCTTTCAGAAGGGCAGCCGCCTCGTCCATGGAGTCCTCCCGCCCTGTGACGAAAATGATGGGGACATCCGAACAAGCGCGGATTTCCGCACAGAGCTCAAAGCCGGACTGCCCGGGAAGATTCCAGTCCAGCAGGATAAGGTCCGGCCGGAGGGAGAGGGCCTTTGGGACAATGCAGTCGAATTCCGTCAGCGCGGTGACATGATACAGGGAATTCTCCAGGAAATCTTTCATTTCCCGGCGGAACAGGGGATCGTCTTCTATAATCAAAATATGCATATGCCACCGCCTTTATGCGGCTCCCAGGGAGCCCGGATGTGCGGCTGCGGGTTTCAGTCCGCGCCCGGATCGGTATCCTTTACGATGGGCGGAATCTGGGAGAGCATATTCTCCACATCCTCGAACATGACGCTCTTGGTGGTGCCCAGGCGGCTTGCCCGGTCGATATGCTTCACCACTTCCTGATACTGGAGCTTGATTCTGTCGAAGAACTGGCAGAGCGTCTGTAAGTCCTGCTGGGACCCGGCGATCACCCCGGAGATCGCTGCCTGTACAGAGGAAGCGCCCTCCGCGGCGGATGTGATCTGCCGGAAAGATTCCGACGTGCCGTTTACGATGCCGAAGCCCTGTCCCAGCGCATCCTGGGAAGCCTGTATGCTGCCGCTGAGTTCCGCGGCGCCTGATTCCACGTTATGGATACTGGAGTCCACGTCGTCGGTGAGCTCCTTGATCTCCCTTGCCAGCTCTCTGACCTTCTCGGCCACCACCGCGAAGCCCTTGCCCTGCTCCCCGGCCCTTGCGGCCTCGATGGAGGCATTGATGGCCAGGATGTTGGTCTCGTCCGCGATGGACACGATTTTGCTCATGCACTGCTGGATGCTTTTCACGGCGGCCTGGAGATGCTCAAAGGTATGCTCCATTTCGCTGTAGGTCTTCTGTACCTGTGCCGAGGTGAGCTTGAGCTCTTCCACCATATCCTGGGCTTCCGACACCGTCTGGGTGATATCCGTCCGCACCTGGGCGAACTGGCCGGCTGCCTGATTGATGCTGGAAAAAGACTGCCCGAAATCCTGGAGCTGTCCCTGGAACTGGTCGGCTTCGTTCAGCACGCCGTCAAAGGAGCTGCCCACCTTGCTGAGCTCCAACAGGGATTCCACTTCCTTTCGGACCATCTCTTTCTGGTAGTCCTTCAGGGTGCTGATTACATGCAGCACCGGGTAGAGGGTTTCCGCGTCGTGCAGCCCTTTCCTTTTGTTGGAGCGTCCTTTTTTTGAAAACAACATTATAATGTCCTCCTCGCATTCATCGGTTTTTCGTTCAAAAAACTACTCAAAGACAACACATGTCATGGACTGGTTCACGAACTGATTGTTGTAGTGCTCCCCATAGCCCACGAGACCGGCATGGCTGCCCAGGGCGCTCATTTCCTTCAGGTAATCCTGCATATAGCGGCGCTCGCTGAAGAGCTTGTACCGGAACAGGCAGTTCACGGAGAAGACAGCGGAGCGCTTGGGGAAATCCCGGCAGATCTGCTGTATGGTATTGCGCACCGTCGCCTGGTAATCGCCCAGTTCCAGCAGCATCAGCACATCGGAGTCGTTCACCTGGCGGAAACAGGCCAGGGAGTTGCCGCTGACTTCTTTGATGGAAATGATACAGGTGTCGTCTCCGTTGAGTTTGCCGAAAGGATTCTTGAAAGTCTGGGTGAGGATTTCCTGATCCGTCACATGCAGGATGTTCTGGTATACCTGCTTGGCGGGCTGACCGTTCAGGGAACCGATTATGTAATTGGCCCGGTCCGTATTTGACGCGATGAAACGATAATTGCCGAGAGGATGGTAGATATTCTCCTTGTAGGCCTTCACCCGTCCGCTCTGGTTGCGGATCAGGGCATAGGCCACGGAATCTTCGTAGACCTTGCCGTTGGCGGACACCTTGCCGCCGTCGCCTGTGCCGCCTACCAGCTGGATGCCTCTGGATTTCAGCACTGTATAGAGCGTGGTCAGGGCGCAGGCATCGTTGCCGGTACAGAAATCGATGCATACCGTATCCTGCTTCGAAGCGTTGATCCTGCTCACGTCCGCTTCCAGCCGGTGGATATATTTTACCGGCATGAGGGATACCTGTTCCAGCACATTGGCCGTGGCGCTGACTCCGCCCGAAAACGCGATGACTCCCACGCCGTTCTCCACGACGCTCGTGTCATAGCTCATTCCGATGCACCCGATGCTGGGAATACCGGGGTAAAGTTTCTCCAGGGTCTTCACATGCTCCTCGAACTGGGTGTTGTTCGACAGCAGCATGATGAACTGGGGGCTGCTCAGATTGCGGACCGCTTCCGACAGATCCCCACGCTTGCTCATTCCGAAAAATTGCCTCATACAGTAGCCTTCCTTCCATTGTTTAGGGTGTATTTCCAGCCATCGTGACAGTTCCGCGGATGACGGCTGTAATGATTATACTTTATCAGGCAAGGATACGTCAACAATGATTTGCCTTAAGTTTCGGCGGACGGGGCTGTTGACAAATACCGGGCGATTGGTTATTATAGTTCTGTCATCTGAAGTCTGCATTTTCCGGCAGTGTCTGCCAGAGAATCCTATGCTCACGAGCGATTCGATTTGCCGCGATGTCCCTGATATCTTTCGTTCGTGAGTCGGGTTGCTTGGCAAAGCTTAGTGATCTTCAGGATATACTGCCTTACAGTTAAAATTTTGGCGGAGACTGCGGCGGTATGAAGATATGCCCATCGGCCAGGGCGGCGGTTGATATTCCGCTAGTGCTTCGTGAAATCATTGCCAGCGATTTCAGCAGATTAGATTAGGAATTGTCGGAAAATAACTGATGCAACTTGTTTAGGAGAAAGCCCAGAAATACAACGAAAACGGCTATAAACTCGCATCAGTTATTTGTAGACAATTCCTTACGATAATGTAACAAGTTATTTCGTGCACCGGAAAGTTGGAATGAAGCAGCTTCGAAGCAGCCTTGAAGCAGTTTCGGCTTCTGGAAGACAAGTGTGACTTCTCACGGAAGTGATGAATAAATATACATAAAAATAAAAATACTTGCATAAAAATAAAAAGATATGGACTTTTATGCAAAATGTGTTATACTAACGTAAGGCGTACTTGCTCCGGCTCAAATATTCGCTGAGCGGTGTGCAAAATGGAGCAGGGCGGAAATGAGGAGAAGAAAATGATAAAAGCAGGAATTATCGGTGCAACCGGTTACGCGGGAAGCGAGCTGGTAAGGATTTTGATGAACCACAGGGAAGCGGAAATCGTCTGGTACGGTTCCCGCAGCTACATAGACAAGAAATACTATGAAGTATATCAGAACATGTTCCGAATCGTGGAGAATGTGTGCAGAGATGACAATCTGGCTCAGCTGGCTGAGCAGGCGGACGTCATCTTCACGGCCACGCCCCAGGGATTCCTGGCGGGGCTTCTGACGGAGGAGATTCTGTCAAAGGTAAAAATCGTAGACCTTTCCGCAGACTACCGCATCAAGGATGTGGCAGTATACGAAAAATGGTACGGCATAGAACATAAATCCCCCCAGTTCATTCCGGAAGCAGTGTATGGTCTCTGCGAGGTGAATCGGAACCAGATTACGGAGGGCACCCGGCTGGTGGCAAATCCGGGCTGCTATACCACCTGTTCCATCCTGACCGCGTATCCGCTGGTCAAAGAGGGGCTGATTGATGTGGACACCCTGATTGTGGACGCGAAATCCGGAACCTCCGGTGCGGGGCGGGGAGCCAAAGTGCCAAACCTGTTCTGTGAGGTGAACGAGAATATCAAGGCATACGGCGTGGCCACCCATCGGCATACTCCCGAGATTGAGGAACAGCTTTCTATTGCGGGCGGCTGCGAAGTGACCGTCAACTTTACCCCGCACCTGGTACCTATGAACCGGGGCATCCTGGTGACGGAATACGCGAAGCTGAAGAGGAAAGCGGACGGCACCCTGCCCGCGTGGGAGGAAATCCGCGCCGCTTATGACAAATATTATGGGAAAGAGAAATTCGTCCGTATCCTGGACAAAGGCATCTGCCCCGAGACCAAATGGGTGGAGGGCAGCAATTACGTGGATGTAGGTTTCGTCATCGATGAAAGGACAGGTCGCGTCATTATGATGGGAGCGCTGGACAATCTGGTAAAAGGAGCCGCCGGACAGGCGGTGCAGAACATGAATCTGCTGTTCGGCCTGAAAGAGAGCGAGGGTCTGGAACTGGTGCCCTGTTTCCCGTAAGCGCGGAAAGCATCAATGACCAGGAAGAATAATGCCATTATGTGGAACCTCAAATGATTCAGGGAGACTTACCGGCATCACAGAGAAAAATGGAGAAGAAAATGGGAGAGAAACTTTCGAAAGAAACCGCGGAAATCATGGATGAAAGATTCGGATGCGACACGCTGCTTTCCGTCGCCACCGTGGAGGAGGGCAGACCTTTCGTGCGGATTGTGAACAGCTACTACGAGGACGGCGCGTTCTATGTCGTCACGTATGCCAAGTCCAACAAAATGAGACAGATTGCAAAGAATCCGGCTGTGGCCATATGCGGCGAGTGGTTCACTGCCCATGGCACCGGCGAGAACCTGGGCCATGTCAGGGCAAAGGAAAATGAGGAAATCATGTCCAAACTGAGGACAGTTTTTGCGGAATGGTACGGCAACGGACATACGAATGAGGATGACCCTGCCACTTGCCTTCTGCGCATCCGGCTTGCCGAGGGGACGCTGTTCCATCATGGCACCAGATATGACATAGATTTCCGCGGATAACGAAAGAAGAGCGGAATCAGAGTTGGATAATCGCCGGATATCAATAGAATTGGATAGAAATGGAAAATAGCGTTGCCCTTTCCGGGAAAACGGTGTATACTATTGAAGTTTAAAAGCGCCGCCTGAGCAGAAAGGCAAAAAATTGCCGGAAGCGGAAAAGAATTTCTTGCCCCGGCTTTCTGCGGCGCAGAATGTATAGAGTGCATAAAATATACATAGCGCTGATAGAAAAAGCCGGGAGGACAGAAGTCGAAAAGACGGCCACGGAGTGGAAAGATGAAGGACAAGACATTTACCGTCAGGACGATGACGACAGAAGATTACGAGGGGCTCTATGCCCTGTGGAAAACCATTCGCGGCTTCGGTATGCGCAGCATCGATGATTCCCGGGAGGGCGTGGAGCGCTTCCTGAAAAGGAATCCCACTACCAGCGTAGTGGCAGTGGACAGGGAGGGTGACATTGTGGGAGGCATCCTCTGCGGCCATGACGGGAGGAGGGGCTGCCTGTACCATGTGTGCGTCCGGGAGGACTGGCGCAGGCAGGGCATCGGCAAAGCCATGGTAGTCCACTGCATGAACGCCCTGAAAGCGGAGGAAATCAATAAAGTCAGCCTGATCGCCTTCACGGCCAACGACGTTGGGAACGCGTTCTGGAAGCGCATCGGCTGGACCAGGCGGGAGGATCTGAATTATTACGATTTTACGTTGAACGAGGCGAATATTACGGCGTTTAACCGGTAAATGTGCTGTCCCTTTCAGACCGTTCCATCGGGCTGTCTGTTCTTCTGCTGAGCCCGTGCGGCTCCGGTACAGAGGCGGTTCGGGCGATAAACGGCGGAGGAATATCGGTGGCATCAGCGTGTTTGCGGGCCTGACGAATCTGGCCGGCCTGTATCTGAAAGGGAATGCTATAAGCGACTATTCACCTGTGGAGTTTGTGAATAATTTGACAAAATAAACATTCAAATTTTGATTGGTATATGCGCTGAAGCGCATACGGAGGTGTAAAAGTGAAACAAATCGAAGGCGGCGTGACCGCAGCGAAAGGCTTCCAGGCGGCGGGCGTGGAGGCAGGCATAAAATACAAGAACCGTAGGGACATGGCTTTGATTTACAGCACGGCTCCCTGTACGGCGGCGGGAACCTTTACCTCCAATGTAGTAAAGGCCGCGCCGGTAGTATGGGATAAAAAAATCGTGGAGGAGTCGCCCGCTGCCCGGGCAGTGGTGGTGAATTCCGGCATCGCCAACGCCTGCACCGGAAAACAGGGGACGGACTGCTGCGCGGCGGAGAGCAGATGCGCGGCGGAGGCCCTGGGAATCTCTGCGGATTCCGTGCTGGTGGCCTCCACCGGCGTCATCGGCATGCAGCTGCCTCTGGACAGACTTACAGAGGGCATAAGGAAACTGGCAGCGGTAAAATCAGACACCCTGGAAGCCGGATCGGACGCGGCGAGGGCCATCATGACCACGGACACCGTGCCGAAAGAAATCGCCGTAACGTTTGAAATCAGTGGGAAAACCGTCACCCTTGGCGGCATGTGCAAGGGCTCCGGCATGATTCATCCCAATATGTGCACCATGCTGGGTTTCCTTACGACGGATCTGAAGATTTCCAAACCCATGCTCCAGAAAGCCCTGCGGGCCGATGTGGTGGATTCCTTCAATATGATATCCGTGGACGGGGACACCAGCACCAATGACACACTGCTGATTCTGGCCAACGGCCTTGCGGACAATGAGGAAATCGCGTCCGAGGGAGAGGCCTATGATACATTCCGCGAAGCCCTGCGTTTCGTCACCACCTGGCTGGCCAGGAAAATGGCGGGAGACGGAGAAGGCGCCACCGCCCTGTTCGAGACGAAAGTCACAGGCGCCGCCACCAAAGAGGACGCCCGCACCCTGGCCAAGGCTGTCATCTGCTCTTCCCTGACCAAGGCTGCCATCTTCGGCCACGATGCCAATTTCGGGAGAATCCTCTGCGCCCTTGGCTATTCCGGCGTACAGTTCGACCCGGAGAACGTAGACCTCTATTTTCAAGGAAATTCTTCCCTTTGGGAAAAGGACAGGATTCATATCTATGGAAACGGCGTAGCCTGCGACTACAGCGAAGAAGAGGCTACAAGGATACTTTCCGAGCCGGAAGTCACGGTTTTAGTGGATATGCATATGGGGGACGCGGAGGCCACCGCCTGGGGCTGCGATTTGAGCTATGATTATGTGAAAATCAATGCGGATTACAGAAGCTGAATACGGCTGATTAAAACCGGAACAGTATCGCAGACAAGGCATTGGGATATCAGCCGAACACTTTTCCGAAAAGGAAGAAATAAATAAAAAGAGAAATGGCAACAATTAGAAAGGAAACCAGAACCATGGAAAAAGACATGGAGAAAGTACTTCAGAAAGCCGAGGTCCTCATAGAGGCGCTCCCCTACATCCAACGTTTCAACCGTAAGATTATTGTAGTGAAATACGGCGGCAGCGCCATGAGCAATGAGGAATTGCAGAAAAATGTCATAAAGGACGTGACGCTCTTAAAACTGGTAGGCTTCAAGCCCATCATCGTCCACGGCGGCGGCAAGGAAATCAGCCGCTGGGTGGGGAAAGTGGGCAAGGAATCCACCTTCGTAAACGGCCTGCGCGTCACAGACGGCGAGACCATGGAAATCGCGGAGATGGTTCTGAACAAAGTGAACAAAGACCTGGTCACAATGGTTCAGGAACTGGGCGTGAAAGCCGTAGGCGTCAGCGGCAAGGACGGCGGCCTGCTGCAGGTGGAGAAGAAATACTCCGACGGACAGGACATCGGCTTTGTGGGAGAAATCACCGATGTGAACCCCAAGGTGCTGTACGATTTATTGGAGAAAGATTTCCTTCCTATCGTAGCCCCCATCGGCCTGGACAGCAAGTTCCAGACCTACAACATCAATGCGGACGATGCGGCCTGCGCCATCGCCAAGGCAGTGAAAGCGGAAAAGCTGGCCTTCCTGACGGACATCGAGGGCATCTATAAGGACTTCAAGGAGAAAAAGGGCTTTATCTCCAGGATTACGGCTTCCGAGGCTGAGGAGCTGGTGGCAAGCGGCTATATCGGCGGCGGCATGCTGCCCAAGCTCAACAACTGCACGCTGGCCGTGCGAAACGGCGTGAGCCGCGTCCACATCCTGGACGGACGGATTCCCCACTGCCTGCTCCTGGAAATCTTTACCAAGCAGGGCATCGGCACCGCCATCATAGACGATGAAGAAAACGAGCAGCCATAGAACAGACGAGGACGAAAATTTTTTTCGGAACTACAAATCAGCATATGCGGAACTAAAAATAGGAGGAACACACATGAGCATGCAGGAGTATATCGAAGAAGCGGAGCAGGCACTGCTCCACACCTACAACCGTTACCAGATTGTCCTCGATAAGGGGCGCGACGTCTACTTGTACGACACGGACGGTATAAAATATCTTGATTTCGTGTCCGGCATCGGGGTGTTTGCGCTGGGATACGGCAACAAGGCGTATAACGATGCCCTGAAAGCCCAGATAGACAAGCTCATCCACACGTCCAATTACTACTACAACCTACCGGCCATCCAGGCTGCGAAGAAGCTGAAGGATGTCTCCGGCATGGATCGCGTGTTCTTCACCAACTCCGGCGCGGAGGCCATCGAAGGTGCCATCAAGGCGGCCCGCAAATATGCGTACTTAAAGGACGGCACCACAGACCATGAGATCATTGCCATGAACCATTCCTTCCATGGCAGGACTTTCGGGGCCCTCTCCGTCACAGGGAATCCCAAATACAGAGAGCCCTTCGAGCCCATGATCGGCAATGTGCGGTTCGCTGACCTGAACGACCTGGAAAGCGTAAGGAGCCAGATTACGGACAAAACCTGCGCCATCCTGCTGGAGCCCGTGCAGGGAGAGGGCGGCATCGTGCCCGCCAGGCCGGAATTCCTGAAAGGCGTGAAGGCGCTCTGCCAGGAAAAGGGCATCCTCCTGATACTGGACGAGATTCAGTGCGGCATGGGCAGGACAGGCTATATGTTCGCCTGGCAGCGCTGCGGCGTGAAGCCCGATATCATGACCACTGCCAAAGCTCTGGGCTGCGGCGTTCCGGTGGGGGCTTTCCTGATGACGGAGGAGGTAGCACGGAATTCCCTGGAGGCAGGAGACCACGGAACCACCTACGGCGGCAATCCCCTTGCCTGTGCGGCCATCGAAAAAGTGCTTGATTTATTTGAGGAGAACCATATAATAGAGAATGTAAGGGAGGTCGCGCCTTATCTGGAGCAGCGCCTGGACCAGCTGAAGGACAGGTACGGCTGCATCCTGGAGAGACGGGGCACAGGCCTGATGCAGGGGCTTGTATTTGACGGCCCTGTGCGGGAAGTGATTGAGCGCGCGCTGGAGAACGGCCTGATTTTGATTAACGCCGGGCCGAATATCATCCGGTTCCTGCCGCCCCTTATCATTTCAAAGGCAAATATTGACGAAATGATTGAGATATTGGAGAGCTGCATTGAACCGTCAGAGACGGAATAGGAGTGGACATGCATCTGAAAAAGAGACTGACTGCAGTGGCGGCTGTGCTGGTCATGACAGCCGCCGTTCTATACGGAAGCGTTTTCGGCACAGGGGACGTGAAGGAAGCGGATGGCCCGCTGGCCTGGTCCGGGGACAAGGAGACGATTTACTTTTGGTATACGGATGATACGATGACAAATTTCCTGGGCAGCGCCGCCGTGGCTTTCGGGGAGCAGGAGGACGTCAGGGTCATTCCCGTGCTGACTTCCGAGAGCGAGTATCTGGAAGCAATCAACCATGCCTCCTCCCAGTCCAGTCAGGTGCCGGATGCCTATCTCATCAGCCACGATTCCCTGGAGAAGGCATATCTGGCCGGGCTGGCCACCCAGATTCAGGATGTGGCGGGGGTATGCAGCGAGGCGAATTTCCCCCGGGCCGCTTTGGCCGCGGTGTCTTATCAGGGCATGAAGGTGGCGTACCCGCTTTTCTTCGAGACCAGCGCCCTTGTCTACAATGAGACGTATCTGCGGGAATGGGCCTCGCAGATTGCCATGAAGGAGCTGCTGGAAGCCGGACAGGAAGAGGACGTGCCCACGGAGGACTCCCAGGGGATTGAAGTGGACGAGGCGCTGCTTGCGGCCAACACGGAGAATTATTTCCTGAACGCGGTTCCCGCCACGGTGGACCATATCCTGAACATTGCGAACACCTTTGATGTGCCCCAGGGAGTGGACGTCATGAAATGGGACGTGTCGGATATTTTCTATAATTATTGGATTGTGGGAAATTACATGATCGTGGGCGGGGATGCCGGGGACGACGGGAGCCTGATTGACATCGACAATCCGCAGACCATCCAGTGCCTGGAAGTCTATAAAGCGCTGAACCAGTTCTTTTTCATTGAATCGGACACGGTTGACTACGAAAACGTCGTACAGGATTTCAGCGAGGGCAGGCTGGTGTTCACCATTGCCACGACGGATGTGGTGGCGAAACTGGCGGAGGCCAGAGAGAGCGGAGCCCTGGGCTTCGACTACGGAATCGCCCGGCTGCCCCAGGTGAGCGCAGAGCTTTCCAGCCGTTCCATGTCCGTCACCACCGGGGTGGCCGTCAACAGCTATTCCCAGCATGAGGAGCTGGCCAACCGTTTTGCGGCTTACCTGGTGGGAGAGTGCGCGGAAACGCTGTATGACAGGACGGGGAAAGTGCCTGCGAAGCTGGGGACGGAGACGGACAACGGGGCGCTGCAGATCTTCAAGGAGGAGTACGCTGACAGCATCCCGCTGCCGAAGATGATGGAGACGGGGAATTTCTGGCTGCAGCTGGAGGGCCTGTTCTCGAAGGTGTGGAACGGTGCCGACGTGACGCAGCTGGTACAGGAACTGGCGGTGCAGATAGATATACAGATCAACGCGTCGAGACAGTAGCACAGGATAAGACAGATGCATATTTTGCCAATCATGGGAGACACTGTTAGCAGAAAAGAGAAAGGAAGGTGTGATCCATGATTGGCTTTTTGATTGCATTGATCTCAGGTGCCCTGATGAGCGTACAGGGCGTGTTCAACACCCAGGTGACCAAGTCCTCCAGCATCTGGACCGCCAGCGCTTTCGTCCAGCTGACGGCTCTGGCCGTCTGTCTCGGGGCATGGCTCTGCACGGACAGGAGCAACCTTTTGAACGTGTTCCAGGTGCAGCCGAAATACATGCTGTTAGGCGGCGCAATCGGCGCGTTCATCACTTACACGGTCATCAAGAGCATGGACATGCTGGGCCCTGCGAAGGCCGTGATGCTGATTGTGGTGTCGCAGCTGGCGGTGGCCTATGTGATCGAGCTCTTCGGCTGGTTCGGCGTGGAGAAGCAGCCCTGGGAGTGGCGCAAGGCCATAGGGATGGCTGTGGCCGTGGCCGGCATCATCCTGTTCAAATGGGAGTAGGGCAAGGCGGGATTTATTTATGAAGATTTCTGAAAGGCACTTGTAAAAACGATACTTTTCCATTACAATAAAGAGTGTCAGCATAGAGAGGCAATCCCTTTTTTGAAGAAAGAAAGGGACTATGATGAAGAAGAGAAAACTGAGAGCGGCCTGTCTGGCAATGGCATGCGTGCTGTTGTGCTGCAGCTGCGGGGACAAGGGCGGCACGATTCTGATCGGCGGCTCAGAGGGCCAGGGGCAGGAAAGTCTTTCCGGAGAGGAGTCTGTTCCCGTGACAGAGACGCCGGAGGAGACGGAAAGGCAGGAGGCCTTTATCCGGGTCTATGTGTGCGGGGCTGTGTCGAACCCCGGGGTGGTGGAGATTCCACAGGGCAGCCGGGTGGAGGACGCCCTTGCGGCCGCGGGGGGCTTCGGAGCGGATGCCGGAAGAGAGGCCGTGAATCTGGCGGATTGGGTGAGCGACGGGCAGAAGCTGTACTTCCCCACGGAGGAGGAAGCCCAGGGGGCGTGGCAGCCGGAGACCGGCGAGGACGGCTCCTCGGGCCTGGTGAACATCAATACGGCAGATGTGGATACGTTGTGCACGCTGTCCGGAATCGGAGAGAGCAGGGCGAGGGATATTGTGGCCTACCGAGAGGCCCACGGAGGCTTTGCGAGCTGTGAGGAGATCATGAATGTCCCGGGCATCAAGACTGCCGTATACGAAAAAATATCTGACATGATAACGGTAAAATAGACTTAAGACTGCTGGACGCGCGGAGGGTGGCATGGCAAGGAAAAGAGCTTTGGTGGTAGATGACGAGAAACTGATCGTGAAAGGAATCCGGTTCAGCCTGGAACAGGATGACATGCAGGTGGACTGCGCCTATGACGGGGAGGAAGCCCTGGAGTACGCCCGGAACAACCAGTACGACATTATCCTGCTGGACGTGATGCTGCCAAAGCTCACCGGCTTCGAGGTCTGCCAGCAGATCCGGGAGTTCTCCAACGCGCCCATTGTCATGCTCACGGCCAAGGGCGAGGACATGGACAAGATACTGGGGCTGGAGTACGGCGCGGACGACTATATCACGAAGCCTTTCAACATTCTGGAAGTGAAGGCGCGGATCAAGGCCATCATGCGCCGCACCGAGCCAAAGCGCATCATGGGAGAAGTGCCCTCGGCCAAAGTCGTGGAGCGCAGGGACGTGCGCCTGGACTGCGAGGGAAGGCGCGCTTTCATCGCCGGAAAGGAAATCGGGCTGACGGCCAAGGAGTTTGAGCTGCTGGAGCTTCTGATGACGAATCCGGACAAGGTGTACAGCCGGGAGAACCTTCTGCAGCTGGTGTGGGGGCAGGATTATCCGGGGGATGTGCGCACGGTGGACGTACATATCAGGAGGCTTCGGGAGAAGATTGAGCAGAACCCCAGCGAACCTCAGTATGTGCATACAAAATGGGGTGTAGGCTATTACTTCCAGAATTAGGCCGGAGTATGGGACATGATAACAAGATTATTCGGGGAACTGAAGAAGATTCTTTCTCTGCGCAGCCTGCAGGCGCGCATCTTTCTCATCGTGCTGGCGGCGGGACTGGTGCCCAGCGTGATCATGCGCTATGGGATTCTGGGAAACTATGAGGAGCGTTCCATAGAGCAGCGGATTTCCACTGTCCAGAATCAGCTGATGATTGTAGGGAACCATCTGCTCAGCAACAATTATTTCAATACAAAGCCGGAAGGATACACCAGCGGCGTGTCAAGGGACGTGATCGACGCTGAGCTGGAAATGATATCAAATCTCTATGAAGGCCGCGTCATGATCATCGATTCCAGCCTGAAAGTGGTGAAGGACACCTACGGGCTCAGCGAGGGCAAGACCATCATCTCTGAGGAAGTGATCAGATGCTTTCAGGGGGAGAACATCTCCAAATATGACAAGGAGCATGGTTATATAGAGATGACCACGCCGATTTCGGATACGGGAGAAGACGGCGACAGGATTGTCGCCGTGATGCTGACCAGCATCACCAACGAATGGATTGTTGCCACTTTGGAGGTGCTGGGCCGGAAGGCTCTGATTCTGGAAAGCCTGATGATCGTTGTCATCGTGGCCATGGCAATCGTGCTGTCGGCGGCCCTGACCAGACCGTTCAACAGGGTCACGGAGGCCATCAATGAAGTGAAGGCCGGTTACAGCGACGAGAGCATCTCCGTGCCGGACTATGCGGAGACGGCCCATATCGTAGATGCCTTCAACCAGCTTTTGAAGCGGATGAGGGCCCTGGACAATTCCAGGCAGGAATTCGTGGAGAACGTGTCCCATGAGCTGAAGACGCCCATGGCCGCCATCAAAGTGCTGGCGGATTCCCTGCTGGACCAGAGGGACGCCCCTGCGGAGCTCTACAGGGAGTTCCTGGAAGACATTGTTTCGGAAATCGACAGAGAGAACCAGATCATCACTGATCTCCTTGCCCTGGTGAAAATGGACAAAAAGGCCCAGGAGCTGAACATTTCCGTTCTGAATGTGAACGACATGGTGGAGCTGATCCTGAAGCGGCTCCGTCCCATGGCGCGGAAAAAGGATGTGGAAGTGGTGTTTGAGAGCATGCGTCCTGTGGTGGCCGAGGTGGATGAGGTCAAAATGACGCTGATCATGACCAACCTTGTGGAGAACGCCATCAAATACAATAAAGAGCACGGCTGGGTGAAGGTGGATCTGGACGCGGACCATCAATATTTCACGTTCCGGGTCAGCGATTCCGGACTGGGCATCCCGGAGGATTCCCTGGCGCATATCTATGAAAGGTTTTACCGGGTGGACAAGTCCCATTCCAGGGAAATCGGCGGCACGGGGCTGGGCCTTGCCATCACCAAGAGCGCTGTCCTGATGCACAGAGGCGTGATCACCGTGACCAGTGTGGAGGGCGAGGGGACCAGTTTTTCCGTGAAGATTCCGCTGATCTGCGTGGCGGGCAATGGAGGTCCGGTGATCGAGAAACTGTAAAGAGGTTGAAATGCCATGGCCGGACAGGATATGGCAGGTGTCGGCGATGTGCGGATAAAGAAGGCGGTAGGATGAAGAGAATCTATGGATCCATGCTGGCGTTTTTCTGTCTGTTGGTGATGACGGCCTGCAGACAGGAGAGCCTGGACGGCGAGAATGTCTATCAGGTCTATTATGTGAGCAATTCCGAGACGAAGGTGGAGATGCATGCCCATGAGATGCAGACCTATGACACAAAGGACCAGCTGCAGGAGCTGGTGGACTGTCTGTCCGCCAATCCTGAGAAGCTGGAGTACAAAGCGCCTTTCGGCATGGGGTTCCAGGTGCTTGACATGAAGCTGGAAGAGGGCAATCTGCTGATTGATGTAGACGCGGCATACAAGGAACTGCCTGCGATGACGGAAGTCCTTGTGCGCGCGGCGGTGGTGCGCACCCTGACCCAGCTGCCGGATGTGAAGCTTGTGATGATCACGGTGGAGGGGAATCAGCTCTATGACAAGAACGGCAACACGGTCAGTTGGATGAGCGCGGATCAATTCATCGACAATGACGGAAACGAAATCAACACTTATGAACTGGCCAGGGTAAGGCTGTATTTCGCTGGCGAGAGCGGCGCGGACCTGATCGAGGCCGTCCGGGAGAAGCATTACTCCACCAATGTGCTCATGGAGCGTTTCGTGGTGGAGGAGCTGATCGCCGGGCCCAGCGGCCAGATAGAGGGGCTGTTCCCGTCCATCAATCCCAACACGAAAATCATCAATGTCATGACCAAGGACGGCATCTGTTACGTGAACCTGGACGAGAATTTCCTGACGGTGGTAAACAATGTGTCCACGGATGTGTCAATCTATTCCATCGTCAATTCACTGGTAGAGCTGAGCAATATCAATAAAGTACAGATTCTCATCAACGGGGAAGTTCCTTCTTCTTTTTCATCGTCTACTTTTGAACGGAATCTGGATATCGTGACCACGCTGGAGAATTGACGCTGGCGGCTGCTCATCTTCATATGCTGAAATGGAGTTATCAGAAGTGTTTCCGGCGCAGGGAGCGGCCGGACAGGGATATCGGGAGGAAGAGGGAAATGAAAGAGGAGGCATACAAAATCTTGTTTCTGGAGGATGAGCCGACCATCCGGGAAGTCCTCACGGAGTACATGCTGATGTCGGGCTATCAGGTCATCGGCGCGGAGCGGGGCGACATTGCCCTGGAGAGGCTGCAGGAGCAGGAGTTCGACTTGGCTGTGCTGGATATCTGTGTGCCCGGGCCGGACGGTTTTGAGGTGCTGAAGCAGATACAGGCCCGCCATCAGAAGACGGCGGTCATCATGCTGACTGCCCTGGAGGACGAGCAGACCCAGGTGAAGGCCTTTAATCTGTATGCAGACGACTATGTAATCAAGCCGGTGTCCCCCATCATTCTGCTGAAGCGGATGGAGACCATTCTGCGGCGCACTGCCAGGACAGAAGAACACAGGGAGAACGGGGAAGGCCTTGTGCTGAGCCAGGAGGCTTACTGCGCGTATTACCGCGGGGAGAAGCTGCCGCTGACGCTGAGCGAATACCTGCTTCTGCAGACGCTGTACAGAGAGCCGAAACGGGTGTTCACCAGGGAACAGCTCATCTTAAGCATCTTCAATGAAGACTATATCGGAAACGACAGAATCATCGACGCCCATGTGAAGAACCTGCGCAAGAAGCTTCCCGTCCCCTGCATCAAGACCGTGATCGGGGTGGGGTATCAGTTCGATGAGGCGTGGAAGGAATAGGAGAACGATATGCGTCTTGGACGGAAAAACCTGCTGTACAGCATGGCGCTGGCCGGTATCCTTCTGCTGTTCCTGGTGGGATATTTCATATGCATGCTGCCGTCTCTTTATGTGGATTATATGATGGGCCAGTATCTGAAATCTATCCGGGCCCAGCACAAAGCCTATATGGAACAGGGTACCTATGAGGGCGTGCGGGTGAGGAACTCCACAGCCTGCATTTCTGTGGAAATCCCTGCCCAGGGGGACTGGCTCTTGATTACGGGAAAGTCGTTCTCTGCGGAAGTCAGATTACGGGACGAGCGCCTGAACGAAATCCTGGACAGATGCCGGAGGAAGCTGTTCTCGGCGGGGAGCAAAGGAACGGCGCCGGAGGCGCTGGATCTGGAGGAGGAGCTGGAAGCGCTGGGAGAGATTCTTCAGGATACCGTGCAGGGAGACGAATCCCTGCCGGTGAGCCTCAGGTGGCGGTATCTGAAGAATATGGAAGAGGAATTCTTCAACCAATCTGTAAAAGTCCATTCTTATTCTGACGGTGTGTTCATCATCGAGGCAAGCATAGAAGAACCCGGGAACCGTTACGCGAATTATATTGCCATAGAGCAGACCCAGGAGCGCCTGGTTCTGTCCTTCCTGCCGGTGGTGGCTCCTGAGGTGGACGAGATTCGGCCTGTGGTGCTGCGGAGCCTTCCCATGCTGGGAGCCGTGATCGTGTTTCTGGTGCTGCTGGGCTCCAGGATGTATTCCCAAGGTATTGTCAACCCTATCGCGGAACTGGCGCGGCACGCGGAGGAAATGAAATATACGGAAGATTTTTCCGTGGAGAGGTTTCTGGAGGAAGGGGCCCGTCCAAAGGATGAAGTGCAGGAGCTTGCGGATGCCCTGGACGATCTGTACCGGCAGATCAGGGAGAGCTACCGGAAGCTGGAAGAGAAGAACAGGGGGCTGGCGGAGGAGAACGAACGGCAGGAAATCTTTCTGCGCGCGTCCTCCCATCAGCTGAAGACCCCCATTGCGGCGGCCCTTCTGCTGGTGGAGGGCATGATGAATGAAATCGGCAAATATAAGGAGACCAGAATCTATCTGCCCAAAGTGAAGGAGCAGCTTCTCTCCATGCGGAGGATGGTGGAGGACATCCTGTATCTGAACCATTGCGCGGAGGAAATAAGCTTTCGGAGGACAGACGCAGGGAAGGTGCTGGCGGAGAGGCTGCAATCCTATCAGGTGGGGCTGGCAGACCGGCATCTTGTGCTGGACTATGAGGAGGGGGAGGCGCTCTATGTCGACACGGACGAGAGGCTGCTGGCGCAGATCCTGGACAATCTCTTGTCCAATGCGGTAAAGTATACGCCTGTGGGGGGCCGTATCCGGATTCGCCTGCACCGCGGGCCCCAGAGAAGGATTCTGATAGAGAACTTTGGCGTGCGGATTCCGGAGGACATAGCGCCCCATATTTTCGACCCTTTTGTCAGCGGCAGCCACGGGGCGGATCCGTCCGGGGGCCGCAGCCACGGGCTGGGGCTGTATATCGCCTCCTATTATGCTAAAAAGCTGGGTGCAGATCTGCAGGTGAAGAATGGAGAGGCCTGTGTGCGCACTTGGATATCGTTTCCGGAAAAATTCACTTGTTCTTCATCGGAAATTCATCTCAATCTGATAGGATAGTCTCAGTGGCAGAGAAGCGAAGGCTTGTCTGGGTTCCCGGAGGAAGCGCCGGGAAACGATATCAGGGACAAAGAGGAGGAGACATGCATGTTGCTATCCATTCAGAATCTGGTGGTGCGCTATGGAACGGATACAGCTCTCGACATCAGAGAACCTATCGTCATCGAGGAGGGGGACCGCGTGGGCGTCATTGGCTCCAACGGGGCAGGGAAGAGCACTCTGATCAAAAGCGTCCTGGGGCTGCTGCCCTATCAGGGCGTGATACGGACAGGGCTGAAGCCGGAGGAGATGGCCGTCCATATGCAGTTCAACGAATACACGGATGCCATGCCGGTGCGGTATATCATGGAGGCGGTTCTGGGGACGAAGATTGCCCGGGACAGGAAGCTGCAGGAGCTGATTGCCTTTTTTGAGTTCGAAGACTGCCTGCGGAAGAAATATTCCAGGCTTTCCGGGGGACAGAAGCAGAGGTTCACGATCATCATGGTCATGATGCAGGACGCGGCGCTGACCTTTTACGATGAAGTCACCTCTGGACTGGATTTCGAGACCAGGCAGAAGCTGGTGGAGAAGCTGGTGGAATGGTACAGGGGGAAGCGGGAAAGTTTCCTGATGGTCTCCCATTATTATGAGGAGCTGGACCAATTGGTGGATAAGCTTCTGATTCTGGACAAGGGGCTGGTCATCGACTACGGGAACAAAGAGGAGCTGTTCCGAAAGTACTGCGGCAGAGCGGTGATCGTGGTGAACCATTCCGAGGGAAACGAGAGGCTGCTGTCCCGTTTCAGGAAGCTGGACGCGCCCGCCCATCTGATCGCGGTATCCTGTGAAAGCGAAAAGACAGAGCAGGAGATCACCGGACTGCTTCTGGAGAATGATGTGAACTATAAACGGAGCAACAACGATATCGAGATACTTTATACCAACGCCAAGAACAGGAGCAAGGAGGCTTGAGATGCAAAAAGAACAAAAAAGAGGCAAATGGCTGTCGATGCAGATGCTGGGTTTTGAGTTCCGCAAGACGATAGGGAACCCCTATGTGCATATCTTCGGCGTGGGCATGCCGGTGTTGATGATGATAGTGGTCACCCGGGCCGTAATCGGCCAAATGGTGGACGAAGCAATGGTCTCCCAGGCAGAGACATCCGTCTTTCTGGGAATCGGCGCATTGATTCCCATGGCTACGATATTCATGGGCTATGGGATATCCAATGCCCAGGAGCTGGAGAAGGGGATACCACAGAGAATGGAGCTTTTCGGTATCCGGGAGAGCGTCTCCCTGTGCAACCGCATCCTTTCGGAAGTCATCTTCATGGTATTTGCGTTCCTGGTCTATTTTGCGGCAGGGTATGGGCTGGCGGATCTGAGGGCTCCCAAGCCAGTGGGAGTTCTGCTGTATGTGGTCTGCATCCTGGGATTCAGCGTGATCCTGTTCTGCTTTGCCCACGCGATTTCGTCCCTGCTGCGGAAGTTCGCGCTGACTTACTGCGTGACGATGCTGCTGTATTTTGTGTTTATGATTCTGGGGGGCATGATGGGGATCACTTATGACAATATGCCTGACGGCGTCCAGGCTCTGGCGGATTTTCTGCCTGTCACCTATATCAACCGGGACTTCTGCATGGTATGGAGCGGAGAGAGCTACAATTTCGGGCCGATGCTGCAGTCCTATCTGCTGATGGGGGCGCTGGCCGGGATACTGATGTTCTTCACCGTGAAGAGGACAGCGAGGAAGCTGCATTAGAAAGGAGGAGCATATGAGGCGGCCTTTGGCTCTGGCTGCCCTGTTCCTGGTGATCGTTGCGGCCATCCGGTTGGGGGCCGGATGGGCGGACGGTGTGCCGCCGGGCCGTACCAGCGCGGCTCAGCTGCCGGAGGCAGCTGAACTGCTGGTCACAGGGCAGGTGTATCAAAAGGATGGGACATCCCTTTATCTAAAATCTGTCATTGTCTTGGAATCTGATGCCTCAGGGCAGTCTGCCGCAGATTCGCGGCGGGAAATCCTATGTCAGGAAAATCTGATCTGTGAATTAGCCGATGGACAGGAAGTCCCTCTGGGTACCAGGGTGGCCGTCCGGGGAACGTTCGCGCCCTATTCCCATGCCACCAATCCCGGTGAATTCGATTCAGCTGTCTACTATAGGACGCTTGGAATCGGCGGAAAGCTGCGCAAGGCAAGCGTTCTGGCCAAGGGGGAGGAATGCTGGCCGGTGCGGGAGGCGCTGTATCAGCTCAAATGCCGCCTGAAGGCAAGGCTCTACCGCATTTTCCCGGAGAAAGAGGCGGCGGTGATGAGCGCCCTGCTTTTGGGTGACAAGAAGGACCTGGACAGTGAACTGAAGGATCTCTACAAGCGAAACGGCATTCTGCACATTCTTTCCATATCCTCGCTGCATATTACGATCATCGGCATGAGCGTCTATCGCCTGCTTCGCAGGCTGGGTCTTCCTGTCTGCCCTGCCGCTGTGGGGGGAAGCATCCTTTTGTTCCTGTATGGCTGCATGACTGGATTCAGCGTGTCCGCCTGCCGTGCCATTGGGATGTACCTGATCAAGATGCTGGGAGAGATGGCGGGCAGGACATATGATATGCTGACGGCGCTGGGCGTGATGGCGGCGGTGATGGTGGCAGGGAATCCCTGCTATCTGCAGAACAGCGGCTTTCTGCTTTCGTTCACTTCCGTCCTGGGGATTGGGTTGGTATGCCCGGCATTGACGCCGGAATTGCATAGGAGCATGGCGCGGGATGAGGGGAGGATTCGAAAGGCATTGAGGAAGCTTCGGGAGCTGCTGCTTTCGTCAGTCTTTGCCAGTCTCTCCATCACACTGGCCACGCTTCCTGTCCAGCTGTGGTTCTATTACGAGATTCCGATTTATTCTGTGTTTCTGAATCTTTTCGTCCTTCCTTTCATGAAGCCCATGATGATTGCAGGGCTGCTGGCAATGCTGGTGCCGGGGCTTGGGCTGCTGGGGATTGTCGACTATTGCATCTTGAAATCCTATGAATTCCTGTGCGGCTGTTTTGACAGACTGCCCTTTCATACCTGGAATCCGGGCTGTCCGGAACTATGGCAGATCGTAGTCTACTATCTGTTGCTGGGGGGAGCCGTTGTTCTCCGGAACTATATGAAAAAAGAGGCATCTGGGAAAGCGGAGTCTGGTCTGGCGGGCGCAGCCAAAGGAGGAGGCGGGAAGGCTGCCTTGCCGCCGCTGGCCCGGGGCATTCCGGAAGCGGATTCCGCAGAAAGGTATCGGCGAAGGTTCAGAAGGGAGGGCGTAAGCGTATGCATCATCCTGTCTGCCGTGCTTCTGTTCGCTATCCGTCCGGCGGCGGAAAACAGCGTCCTGTTCCTGGATGTGGGGCAGGGGGACTGTATCCTGGTGCGCACTGCCTCCGGGGAGAATTATCTATTCGACTGCGGCAGCAGCAGCCGCAGAAATATCGGAAAGTATCTGCTGATTCCATGCTTGAAATATTATGGGATAGGGAAAGTGGATGCCATATTTTTATCCCATCCGGATGCCGACCATGTGAACGGAGCGGTGGAGCTGCTGGAGACAGGCGGCGAGAACCGAATTACGGTGGGGCAGCTTCTGCTGCCTGCGATTCCGGAGGGCGCAAGACAGGAACAGCTGGGAGAACTGCTGCTCGCTGCGGCGGAAGCCTCACAGGAGACTCCTGTTCCGGTGGGGTTCCTACAGGCAGGGGACGGCTGGAAGTGCGGGAGCGCGGCCTTTACCTGTCTTCACCCGGGCGAAGACGTGGGGACACAGGATGTGAACGGCTATTCGGAGTGCTTTTTGGTGGAGTTTTCGGAAGGGACAGGTTCCTTTCTGCGGGGCGGAGCATCGGTGGGAGAGTGGACGATGCTGCTGACGGGAGATGTGCAGAATGAAGGGGAGGCAGCTCTGCAGAGGGAGATTCTGTCCAGAGATATCAAAAATATCACCGTGCTGAAAGCGGCCCATCACGGATCCAGGAATTCCACACCCAGTGAGCTTCTGGAGCAGCTGGCGCCGTCTCTCACAGTGATTTCCAGCGGCCGGAACAATCGGTACGGACATCCCCATGCGGAATTGCTGGAACGTCTGGAGGAGTCCGGGACATTCATCGTCCAGACAGCGCAGTCTGGGGCGGTCAAAGTCACTTTCCGGGGCGGAGGGATACAGGTAGAGGCATATATCCGCTAAGCGCACTGCACTTTTTCCTGAAGAAGCCGTATCGGTTGTTTTCCCACAGTTCCTAAGGAATTGTCTACAAATAACTGATGCGAGTTTATAGCTGTTTTCGTTGTATTT
>CAJUFI010000003.1:111572-143399 GCA_910585665.1 uncultured Acetatifactor sp. | reverse complement strand
ATCTTGGCCGCATAGAGATGCGTCCACCATTTCTTCCGGGCCTGGATTGGCCTCTTATTGGATGCTGAAGTCAATGGTCCGGTTGAAGCGGTCGCAGTCTTCCACGCATACTTTCACGGGCATTCCCAGCTTATAGCTCTTGCCGGTGGCCTGGCCTACCATTTCGTAGGTGCTCTCGTCATAGTAGAAGTAATCTCCGGGAAGCTTGGAGACATGGATCAGGCCCTCCACTGTGTTGGGCAGCTCTACATAGAGCCCATAGCTGGTGATGCCTGAGATAACGCCCTCAAAGGTCTCCCCGATGCGCTCCTCCATGTACTCCACTTTCTTCAGCTTGTCGGTCTCCCGCTCTGCTTCATCCGCTCTGCGCTCCGTCTCGGAGCTGTGCTTTGCCACCTCCGGCAGAATTTCCCGGTAATGGGCTATCCGCTCCTCCTTCAGCCTTCCACGCAGCTGCTCCTTGATGATTCTGTGTATCTGCAAATCAGGGTATCTGCGTATGGGGGAAGTGAAATGGCAGTAATACTGGCACGCCAGGCCGAAATGGCCCGTGCACTCCGTGCTGTACTTGGCCTGCTTCATGCTCCGCAGGGCCAGGCGGCTGATCATGGCCTCCTCGGGGGTTCCCGCGATTTTGGCCAACAGCTTCTGTATCTCTTTGGGGTGGACTTCCTCGCCGGAGATCTTCTGTCCCGCTCTTCCCACCGCTTTCATGTAATAGCCGAAATTGTTGATGAAGGCCGCCAGTTTCTGGATGCGCTGGGCGTCCGGCACGTCGTGGACACGGTATACGAAGGGCATCTCCATCCAGTAGAAATGCTGGGCCACGGTTTCGTTGGCAGCCAGCATGAAGTCCTCTATGATGTCCGTGGCCACATTGCGCTCATAGGGTCTGATGTCCGTGGGATGCCCGTCCCTGTCCAGCAATATCTTGCACTCCGGGAAGTCAAAGTCGATGGAGCCCCTCTTGCGGCGCTTCTCCCGCAGAATGGCGGCCAGCTTCTCCATCTCCCGGAACATGGGCAGAAGCTCTGCATACTGGGCATGCTCCGCCTGTTCTGTCAGGCTCCCGTCCTCCAGCAGGGCCTTCACCACCGTGTAGGACATGCGTTTCCTGACCCGGATCACGGACTCGCAGATTTCATAATCCGAAATCTCCCCGTCCGGATCCACCGTCATCAGGCAGCTCAGCGCCAGCCTGTCCACGCCCTCGTTCAGCGAACAGATGCCGTTGGACAGCGCGTGGGGCAGCATGGGGATCACCCTGTCCACCAGATATACGCTGGTCCCCCGCTTCAAAGCTTCCCTGTCCAGAGCAGAATTCTCCTGTACATAATTGGTCACATCCGCGATGTGGACACCCAGATGGTACCGCTCTCCGTCATAAGTGACGCTGACCGCATCGTCCAAATCCTTGGCGTCCTCTCCGTCTATGGTGACCATCACCACATCCCTCAGATCCCTGCGCCCGGCTGTGTCCGCCTCGGAGACCTCCTGGGACACCCGCTCTACCTGATTCATAATCTTCGTGGAAAACGCAACCGGAAGCTCATAGCCTCTGACGATGGACATGATGTCCACGCCTGGGTCGTTCATATGCCCCAGAATCTCCACCACCCTGCCCTCAGGGCTTTTCCGCTCAGAGCCGTAGTCCGTAATCTCCACCACCACCTTGTGGCCGCTCATGGCTCCTTTGGAATGCTCCTTGGGAACGAAGATATCCCGGGGCAGCTTGGCATTGTCCGGGACTACGAATCCGTAGTTATCCCTGACACTGTCATATGTGCCCACCACCTGGGTGGTTCCCCGGGCAATGATGCGCACCACCTGCGCTTCCTGGCGCTTGCCCTCGCTCCCGGGCAGAAGCATCACTTCCACGGTATCCTTGTGGAACGCGCCGCCGGTCTTGCCCTCGGGTATATAAAGGTCCGCTTTGCGCCCCTGATCCTCTTTACGACCCTGGTTGCCCTCCCGGAGATGCCCTTTATCTGTGTCTTCTATCTCAACGAAGCCGAAGCCTTTGGCATTGCTGATGAAAGTCCCCACCAAAGCCCGGCCGCTTGCTTTCACATATTTTGCCTTGGGGGTGAGCGTCAGCTTTCCCTCTGTCAGAAGTTCCCGCAGGATTTCACGGAATTCCTCCCTGTCCTCTTTCGCCACCTGCATGAATGCAGCCATCTCCTTCTCCTTCATGGGAACGTAGATGGAATCGTCCACCAGCTCACAGATTATTTTCTTCCTGGCCTCCCATGAGGACTTATCTTTATTCGTCTCCATACAGCACCCCCAATCAACCATTGTCTGCAAATGATAAAAAAACACCCTTGCAGCTTCCACAAGAGTGTCCTTTTAAAGTATCTTAAAATACGTTCAGATTCAGTATGACCGCAAGAATCATGAATAATGCAGCCAGTATCTTGGTAAGCTTCACCAGAAGGCCTTCCATGGAGCGGCCTTTATTCTTGCCCCAATAGGTCTCTGCAGCTCCGCTGATGGCTCCAAGTCCGGCAGACTTCCCTTCCTGCATCAATACTAACACTACAAGCGCTATGCATATTATGATGAACATGATTGTCAAGATAATCTTCAAAACTCCCAACTGTCTTACACCTCCTAAGGTCTCTAAACTGCTGATATCTTAACACAGTCCAGCCAAAAAAGCAACCATTTTTTCCAAATTCTGATATTTTGCCGTTATTGTTACTCTCCCCGTTATTCCAACGGAATCAGGAAAGAAACCAGCAGAAAGACCGCGCCCACTGCAAGAAACGGCACAAAGGATTTCCGATGCCTGCTCCTCTTCTCATTTTTTCGAGTGGTATACTCGTATAAATCCTTGTATTTCCTGTTGGTGAACAGGGCGGAAAAACCGTATCCCACCATGTCAAAGGCTCCGGCTGACGCTACCCAGAACAGCAGCCCCAGGAGAATGGAGACAGCGCCCGCTACCCCCAGGGCATCTACATAATAAATCCTCAGATCAAACCCTTTTATGAGAAGCACAAACAGGGCGAGGACAATATTCAGCACAAGCGCTGCTCCATATCTTTTCCAGGATGTCATATTTTTACGCCTTCAATTCTTCCATATATCTTTCATACTCTGCCTTGTTGCAGTACACAAAATGTCCTTCCCTCAGCTCCCGCAGCTCCGGTTTGTCGCCATGCTCATAGTCATGCACCTCGGACGGGTTATAAAGGATACGCTGTCTCTTCTTCTCCGACTTAGGGTTCGGCTTCGGAATCGCGGAAAGCAGCGCCTTGGTATAAGGATGCATGGGATGGGCAAAAAGCTCCGTGCTGGACGCTTTTTCCACCACCTTGCCGAAGTACATTACTACAATCGTGTCGCAGAAGTATTTCACCACAGACAGATCATGGGCAATAAATATAATGGACAGATTCATTTCCTCCTGGAGTTCGTTCAGAAGGTTGATGACCTGCGCACGGATGGACACATCCAGCGCGGAAATCGGCTCATCACAGATCAAAAGCCTGGGATTCATGATAATCGCTCTGGCAATGCCGATTCTCTGTCTCTGGCCGCCGGAGAACTCATGGGGATACCGGGAAGCATGCTCCTCCACAAGGCCTACCTTGTTCAGCATCTCCACTACTTTCTTATGGTTTTCCTTCTTATCTCGGAACCCCTGGATCCTCAGGCCTTCCTGAATGATATCCTCCACCGTCATGCGGGGATCCAGAGAGTCCACCGGATCCTGGAAAATCATCTGGATCTCATTCAGCAGCTTCCGGCTCACATGCTCATTGTCATATTTTATCTGCTTTATCTTCTGCTGCTGTACTTCTTTTGTGCTGGCAATCCTGGCTTCGATATCCGCCACGGCTTTGTCCGCATTCTTTTTCAGCTCCTCCGACTTTGTCTTATAATACTCCCCCTTGCTCTTGTCCAGGGCAGCGATGTCCTTCTCAAGCTTTTCCTTTATCTCCTTGATTTCCTGTTCCCCGCGGATCTTCGTCCATTTAATCTCTTTTTTATTCCACCTGGCTCCTGCGCTTATCCGAACTCCCTTGTAATAGACGGAACCGGATGTGATGTCATAGAGACGTATGATGCTGCGCCCTGTAGTGGTCTTGCCGCATCCGCTCTCTCCCACGATGCCAAGGCACTCTCCCTCCCTGATGTCAAAGGATATGTCGGAAACCGCCTTCAACTTCTGACGGTTGATTCCTTTTCCCATGAAGAAGAACTGCTTCAGATGCCTGACAGAGAGGATGATCCCCTTCTCACGGAGCTCCGGCTTCTGCTTTACTTTCGAGTCTATTTTATACTGGCTGTTGAACGCAACAGCCGTGATGTTGTCCGGTGCCTGGTTTTTCTTCTCACTCATCTCCTTTTTCCTCCTCAAGTGAAATTCGGATTCTTTCACTCACGATCTTCGGCATCTCAACCTTCGGCGCATGAGGATCCAAAAGCCATGTGGCAGCGTAATGGGTGTCGCTGACCTTGAACATAGGCGGCTCTTCCCTGTAATCAATGTTCATGGCATATCTGCTTCGCGCGGCGAACGCGTCCCCCTTGGGCGGATAGATCATATTGGGCGGCGTCCCTGGGATTGCTTCCAGCTTCTCCTTACTGTCCACATCCGGAATACTGGAAAGCAGCGCCCAGGTATAAGGATGCCTGGGATCATAGAAAATCTCCTCCGCAGTGCCATATTCCACGATTTTCCCCGCGTACATCACTGCCACTCTGTCAGCCATGTTCGCCACCACGCCCAGGTCATGGGTGATAAAGATGCAGGAAAGATTCCTCTCTGCCTTGATTCGGTTGATCAGCTCCAGTATCTGAGCCTGGATCGTCACATCCAGCGCCGTAGTAGGTTCATCGCAGATCAAAATCTCCGGGGATGCCGTCAGCGCGATGGCAATGACGATACGCTGTCTCATACCACCCGAAAACTCAAAGGGATACTGCTTAAAGCGCCTCTCCGGATCCGGTATGCCTACTTCCCGCATGATTTCGATGGCACGCTTTTTCGCTTCCGCCTTGGTCAATTTCAGCTTGTTCACATATTCCAGCTTCTCGTTCTCTATCTCCGCCTTGACGCTGGCTTCTTCCGTGGCAGAAGCCGACTCCAGCTTCTTTTCCAATTCCACGAGACGTGCCTTGTGCTCTGCCGTCACCTTTTCCTTGTATTCCTTTACCTGCTGCTTCGCTTTTCTTTGTGTCTCCTCCAACACCGCTTTCAGCTCTTTTGCCTTTTTCTCATAGGATTCCCGGGTCTTCTTCTCAAATTCCTTAAAAGCAGCCTTCTTTTCCTGAATGGCCTTCTTGCATGCCGCCTTGTCCGAAGCTCCCGTATTCCCCCCTTCCTTTTGGCTGGCTGTGGTCTCGGAAATAAAGGTCTCCAGCCTCTTCCTCTCATTGGCGATCTCAATGTTCATCTTGGCAAGGGTATTCTTGTAGCGGATGAGATCGTCGCTGATCAGATCCTGATACATGATTTTCAGCTTATCCGAATTGATCAGCATCGCCTCCGTTATCTGCTTGCCGATGCGCACAATCGGGTTCAGGGAGGACAGGGGATCCTGGAATATCATTCCTATCTTATGGCCGCGAATCTTATAGAACTCGTCCTCGGAAACCTCCAGAAGATTCTCCCCGCGGTACATGATATTTCCATTCTCAATAATCGCATTGTTGGCAAGAATTCCCATAATCGCCTTTGAGGTGACCGATTTTCCCGAGCCGGATTCCCCCACGATGCAAAGCGTCTCTCCCCGGTTCAGGTCAAATGAAATATTGCGAACAGCCTTCAGGATGCCATTATCTGTCTTAAAATTGATAGCAAGATTGTTTACCGATAAAACTTTATCCTCTGCCATATCATATCTTTCCTTTCCATATCCGGAAAAATCGCTTTCCTTGCGATTCTTCCGTGTGAGCACACTATTCGCTTCCTTTCAGAGCCGGGTTAAATGCGTCACGCAGTCCGTTGCCGAACAAATTGAACGAAATCATCATCAGTGCCATGATGACAGCCGGGAAAATGACCAGATTCGGATAAACGCCCAGATACTGCTGGTTGTTGGACATCATGACACCGAATGACTGGACCCCCTGGAGCCCAAGATTTAAGAAGGCCAGCGTTGCCTCGGAAAAAATCGTGCTCGTAATCATCAGAACACTGGAGGTAATAATCGTTCCCATGGAATTAGGCAGAATATGCTTAAAAATCAGCCGCATATCCGATGAGCCTAAAGTCCTGGACGCAAGCACATATTCACGTCCCTTGAATCGGTAGAACTGGGTACGGGTCCTGGCAGCCGTCCCAATCCATCCGGTAAAGCACAGAGCCAGGAAAAATGTGAAAAAGTTATTCCCCAGATGCAGGATGCACAATGTCATGACCACAATCCAGGGCACGCCGCCGAGAATTTCACAGAAACGCTCCATCCACAGATCCAGGCTGCCGCCGAAATAGCCGGAAATAGAACCCCACACCAGTCCAAAACAGAAACAGAACGCCGCCGTACAGATACCCAGGATCAAAGAGGTACGCAATCCCGCAAAGGAACGCTTGAAAAGGTCAAATCCGGAGGAATCCGTTCCAAATATGAATTTAGGCGCTTTTGTATACCCCAGCTTCCGATAGCCGTAGCCGCTGGCAGTGATGCTGGAAAGCTTCTTCGTGATGCCCATCACAGTCTGGCTCTCCACCACATCAATGGGGCACTCATCGCTGAGCTTCACAAAAGATTCCGGCCCAACCTGGTAATCATAGGTACAATAGCCCGCATCAATCCATCGATTCAGCTCCGAAGCGGGATAAGTCATCAAATCGGCATCGCCGTAGACAAGCTCGTAAGTGTCCAGGACATAATCGCAGTAATAGACTATGGAGTCATGGATTCCCTTGCGCCCGGTACAAGACCAGTAAGCAAGGGAGTTCACATCACTTTCATTGACGAAATCCGTGGCATCCGTGATAGAGGCCTCCGCTATCTCCTCCCCGTTCTCCACCGAATCCTTTGCGCTGATGACAGCGCTCTCAATCAGGACATACTGGAAATTCGATGGGGCGGACTTCACCTCGAACACAATCTGCGCCCGCAGGGAATCGAGCCCGGCCCCTTCCAGCACCTGGCCTATGTCCACGGACAGGGCGCTGTAATCCCGGGAGAAGTCCCGGAGCATGATGATATCATCCCCTGATTTCAGATAGACTGCGTATTCACCGGCTTCCGAGCTCGCGACCCCCTCTTCCTCGCTGAAAGCCACATCCAATCTATAGCCGCCGTTCACGTCGAAGTTCAACGCTTTGGACGACATGAGGGCATTCTTGTCCTCCAAAGCGGCATCTGTGGCCAGCACCACCACGCCACCTGTCCCATAAGGATTTGCCGTGTCGATCTTGGTAGGCTCTGTGTCCACGGTAATGCTCACCAGCGCGGACTTGACCGCGGCAACAGAATATTTATCCGAAACAGCGGGAACCTCGTTCTCCGTATCGTACACGATTCTCGTGTATTTCCTTGTACCGTCCCAGAAACCGGTTCCGGCTTCGAAGAGCTTAGGCGCCAGGAAAGCTTCCGGCGTGCTCACTGTAGTGATATTGCAGGGAGAGAGCATCGGTACCAGGATGGCCAGCAAGACCAGTATGCCCAGAATGATGCTGCCCGCAACTGAAGCCTGGTTCTTTCGGAACCGCTTCATCGCGTCCTTGAAAAAGGTGGTGGGCTTTGTGTCAAGCTTTTTATCCGTAACTCTTGTATTCTGTTGAATCAGGACGAAATCATCTTCTCTGAACGTGATGTCTTTTTTTGTATCAGCCATTATTTCTTCGCCCCCATTCTGATTCTAGGATCTATAAAGCCATAAGACAGATCCAGCAACACCCCCGCCAAAAGGCTCAGTGTGGTAAAAATTGCCATGTCCACGAACAATATATCATAATCTTTATAATTCAGCGCCAGGACGAACAGTTTCCCGATACCCGGAATACCGTACAACTGCTCCAGGATCATGGAACCGCCCAGGATACCGATGAACTCCGCCAATATGGAAGGGAAGATCGGCACCATGGCATTTTTCATGGCATGGCGCAGAATCGCCTGTCTCCTTGTCAGCCCTTTGGTGCGGGCCAGAAGCAGATAATCGCTCTCCATCACTTCGCAGAGCTCTGCCCTGGTGAAACGGCAGTAGCCGCAGATAGAGCCAAAGGACAGACAAAACACGGGTATGATGTACCCCTGTGCCTTCACCGCCGCCGTAGCCGAGGCCGTGGGCCACGAAGACGGCAGCCATCCCAGATCATAGCTGAATATCCTCAGAATAAAAGAAATCAGGACAAAGCTGGGAATCGATATGAAAACCATGACCAACGTGGAAATCGTATGGTCTGTCATTGTATTCTTTTTTAAAGCCGCCCATATGCCTAATAAAATTCCTATGGGCACGGAAAAAATCACAGATAAAATATTCAGCCGAATAGAATATCCGATTCGCGAACCGATAATGACCCCCGCAGAGACATTGGGCTGGAATGTTTTGCTGTACCCCCAATCCCATTTCGTGACAATGTTTTTCAGCCAGTTCGTATACTGTTTCATGACCGGCACCATATAGTAGTAATTGGAGCGGCCATTGGTTGAAGGCGTCTTATACAAACACTCGCCCAAATCCGTTTTCTCATAATCAAAACGATAGACATATCCCAGACTGTACTGCTTATCGAAATAAGCAATCTGTTGGGCATCTCCTCCGATAGGCCGTTCAAACGGCAGGAGCTTTACTAAAATGAAAGTCAATGAAAGTATGATGAAGGCCGTCATAAACGCCAGGCCTATTCTTTTTGCAACATATTTTGCCATGGTACGGTCTCCTCCTGCATCCCCATATACTTGAAAGGTAATGCAGCCGGCAAGCCAACCACATTACCTTCAAATGAACAACTGTTGGTTTTTCTTCTTTATTCTACAACAAACGTATCTTCTACCGAATAGTAGTTCCCCGCGGTCTCTTTCCCGTCAAGGGTGTAATCATAATAGAAGTCAAACCCAGTTACCCCAGTAGGATTTTCGGAAGTGCCGCTTCCTGTAGCGTAGTCGGCTGCCACATCAGCCGGTACGGTAAAGGTAATACGGGTCACGCCATCTCCTTTATCCTCAACCTCGAACTCAACATTGGTCTCATCATACTCGCCATCACCGTTGCGGTAACGCTCATAGTTGCAGCATGCAATCGCGGTAGGCGTCACAACCGTAAGATCCGGAAGGGCTGCCTTGATTTCCATTGCGCCGCTATAGGATCCGTCTTCGTTCTTGGCTATGGGCTCATATGAAAAGCTCACTACGTCTTCGTTCCTGCCGTTGGACACGATGGCCTGGTTATTTGCAGCCAGATAGAAAGCATCATAGGAGTAACGCTCCCCATTGTACACGATAGGGTACACATCCGCATCGTTGGTGTCAGCGCCCCAGTTCAGGGTAAAGCTGTTGGAAATCTTCTGATTGGTGGACAATACGCTTACAAAGTCCAGAGGGTTCAGAGGATTACCGGAGATGGAACCAAATCCGATATCATACTGTCCAACCAGCATCTTGTTGTTATATACTTCCTGCCAGTCATTTCCCACCCAGAAATCACAGCTCAGCTGATATTTTCCTTCGGAAACGCTGGGATCATTGAACGCGGATTCGAAGAACACCTTAAGCTCATTGTGATAGCCTTCCTCGTTCTGAGGGTACATCCACGCGAACTCCAGATGAATCACGGTAGGGGACTCCGCCGTTCCCGGTGTATATGCGCCTGCATTCTCCAGTTCAGTCAGGGCTACTCTGAAATACTCCCTGGCCAGCTCAAGGGAATAGCCATAGCCGTCTGTCTCCTCCAGCAAAGGAGCCACCGCCTTCTTGTGGGCATCGGTGCTGCTGTAAGAGATGCCATCCTCAGGGTTGGACAAATAGTTGGAGGACAGGTAATCCACCGAAGGGATACTTCCTCTTGCATTGGCAAAGGTCTGACGGTCAATGGAATAGTTCAGCGCCTTTACAAAGTGGCTGTTGCCAAGGGCGGGCTCCACCTCCCAGTAATCTGCTTTGGGAGTCTGTGTCACAGTTCCGTTCTCGCCGAACAGTTCCTCCCAGGTCTCCGCATCCAGAGCATTCACGTTCAGTTTGAATACAGAGTCTCCCTTGGTGCTCCTGGTTCTAGGATCGTTGCGGTACTCATCCAGCATTTCCTGGGGGATCGAAGCCGCATCCGTATGTCCTGCCAGGAACTCATTGATAGATGCAAGCTTGTCATCCTTCACAGCAGGGAAAATCTTGATGTGGATACCTTCAATGCTGTACTTGGTATCCGCATATACATAATTCGGGTTCTTCTTATATACAACTTCCTGATCCTGATTATAGGCTTCCAGGTAATAAGAGCCTAATGACAGGGAATTGTCCACAGGGGTCTCTGTGGCGTCATTATTGAAGCCCAGGTAGTTCTCAATGGTCACAAGGTCAAGGAAGTCCTGGGGAATGGGCATATTCAGGCCGCTATTGATGTAGTACATAGCATAGAAAGCATTCATTTCCTGCGTAAATTCATACTCGAAATAGCTCTTTCCGTCCTCCTCATAGGTCTTGATGCCTACCTTGTCCCAAAGATTCTGATTGAAACCGTTTGCTGTGCCGTCATAGTAAGCTTTTGCCCCTACAATGGCGCCAGTGGAATTGTTTGCCATCTCAGCGCCTCTGAACATCTGATTGCTCTGTGTGAGCAAAAGCTTGAAAGGCGTCTCGTAGTCCTCAAGGGCTACTTCTCTGTTGTTGAAGGCAGCTCTGGACTCTATCTGTGAGCCAGTGGTATACTTCAGGCCTTCCGCTCCGGTGCGGACCTGGAATCTCCACTTGGTAGCCGTCCCGTTGCCGTCGTCATCGTTCATGGCTACAGGCATCTCCATGGCAAGCAGCGGCGTCCACTCATAACCGTCCTTGATATCGTTCATAAAAGTTTCAAAATAGCCTGCCGCAATATAATTATAGAAGGTAGCCACCTCGCTGCCCTGGTCATTGAGATAGTTCAAGGTACCGGGGTCAGAAGCGTTCAGTGAATGATAGTATCTCTTCCAATCGGGATTGCTCTCATATTCAAGGTCTGCAGTGATGGAACCCTCGGCAAGCGTACCGAAGCCATATCCGATGATATAGTTCTCAGTACCCAAAGTGACACGAGGATTGTACATCTGCAGATTACCATTCTCATACATGGACATGCCGGTAATGCCGTTCCTCACGCCATAGGTCTCCAGGATTCCCAGCATATCGGCTCTGGCGTCATAATCCGCATCCGACAAGGAAACGAGCCCGTTGGCTACGGGGACACATTCGAGAATCGCTTTAAATGCGTCATCGTAAGCCTTCTGCACATCTGCAACCGTACCTGCAGCAGCAATGGCCTCCTGTCCTGCCGTCTTGGCGGCATCCACTGCTGTCTTCTGTTCTGCCGTGAGCTGCTCCTCCATATCGGCAACCAGCTGATCCAGGTCATGGCTTATGTATGCCCTGTAATCATCCGCTTCGATGTATGCACCGTCCCAGTTGGAATTGTCCGACTCGGTATTCGACTCGGAACTTGACTCCTCTTCCGATGAGCCGGAGGACTCGCTGGCCGACTCGGAAGAACTGGAAGAATCAGAAGGCGCGCCATCATCGCCGCAGGCAGCCAGGCTGAATACCATAGCCGAAGCAAGCATCAGGCTAATAACTTTCTTTTTCATAATCTTTCTCCTCTCGATAGATTTTGACTCACATACTGGAACACTTTATCTCTATTCGTCCCATGATTGGATACGTGTATACAATACAGTGCCGTATGTAACAACGTAGTATAGTATAAATTACGCTTAAAATGTCGGGTGGACAAACTGGACTTTTTCGGGCAGCCTTGTTATAATTCCACTGCAAACACACGTTTGTCAGACTAAAGAAGAAAGAAGGGTTCGATATGGCATCATTGAAAAGAGTCACACACAAAAACGGGCGGATTGTCTACCGCATTGTCATCAGTCTGGGGTATGATGAGCAGGGACATAGACGCACCAAGCATTTCACCTGTTCCGTAAACCAGTCCGCTTCGCCCAGGCAGCAGGAAAGGGAAGCCCTGAAATACGCATTGAATCTGGAGGACAGACTGAAGTACGGTCATGTGCCTGCAGATTCCCATATGTTTTTTGAGGAATTTGCCCGTCAATGGCTTGAAAATGAGAGAGAAAACCTTGCGGCCGGAACGTACGTGGGATATGAACAGCTGCTTCGCAAAAAAATTCTTCCTTATTTCAAAAGCTACAGGATTGCCCATGTGCGAACACCGGATATCGAAGCTTTCTACCAAATGCTCACCGGGGAATATGCTCCCGGCACCATCAGAAGATATGCCAATGTGCTGAACCGAATCTTCGGAACGGCCAGAAGATGGAATCTCATAGAAATGAATCCATGCCAGAACGCCAGAAAACCAAAGAAGCTTAAGGAGACGGAAAATCTCCGATACTTTACCCCGAGACAGGCACTGATTTTTCTGAAATCCCTGGAGCTGACTTATGAGGAAGACTGCGGGGAACATTCTGAAGCAGAAACGGATGAAAACATCCGGGGGGCGGAAAGTTCACGCAGAATCTACCGGGTACCTATTCAGTACCGGGTGTTCTACACACTTTCCCTGTTCTGCGGATTCAGAAAAGGAGAGACCTTGGCTCTGCATTGGGAGGATATTGATTTCGGGCAGCGGGAGATTTCCGTTTCCAAAGCCATCGGAAGGACAGAGCACGGTTTTGACTATAAGGAACCCAAGAACAGAATCTCCGTCCGCAAAGTCCCCTTTCCGGAGAGCATCCTGCCGCTGCTTGCGGAATACCGGGAACAGTATGACCAGCATAGTGAGGAACTTGGCAGCAGCTGGCGGGGAGCGGGCAATCTGTTCACCCGCCGGGACGGACGTCTAATGGGGGAATCCACTGCCTATCAGCATTTTGTCAGGCATCTGAAGCGGTACAACCGATGGGTGGCACTGCATCCCGGGCAGGCGGCTTCGGAAGGTCTGGCAGAGCTGCCCTCCATTCCTCTCCACGGGCTGAGGCATTCCTGCGCAACTCTGCTGAATTACCTGGATGTGAATATCGTTGATATCTCCAGGTACCTGGGACATGCCAGCTGCTCCACGACCATGAATATCTATGCCCACAGCTTTGAAGAACAAAAACGGGCGGCAAGCGATAAGTTGAATGCATTTATTGTCGAAAGCGGGCGGAGATGACAGGCACAGTTTCAGGGAATCCCTCATACCGTTGTCAAACCGTGAAGAATTGGACGACAGAAAATGCAAAATGTATATTTTGAATAATTTGCAGTGCGTTTGCATCGTATTGTTTGGCGTTTTTACGGATGGTAGGAGGGGGTGTATTTTGTATTGTCCAGATAAGTGACGAAAAGGCAAGACATAAAAGTTGAATATGCTAAAATTTTGCGCTGTAGAATTTACAGTTTCTGTTTAGAGTCAGACAAAAAAACTTGACATTCTTAAGAGTATAATTTATACTAAACTACGTTACCCGCGTACGGCACTGCATTGTATACAAGTATTCAAAAGGGAGGTAGATGGCACAATCTTCTATCTTTTTTGTTAGCTTGGAAGTTTAAAGCGATACAGCGCGAAAGTATGCATGAAAAATATAGATTAGGAGGATATTATGAGAAAGAAAAAATGTTTCTCACTGCTGTTGGCTGTGACAATGACCATTTCTATGGCAGCCTGCGGCAACGGTTCGGAAGACGCTTCCGGCAGCGGCTCGGGTGGCAGCAGCCAGGATACCCAAGAATCACAGGATTCCCAAGAATCACAGGACGCACAAGACACCCAGACTCCTGCGGCAGAGAACGCTACATATACGTGGAATACCTCTGCCAGCACCCTGCCTGCCGGCTGGAATCCGCACACCTATCAGACCGCAGACGATGCCGTGTACTTTGACTATACCACCGACAGTCTGTACAGCCTGTTCTTCAACGATGAACTCCACCCGCTGGAGGGTCGCGAGGCTTTCGATGGCTACGTGATTGTCCCTTCCATGGCGGCAGATTTCCCCGTGGACGTCACCGAGCAGGTCAAGGCCTCTCATCCACAGTTCAACATCCCTGAGAGCGCTACCTCCGGTTATGCCTGGAGCGTCAAGCTCCGTGATGGCCTGAAGTGGGACGACGGTACCCCCATCACCGCCCAGGACTTCGTGGACTCCCTGGAGCGCTGCCTGCGCCCCGAGCTGCTTAACTACCGCTCCAGCGACTATAACCGCGGCACCTATGCCGTTGTCAATGCCGAGAACTACGCCCTGGCCGGCAATCCCGTGTTCCAAAGCTTCGCAGAAGCCGGCACCACCTATGCCGACTTCATTGAGAACGGCGGTACCGACGACCAGGTGGCCGTGGACATGAACGGCTTCTGGGGCGTTACAGGCCCCGACAGCCGGTTCAACTGGGGCTACATCACCGATGACACTATGGTGCGTGACCCCGCCGTGGAGGAAGGGCAGGAGGAGGACTATGTTTCCGCCAAGTATCTGTGGGACAACTACCTTGGCCCCGATGGCAGCTACGCCGGCACCGGCTATGATCTCCAGTTCGCCGGCACCATCAGCTACCCCTATGAGGCGGACTACTCCTTTGATAATGTGGGACTCTTCGTCAGCGGCGACAATGAGCTGACATTTGTCTATGCGAACGCTCTGGAAGGCTTCTACCTGATGACCTACGGCATGAGTACTCAGTATCTGGTCAAGAGTGACCTGTACGATGCCAACCTGAAGGAAACCGAGAGCGCCTCCGGCTCTGTCTGGTCCAGCACCTACGGCACCAGCATGGATACCTCCGTTTCCTACGGCCCTTATAAGATGAGTGAGTTCCAGGCGGATAAGCTCATGCACTTTATCAAGAACGAGAACTGGTGGGGTTGGGACAGCGATGTCTACACCTACGTGGATCCCCAAGACGGCAATACCTACCATATGTACCAGACCACTGATGTGGACATCCAGTATGTCAAGGAAGCCGCTACCAGTAAGCAGATGTTTCTGGCAGGCCAGCTTATGACCTACGGCCTGCAGTCCGAGGACTTCGACCAATACCGCACCTCCGACTACTACTATGCCACTCCCGCAGAGACTATTTATTTCCTGCTCTTTAACGGCCATGAAAAGGTAATCAAGGAGCGCGAGAACGCCACAGACTTTGACAAGAACACCACCGACCTGGAGATGCAGATGCTGGAGAGCTTCCGCCGGGCCTGTGCCGTAGCCATCGACCGCGAGAACTTCGCAGCCACCGTCTCTCCCCAGCGCCAGGGCGGCTACGCCTTCGTCGGCAACACCTATATCTACGATCCTGAGACCTGCGCCTACTACCGTGACACGCCTCAGGCGAAGCAGGCTCTGGTGGACTTCTACTCCATCGACCTGAACGACTATAACGGTGACCTGGATACGGCCGTAGCCGCCATCACCGGCTATGATCCCGAGACTGCCAAGGATAAGTTCCAGGAGGCCTATGAAGAGGGCATCGAAAAGGGCTACATCACCGATACCGACGGCGACGGCAAGTCCGACCAGACCATCACCATGATTTACGCCATGAGCGACGAAGTGAACGACTTCTACAGCAAGACCTTAGAGTATCTGAACACTTCTTTGAATAAGGCGGCCGAGGGTACCGGTCTTGAGGGCAAGATTCTGATTACCCCCTCCGCCCCCGTGGGCAACAAGTGGTCTGACAATCTTCGCAATGGCGTGATGGACACCCAGATGGCCGGCTGGTCTGGCGCCACTCTGGATCCCTTCGGCATGGCCGACACCTGGACCGATGCGAACAAAGCTTACTGGGGCAACTGGTTCGATGCCAGCAAGTACGACCTGACCATCAATCTGGACGGCGCGGATATCACCATGAGCGTCCGCGACTGGGCTCTCTGCCTGAACGGTGAGATGAAGACCGCCCAGGACGGAAAGGAGTATAACTTCGGCTACGGTCAGACCAGCGTGGACAACCGTCTGAACATCCTGGCCGCAATCGAGAAGTTCATGCTCACCGCCTACAACTGCGTGCCGATTATGCAGAACGGCTCCGGTTCCCTGCTGAGCCAGCAGGTCTACTACGTGGTGGAGGAGTACAACCCCATGATGAAGCGCGGCGGCATCCAGTACCTGAAGTATAATTACAACGACGCTGAGTGGGCCGAGTACGTCGCTTCTCAGGGCGGCACCCTTCAGTATTGATTTCGAGCCTACGCTCAAATTTTTGGTAAGTAACGACTAAAAGAAGGGGGCGGCTTTTCACCCCCTTCTGCTATTATACTTGACACTAGAAGACTCACTGGTTCTCGTATATGCCCCTCAGCCGGACTGCGGGGCATATACGAGAACCAATATAAAAGAAACGGAGGATCTTTGAATGGTCAAATATATTCTCCAGAGAATACTGTATATGATTATGGTGTTTTTTATCATCACCCTGATGTGCTTCGTTCTCGTCCGCATGCTTCCCTTGCCGGTGCTTCCGCCGGAGGATCCGCATACTACCGTGGTGCTCATGCGTCGGGAGGCTCTGGGCTATAACGAGCCGTATCTGGCGCAGTTCTGGCTGTTTTTGAAGAATATTTTTACCAATTGGGACTGGGGCCTCAGCGAGAAGCTGTACTTCGGTCAGAACGTGTGGGACATTTTTGTGGGCAAGCTTCCTGCCTCCATGATCGTCAACCTGTATTCCATCATTGGATCCATTCCAATCGGAATCGGTCTGGGCATTTTCGCGGCGCTGAAGAAGAACACCTGGATTGACTACGCCATCTCCACCCTGACCATGGTGGTCATTTCGGTGCCCAGCTTTGTCTACGCCTTTCTGATCCAATATATTTTCTGCTTTAAGCTCCAGTGGTTCCCCTTCCTCATGGCCGGCGGAACCAACTATTTTACATGGAAGATGTTCCTCTCCCTGATTCCGCCGGTGATGGCCCTCTCTTTCGGCACCATCGCAGGCTTCGCCCGCACCACCCGCGCCGAGCTGACCGAGGTGCTGACCAGCGAGTTCATGCTCCTGGCACGCACCAAGGGCCTGACCCGCACCCAGGCCACGGTGCGCCACGCTCTGCGTAACTGCTTTGTGGTCATTGTCCCCGCCGTCTTCGGTCAGTTCATCGGTATCCTGGGCGGCTCCCTCATCATCGAGGGCATCTTCTCCATCCCCGGCGTGGGCGGCCTGACCCTGAACGCTATCAAGGGCCTGGACTACAACATCTTCATGTTGTCCACCTGCTTCTACACCGCCATCGGCCTGGCGGCCAGCCTTGTGGTGGATGTCAGCTACGGCTTTATCGACCCGCGCATTCGCATGGGTTCCAAAAAGTAAGGGGGTATAAACGATGACTGATATGATGAATGAACGGATTCCTGCCGAGAAGTTTGCTTTTGTGCAGGAAAATGAGAAGCTTCACGACAAGGAGCTTCAGACCAGGGCACGGAGTTTTTTTGCCGATGCCATGATTCGGTTCGGCAAGAACAAGTCCTCGGTGATCGCCGCGTGGATCCTCCTGTTCCTGGTGCTCTATGCCATTTTTGTGCCGGTCTTTTCTCAATATACTGCCAATGATAAAGACCCCATGTATGTCAATTATCCGCCTTTCAGCCCCGTTTTCTCTCAGTTCGGGTTTCTGAACGGCGCCAAAACCATGGACAGTCAGAACGACAAGGCCATGGCCATCTGGAAAGGCATCGGCATTGAAACGGGCATGAATCCCATTATCCGCATCCGGGGCACCCATGAGACCGAGGAAAAGAAGCGCGGCCAGATGGTCAAGCGCTATACTTACGACATTGAGGTCAATTCCTATTACGCCATGGGCATCGTCTACCGTAACTTAAGCTACGCGGACTACCAGAAGCTGCAGGACTGGCAGAACGAGACTGGCATCCAGGTCATTTACCCCTATGTGGATCCGGAGGATATTAACGGCATCAGCGATAACTCCAACATCTGGTTCAAGATGAAGAGCGATGGCACTGCTCTCCTGGACGAAGAGGGCAACTATATTCCGGCTTACTCCACCCGCTCCGACCGGGCCGGCGCGCCGTATAACTCCCTCCGGCTTGCGGATGATCCGGGTGACTGGGTCTATTCCACCGCCAAGTCCGGTTCGGTTCAGTGTAGGATTCTGTATTACAACTACTATATTTATCTCAACGGCCATGAACCGAGCTATCTGATGGGCACTAATGTAATGGGGCTCGACCTGTTCACCGCTATCGGCCTGGGCGCCCGTTTTTCCCTGATTTTCGCCATTCTGGTCTCGGTCATCAACCTGAGCATCGGCGCGGTGTACGGCTCCATTCAGGGCTACTACGGCGGTGCCATCGACATGACACTGGATCGTATCTGTGACATCCTCTCGGGTGTGCCTTTCGTGGTGGTGACCACCCTGTTCCAGCTCCACCTGGCCCAGAAAGTGGGCGTGGTGGTGTCTTTCCTGTTTGCCTTCGTCTTAACGGGGTGGATCGGTATGGCGGCCCTGACGAGAAAGCAGTTCTACCGCTTCAAGGGGCAGGAGTTCGTCATGGCAGCCCGAACCCTGGGTGCTTCGGATGCCCGGCTGATGTTCAAGCACATCTTCCCCAACGCCATCGGCACCATCATTACTTCCTGCGCCCTGGTGATTCCCGGCGTCATCAATTCGGAAACTTCCATGACCTACTTAGGGATAGTGGATCTGTCCACCTACGCCGGCACCACCATCGGCACTCTGCTTAGCCAGGGCAACGGCGCCGCCACCACCGCGCCTCACGCCATGCTTTATCCCAGTATCTTTCTGGGGCTTTTGATGATTTGTTTTAACCTCTTCGGCAACGGTCTTCGGGATGCGTTCAATCCAACCACAAGGGGGATAGATGACTGATGGAAAATAAACTGCATGTACAGGATTTACGTATCTCCTTCCGCACCGGCAACGGCAAGGTCCAGGCGGTCCGCGGCATTGATTTCGACCTGGCCAAGGGCGAGACACTGGCCATCGTGGGCGAGTCCGGATCCGGCAAGTCCGTTACCAGCAAGGCCATCCTGGGGATACTTGCCGGCAACTCTATTGTGGAATCCGGCGAAATCATATATGACGGCCAGGACCTGCTGAAAATATCGGAGGAGGACTTCCATAAGATCCGCGGCGACAGGATTGCCATGATCTTCCAGGATCCCATGTCCTCCCTGAACCCCATCGTCCGAATCGGACGGCAGCTGACGGAGGCCATGCTTCTCAAGGGCAGAATCCGTCAGCGGGAAAGCAAACGCGCTTTCCGCACCTGTTTAAAAAACCTGCGCGACATGATGACTGCCAGCGCCGGATCGGAAGAAGAACGCGCCCGCGCACCCGTCAGCTGCCAGAAGTTCCAGCAATTCGAAAAGAAGCACACCCAGCTGGAAGCCGCCTACAACACCGCCCACGAGGCTGCCACGGAGGCGCTGGACGATATCGGCATCATTGCCTTTGAGCTGGAAAAAAATACCGTGGCCAAGGGCGCGGCAGACCGAATCAGAGACATTGCCCGCTGCTGCCGCACCTCCCTTAACAAGTACGTGGTAGACCCGGATTGGTATAAAGCGGAAGTTGCGCAGAACGCTTCCGCCCTGGAGGGAAATTTCCAGAAGAAAGATTACAAGGCAGTGCTTGAAAATCTCTACCGCCTGCGGGAGATCATGACGGAAGGCGCGGCAAGGCCAAAGCCGAATTTCTTCCGCATGGGCTATTATCTGACCTTCTCCAGCCAGCCGCTGCCGGATATGCCGCTGGAGAAGCTGAATGATTTTCTGCTGGATTATCTGTTAAAAGATTTTATGAATGACTTTCTATCCGATGCCCAGCGGGCCGTGACATATTCCGCTGAGCAGTGCTACAGCCGCATCCGTGCGGCGCTTCAGGAGCTGGAAGCCGCAGGGCAGGTTTACGCCGCTGAGGAACTGGATAAAAAGCAGTGCATGGACACCTGGAAGAAACTGAGCGCGGCAGTCAAAGGAACCATCGATCCCCTGGCCGTGAGCAGGGACAGCCTGGTCTATACCTTTTCCCCCAGCATGAAGAGCGAGCTGGATAAGTATTTTCACGGCGCCAAGGCCAATGTGGGGATCCTGCGCAGGTACGAGCGGGAGAAACGCAAATATGACGCCATCATGGCCAAAGGCAGGAAGCCGGACTGGGAAGTGGCGGATGCTGCCGTCACCGACTTAGAGCTCATCAAGACGAACCTGGCCCACATCATCGGCCGCCTCATAGAGCATTATCAGGCGCTCCTGAATGCCGCGGACAGCCGGGATTACCACGCCGAGACGGTAAGCGTCATCGACTGCCTGATGGAGAATGCTTCCGGCATCGTCGACAAGGTGACGCCCAGACTCGCCAGGCACCGGGCTATCCGGCTGATGGAGGAGGTGGGCATTTCCGAGCCTCACAAGCGTTTCCGGCAGTATCCCTTTGAGTTTTCCGGCGGTATGCGACAGCGCATCGTCATCGCCATCGCCCTGGCCGCCAATCCGGACGTCCTGATCTGCGATGAGCCCACTACTGCTCTGGACGTGACCATCCAGTCCCAGATTCTGGAGCTCATCAACAGGCTGAAGACGGAACGCCGCCTGTCCGTAATCTTCATTACCCATGACCTGGGCGTGGTTGCAAATATGGCGGACCGTGTGGCCGTAATGTATGCGGGAAAGATTGTAGAATACGGCACCAGCGAGGATATTTTCTATCATGCCGCCCACCCCTATACCTGGGCGCTGCTCTCCTCCATGCCTGATTTGGATACCAATGAAAAGCTGGCAGCCATCCCCGGCACGCCGCCCAATATGATCTATCCGCCCAAAGGGGACGCCTTTGCCCCCAGGAACAAGTACGCCATGCAGATTGACTTTGAGCGGCAGCCGCCCATGTTCCAAATCAGCGACACACATTATGCCGCGACCTGGCTGCTGCATCCGGATGCGCCTAAGGTAGATCCGCCCAAGGCCGTCACGGAACGTATCGCCAGAATGAACCAGAGAAGGGAGGCCGCAAATGAGTAACCAGGAACCCCTGCTGAGGGTAGAACACCTTTGCCAGTATTTTAAAACAGGTAATTTTGTGACAAAGGCTGTCGACGATGTCAGCTTCGATATCCGGAAAGGAGAGGTTTTCGGTCTGGTGGGCGAGTCAGGCTGCGGCAAGACCACCACCGGACGCTCCATCATCGGTCTGTACAATATAACCTCCGGAAACATCTTCTTCAAGGGCATGCGCATTGCCGCAGGTGTCCAGTCCTACAGGGACGAGCTGAAGAAGACGACGGATCCCGCCCGTATCGCCGAACTGAAAGCACTGATTAAGACTGCCCGAACGGAGCGGAAGAACTATGACAGAGTGTATGCCGCCAAGCGCATAGAAGAGCTTGGGGCAGAATATGCCCCCAGGATTGCGGCGGCATCCGGCGAGGAGAAGACACAGTTAGAAGCCCAATATAAGGATGAGCTGCGGAAAGCAAGAAAAAGCCGACTGATTACCCGCATCCAGATGATTTTCCAAGACCCAATTGCTTCCCTGGATCCCCGCATGACTGTCCGCGAAATCATTTCCGAAGGGCTGGTCATTCAGGGGGAGCGGGATAAGAAAGTAATCGATGAGAAGGTTTATGAGATGCTGGAGCTGGTGGGGCTGGTACGGGAGCATGCCTCCCGCTATCCCCATGAGTTTTCCGGGGGACAGCGGCAGCGTATCGGCGTTGCGCGCTCCGTTATCATGAATCCGGAGCTAATCATCGCCGATGAACCTGTGTCCGCCCTGGATGTATCCGTCCAGGCTCAAGTGATCAATCTCCTGAATGAATTGCGGGAACGTCTCGGCCTGACCATCCTCTTCATCGCCCATGACCTTTCCGTGGTCAAGTATTTCTCCGACCGCATCGGAGTCATGTATTACGGCAAGATGGTGGAGTTGGCGGACTCTGATGAGCTATTCGCCCATCCGCTTCACCCCTATACCAGGTCGCTGCTCTCCGCCATCCCGCTGCCAGATCCCGTCTATGAGCGACAGCGGCAGCGCATCACATACAATCCCCTGGCGGAGCACGATTATACTGTAGATCAGCCATCCTTCCGGGAGGTTCGTCCGGGTCATTTCGTCCAATGCAATGAGGCGGAATACCAGCGCATACTGGCGGAGGACACTGCGGAATGAGGAGGACAAAGAAGAGCCTCCTATCCGCCCTGGCTGCCGGAGCGGCCATTGCGGCGGCTGTATGCGCTCTGAACGTAAGCAGGGGCTATGGCTGGAGCCGCTCCGTGTGCGATGGCCTGTTCGTAGCCTCCGTGATGCTGCTGGGAACGGGCACAATCAGGGCTGTGACCAACCGGGGGGCCTTCGACGTAGCCGCTTACGGTCTGCACACGGTTCTGGAGATGACACTGCCCTTCCTCAGGCGGACGGATGGAGAGCTTTCCATGGAAGAAGGACATTCCATGGAAGAAGGACATTCCAGGGAAGAAAGATATTCCGGAAAAAAGGAGGATATCCACCAGTACAGAATCCGCAGGGAGGCACAGCGCAAATCTCCTGTAGGGCTGCTTCTGGCAGGCGGGGTGTATTTCATATTATCGCTGGCGGTGTTGGCCATATATGAACGTACTTGAACAGTTCCCCGCTTACGCCGCAAATCTTCCTTGGGCACGCCATCTATCTCCAACAAGCTCGAAAGCTACGGCTGGTACAGCTCCTTGAATAGTCCATAATAATCTTTTCAGAAAACGGGAGGACAGACTTCCTCCCTATTGCACATGAAACGCCGTAAGCCCGGGATATTCCGCGGCAGCTCCCAGTTCTTCCTCAATCCGCAGCAGCCTGTTGTACTTGGCCACTCTGTCGCTGCGGCAGGGTGCGCCGGTCTTAATCTGGCCGGTATTCCAGGCCACGGCAAGGTCGGCAATGGTGGTATCCTCCGTCTCGCCGGAACGGTGGGACATGACGGCGGTATAATTGTTCTTGTGAGCCAGTTCCACGGCTTCGAAGGCTTCCGTGAGGGTGCCTATCTGGTTCACCTTCACCAGAATGGAGTTGGCCGTGCCCAGCTTGATGCCTGCGGCCAGGCGTTTTTTGTTGGTGACGAAGAGGTCATCCCCCACCAGCTGCACCTTGCCGGCCAGCCTCTGGGTCAGCTTCTGCCAGCCATCCCAGTCATCCTCAGCCAGGGCGTCCTCAATGGAGATAATCGGGAAGTTCTGGGAAAGCTTCTCAAAGTAGGAAATCATCTCGTCGGTACTGCGGATGATTTCCTCTCCCTTTAGGCTGCTCTCGCCTGGGAAATGGTACATGTCCGTTTTTTCGTTATATAATTCACTGGAAGCCGCATCCATGGCAATCCAGATATCTTCGCCCGGTTTATAACCGGATGCACGGATGGCGTCCACAAGAAGCGCCAGCACACTCTCCGCGTCCGGCAAATCCGGCGCAAAACCGCCCTCATCTCCCACCCCTGTGGAAAGTCCTTTCTCCTGCAGAATCTTTTTCAGATTATGGTAGGTTTCCGCACAGATGCGCAGCGCGTCGGCAAACCTGTCCGCACAGATGGGCATAATCATGAACTCCTGAAAGTCTACCGTATTGGCGGCATGCTTTCCGCCGTTTAAAATGTTCATCATTGGCACCGGCATCAGATGGGCACCGGCTCCACCCACATAGCGGTACAGAGGCATGGCAAGCGCCTTGGCCGCCGCTTTGGCGCAGGCCAGAGACACGGAAAGCATGGCATTCGCTCCCAGATTCCCCTTATTGTCCGTTCCGTCCAGCTCTATCATCTTGCGGTCTATCCGAATCTGGTTCAGGGCATTCTCCCCGCACAGAAAGGGAGCAATCTTCTCATTGACATTTTTTACGGCGTGCTGCACGCCCAGGCCGAAATACCTCGGCTCGCCGTCCCGAAGCTCCACGGCTTCGAACCGCCCTGTACTGGCACCGGAGGGCACTGCCGCCGTGCCTCTATAAAGCTGGCCGTCCCTGTGATTTAAGAGAGCCATGTCTGTCTCCACGGTAGGGTTGCCACGAGAGTCCAGGATTTCCCGGGCACAGATGGATTTAATTTCCAGATATGATGTCATAAAAATTCCTCCTATGAGTATACTATTTCTAAATTTTCCGCCTGGCTTTTACGTGTGTAATCTATTGTCAGAAACCGCTCTAACAATAGAATACGCGCGACCGTCAGGGCTTTTATTATCAGAAATGATTCACGGCAGCGAAAACACATATCCGTTTTCCACTGCCGTTAGTATATCCTCTGCCGAAGAAATTATGTAGTATATGTCACAATAAAACCCGGAGCATATCTTTCCGTCAAGCGCCCTTCTGCCATGGGTATCGCTCCGGCTAACACTCCTTGCCTTCCAGGATCTCACAATAATCTTTATAATTCTTCTCCAAAAGCATCGGCGTGTCCAGGTCATAAGGGCATTTGGACTTGCACCTGCCGCAGTGGAGACAGTCTTCTATCTTCTTCATCTTCTCCTGTGCCGCAGGCGTAAGCCATCCTGCGGAAGGAGAACGGCGAATCATCAGGCTCATACGGGCGCAGTTGTTGATTTCAATTCCAGCAGGACAGGGCATGCAGTATCCGCACCCTCTACAGAATTCACCCAGAAGCTCCTCCCTGTCCCTGGCGATGACATCCGCCAGTTCCTGTGTCATGGCTGGCGGATGGTCGATGTAGGACAGAAATTCGTCAAGCTCCCTCTCCCGCTGCACGCCCCAGATAGGAAGCACATGGTCATATTGTGCCAGGAAGGCATAAGCCGCCGCGGAATTGGTAATCAGTCCGCCGGACAGAGCCTTCATGGCGATAAAGCCCATACCCGTGTTCTTACATTTCTCCACCAATTCCATATCCTTCTCTGTGGCCAGATAGCAGAAAGGGAACTGCAATGTCTCGTACAGGCCGCTCTCCACCGCTTCATGGGCCACGCTCAGCCTGTGGTTCGTAATGCCGATATGGCGCACCATTCCTTTTTCTTTCGCCTCCAGCATGGCCTCGTAAAGTCCGCTGCCATCCCCCGGCTTCGGGCAGAAAGCAGGATTATGGAATTGGTAGATATCGATGTAGTCCGTTCGCAGATTCCCCAGGGAAGTATGCAGATCCTTCCAGAATCCTTCCGCGTTGACCGCTCCGGTCTTGGTCGCTATATAGACCTTATCCCGCATGCCATCGAAAGCTTCGCCCAGCTTCTCCTCACTGTCCGTGTAGAACCGCGCCGTATCGAAAAAGGTCACGCCATGTCCATATGCCTTGTGCAGAAGCTTTACAGCCTCCTGAGCGGAGATTCTCTGGATGGGCAAGGCTCCAAAGGCGTTCTTCTCCACCGTGATCCCGGTACTGCCCAATGTCACTTTTACCATCTGTCCCGTCAGCTCCCTTCCCTATTTACTGCCCCAATATTCCGTTTTCACACATCTTCCCGCTTTCGTATTCCCTACCCACAGGATGTTTTCCCTCAATCAGGAATATGAAATCAATTTTGCTTATCCTTCGGCGCTTTGATCAAAAGCATCACCACCACCGCGCCTATCCCAAGCAGGAGCGCACCTATGCCCAGTCCTGTCAGGACGGGCTTCAGCTCCTTCCAGAAGCCGCCCTCTCCTTTGGAGAGGTTTCCCTCTCCCTCCGGAGACTCGGCGCTTGCGGAACTCATTTCCTCCTCGCTGGATTCAATCGGTTCGGAAGAGGCTTCCTCTGTGGGTTCAGGACTGCTCTCCACTTCCGGTTCCGGCTCCTGGGCGCTGCTGCTTTCCTGGCTCTCGCTGGATTCCTGGTTATTGCTTCCCTGACCGTTTCCGGTTCCCTGGGTGCTGCCCACCTGTGTGCCGCCCGGCTTAGTACCGCCTGGCTTACGGACAGGAGTGGAACCGCCTGGTGCCTGAGTCCCGTTGGATTGGTTCCCATCCGCGGCACCTCCAGCCGATTCGGAGGGAGCCGGCGGCGCCTCCGGCTCGGATGTCTCCACAGGAGGAGGCGTGACCAGAGACCCGGGCGGCGGAATTAAAAGGTCGGAGCCGCCTGACTGACCCAGCTTCACCGCTTCCGGAATGGCCACATCCTCCATGATCCTGGCTTCCGCCCCATAGACGAACTGGAGCGAGCCTTCGTCCACGCTCACCGTAGCCGTTCCACTGTTACCGCTTCCGTCTGTGACCACCACTTTACCTATGGCCAGGGACTCTGTCCCCTCCGGAAAGAGGGAATCCTTCCCCGCCACATACACATTCAGCTTTTTTTCATCCGCATTGTATCGGTACTCCATGATTTCCGCAAGGTCTCCCGCGAACACGAACTCTACATGGTTTCCGTTCTCCGGCTCCACTGTCAGGCTGAAGCAGCACGAGGAGATGCCCTCCTTTGCCGCATGGGACGAATCCAACGTGACCGTCCCCGACTGATCCAGACGGAATCCATCGCCGCTGCCTTCCGCAAGAACCTGCAAAGGCAGCAACAGCACCAGCAGAAGCCCCGTCATACTTATATGCATCACATTCTTCTTCATATCAACCTCCATGTAGTCGCTCTCTACTGTTGCGGGATAGAGCCGCCGCTGAACTCAATCTCCGGCAATGTCTGCGGCAGCGTCTCGAACAGAGAGTCGCTGACCAGTCTCTGGCCTTCATTGGTCAGGGCATCGTTGACACGGTAGAGCTCTGCCCGAACCTTCTGGATTCCCTTCAGGTCTGTCTCCCATCCGGATTCTATCCAGTAGATCCATGTGCCGTCTGAGACATTCTGGATATCACCTTCCGCCGGGACATCTGCCAGTATGACCTGACTCGCTTTCAGGTTCCCCTGAGCGTCCACGCCGCCTACGATACGGCCGTCCTGGTCGTAGAGCAGCACTGCATTGTAAGCCGGATTGCCCTTATAGCTGCCGGTGAAGATAATGGATCCAGCCGGAATCACATCTTCCGGATTTGAGCCATACTTGTAGTCCGCTGCCAGCTTTCCGATGGCTGCGGTTCCGTCACCGGCTCGTCTGAAGTCCACATTGTCGCCGGTCACGCCCAGCACATCCAGTTCCGCCACAGATATCTGCCCGCCGCCGTTCCATACCAGCTTCAGCGCGGTGGCAGCATAGGTGCTCACATACTTTCCGTCCGGATTCTCAAAATGCACCGTGCCGGCACCGTCCGCCGCAAAGCTTCCAGAAGCTGCTTCCACCCAGGTATCGTCCTGCAGCACCTGTATCACATAGCTGCCTTTGGTCCCGCTGCCCACACGATACTTGAATCCGGCCACTGTGAGGGTCTTGTTGAACTCTATCAGGATTTCTGCCGTCCCGTTTGCTGTCGCCGTATAGACGGTCTCCCCATCTCCGTCAATCATAAGTCCGGCAGGGCTCTCCGCTTCCGGCGCACAGGGCGCATCGTCATTGCCCGGCTCCACAGGCACCTCCGGTGCCGTCAGATTCTGGGTGCTGATGGACCAGAACGCCTTATCCAGTTCTCCCTCATGCTCTATCTTCATGGGCTCCACGGACTTCACCGCCGAGCGGTTCAGGTATTTATCGATTACCGCAATCTCGTACCATACCACACGGTTATTCATATACACCTCATCGGTGAAGCTGCCATCTGTGGTGAATCCTACCGTCTCCCGCATGGTCTCTCCGCCGGAAATCGTGCACCTGGTAATCTCATAACCCAGCACATCCTCCGCCGGTATCCCTTTGCTCTTCAAAATGAAGTTCACATGATTGGCATTGCCGCCATTAATTCCGACTACAATGTCATCCCCCACGGCTTCCACAGTACCCGAAGTGCCCAGGCTGCTGGTTCCGCCCTGAAGGGTGTACGCCCTGGCGTCATCATTTACATAGTAGATTGCCCTGGTCTCCTTCTCGAACTGCTGTGCATAGGCGCGGGTCTCCTCGTTGGGCGTCATCCCCCAGCGCTCAAAGAAATCCAGCAGGTTCTTCTGTGCTGCAGCACAGGACAGGCGGATCAGGTTCTGATCCTTCTCCCCCGCCAGCTTCAGTGCCACGCCGCCGGGCTGAGGCGCTTTTGCCGTATTCCTGGAATACGTGTCCACCCTGGCGAAGAACAGATTGGCCAGCTGTTCCTCATAATTCTCATAGGTCTTGAAATTATAGCCTCTGTCATACGCCAGATGAAGCTGCCAGTACATCCCCAGCTGCGTGAACACATTAGATGCAGCCCCCTTCGCTCCTGACGTGACTTTATCATATACGTTTTCATACTGGAAGCGCACGCTCCCGTTCTCATCCTTCGCCTGAGCCAGCACTGCGAAGTAATTGTTGGTGACCTCCGCCACTGCGTAGGTTCCCTGATTGATGCAGTGCCCAATCTCATGGGCGATGCCCCAGCCGAAATAGCAGCCGCTCACATATCTTCCCTGGCTGTCCGCCTGCACAGGCACTGCCCCCGTCATTCCGGGCGCGGAGCCCCATTCGATTCCGATATGATTGCCCGAAGCGTACATGAACGCACCGGAGAACATCCTCTGGTACCTGATGTTGAGATGCCCTTTGGGGACTCGATCCCTGGCATCCGTTGCATTGGCATTCAGTCCTTTATGTTGGTAGAACAGGTACATCATATCTTCCATGGCCTGCATGGAATCCAAAAGCCTTTCTGCCCGCTCCTCCACGGTACCTCTCCCTGTTCCGGCCAGCAGCTGCTTTGCCGGAAGCGAAAGCATCATGGTGTCCAGCAGGATATCGGAAGCGCCCAGGATACAGTTGGTCTCGTCATAGGCATAGGCCACCTGCTTGTTCTCGGAATTCATATGAACCCTGCCATGCTGCTCTTCCATCTGACCCACAAAGGTCTCCACAGCCGTCACATAGGCTTTTGCCCTCTCCAGCCGCTCTGCGCTGTCCGTCAACTGATAGAGATCCAGCCTGGGAACCTGCACGCCGCCGCTTACACGGACTGCGTACCGGTCATTTGCCCCGCCGTTTCCAGTGTACTGTACATATAGCGCGCCGCCTGACTCCACTCCTGTAGTGCTTCCCAGTTTCGGAACGGTAATCTTGTTGGCGCCGACTTTCAGCGTTCCCACTACGTTGCTCACGCCGGAAGCTTCAGAGTGGTACTGGGTAACCACCAGCTGCAGATTGGCATTCTCTCCGGTCTTCTTGGAATTGTGTCCCACATAGACCACGATTTCTTCCTGGGCTGCAGCCACCACTCCCAACGGCTGCCATGCGTTCAGGCCGCCAAAGCCCCTGTTCTCATCTCTGGTGCTGATGCCGGAATGAATCTCTACGGCGGCGTTCAGAGCTGTATCCTTCAGAATCGCTTCCGCTGTCTGCAGCTCGCGCTCCAGCAGCTCTCTGTCGGGATGGTACTCACCGCTGATCTCATCTATGGTATTGACACGGATGCGCAGCGCGTCTATATCAGCCTGTGTCACCTCCGAACGAAGGGTCGTATGGAGGTCATCCGCGTACAGGTTCATGATATCCTCTGTCAATGTATCATAATAGTAGAAATAGACATCCGACACCGTAAGGCTCCCCTGTGCCGTATAACGGGCCAGACCGAACTGTATCTTCTTGACATTGACCGGCTCAGGCAATTTCACCACATAGTAGACCCTGCCTGCATCGTCCCTCTTTGACTGCAGTGCCACTTGCCCATACCTATAGTATGTCTCCTTACCTGCGTCATCCCAGTAACGAACCTGCACATAGGAAATTCCTGTGTCCGCAGATGTGGCATCACGGAATGCGAAAGTATCCATCTTATATGCCTGGTCGAATTCATAGGTGAGACCGTGCTTCAGGCTCATATTGTTAAATCCGCCATCGTCCCAGGTGCCCTTGCTGTAATAGGAGAAGGGATCCTGATCCACTGTTCCCCATGCCGTGCCCTGCTGGACATCCAGCGGGCTTGCTTCCATTTTGCCGTTCATGGTGGCGCTTATGATATGCGCGCCTGCCGCTCCGCTCTCGCCGATGTTGATCATGCCGTATTTCGTTATGACGGCGGGATTGAGGTCTGTGGTGACCGCGGCTGCCGTCAGGGAAGGATTGCTCTCTCCCAGCTCATTGACTCCGGTGACATAGACCGTGTATTCCGTCAGATCCTCCAGACCTGTGAGCGTATAGCTGTTGGCAGTGATTCCCGTAATCATCTGATATTCACTGTCGCTGCTCTTCCTGTAGTACAAATTGTAAGACAACGTGTCCTTCATCTGCTTCCAGGACACCACGATGCTCTTGTATTTCCCCACAGCCGACACATTGTCCGGTTTATCCGGCTTGCCGGAAGGCTTCGGGATGGCTGACATCGCATCCCCATATCCGCTGCGCCATGTGCCGTTCACCGACTGCACCCTGATTCGGTATTCCTGGTAATTGACCAGTTCCCTGCCGCCAAAGGAAACGATGTCCAAAGCGTTCTTCGGCACCAGTATCGTCTCTGACAGGCCGGAAGCCACATTGGTGACTTCCACCTCATATCCTGTAATATTATTGCAGACACCCCAGGAAAGGCTGATTGCTTTGTTACCTTCAACTGCTTTTAAATCCTGGGGGATATCCATCTCCGGCTCAGGAATCCGATTCTCCATGCCATTGACGAATTCTACCGTCGAAATCTCAGCGAGATTGCTGCTGTCCTCCGTACCGGTGATAGTCAGGGTCACTCTCTTCAGCGCCACCTGGGATCCCAGATGTACAACGATATTGCCATTTTCGTCAATCTCAGCCCTTACATCCGAATTGGTCAGCAGGTATCGTACCTGGGTATTCATGGGAATCGGCCCCGTCTCTCCGGCTTTTCCGTCCGCGTCCGTATAGGCAATATTGATAAATGCACTTGTGACAGAAGTGTCATCCCCTGTCTCAATCAGGATTCCGTCCGCCTGCCCGGCATTCCCTGCCGACAGAAAATCAAAAGACAGCTCCACTGGATTGGTTTCCGAGATTGCCTTGCCGTCCTTTGTGGCGAGCGAGACGCTCTCCCCTTCTTCCAGAAGCGCGGACAGGGATCCGTCCACCTGCGTGCCCGCCCCCTCTTTCGACCGGATGGCCGCCGCAGGCACAGAACTCTCTATTTTCGCCAAAGTGTCCCGGCTTTCCTTATATCCTCTGGCAAAATACTCCAGATCTACGATGTCTATCCGTCCGTCTCCGTTCAGATCTGCCGCCAGGCCTGTGGCATCGCCGCCCTCAATGACGTCCATCAGCGCCGCTCTGTCCGCTTCGTTGATGACACCGTCCTTATTGACATCCCCAATGAGCAATACGCCCGGATGGGCTGCCCCCTGGACATAGTTCATCCCTCCCAGGAATCCGGTCATCAGGCGCAGGGTCTCTTTGCCCCTCACGGATATCTCCTGGGTATATGCAGCAAAGCCCTCTGCCAATACCTGCAGGGTATACTTTCCCTCCTTCAGGCTAAGGAAGCGCACGAGCCCCTCCTCTGAGCCGCTTCCGTCATCCCCGCTCAGAGTGATGGCGCCTTCCTTTTTTACGCCATTGGAATCTGTGAGGCTTATGTAGAAGGTCACCGGACTCTTTCTTATCAGCGCGGCGCCAATGGACACGTCCACCTGGCATATGTCCTTCCCCTGGACATCATTACCGGTTCCGGTTCCCTGGGATCCTGCATCGGCATCCTGCTCCCCATCTTCTGCATCGCTGTCCGGAGTGCCGGATTCTTGGCTCCCGTCCTCCGCGCTGCTGTCCGGGGCGCTGGGTTCCTGGCTCCCGTCCTCCGCGCTGCTGTCCGGGGCGCTGGGTTCCTGGCTCCCGTCCT
>CAJUFI010000003.1:22524-111472 GCA_910585665.1 uncultured Acetatifactor sp. | reverse complement strand
CCGCTGTGCTATCCGGAGTGCTGGGTTCCACGCTCTGATTTCCCGCTGCGCTGTCCTGGACACCAGATTCCTGGCTCCCGTTCCCAGCATCGCTATCCTGGCTTCCGGATTCCTGGCTTCCCGCCTGTGTCTCACTACTCTGCTCCGCTATGCTGCCGGATTCCACGCTCCCCTGCCCTGCCTGGGAAGGCGCGCCGGATTCCGTGGCATAAGTCGAAACACTTGCACACACTATCAATACAAACGCCATCAACAATGCCAATCTTCTCTTCATACTTCCGTCCTTTCCCCCCTGGCTTTCCCGCCATAAGCGTACCCTTTCCGCATCCCCCTCCGGAGACAAATCCCACAGGACCACTGCCTGATCTATATCCAATTCCCCTATTGTAAGGATGGGAAAGAGCCGTAAATCCTGTTTTTACAATCCATAATCCCTACATATGGCTTATGCCTGTAAAATACCTTACTTCTTCTGAAGCAGCGATTTCCCGGTCATCTCCGCGGGCTGTTCCATCCCCATGATCTCTATCAGGGTGGGAACGATATCCGCCAGACATCCATTCTCCCGCAGTGTGTATGCCTCATCGCAGTTCACGAGGATGAAAGGCACCTGATTGGTGGTATGGGCCGTGAAAGGCTCGCCGGTCTCATAGTCTATCAACATCTCCGCATTGCCGTGGTCGGCACAGATGAACATCGCGCCGTCCACTTCCCTGATTGCGTCCACAGCCTTCCCCACGCACTCGTCCACGGCCTCCACAGCTTTGACGGCCGCTTCCAGGACGCCGGTATGGCCCACCATGTCGGGGTTGGCGAAGTTGATGATGATCACATCGTATTTCCCGGAACGGATGGCTTCACAGAGCTTGTCGCATACCCCATAGGCGCTCATCTCCGGCTTCAGGTCGTAAGTGGCCACATCCTTGGGAGAATTCACCAGCACCCTGTCCTCGCCCTCATTGGGCTCCTCCACGCCGCCGTTGAAGAAGAAGGTCACATGGGCGTATTTCTCCGTCTCGGCGATACGGGCCTGCTTCATATGGTTCGCCGCCAGCCACTCGCCGAAGGTATTGGTCACGGACACCTTGTGGAACGCTACCTCCTTGTTGGGGATGGTAGGGTCATAGTCAGAGAAGCACACATAGGTGATATTTTTCCTGGGTCCTCTGTCGAATCCCTTGAAATCATCATCGCAGAACGCCCTGGAAATCTCCCTGGCCCTGTCCGGACGGAAGTTGAAGAAAATGATGGAATCGCCGTCCTGTACAGTAGCCACAGGCTTTCCGTCCTCCATCGCCAGCGTAGGCTTCACAAACTCATCGGTCTCTCCTCTGTCGTAGGACTCCTGAATCGCACAGATGCCGCAGGCGGCGGTCAGGCCCTCGCCCTTTGTCATGGCATCGTAAGCCAGCTTCACGCGGTCGTAATTGTTGTCCCTGTCCATGACGTAATAGCGTCCCATCACAGACGCAATCTTGCCCACTCCGATTTTCTCCATCTCGGCATTCAGCGCTATGGCATAATCCTTGCCGCTGGCGGGAGGGGTGTCGCGGCCGTCCAGGAAGCAGTGCACGAACACCCTCTCCAGGCCTTTTCGCTTCGCCAGCTCCAGCAGCCCGTACAGATGGGTATTGTGGCTGTGCACGCCGCCATCGGACAACAGGCCCATCAGGTGCAGGGCGCTGCCGTTCTTCTTACAGTTCTCCACGGCCTTCAGCAGGGCGGGGTTCTCGAAAAAGGTGCCGTCCTGAATCTCCTTCGTAATCCTGGTCAGCTCCTGGTAAACGATGCGCCCGGCTCCCATGTTCAGATGGCCCACCTCGGAATTGCCCATCTGGCCTTCCGGCAGCCCTACTGCCATCCCGCTGGCATTGCCCCGCACAAAAGGGCAATCCTTCATGAGCCCGTCCATGACAGGGGTCCTGGCCAGCGCCACCGCGTTGCCGTCTTTTCTTTCGTTCAGTCCGTATCCGTCTAAAATCATCAAAACTACAGGTTTTTTGCTCATATCCGCTCTCCTCACTGTATCCTGGGCCAGCCCGCTCTCCCGGGGACTGGGGACCACTTTTTTCTGTCTCTGTGAAAGGTAATGATTTCCACACTTTATGGAGATTATACACTGAATTTCATTCCCGTGCAATACCTTCTTTTCTGCTATTTTTCACCGCTATTTTTTCACCGGAAAGCCGTCGCGCTCTTGCATTTCCCTCTCTCTATTGATATACTAGACCAGATATAAAATAAAAACGGGAGCATGTATTATGGTTTCACTGTTAGCCCGGATCTTTATCCGGAATCAGAACGATACGAAGGATCCTGCCGTCCGACAGGCTTACGGCATCCTGTGCGGAGCTATGGGAATCTTCCTGAACCTCTGCCTCTTTGCCGGGAAATTCCTGGCAGGCGTCCTGTGCAATTCCATCGCAATCACCGCGGACGCCTTCAACAACCTCTCCGATGCGGGTTCCTCCATCATCACCCTGATCGGCTTCAAAATGGCGGGCCAGAAACCGGATCCCCACCACCCTTTCGGGCATGGGCGCATTGAGTACGTATCCGGCCTGCTGGTGTCCATCGTCATCCTGCTGATGGGCCTGGAGCTCCTGAAGGAATCCGCCTCCAAGATCCTCCATCCCGAGGAGCTGGCCTTTTCCCCGGTGGCGCTGGCAATCCTGGCGGTCTCCATCCTGGTGAAAGGCTACATGTTCCTTTACAACCGCAGTCTGGGGAGAAAGCTGGATTCCACGGCCATGGCCGCCACCGCCACAGACTCCTTCAGCGATATGCTGGCCACAGCAGCCGTGCTGGCGGCCACGGTAGTCTCCCATTTTACGGGGCTGCACATCGATGGGTGGTGCGGCGTGCTGGTGGGGCTGTTCATCTGCCGCGCGGGATACGAAGCTGCCAAGGACACCATCAGCCCTCTGCTGGGGCAGGCGCCTGAGAAGGAATTCGTCCGGCAGATCACCGACATCGTCATGGCCCATGAGGAGGTGCTGGGGACCCACGACCTGATCGTGCACAATTACGGCCCCGGCAGAGTCCTGATTTCCCTCCACGCGGAAGTCCCGGCGGACGGCGAGATTCTGGCCCTCCACGACACCATCGACACCATCGAGCATGAACTGCGGGACAGCCTGAACTGCCATGCCGTGATACATATGGATCCGGTCTGCACCGGCGATGAGGAGACCTCCAGGCTGCAGCTCCTTGTGAAAGGCTACCTGGCCGAAATCGATGCAAGCCTCACCATGCACGATTTCCGCATCGTCACCGGCCCCACCCACACCAATCTGATTTTCGATGTGGCGGCCCCCTACGACTTCCGCCTGTCCGACAGGGAACTGGCCGACTGCATCAGGAAACGAATCCAAAAGGACAATCCAAACTACTTCGCCGTGATAGACATAGATAAACAGATGGTATGAGCCGCAAGGGCACAGGAGAGAAGATGGCAGCGCAAAAAGAAAACCTGAGCGCCGCGGAAAGCAGGCGCCTCATGACAATGGAAAAAAGATACCGGGAAGCCGCCCGGGCGCGGTTCGAGAGCCGGGTGTCCTATTATCATCGAACCACAGGCGGCTGCTACACGTCCATCACTGTCCGGGATCAGAAGAGCCGCTGGGGCAGCTGCTCCTCCAGGGGCACTCTGTCCTTCAATTACCGGCTGATATTCGCTCCGTCAGTGATACTGGACTATGTGGTGGTCCATGAGCTATGCCATCTGACCCACATGAACCATTCCAAAGATTTCTGGGACATGGTGGCCAGCGTCATGCCGGAGTACAGGGAGTATCGGAAATGGCTCCGGGAGCACGGCCACGAACTGACGCCGGAGGCCCACATGGCCAGGAAAGGGATTCCCCTGACCTTGGATTGACCAGCCGGGGCTTTGGGTGAACGCCGGGAGCTCCCTCTGTAGACGACAAAAGGGAGCCGCCGCTGACAAATGACCTCTGCCGGTCATCCGTCCCGCGGCGGCTCCCACTGCCTTTTTCAGTTATCCTGTCCACGCCCTCCCGTCAACGGTTCTCGTTCACGTAAATCTGAGCCCTGTTCTGGATAATCTTGGCCACTTCCTGGGCTGATTTCTGCCCGGTGAAAAATGCATCCATCTCCTCGTTGACGATATTGATGATGTCCTCATTGTAATAGTAGCATTTGTCGATGGACAGGATGAAGGACACCACTTTATCCACCTGCTCCTGGGTCAGGGGATCCAACACGATCGCTTCCCCGTTGAGGTAGAAGTTCTCGTCATATTCCTGCTTGTTGCCCTCCTCGTCTATGTAAAAAGGGCGTCCCAGGGCATTTTTCGCATTTTCGTCAAAATATTTCTTCTGTACCGGCAATCCCCACTGTAAGGACGACTGGTACTCCTCCGTCAGATAATACCGCAGGAATTCCCAGGCCGCCTCCGTGTTCTTTGACCTGCTTGAAATCGCATAGCACTCGTTGGCCATGGCATAAGAGCCCTTGCCGTTCTCCGTGGGGAATCCAATGTAGGACACATCCTCCCCAAAGTAACCGTTCACGCTGTAATTGATGTCACGGATATTGCTGATGCTCAGGCTGCTGAGAATCGTCCTCCCGTCCCGGTACTGGGACTCATAGTTCGCCCAGTAGTCTTCCCCGAAATAGTCCTCGCTCAGCTCCTCGGGAAGCGTCTTGGCATACTCCATCATGCTGATGAAGTTCTGGGAGTCGAAATCACATTTTCCCGTGCTCACGTCGACGAAATCGCTGCCGCAGAACCGCATGGCCGTCTGGAAAAAGCCCGACCGGGTCATCTCTCCAATCATGTTCGTGCCCTCCGGCAGGCTGTTCTGCAGTTCCAACATCTCCGCCATGGTCCATGAGGTTCTGTCGCCTACGATGGCGCTCTTGCCCATCAGGGTGCTTACATTGAAGTTGGGAATCACATAGTACAGCTTTCCGTCCACGGAGAACGCATCGAATATGTTCTGCAGAAATTCCGTCTGGGACAGTTCCTCGTCCTTCTCAATCAGGCTTCCCACATCCTCCAGCAGACCCTTAGCCACATAGTTCTCCACAGGAAGCCCGGTCGTGATCAGGATGTCCGGCATATTGCCCGTGATGATGTCATTGTTCAGCTGCCCGTAACCGGCCTGCCAGTCATCATAAGAGTTGAGCGAATCATAGCTCCTCACCACAATACGGTATTCATCGCTGTTGCGGTTATACTCGATGACCCTCTTCTTCATGTTGCCGTCGATATAGGACCCGGCCAGCACCAGGACGGTTTTGTCAGGAATGTCCTTGGGATCCACATAGGTGAAGCGCCCGGCCTTCAGCCCATTATTGTAATCTTCATAGAACACGCCCACGAAAGTATTCTCATCCACTGCCACCAGGCTGTTGAAGCTGCTGATGTTAAGGTCGGAATTGATGAAGCTCATCTTCTGGACACAATCCTCGTCCCCTGCCTTGTAAGTGTAGACTCCGGAATTGTTGCAGCACAGCAGGTCGAAATCGGTCCCCGTTCCCATGACATTGTAGCCCGCATAGCTGAAATTCCCAGGCATAGGCTGGGGCTCTCCCATTTTGTCCGTGGCTGGATCGAAGGTAGCCAGGAACTCCTTCGAATAGTCATTCTCATCGTAGTACACTATCAGGAACGTGCCGTCCTCTTTCTGTATGATCCTGTCAATGTTGGAGAATATCTTCCCCACCTCTTCGGAAAAAGGCACCTTTTCGGACACATTTCCCTGGGCGTCCACTGTCATTTTACAGGGGGTGTCCCCGGACAGTATGAGCGTGACAGTGCCATCCTGAGCCACAGTCATGGTGTTGATATAGGACCATTCCTCCTCTGACCGGATTCCCTCCAGCTCCGTCTCCCGCAGAAGCTTCCCGTCCATGCCCCAGCTGGTGATATAGTCCTTCTGGGTATAGGTCTCAGTGGAGTAGTTCTCGTAATAGTATCTCCGAATGGCATAGATATTCCCATCAGCGCCGATGTTATAATTTTCATAGGAGGAATTCTCCCAGACCTCTTCCCCTTCCGGTATTTCCCCATCGGAATCCGGGGCGTTGGGCTCCCTCTCGTCCTCCGGACTTTCCCCGTCTCCCGAGCCGGTATCCCCTTCCGGATCATTCTCATCGTCAGAGCCGGTGTTCTCTTCCGAATCAGCCGCATCGTCAGAGCCGGTGTCCTCTTCCGGATCAGCTGCATCGTCAGAGCCGGTATCCTCTTCCGGATCAGCTGCATCGTCAGAGCCGGTGTCCTCCTCCGAATCAGCCTCGCCGTTGCCATCTCCCTCCGTCTCCGTGCGCGGCATCACCGGCATATCTACGGATCCTGCCCCCGGGGTCTGATAGTCCCATTCCGGGATTTCCAGAGTTGTCATCTTTATCTCAGTTCCGTCATCCTCCATGGTCAGCAGTCGGATATCCTCACTGCTCCCTTCCTCCGTCCAGTGGTGCACCTGCATCATCAGGTAGATTTTCCCGTTCTTATGGGTTGTGGCGATGATATTATAGTCATCCCCATCAATCTCGGGCATGTCGAACTCCTGCATCTTATAGACGCCCACCTTCGCAAGAGAAGCGTCCTGGCCCTTGCCTCCCCCGCAGGCGCACAGACCTGCTGTCATGCCGAAGACCAGGCCGATGCTAAGCGCCCGCTTCCACCAATTCTTTTTCATACTTCTCCCTCCACGTTCTGCTCCTTCTTCCCGCGCTTTTTCCGGAAAAGCCTTTTCTTTTCCTTCGGCTTCTCCGACGGCGCGCCGTCAGATGGCTCCTCGTCCTCATAGTCTGCCCAAAGCCTGTCTCCGGCAAGGCTGCCGTCCCTGTCACTTTCTTCCGATGAACCTCCGTCCTCCGGTTCCCAGATATCCTCCCCGGTACCTTCGTCTTCGGGCATCCATGTTCCTTCGCCTTCCATGTCCCCTTCTTCGGATTCCCATCCATCGTCCTCGCCGATTTCTTCGTCTTCAGGCATCTCCCCGTTGAATCCGCCGTTGTCCTCGGACATGTCTCCGATGTCCTCGCGAAGGTTCTTTTTCTTCTTTTCTTTTTTCTTCTTTTCTTTTTTCTTCTTTTCTTTTTTCTTCTTTTCTTTCTTCTCCTTTTTTTCTTTCTTTTCTTTCTTTTCTTTCTTCTCCTTTTTCTCTTTCTTTCCTTTCTTCTGCCTTTCCCACAGCTTTTCCCTGCGGCGCTCCGCGAAATCCTGAATCCAGTGCCACACATCCCTCATGGTCCAGCCTTTATGTCTCCACCAGATACCAAAGAACACCAACGCCAGTCCCACCGGATACAGAAGGAACAGAAGTCCGAACAAGGTCAGCAGAGCCAGGATGTCGGCATATCCCCTGGCGATGTTCTCCCAGTAGGGATAGATGATGGCCTTGCCGTTCATGGAACGAGTGCCGAACTCCCCCAGCATCCGGAGCCTGGAAAGAATCGAATAGCGGGAAGTGTTCTCCACGACCTCCACTTCTTTTTCATCGCTTCCCAGCTTTTCCTTGACATAATTGTACGCAAAACCCGTGACGGGGTTAGGCATCACTATCTCATAGTGATTGATGCCATGGCTGGTGCCCAGCTCTGTAAGCGTCTGATAGGACACATACACCAAAGTACTGTCCAGGCCGGCGGCTTCCGCCAGACGGCCCGAAGGCCTCTGTACCACGCCAGTGACGATATGGGGGACGCCTCCGATGTATATCATCATCCCCGCCACATCGTTGGAGCCGAACAGCTGCCAGGCCGCGTCCTCGTCAATCACGCAATAATCCTGCATCAGGTCGTTCCCGGAGAAATAAGAACCGCTCAGCAAAGTCAGTGGATGAAACAGGAAGAAATCACCGCCGATGCCGATAGCGTCCGCCGTCAGGCTGGTCTTGTCATTGGAAAGCGTCACCTGGCCGTCGGCGCTGTAAGCGTCCGCCCAAAGCCTGGCACCGGGATTCACCGATTCCTGAACCACGGAGGCATCCACCAGCGCACCGTCCACCGTATGTTCGAATTCAAGCAGCCCATCCTCCGTGATTCCGGAACCCACAGAGAAAAAACAGCTGATCTGCGAGGCCTTTCCGTCGTCGCTCCACCGCTCCGCCGCAGTCTGGGAGAGCTGGCTGCTCCCCAGGCTGTTGGAGACGATCAACAGGACAAGGAAAACGAGAAAGGAAAGCCCCCCGCTTATGCCCAGTACTATTTTTTTCATGCACTTACCTCATTTCCGCTTAGCCGCATCACCCATCGGCCAGTCTGACCTGCTTGCCGGCCTCCACAGGCTTTGTGGAGGTGGTTATCACGAACTCGTAGCCATAGAGCGCCGCGCTGATTGCGGACTGGGTGTCATCGCTGGCCAGTACCTCCACGTCTACACGCGTGGCGATATAGCGCGTGTTCAAAGGCCCCGGCTTGGATTCCACAATCAGAATGAATTTGCCGTTATTGTCCTCACGGATGGCGCTGTTGGGCACTATCAGGTCATAGTTGGCGCTCTTCTGGCCCACAGACAGGTCCAGCGTCTGGCCGGCCGTCACATTGCCGCTGACATCGAAAGTCAGGAGCTTCTTCTGCCCGGGCTCCTTGGTATCCGGCTTGATGGAAGCCAGAGTCACCGTCACGTCATCGTATCTCCAGGCGTTCACCAAGTCAGCCACATCGCCCACGGACAGCCGCTTGGCCTGCTCGTTGGTGACGGAAAAACTCAGGGAATACCCTTTGCCCGCCGGCTGCAGAACGGCCACGGGATCGGACGGGGAAGTGCTCTCCCCTGCCACCACGTTCAGCGTGGTCACAGTACCTGCTACGGGCGCCTTGATAGTAGCATCAATCGATTTCTCCGTCAGTTCATCCACCAGCTTCTGCGCTTTGTCCACAGCCTCCTGGGCTGCTTCCAGCCCGGATACCTTGCCAATCCTGGACGCCAGTTCTTCCAGATCTTTCTGCTTATCGGAGAGGGTCTTCTCCCTGTCGGTCACGGCTGCTTGTTTTTCCGCCAATACAATCTGGGCCTGTTTCTTCTGCCCGTCTATGACGCTCTGCTGCTGTTTCAGGTTGGAGATGATATAGTCCGTGTTGCCGGAATTCTTCTTCTCTTCCAACCGCTGCTCAGCCCTGTCGTATTCTTCTTTCCTTCTGGTTTCTTCCAGGCTGGCTTCATCGTATGCCCTCTGGGCATTGATTTCAGCCTCTGAGGCCGCCTGCAGCTGTCTGTTCAGTTCTTCCAGTTCCTTTTCCAGCTGGGCGATATCCCCGGACTCGCTCAGCATAGCAACGCTGCCGTTCTCTCCAGACTGACTTGCTGCTTCGCTATTTTCCGGCTGGCTCGATACAGGGACTGATTCATTCTGCCCAGAAGAGCCTGTCGGAGCAGGCGAAGGACTTGCTGATGATTCTGGTGCAGGACTTTCTACAGGTATCTTCGTAGCCTCTGGAGGTGTAGTCGTTCCAGGCGAATTTGTTGTGACATCATCGGACGGTTTCGGCGAAGGTTCCGGAACAGGCAGCTTGCTTTCCAACAGCGCAATCCTTGCTTTCAGCTCCGATACCTCAATCTGCTTGGCGGTCAGCTCATTCTTTCTGACAGATGCCACATATGCCGCGTTATCCCAGGCGGTCTTCGCGTCATCCCTTGCCTTCGTCTCCGCCGTCACGTCCGCGTTGTTCTCCGGCGTGATAGCAATCTGGGTATCGAAGGCATCATACTGCCTCTGCAGCTCATCCACCTGTCTCTGGGCCGCGGTCACCTCGTTCTGGGCCGCTTTCACCGCATTCTCCGCCGCGGTCACAGCGTTCTGCGCCGCCGTGATCTGATTGCGGTACGACTCCTCCGATATGCCTACATTGGCGGCCTGGATATCCGCGGCCGTAATATCCACGGAAAGCAGCGCATCGGTATAGGCGTGCTTCGCTTCATCCAGCTTATCCCTGGCCTCCTTCAGCTCATCGCTCTCCGCGTCCTCCAGATACATCAGGACATCATCCTTCTCCACTTCATCTCCCACCTTGACCGCCACCTGAGAGACTTTCCTGGACTCCTTCACTTCCACATTATAAGGATCTCCGCTCTCCACGGCTCCCGATCCCCGTATCTTGGCCGTAATAGTCCCCGACTGCACATATTGCGTGGCCACCTCAGGCAGGGAATAGTTCATGATGGTGTTAGAGAAAAAAGTGAGCACCAGCATCACCGACAGAAAAATAATCGCCGCCGTCTTCACCCATTCCCTTTTCTTCTTCCCGTTCTCGTTCATCTCTCTTCCTCTCCTCTATAACTATTTCCTCATGCTCTATCCTTTGATACCGCCCTGATATGTGATTCCATCCACCAGGTATTCCTCCCCGTAAAGGAATATCAACAGACTGGGCACCATATATATGGTAGCCACCGCGAACGCCAGGCCGATCTCCCCGGCATTGATCTTGCTCAGGAACACCGACAGAGGATGCTGTTCCGCATCGGTCATCAGTATCAGCGGCTGTTCTACCATGTTCCAGTAGTCAATGAACACCAGAATCGCAGCCGAGCAGATAGCGCCCTTGCACAACGGCAGGCATATCTTCCGGTAAATCTGCCATTCCCCGGCGCCGTCTATCTGCGCCGCCTCCAGCACAGACTCGGGAATCCTGCGCATGAATTTCGTCAGCAGGAACACCGCGAACGGCGAAAAGATGCCCGGCAGCCAGATGGCCCAGTTGGTGTCCAGCAGGTTCAGCCAGTCGCTGACCAGGTAATTGGGCACCAGCGTCACCTGATAAGGCATCAGCATCAGGATGATGTACATGAAGAAAATAATCTCCCTGATTCTGCCCCGGTACCTGGCAAAGCCAAAGGAGGCCAGGGAAGCCACAATCAGCTGAAAGGCCACGATAGGCCCCACCAATATCACGGAATTCCAGAACTTGAACAGATACTCCGGACTTTTGAACAGCACTGTGTTGTACTGGCTGAAGGACACCATGTCCGGTATGAATTTCAGGTTCACCCTTTCCGCTATGTACACTTTCCCGCCGTTGGCATCGGTGGCGAATATGGAGCCATAATTGGCCGAAATCTCGGAAGCCGCCATAAAGGAATTGGTGATGGTCAGTACAATCGGCATCAGGAAAAGGATAGCGAAAGTGGCCGCCACCACTGTAGCCAGCGCAATCTTGGCCGTCTGCAGCCTTTTTCTGCGCAGGGCCAGTATCCTGTCCCGCTCCCTGGGATCCACCTGACCCCCCGGCGTGCTTTTCTGTCTCTTCTTACTCAACTTCTAATCCCTCTCTCCTCTACGCTTCCGGGAGCGCCGCGCCGGCACATGGCCGGCACCTCCCTCGCTGCGGAATCTCTTCTTGCTGTCAGCCCTCCACGTCTCTCCCGAAACGGTTCTCCGCAACGAAGAGTATGCCAATGATCGCAATCATCACAAGCGCCATCAAGATTGCTGCCGCTGACAACGTCTGATAGTCCAGCGACCTGAACTTATTGTTCATGAAATGCTGGAGCGTGTATATGGAATCATATGGATAATCCCCTGTCAGCAGATACACCTCACGGAATACCTTAAAGGAATTGATCAGCGACATAATCGTCACGAACAAAAGCGTCGATGACAGATAGCGAATCTTTATGTAGAAAAATGTCTGGAGCGGCTTTGCGCTCTCCAGCGTGGCCACCTCCAGGATGTCCTTAGGGATGCTGGCCAGAGCCGCCATGAACAGGATCATGTTATATCCCAGGTTCTTCCACAGGAACAATATGACCACCACGATCAGCGCGTAATCCGATTTCAGCCAGTCTATCTTCCCTCCGCCCAAGGCCACCAGCACTTCGTTGATCGCACCGTTATAGTGGAAGAGCACCTGCCAGATCAACACGATAGATGCCACGGGCACCATCATCGGACTCAGAAAAAAAGTCCGGAACTGGCTCCGGAAGGGCAGCTTCGCCTCCAGCACAATGGCCAGAAGCAGCGAAAGCACCACCGCCAGGGGCACCGCCACCACCGCGAAGGTGAACGTATTGCGCACTGCCGTGCGGAAAGAGGCGTTGCCAATGATATTCTTGAAATTGTCCAAAAAGACAAAATTGTTGCTGATAGGGTTATCTACCAGCGAATAATAGATGACCACCAGGAAAGGGAGGATGAAAAAAGCTACCACCCCCAGAAAACTGGGGGCGATATACGCCCCTGAGCTTATCTTGAGCTTGCGCGTCCTTCTGGTGGCATACTTATGCTGTCTGTCCGCAGAGACTTTACCTTTCTTATTTTTTCGCACTCTGACCTCCATGCTGCCTGAATCCGCTGTGCATGCACACAGCAACGATTCTCTGCCGCCAAGCATCCGCTGGGATGCGTCATTTATTTTCGCCTATGTATATCTTCACACGGCTCTGTATGATCGACGCCACTTCGTCCACGCTCTTCTGTCCTTTGTAGAAAGCTTCCGCCTCCTCATTGATGATGTTCATGATTTCATCGCCCTGGGAATTGGATACTGGTTTCGCCACATCTATCAGCTCGAACACCTTATCCACTTCCTCCTGGGTGCACTTGCGGTATTCATATGACCAGCCGTCCTGGTAGGAGAAACCGCCTCCGGTTCCCATGACAACAGGCTCTCCGTTCTCGTCGAAATAGAGCTCCCCATTCTCGTCCGTCCAGTATTCTATCTTCACAGCTTCCTCTGCCATGTCATTCAGCAGAGACTTCATCGTGGGGAAGCCCCAGCCGCTAAAGCCCCTGTCCGGGTCGACTTCCTGGGCCAGGAATTCTTCGATGAACTCCCATGCGCCGTCCTTCTGCCCGGACTTGGAGGTGATGGCAAAGGTCTGGGAAGCAACCAGCATACAGCCTGCGCTGCCGTCCATGGTAGGATAGCCAATGAACGTGGCATCTCCCTGGAAAATCTCCTCGGCCAGCTGCACTTCCTCGAAATTATGGAGATTCATTTCATAGAGGAGCACCTGCCCCCTCTGAATCTTGCTCGGCGTGGAAGCATCATCCGAATTATAATCCACATCGTCCGGGAATCGGTTCACGAACTGCAGCAGGCTCTTGAACTCATCGGAGTCATAGTTGCACTCCCCGGCGGTCCAGTCAATGAAAGCGTCCTGATTGTACATCATCAGGTACATCATGATCTGGCTCTTGGACATATTGTCGAAAAGCTGCGCGTTGGGATGGGCATCCGCATAAGCAATCAAATCCTCCGCAGTCCATCCCATCTCGCTGCCCACGTCCGATGCCTTGCCTGCCACAGTCTGCAGCTGAAAGCTATAGGGGATGCTTATGAGTTTGCCGTCAAATGTGTAGGAATTCAGAACATTTTCGACAAAGTCCTCACGCTTCACCTTGTCGCTCTTCTCCAGAAAGCCATTCAAATCCTCAAAAACCCCTTTCGCCACCAGCTGCTCGGTATTCAGGCCGCTCAGGTCAAGGATATCAGGACAGTTGCTGGAAGTGATGTCATTGTTCAGCCTGTTTAGGGCATCCGCCCACATGGCCTCATAATCGTCGCCATCCCAGCTGTTGTAATCCACATAGGTCTTGATGCTGATTCGGTATTTTTCATTGGCCTTGTTGAATTTCACTGCCACAGACTGCACGTCGTACCCGCCATAAAGGGAAGCCAGCACTATGGTCTCCTTCTGGGGCACCTCGCTGGCCCTGGTCTTGGTCAGCAGGGCAATCCCGTTGTCGTTGCTCTCCCAGTCCATGGTGACGGCAAGGAAACGGCCGTCCTCCAGCATGCCGAAAGTCTGCACATAATTGCCGTTGATGTCGCTGTCTATCCAGCTGAACAGTTCTTCCTGCTTCTGGGTCTTCAGGTCATACTCATAGACCTTGTTGCCGTCCTGTATGATGAAATCTTTGTCGATGCTGGGAACCAGCTTGCCGCTGCCGTTGCCGCCGTTGAAATTGTCATAGTTGGCTCCGAGCTTTTTGCCGTCGAAATCGATTTCCGCCAGGTCGTAGCCGTCATTATTGTAATAGCAGACGTACATCTTGCCGCTCTTGTCGGAGCCGATGGACCTGATCCATCCATTGCCTCCCGCATCCAGAGATACCTTGCCCTGGGAGTTCCCCTCCCCGTCAAAGAGCAGTACATTGGTGTCAGCCGACACATATATCCGCCCCTGGCCGTCCAGCGCCACCATTTCCGGATAACTGTCTGCCATCAAATCCGTCACGTCCTTGCAGAACACCTGTTTACCGTCCGCGCCGAACTTGCACAGATAGGTGGTGGATTCCGTATAGTCTTCATTATAGGCATTCACTATGCCGTACATGCTGCCGTCCTCAGTGAACGAGCCTCGGTTCAGATTCCAGTTCTCTTCCTCTCCCGACCAGCTCAGGGGAACAGATGTCATGTTCCTGTCCGTAAGCGAATATCTACAGATGGAGTTATAGCCGGTCCCTGCCGCCTCGTCATAGATATAGGAAGTAGAATAAAGCGCGTCCCCCACCAGCTGCATATCATAATAAGAAACATTCTCTTCGTCCACTGTAATGAACTCCGGCACCCAAATCCATTCCTTTGCCTGCGCGCCGTCTCCGGAAGAATTCCCGCAGGCCGCCAGCGACAGCGACAAGACCGCCGCCGAAGCCAGGGCGCAGACTTTCCGGAATATCCCATGTCTTTTTCCGTTCTTCATAAATTATATCCCTTCTTTCCATAATTCCGCTTTGACAGTCCTCCAACTTTATCAGATGGAATGCCGTATATATAATATGAAAATAAAATACTCAATATGTAGGCTCTGCCAAGCTACATATTGAGTATAACACACTATACGGAAAATGCACCTTAAGATTTTATGAATTACAGAAAAAGAAATGTTAATATTGCAATCATTTTGTAACATTCCGGCCCACGGCCCTATCCTGTCATTTGATGCGGATATAGAGCCTGCCCAGCTCGCGCCTGCGCTTCCTGGCCCGGATCAGGCTGGCGGCATGGTTGTAGAACCAGAAGGACTGTACCAGCACACTGTTCATCTTGCCGATTTTTTCCTTCGTGGTGCCAGTGTAGTACTGTCCTCCGCAGACACAGGCGGCCTTGCCTTTCTCCTTCACCAGCCTGATCAGGTCGGACTCGCAGGTAATCGGCTCCGCAAACTCCGTGTACCCCAGCCCAACGCACTCCTCCTTGTGGGCGTCGCTGCCGCCGAAGACCGGCTTTTCATACCGGGCGGCGATTTCCATCGCCGTGGCGTTGCTCTCCAGGCTCTCGCAGGCATTGAACCCCTCCAGAAAGTCGAATCTGTCCATCACCGCCAGCTGGTTGCGGTGCTTCCTGGTATTGGTGATGCTCAGGTACTTTTCCCCGCAGGGGTGGGCGGGGCCCAGGATGCCGCCGTTCTTATGGACGATGTCTATCAGGAACTGGACCGGCAGCCCCCGCAGCTCCAGTATCTTCAGCTTCACGCCCTCGGGCATAATCACCAGGATATGTCCCGCGTCGATGGTGTCGTACTCCACGCCTTTCAGGACCAGAAAGTCCTCGTCCCGGGCCTCCCCGCGCTGTTTCTTCCAGCACCGGTAGCCATTGTAGGAATCATGGTCGCTAATCAGCATCCCGGCGAAGCCCTTCTCCTTCAGAATGGAGATGAACTCCGCCACGGGCACCTTGCCGTCCAGGGATCCTTCCTTTGTGTGACAATGCATATCATATTTCATTTCCAATGCTCCTCATTTTCGATTTGTTTCCCAGATTCTGAATCAGTCCACGCTTTTAAGCGATTCCGTCATGCTGATTGCCTCCAGCTTCCCCCTCATGGCCAGATTCACCAGCCAGGCGAAGAGAAGGGTCAGCAGGCCGCTGTAGATGAAACTCACCGGCTTCACATAAATGTCAAAGGCAATCATGTCCACCCGAATCTCGTTCATGACCAGCCGGTGCAGCAGACGCCCCAGCCCAAGCCCCACCGCCATCCCCAGCAGGGTCAGCAGGATATTCTCCCGGAACACATAGGCCGCCGTCTCCCTCTTGTAGAAGCCCAGCACCTTGATCGTGGCGATTTCCCGAACCCGTTCCGTGATGTTGATGTTGGTCAGATTGTATAGGACGATGAACGCCAGGCCTGCCGCGCACAGGATGACCACCACCACGATGATGTCCAGGCTCGACAGCATGTTGCCCAACCGCTCCATGGTATCCGCGTTCACTGTCACGTTCGATACCTGTTTCATCTTCATCAGCTCCGCCGAAAGCTCATGGGCGGACAGCCGCTCCGCTATGACGGCATCACTGCCATCTTCCTCCGCCAGATTCACATAGACCGTCTTCCGCTCCGGCTCTCCGCCTGTCAGCTCCCGCCAGGTATCTTCTGATATATGCACATAATCATAGATATAATTTTCATAAATCGCCGACACGGTCACCTGATAGGTGTTCCGTTCACTGTCCCGCAAAGTTATCGTCCCGCCGACCTGGAGGGCATAATCCTCCGCCAGCTTATGGGAGATGACCGCCTCCCCCAGGGCAGGATAAGCAATCCCCTCCCCTCTCTCCGTGTGGAAATCCATAAAAGCCGGCATCTCCTGCGCCGTCCCCGCCACCAGATAGACGGATCTGACTCCCAGGTCCGTCACCAGATCCATATTCTTTTCCATGACGCAGATGTATTCCTCGATTCCAAATGCCCCCATTTCATCCAGGGATTCCCGCAGCCTGTCGTCCGCGCCCTCCTTCAGGGTAACGCCGATGTCATAGGTCTGTATCTCCCCGAACTGCCTGGCAGCGATGTCCGAGATGGAATCCTTGATGCCGAACCCAGTCACCAGCAGCGCGGTGCACCCGCTGATGCCCACCACCATCATGAACAGACGCTTCTTGTACCGGAAAATATTCCGGAAGGACACTTTTTTCAGAAATCCCAGCCGTTTCCAGATAAAGGGCACGTACTCCAGGAGCACCCTCTTCCCGGCTTTCGGGGCCTTGGGCCGCATCAGCGCCGCCGCCACCTGGGCCAGCTCCATGCGGCAGGAAAGCCAGGTGGTGCCGATGGAGCAGAGCAAAGATCCCGCCAGGGATATGGCCGCCAGCTTCCAGTTGAACACATAATAGATAGGATCCGCATCGTACATGATGCCATAGCAGAACCATATGACCTTCGGGAATGCCCATGTCCCCAAAAAGAAGCCGGACACACAGCCGGTCAGCGCAGCCAGGCCGGAATACATCAAATATTTGGACATGATAGTGCCCTCACCGTAGCCCAAGGCTTTCAGCACGCCAATCTGGGTCCGCTGCTCCTCCACCATCCGGTTCATGGTGGTGATGCACACCAGCGCCGCCACCAGGAAGAAGAACACGGGGAAGATGTTGGCAATGCCCTCCACGATGGTGGAATCGTTCTCAAAGCAGACATAGCCGATATTGGTGTCCCGATCCAGCACATAGGTATCCGGCTCGGTCAGCTCCGCAAGCTCCTCCTCGGCGTCCTCGATCTGTCTCCGGGCGTCCGCTATCTGCTCCTCAAACTCCTGTCTTGCCTCCTCGTAGGCGTTCACGCCGTCCTCATATTCCTGCCTGCCCTCCGCAAGCTCCGCCTCTTTATCGGCGATGGTCTGCCTGCCCGCCGCAAGTTCCTGACTGGCGGATGCGATTTCGCTCTCCCCCTCCGTGAGCGCCCGCCTGCCTTCTTCCAGGGCCAGCCTGCCGCTGCTTATCTCCAGTTTGGCGCTGGATAGGGCCAGCTGCCCGTCCGTCAGCTGCTGCCTGGCGGCGGTGACGGCCTGCCATCCGCTGTTGAGCTGCTGCTCGCTGGCTTCGATCTGCTGCCTGGCAGCGGCAAGCTCCTGCTCCTGGGCGCGCAGTTCCTCCTCGGCGCTGTCCAGGCGCTGCAGGGCCTCCTTCACCCTGTTTATGGCAGCCTCATTAAGCTCCCCTTCCCCCTGGGAAAGGTCCTCCAGCTGGGCATTCAGCAGCCTTCTGCTCTCATCGATGGCCCGTCTGCCCACTGCCGCCACCGCCTCCCCGCTCTTCAGCTGGGCCTTGCCCTCCGCAAGTTCCCGCTCTCCGCCGATGAGCGCCAGCTCATTTTTTTCTATGGCGGCCCGGGCTTCTATCAGCTGGGCCTCCTGTCCGGCGATGGTCACCTCTCCCTGGGCAAGCTCGGTCTCCTTTTGGGCAATCTCCGCCCAGCCTTCCTGAATCTCCTTCTGCTTCTCCCGGATGGTGCGCTCCCCCTCCGCCAGCTCTTCCCTGGCATCCGCAAGGGCCTGTTCCCCGTCCGCCAGCTGCTTGGCCGCGTCCTCCAGTTCCCCGGCGGCGTCCGCCAGCTCCTCCTCTCCCTCCGCCTGCTTTTCCTCCAGCTGGGCCCGGGCGTCGGCAATCTCCTCCCGGGCCGCCTCCAGGATGCCGGTGTAGCGGGCCAGGGCCGCCTCCTGGGTCAGGTTTTCCCAGATTTCGCTCTTTTCCGAGATGAATCCGTCATATTCCTCACTGTACAAGCCGCAGTCCTGCTCAAACCGCACATAGACTTCGGTAAAATAATCCGTGTCAAAGCCGGAGGCATCCAGATAGATGAAGCCGTTAAGCCTCCCGGTGCCCAGGGAAGTATTGCCCCGCTCATACTGCAGATACAGAGGGGACTGCACCAGTCCCACCACAGTGTATTCCCTGTGGGCAAAATGTTCCAGGTCCTCCTCCTTATTGTCCTCCGACAGATATATCTTGCTGCCGATGGCCGACTTCCCGAAGTTGGCGCTGTCCGCCACGCACTCGCCGCTCTGCTCCGGCATCCGGCCGGATACCAGCTTCAGAGTGTTCAGGCTGTCCGTCACACTGTAAGCCTTTATCACCCCCTGGCTCCCGTCCTCCAGGCGGTACAGCACATCGAAGGAGACGGAACCCTCCGCCGCCTCCACGTCCCGGGCGGCGGCAAAGGTGTCTACGTTCTCCTGGTCGAAGCCCAGCGTGGAAATCAGGCGGAAGTCATAGAACCCATGCCTGTCCAGGTAATCCGTGACCGAAGCCACCATAGCCTCCTTCGCCACTTTCAGGCCTGCGAAAAAGCCCACCCCCAGCGCGATAATGGCAAAAATCGCCAGAAAGCGCCCGAAGCTTGATTTGATTTCCCTGAATGTGGTCTTCCTGATTCCTTTCATCCACTCACCACTCTATATCCGCTATATCGACAATATCTTTATTCTTTACCATACTTACCACCGTCCCGCTCTTCACGGTGATGACCCGGTCCGCCATGGCGGTCAGAGCCTGGTTGTGGGTGATGACGATGACGGTCTTGCCCACTTCCCTGCAGGTATTCTGCAGAAGCTTCAGCACGGCTTTGCCCGTATTGTAGTCCAGTGCGCCGGTGGGCTCGTCGCACAGGAGCACTTTGGGATTCTTGGCCAGGGCCCTGGCGATGGCCACACGCTGCTGCTCCCCGCCGGACAGCTGGGCCGGGAAATTGCCCGCCCGCTCCGCCAGCCCCACCTGCTCCAGCACTGTGGCCGCGTTCAGGGGGTTCCGGCAGATCTGGGCCGCCAGCTCCACATTCTCCAGAGCCGTCAGGTTCTGGACCAGATTGTAGAACTGGAACACGAAGCCCACGTCGTAGCGCCGGTAGGAGGTCAGCTGCTTCTTATTGAACGAGGACACTTTCCGACCGTCCAGGTACACTTCCCCCTCTGTCAGCGTGTCCATCCCGCCCAGGATGTTCAATATCGTCGTCTTCCCCGCGCCGGATGCGCCCACGATGACGCAGAACTCCCCTTTCTCAATCTCGAAGTTCACATCGTGCAGGGCGGTGATCTCCACCTCGCCCGTCTTATATATCTTCCCCACATCCTGAAAGCTTACGAAAGCGCCCATGGCCGTCCACCTCAATCTCAAAAGAGAGTCGCATATGAGCTCCGTCCGAACTCATACCAAGTAATTATAGCACAAAAACTTTCCTTCTACCACTTTTTTTGATATAATATATAGAAAATCAAATCGAATCAGGAAAAGGATACCAAAAAACAATGTTATACATTCATTTTTTCGCATTATCAGGAATATTCGCCATCGGAGCCAGCCTTCGGGAATCCGGCAGAAAAAAGGCGGCATTCTCTGGCTGCTGGTTCGCGGCCCTGTTCTGCGGGGCGTTTATGCTGCGGCTGGGGGCGGCCGCCCTGTCAAAAGGCTTCCACACCGACACAGCCTGTTTCGCCTCCTGGGCCGAGCGGATCTGCCAGACCGGGCCCGGCGGCTTCTACTCCCCTGAGGTCTTCACGGACTATCCGCCCGGCTATATCTACGTGCTGTGGCTTGTCGGCGGCCTGCGCAGGCTCCTGGGGCTGGGCTACTATTCCGCCGCCCATCTGCTCCTGCTGAAGCTCCCCGCGATCCTGGGGGATATGGCCTGCGGCCTGCTGCTCTGCCGGGAAGCCTCCGCGAAGGTCTCTCCCCGGCAGGCTTTCTTCCTGTGCGCCGCCTATCTGTTCAATCCTGCCGTCATCCTCAACTCCTCCGTCTGGGGGCAGGTGGATTCCCTGTTCACCCTGGCGACGGCGGTCATGTGCCTGTGCCTGATCCGCGGAAAGATATATCCCGGCTTGCTGGCCTTCGGGGCCGGTCTCCTGATCAAGCCCCAGATGCTGCTGTTCGGGCCGGTGCTCCTGGCAGGCATGATCGACTGGGTCTTCCCGAAGGGCTCCGATGGGTCCCTGCGGGAAGGCGGCGTGCTGACCAGGCTCTTTTGCTGTATCGGCCAGGGCCTGTCCGTGATCCTTGGGTGCCTTCTCCTCTGCCTTCCCTTCGGACTGGAGAAGGTCCTGACACAGATCCTGAGCACCCTTGGCTCCTATCCCTATGCAGCGGTGAACGCCTGCAATGTCTGGGGGCTTCTGGGCCTGAACTGGATCAGCCAGGACAACCGGTTCCTGGGCATTCCCTATCAGGTGTTCGGGTGGACGGCCATCGTGGTCTTCGTGGCCCTGACGCTGTACCTCAGCCTGCGGAACCGGGACCGGCAGGAAAAGTATCCTTTCCTCGCCGCCTTTCTGGTCGTCAGTGTCTTCCTGTTCTCGGTCCGCATGCATGAGCGCTATCTGTATCCGGGGCTGGCGCTGCTTCTGCTGGCCTATCTGTACCTGCCCTCCAGACTCCTGGCCTGGTGCTACGGCGGTTTCTCCGTGATGCATTTTTATAATACGGCGAATGTGCTGTTCTTTTATGACCCCTCGAACTATGACCGGAAGGCTCCGGCCATCCTGCTGGTGTCCGCGGGAATGCTTCTGTGCGGGGGGATATTGTACTATACCGCCTACCGTCTCTACGGCGGGGGCAGTTCGGGGGCGCTGCCCGCCCCCGGTCAGGACGCAGACGGGCTGTTCCCCAGCGCGGACTTCCTTCCCCGCAGCTCCCACAGGGCCTTGCCGCTGACGGGAAAGGATGTGCTCTGCATGCTGGCCGTCACGGCGATCTACAGCTGCTTCGCGCTGTACGACCTGGGAGAGCACACGGCCCCTGTCACCGCCTTTCCCATGGACCAGGGCCAGTCCGTGGAGCTTCGCTTCCCGGAAGCCCCCGCTTCTCTCAGTTACTACATGGCCCCCTGGCACAACCGGACTTTCCTGTTGGAGGGAAGGGCCGCTGACGGGACGGCATGGTCCCCTGCCGAAGAGGTGTCCTTCCAGAAAGTCTTCACCTGGCAGGAGCTACCCCTGGACGGCCTGTCCACCCAAATCCGACTCACCTTGCAGAATGACCAGGCCTCTCTGCTGGAACTGGTGTTCCTGGACCGGGAGGGCAGCCCTGTGGCCCCCCTGAACGCGGCGGACTACCCGGCCCTGTTCGACGAGCCTGACGGTTACCACGGGCCCTACTCCTTCCGCAACAGCATGTATTTCGATGAAATCTATCACGGGCGCACGGCCTACGAATTCCTGAACGGCCTTACTTCCTATGAGAACACCCATCCTCCCTTAGGGAAGATCTTCATCGCGCTGGGGGTGTGGCTGTTCGGCATGAACCCTTTCGGTTGGCGCATTGCGGGGACTTTTTTCGGCATCCTCATGGTGCCTGCGCTGTATCTGTTCGCCCGGCGGATATCCGAAAGCACTGTGCTTTCCACTCTGGCCTGCGTGCTGTTCGCCTTTGACTTCATGCACTTTACACAGACCAGGATTGCCACCATAGATGTATTTATTACCTTTTTTGTGATTTTCATGTATTATTTCATGTATCGGTACAGCTGCCTGAGCTTCTATGACACTTCCCTGGCAAGGACGTGGCTCCCGCTGGGCGCCTGCGGCGTCTGCATGGGGTTCGGCATCGCCTCCAAGTGGACCGGCGTCTACGCGGGGGGCGGCCTAGCGCTGATTTTCTTCTGGACGCTGTACCGGAGATACCGGGAATACCTCATCGCCAGAAAGGACCCTGAGGGCATGAGCGGCGGCATCTCCCATGCCCACATCCTCCAAAGCTTCCGGCCCTGCGCAGGGAAGACCATACTGTTCTGCCTGGTGTTCTTCGTGGCCCTGCCCGTTTTGATCTATCTGCTGTCCTACCTTCCTTTCCGGGATTACGCGGATCGGGGGCTCCTGGCCAGGACGCTGCACAATCAGCAGACCATGTTCGGCTACCACAGCAATCTGGAGTCCACCCACGCCTTCTCATCGGCATGGTATGAATGGCCTGTGATCAAGCGACCCATTTGGTATTACTCCCGCGTAGTCACGCCCCTGGAGGCCGGCGGGCTCAGGGAGGGCATCAGCGCTTTCGGCAACCCTGCGGTATGGTGGCCCGGCATTCCGGCCTTCCTGTACATGGTCTTCTTATGGGCAGCCAGAAAGGACCGGACTGCCGCTTTCCTGGCCACAGGATATCTGGCCCAGTACCTGCCCTGGTTCTTCGTGACCAGGACCACTTTCATCTACCACTACTTCCCCAGCGTCCCTTTCGTGGTCCTGATGATCATGTACAGCTTCGCCCAGTGGAAGAAAAAGGCCGCCAGACCCGCTTTCCTGGCCGCCGTGTTGTTGTATGGCCTGCTTGCCGTCCTTCTCTTCCTGCTGTTCTATCCTGTGCTCTCAGGGCAGCCTGTGGAAGCCGACTTTGTGGCCCGCTTCCTGCGCTGGTTCCCGACCTGGGTGCTGACAGCCCGCTGACGTCCCCCAAAGCCGCGGCCCCATTTCCGGGCTTTCCCCGGCGGGGGCGGCAGGCCTGGAGCCAGGCGGCATCATTGGCCGGACAGCACCAGGTCCAGGATATGCGCCAGAGGATCGCAGGCGTTCATGGCCTCCTCCACCGTGTTGTTCTGGGCCCCCAGCTCTATCAGGAGGGTCCTGGGGCGCAGATGCATGTTGTAGCGATATCCCTTCAGGTAGATTTTCCGGGTCAGGCCGGGATAATATTCCATGGCCTTCCTCTGCATCTGGAAGGAGAAGGCCAGATTACCGTCCAGGTTCTCATTGTACAGATAGGCGATGTTGCCCGTCTTCTTTGTCCGGGAAAGGCCGTTGAAGAACATGAACCTGGCAGTGGGCCTGCCGTCCAGATCCATGGCCAGATGGACGTTCTCGGGCATCTCGTCCCTATGTAAGTCAATCACCACCTGTATGGAAGGGTACTCCCGCAAAATCGTCTCGATGTCCGTCAAAGCCTCGGCGTAGGAGTCGTTCCGGGAGTTTATATCGTACTGTCCCAGATGGTGGAGCACCTGATAGCCGTACTCTTCCGTGAGGATCGCGGTCAGCCGATCTCCCACGCCCATAATCGTGGTGGACGCGTCCCCGGGCACGGAATCCAGGAAAGCCTCCTGGGAATGGGTATGGTAGATGAGAATCTGCGGCCCGATGTCCTCTTTGGATACCGTCATGTCTTCGCTCAGGAATTTCCGGATGTCCAGCTGGTCACTGCCTGCCATGGTATTGGCATCTATCGTATAAATCTGCTGCACCAGGGTGGCGTAGTTTTCCAGAGAGGTCAGATCCAGCTGCAGCTGTCTCCCGTGGGGGACAAAGGAGGATGGCTCCCGGGCACTGAGCGCAGCCTCGTTCTCCGCCCTCAGCAGCTCTGAGAGAGACTCATTGTCCGGGGACTGTTCCTGGGCTTCCGGCGCGGAATCCTCCGGCGTAACTTCCGGCGCTTCCTCCGGCTGCGGCTCCCTTTCCGGCGCTTCTTCATAAGCCCCCTCCTCGGCCTCCGCCAGCAGAATCGTCCTGAAGTCCTCCGCGCCCTCTTCCTCCCCGCCGTCCATATGCTTCGTCAGAAATCCGTAAAAGGGAACCAGACATTCCATTTCCTCTTGCAGCAGCCAGTCGCGCCTGTAGCCTCCATCGCTGAGGAATGCCACGCTTGGCATGTACTGGTTGTACAATATCGTCTCTGTCTCCTCCGCCAAGCTCCGCAGCATGGCTTCGCCGATGGTCTCCTGATTGTCCACCGCGTCCACCACAGCGCCGCAGCTTTGCACGGCTGCCTGTATCCCCAGAATCAGGACGGCCAGCAGAAAGAGCTTTCCTGTCCGTTTTATGGCAAAAGTTTTCCTGGAATGCTTTTCTTCCATGTCTACGGCAACGCACTTCCTTTCCGGCCATAAAATATTCTTTTAAATATATGCCCGTCTCCTTTGTTCCATGATAAAGACTGTGGCGGACTACTGACCTGCGAAAGTCTCCCCGATGGCGATATTGATTCCCTCGGAGACGGTGAAGCTGACCCTCTTGATGACGGCGTCGATATCCTTGCCCGTCATGTACATATTGTTCAGCTCCGCGAAATGCAGCCGCTGCTTCTCCCTGCATTGGGCCCCTTCGAGATTCCCGTCCTCCAGCAGCTTCTCCAGGGCGTCCCCCACTATGGTGGCCGCGTCCACCACGGTGGGGATGCCGATGGCGATCACCGGAACGCCCAGGCTCTCCTGGGTCAGGGCGTTCCGGTGGTTCCCCACGCCGGAGCCGGGCTGGATGCCTGTGTTGGTGATCTGGATGGTCCGGTTCAGCCGTTTGGTACTGCGGGCTGCCAACGCGTCTATGACAATCAGCGCGTCAGGCGCGGTCTCGGCCACCACGCCTTTGACAATCTCCGCCGTCTCCATGCCTGTCTTGGCCATGACCCCCGGCTCCAGGGCGCTGATCTGGTTCATTTTGTCGCAGTTGTAGGCGGCCTTGCCGTATTCCTTCATGATATGCCTGGTGATGAAGAGATTGTCCACCACCTGGGGCCCCAGCGCGTCTGCGGTCACCTCCCGATTGCCCAGCCCAACCACCAGAACGGACTGCTCCCTGTCCGCGCCGGGCAGAAGCTCCAGGATTTCTTCCGCCAGGCGGCAGGAAATCTCCCTGTGATAGTCTTCGTCCGGCTCCACCATGGCGGGAGCCTCCATGGTCACATAGATGCCCATGGGCTTTCCCATGGCCTTGGCGGCGTTCCTGGTGTCTATCATCACTTTCGTCACCCGGATGTCCTCTTCCTCGTGATAGTATTCCTCCACTCTGACGCCCCGCAGCTCACTGTCCGCCTGGCTGATGCTCTCCCGGGCTTCCAGCGCCAAATCTGTCCTCATCTGAAAATTGTCCATCGTTTCCTCCATTCCCGTTTCGACTGTTACGATTCTTTTTTATTTTGGTCAATTTTTCTCGGATTATGTCTTGACAAATTTTCTATTATTTACTAAACTATCTTTATGTGTTTACGATAGTCCTCCGTGTCTGGCTAAAGTGAAACAATAATTTAATATTGTATACAATTGGAGGTGTACGACTTGGCTAACATTAAATCTGCAAAGAAGAGAATCCTGGTGAACCGCACAAAGGCGGAGAGGAACAAAGCCATCAAATCGGGCGTCAAGACCGCTATCAAGAAGGTCTATGCCGCTATCGAGTCCGGCGACAAGGCTGCTGCGGCTGCAGAGCTGTCCGCTGCCACAAAGGTCATCGAGATGGCTGGAAGCAAGGGCGTTTTCCACAAGAACAACGTTGCCCACAAGGTTTCCCGCATTAGCAAAGCTGTAAATGAAATGGCTTGATTTGACAGAGGGAACATATAGTTGAACAAGCACATGAAAGCACCCTGCCTTAAGGCGGGTGCTTTTTTTGTGTCTTTTCGCGGCAAAAGGCTGCCGCATCCGTCTGAATCAGGCCGGATGCGGCAGCTGCATCTGTCGTCTCTCGTTTTCGGTGCGGCGGGCGGGTTCCCGGCGCTGTCTCAGGCCGGCGCTTTCCGGTCCCGGATGCGCTCTGTCAGGTAGCGGGCTGTCTTCGCCATCAGGACGCTGGCCTCCGGCATCAGGGCAGGCGGCATCTTCTCCAGGAAGCTGTCCGCCTCCAGGGTGAAATCGCCATCATAGTCAATCTCTGCCAGGGCGCAGGTGACAGCTTCCCAGTCCAGGCTCTCCATGAAGGGCATGGTATGGCAGTCCCGGACATAATTCACATCGTGGACATGCAGGGCCTGCAGGCGCTTTTTGCCCATGGCGCGGATGAAGTCCTGGGGCTCGATGCCCACCAGCGCGCAGTGCCCCAGGTCCAGGCAGCCTACGATCCAGGGGCTGTCCACCTGGTCCAGCAGCCCGCAGAACTCTTCCGGCTGGGAACAGAAGCTGTCCACGATGTATTTGCGTTTGTTGTCGTACTGCCACATGTTCTCCGCGCAGACGCGTATGCCGTATTCCTCGCAGCAGGGAATCAGGCTGCGGTAGAATTCCAGGTTCATCTGCCACAGTTCCTCTCTGTTGCGGGCATATTCCAGATGCTGCAGCGGATGGACCACGATATTGCGCACGCCCATCAGGGCTGCTGCCTCCATGGAGCGCAGGATCCATTTCCTGATCTCCGTATCATAGGGCTCCTTCCCCAGGGAGGAGGGGAAAGGGGCGTGGGCCTGGGCAAAGCCGATGCCGCACTCTGCGCCGATTTCTTTCATCTCCAGGGCGTGCTCCCGCCAGCCGTCGCTGCACCAGATGCCGTCGCCCGATGCCATCATAAAAAATGACCAGTCTACGGCATCGAATCCGGCCTTTGCCAGGATGCGGACACATTCTCCGTCTCCATGATACTTTGCTATGATATCTGTCGTCGTAACAATCCTCATATCTTTTCTCCTATTCCAGTTCCGCTGTTGTTTTATGATTTTGCGCTCGTCGGCGCGGGTACCGGGCGGACTGCGATGATTCCGGTCAGTGACGGTGGCTTCCGCCGCCGTGGCTGGCCCCGCTGCTGCTGCGGTGGTGCCCGCCTCCTCCGCTGCTGCCGCCTCCCGAACCTCCCTTGGCGGTCTGGGTCTCGATGCGCCGGCTTGTGACGTTTTTCCGTATCAAAACATCCTCCTGACCGTTTAGTTCAGGTTTCCCGCCCGTCACGTACGCGTTCACTGCCACCGTGTTCCGGGCCTTCTTCTGGGAGGCGCCGTTGACCGCGTAGAAAACCGCCACCAGGATGGGCAGAACGATCACCAGCCCCCAGGAAAAGGGCAGGCTCAGGGAATGCCCCATCAGGCGCTCCACCTCTTTCACATAGGCCATGTAGGCTCTGTAGGGGTCGGAGGCATAATAATCGTCCACCGCGTAGAGCACCTGGTCGATGTCGCTGACGCTGAACCGCGCCTCCACGCTGCCGCTGGTGGAGAGGTGCTCCCCGTTCTGGCCCTGGTACCAGTTGTGCAGAAGGAGGACGCCGTCCCCCTCGAAGCCCTTGTTGTAGCCGAACCGGTTCTGGTCCCAGAAGTTGTCCGCGATGGTCTGCATATTCCGCTCCCAGTCCCTGGAGTCGAGCCCCTGTTCCAGGGCCTCCTCGCCCTCCACGGACTTGCTGAAGGTCACCAGCACGATATCGATATGCAGCTTCTTCTCCGCCCTGTCTATGTACTCCCGCAGATTCTCTTCTTCCTGGTCCGTGAGCACATCCGCATAGTCGTATACCCGCTCCACCGGCGCGTCCGTGTTGGCCCTGGGCGCATTGTTCCGGGCCCGCTGCACGAATATCATCACGATGCAGGCCGCCGCCAGAACCGCTATCCCCAGAAACCAAAAGCGGAAATAATGCAGATACTGCTTTCTCGCCTCTTTCTTGAAATCATCTTCCATCTTCTTCCTCCGCCATGATCCCCATGGCACTTTCTTGTCTTATCTCATGCCTTCCGCCCCGGGGCGCTTCTCTGATTCCTCAGTCCTCGCGTATTGTCCAGGCCCCAGGGCCGCGCCTTCCGCCCGACACGCACTCACCCATCTCCTCCGACAGGTCACAGCAGGCCCAGCAGAACCTGCAGAAGCGCCAGCGCAACCGTTGCGCACCCCCACAGCGTGCCGGTATAGGCCCAGAACTTGGCCGTGGAAAAGGGAGCCGTGCCCACGATTTTCCCGGTCTGGCCGTTCACGTAGAAAGGATAGTCCTGTTCCCGATACCGATATATGTACTTCCATACCGGAAGCAGGCCATAGGCGGCCCTGGCGTTCTTCACCGAGATGTCCTCCCGGGCCGGGCATACGGAGCTGTATCCGGCATAGCTCTCTCTGAGGAGCTTGCCCGCGTCCTCCCGCATCAGCGCCCTGGCCCTTTCTTCCACCGCCGCGGATTCCATGTTGTACTTCTCCCCGTAGAATCCGGACATGTACTCCGGCTGGAAATCCGTCAGCTGCCCGTATTGGAAAGGCGCTATCAGCTCCATCACGTCATCCGGCATCTGCTCCGACGCGTCCACCGGAATCTTCTCAAAGTCGATGTCCATTCTGCGATAGACGGAATAGACGCTGGTCTCGGTGTACTCCTTGTCCCCGCTGCGCCAGACCCTGATTTTGGTCCCCTCTCCCCGGAACTGGCAGTCAACACTGTAGTCATAGAACCAGTAGGGCACATAGATGCCCTGCATGCTGTTCAGCCGCGCCTCGGACAGGAAGTCCGTAGGGGCAAAACGGCACCGTTTGAAATTCTCCCGCAGAAACTGCTTGCAGCTCTCCTTCCCCAGCTGGAAGGGAATCATCATCCGGGGCGCATACTGCCCCTCCACCCTTTCATTGAAAATCAGATAGCTGTCGCAATAGGGGCACTGGGTAGCGGAAGTGTGCTCCTGCACCGCCACCTCACCCCCGCAGTTGGGGCAAAGGGTCAGCGAGCCGGTCTGTCCCTCCGCCCGCTGGCTGCTCCCCTCGCTCTCGCAGAAAGGGCAGAACATGCCGTGCCTCTCCGGGCTGTATACCACATTGCCGCCGCAATTCTTACATTTGAAAAACATATCCTCTTCCTCTCTCCTGTAAGGAATGGCCTGCACCCCCTACACAATGGCGGGCCGAAAGCAAGTCCCTTCCGCCCGCCGTCCGTCAGATTCCCTTACACGGACAAATCCTGTCACCTTCCGCAGAAATCGCACAGGACCACTACTTTCCGCGGCGTGGTCTGGGCCGGAATGCTTCTGGTAGAATTATCGTAGATGACCACCAGATTATGGCCTGCGGGATTTCCCTGAAAATACTGGTTATTGGCGGTCCGCACGTCCACCCTTCCGTCCAGGTTCAGCTGCAGCGTCTGGTTTTCGTTCACCAGTTCCCCGTCATACCAGTCCACATCCACCATCCGGCCGTTCTTCTCCTGGGCCGCCGCCACGGCATTGTACTGGGGCGGATAGATCAAAGGCATGGGTGCGTTCCTGTCATACCAGAAGGTGCACCGCATCCCCACGGACAATGTCTCGAACTCCACCACATAAGTGGCAGGCGTCAGCAGGAAGTTCACGGTGTTCCCGTCCATATCCTCCACCATGGCGAATATGGTACAGCCGTCGGAACGCCTCCCTCCTGCCCTGGCCGGCGTCAGCTCCACGATGGTGCCTGTCACAAAACCGAAACGGCTCCTCTGAAAAGGTTTTCTTTCCCCAAAAGACAAATCCATAGCATCTCCCATATATGCAATCGTCAGTCCTGTTATGATATGCCTATCCCCGACAAAAAGTGCCAGTCTCACCGGGCCTCACCCGGATACGATGACGCCGCCGCCCAGCACATATTCCCCATCGTAGAAGCAGATGGACTGCCCCGGCGTGGCGGCCCTGACCGGCTGTCCGAAGGTGGCCAGCACACGCCCGTCCGGCTGTTTTTCGACGATGCACCGTTCTCCCCTGTGGTTGTAGCGAATCTTCGCCACCGCTTCCCGGGGCTTAGTCAGATCCTCCACCGCCATGAAGCTCACCTGATGGCAGAGCACTTCCCGGGTGAAGATATCCTCGTTCCTGCCGACGACCACCTCGTCCGTCTCCGGCCGGATCCCGGTCACGTAGACCCGTTCCCCCATGGGCAGCTCCAGCCCTCTGCGCTGTCCGATCGTGTAATGGGTGATGCCCCTGTGGCGTCCCAGGACTTTTCCGTCCGCGTCCACGAAATTGCCCGGGCCAGGCACGCGCTCCCCCGCAGCCCTGTCAATGAAGCCGGCATAGTCGTCGTCTGGCACGAAACAGATTTCCTGGCTGTCCGGCTTGTGGGCCACCGGAAGGCCGGCCTGCTCCGCCATGCGGCGTATCTGGTCCTTCCCGTATTCCCCCACCGGCATCAGCGTGCGGGCCAGCTGCTCCTGGGTCAGGTTATAGAGGGCATATGTCTGGTCCTTCTCCCCCGCCGCGCAGCGCCGAAGGGCAAGGCGGCCGTTGGGCAGCCGCTCCACCCTGGCATAATGGCCGGTGGCGATGTAGTCCGCCCCCAGGGCAAGGCTCCTGCGAAGAAGCGCCTCCCACTTTACGTAGCGGTTACAGGCGATGCAGGGATTGGGCGTCCGGCCATGGAGGTATTCCTCCACGAAATAGTCAATCACGTGGGTCTGGAATTCCTCCCTGAAATTCATCACATAATGGGGAATCCCCAGCACCTGGGCCACCCGCCTGGCGTCCTCCACAGCCGTCAGGCCGCAGCATCCGCCCTCGGCGTCCGCGCCCTCCGGCCATATCTGCATGGTGACGCCTATGACCTCATAGCCCTGTTCTTTCAACAGATAGGCGGCCGCAGAGGAGTCCACCCCTCCCGACATGCCTACCACTACCTTCTCCTTCATGCCCACCAATCCTCCCCGGGCCCTCCGACGGGCCTGTCATTCCCGTTTCTTTGTCTATTATAAGATATCGGCAGGGAAAAGACAACCGCCAACCCTGAAAAACCACATTCCCAGGCTTCACAGCACATCGTGGAATTCTATATGTTTTACCGCCAGCAGGAACTCGTTCCAGGGCTGGATTTTCAGGTTCTGGCTGACCATCTCCCGGGCCTCATTCCTTTTGCCTGTCCGGAGGAGCAGCAGAATCCTGGCCCCCTCCAGCTCCTTGCACAGGGGGTTCGTGCAGGAATGGCAGATTTCACATCTGTCCTCCCGGTCCAGCAGTTCCTGCAAAGCCTCCGGCGTCGCCGTGTAGTAAGAGGCCAAAAACTCCACCAGAAGATGTCCTTTTTGTTTGTTGTAATACTTGTGCTTCCCGGTTTTCTTCTCGTCCTCCAGCCAGCGCTGCAGTTTCCCGGCGTACAGCCGGCCTTTTCTGTGGTTCCCGCAGAGGATGCAGGCGAAGACGGCATCGCAGATTTTCCCCTCCATGGTGCTTTCCACCAGGCCGTTCCGGAACATTTTGTCAAAATTCCAGATGGCTTCATGCTTATTTCCGTATATCAGCGCCGTCCAGCCCTTGCTGCAGTAGTACGCCGGATAGGACGCCACGTCACTCTTCTTCCCGGAAGCCGGGAACAGCATGCGCCGCAGCGGGGCCACAGCCCCCGCGAAGCCTACGTTTATCTCCCTGGCCCACTGCCTCAGCGTGCGCTCCGCCTTGTCCTTCTCCCCTGTGCTGTTGTACAGTTCCACCAGCTTCTCATATCGGGCCAGGCTGTTCTTGGCGTAATATCGTTCATAGACGGACGCCGCCTCCTCTGTCTGTCCCATCCGCATGGCAAACTCGGCCAGATTGTCGCCGAACCAGTTGCTCCTACAGGCCCCCGCCAGCTGTTCATACTGCCTGTAGGCCCCGTAGGCCATCTTCGGATTGCCCAAAAGCCCGTAGAGATTCCCCATGTCCGCATAGATCACCAGGGACATGTCCTTGTCCATGTACAGAATCGCCTTTTTGAGATAGAACAGCGCCCTCTCATAATCCCCCAGATACTTGTACGTTAAGCTCAGACCGTTCAGCGCGTAGGGGTTGGCGGGATTTATGTAGAGGGCTTTCTCGAAATCTTCCCTAGCCTCCTCCAGGCGGTGGGCGGCCCTGTGGAAGATTGCCCGCTCCACCAGCATGAAGTCGTCCGGATAATGGTACAGATACTCCGTCAGAATCGGAAGGCCGCTGTCATAATACCCCACGTCCCCTTCCTCCACATGCTTGAAGTAGGTTTTCCGGAATTCCTTCAGCTTGCCGTTCAGCGCAGCCACGTCCATGACCTGCTCCCGCATCTGGAAGCGGTAGGCGTCCAAGATCACACTCTCCACGCCGTTTTTCTCCGCATCCTCCAACACCTTGTCGAAATCTTCCCTGCGGTTCAGATCCAGATACACTTTGGCCAGATACTCGTAGGATTTGACAAATGTGGGGAAATACCGGATGCACTGGGACGCGTTCCTGACTACGCCGCCGGCGTCCAGCTGCCTCCTGGAATTCTCCAGGGAGGAGGCATAGGCCGCATAGACCTGGAATTCCGCAATCAATTTCTCGGAGATCTCCAGGCTGCGCTCATACTCCTCCATCTCCGTGTAGATCTGCGCCATCTCCAGCAGGATCCCCACGTCCTTGATGTCGCCCGCAAGGATCCCCTCGCCCTCCTGAATGGCAAGCCCGAAGTTCGCGCTGTCCTTGAAGCCAAGGCTGTGGTAGCACTGCATCCTGATCAGATGGGCCTGCCGCAGCCGGTCTTTGTCCTTCCGCTCCTCCTCCCCGTCTGCCTCCTGCTCCATCTTCTTTTTCAGAGAGGCCTCCCAGGCCTGGGCCATGGTGACGGACAGCTCGTACTCTGCCTGTTCTACGTAAAGCTTTGCCATCAGTCCGTTGTATTCCGATTCCTTTTCCGGCGGCAGCTGCTTTTCCAGCCAGAGGGCCAGGCGGATGCCCTGGGAAATCTTCCCGTCCTGCAGATAGCACCAACACAGTTCCAGGGCAGGCTCCCAGCTTTTGTCCTTCCGGTACCTGTCCACCAGCTCCCTCTCAATCTCTTTATTGACCTTCACAAGGAGATCCACGAAAGCCTCATCGCTTCCCGCCGCCAGCACCTTCTCGGCGCACTTTTTCGCCTCCCGGCAGCGCCCCTTTTCGTAATACCACTCCGTCAGCCGTACATTCGCCATGTAATGGCTGTCGTTCTGAGCCTTCAGCTCCTGGTATAGCTGGGCCGCACGCTCCCGGTAGCGCCCCTGGGCCCCGTCCTTCTGGCCCCAGAGTATCTCGGCGAAGTTGTAGCTGATCATGGCGTCCTTCGGGTACTTGCGAAGCTCCCCCTCCAGAAGCTCCACCGCTTCCTCCACCTTTCCCTGCCGCACGTAGAGATTGGCCCGGCTCACTTCCACAGCCGGGTGGCGTATGCCGCAGGCGTCCGCGTCCCGCAGACAGCTTTCGGCCTCCTCCAGCCGGTCCTCGTGGAGCGCCTGCCAGCAGCGGTCATAGCACTCCAGGAACAGGTCATAATCCGCCGTCTCCGGGCCCTCGAACTGGCCAAACTCCAGGTCCTCGCCCCGCTCGCACCGGTTGATGATGAAATGCATGAAATTGGCGGGCAGCTTCTCCCGCAGGTACTTCGCGTCCCGGACGATGGACAATTTCCTGTCCAGAAGCTTCCAGACCTCCGTGGGCAGCTTAAAATGCTCTGTCAGGAACCCCAGCAGCTTCAGGCGGCAGTTCTCTTCCTCCTCCAGGGAGAGAAAGATGTCATCGTCAAAAAGCTCCTTCCAGAGCCCTATGTCCTGTCTCGAACGTATATTTCCATAGATTTCAGCGGCCCGCTCCAGCCAGAGGCCGGAGGGCGTAGTGTCCCGGGGCTGCTCCGCCTCCGAATCCTCCTCTTCCTCTTTCGCGTATCTGCAGGCCTCCTCGTAGGCCTTCCGCAGCCGCTTGAACCCCTCGGGATCGTCCTCCGGATTCGTCACAGCCAGCCTGCTCCGGTAGGCATTCTTGATCTCCCGTTCCTCTTTTGTCGCCTCGATTCCCAATACCTGGAAAGCTTCCGTCCGATTCATGTACCTTCCTCCACCTGTCACGCCGAAAAAGAGGCAGAAGAATCCCTTCTGCCCCCCAATCCGCACATTGCCTAGAAATAGAATTTATCCGCAAAATAAGCGTCCAAATCCTTGATAGCCACTCTCTCCTGATCCATGGAATCCCGGAATCTCACGGTCACGCAGCCGTCCGTCTCCGAGTCGAAATCATAGGTGACGCAGAAGGGCGTGCCGATTTCATCCTGGCGGCGGTATCTCTTGCCGATGTTCCCCCTGTCGTCATACTCACAGTTGTACTTCCTGGACAGCTGGGCGTAAATTTTCTCCGCACCCTCCGCAAGCTTCTTGGAGAGGGGCAGCACGCCGATCTTCACAGGCGCCAGGGCGGGATGGAACCGCAGCACCGTGCGCATGTCGCCGCCCTCCAGCTCCTCCTCGTTGTAAGCCGCGCATAGGAAAGCCAGCACCACCCGGTCCGCGCCCAGGGAAGGCTCTATGACGTAAGGTATGTACTTCTCCTTCTTCTCATCGTCAAAGTAAGACATATCCTCCCCGGAAGTATTGGCGTGCTGGGTCAGGTCATAGTCCGTCCTGTCCGCGATGCCCCACAGCTCGCCCCAGCCGAAGGGGAACAGGAATTCGATGTCAGTGGTGCCTTTGCTGTAGAAGCACAGTTCCTCCGGGCTGTGGTCGCGCAGGCGCATCTCGTCCTCCTTGATTCCCAGGGAAAGCAGCCAGTCACGGCAGAAGCCTCTCCAATACTGGAACCACTCCATGTCCGTGCCGGGCTCGCAGAAGAACTCCAGCTCCATCTGCTCGAACTCCCTGGTGCGGAAGGTGAAGTCTCCCGGCGTGATCTCATTGCGGAAGGACTTGCCGATCTGGCCGATGCCGAAGGGAATCTTCTTGCGGGAAGTCCTCTGCACGTTCTTGAAGTTCACGAAGATGCCCTGGGCAGTCTCCGGGCGCAGATAGACTACGCTCTTGGCGTCCTCCGTGACGCCCTGGAAGGTCTTGAACATCAGGTTGAACTGACGGATATCGGTGAAGCTGTGCTTTCCGCAGCTGGGGCAGGGGATATTCCGCTCCTCCACGAAAGCCTTCATCTTCTCCTGGCTCCAGGAGTCCACGCTCTCCCCGAGCTCAATCCCGTTCTCCGCGCAGTAGTCCTCAATCAGCTTGTCGGCGCGGAAGCGCTCATGGCACTCCCTACAGTCCATCAGGGGATCGGAAAAACCGCCCAGATGCCCGCTGGCCACCCAGGTCTGGGGGTTCATCAGAATGGCGCAGTCCACGCCCACATTGTAGGGATTCTCCTGCACGAATTTCTGCCACCAGGCCTTTTTCACATTATTTTTCAGTTCCACGCCCAGGTTGCCGTAATCCCAGGTGTTGGCGAGGCCGCCGTAAATCTCGGAGCCTGCATAGATGAAGCCCCTGGCTTTTGCCAGCGCCTTGATTTTTTCCATCGTCTTTTCCATATCCGAACCATGCCTTTCTGCTTTTTTAAATGAAACCCACTATTTGAACAAAATATACACCTTTCCGTCAGCACCTGACGTGTCGATGCTGCCGTCCTGGTTCACTGCCAAGCCGTCGCTGATATAGGACACTTTCCCGGGACAGTACACATTCGCCTTCATGTCCGTGATGATTACATAGCTGTCCGCTTCCTGTGCCAGCTGCTCCCCGGAGAGAGGGGCTCCGTCCTTCACGCTCTTCATGGATACGCTGCTGTCCATTCCCCGCTGCAGCCCTTCCGCCACCGTGCCGTAGAACAGCTCTTCCTCAAGGTACTCCGTGCAGCTCTCCCAGCCGTCGAACCGATATGCCACCACCACTTTGCCGTTTCCGTCCTCCAGGGCCTCCACCTTCTCCACGGCCACAGCCGCTTCCTGATTCCGGGCGCTGTTGAACCTGCCCGCTTCCTCCACGGCCATGGTCCGAAGCTCCGACACCACATAATCCGTCCGGTCGAACAGCCCTACCTGCCATACGGTGACCTCGCCCTCTTTGCTGACTGCCACAGAGGGCGTGTCCACCACTTCCGGCACCTTCGCCACCCCACAGCTGGTGAGAAGAATCAGGCACAGGCAAATCGCCGCCGCAATTCTTCCATGGGCTCTGCCCGGGGATATGCCTCCTCCACGGAATATGCTGCTTCCATATTTTTCCATCATCTGCATCTAGCCTCTGTCTTTCCTAGTTTCTGCATAAAACGTCATCCAGCGTCAAAAAGCTCCGGACACGCTTTTTTCATTGTACCAAAAACCTGCCGTTTTTTCAACAAAGAGTTTGCAGAACCTCAAGACTTTTAAAATGATGCCCCGCAAACCGCTGCATATACCGGGCCGCCACCGTCTGCAGCTGCGCCAGCACCGTATCCGTCACTTTGAAGGTGTAAAGCTTTTCAATGGGACTGTCCGTTATGTACTGCAGGGCATAGAGGGTGGAATCCTCCAGGGGAAGCAGGCCCGCAGGCTTGCCCGTCCCTTCCGTCCAGGCTTCCCTGGAAAAATCCCTGGGGAACTCCCCGTTAATCGCCATGGCCCTGCACTCGAAGACGCAGCGCACCAGGGGGTTGGGAAGGGAGGCGGCGCAGAGAGCCCGCAGGGACTGGTACAACAGCTTCATCATCTCCCTCTCATCGTTCCCCTCCCGGGTACAGTAATCCGCCACCTCGGCAAAGTACATGCCGTAGCAGGCGCCGATGTAATCCGTCCGAAGCTCTTCAAAATAATTCTGGACCTCCGCCTCCGAAAGGGTGTAGGCGTTCCTTCCCTCGTAAAGCCTGAAACTGCCGAAGGAAAAGGGGTTGGTGGCCGCCGCCAGCCTGCTGCCCGGCTTTCTGGCCCCTCTGGCGAAAGCCGACAGTTTCCCCCGCTCCTTAGTCAAAAGGCTGATACGTCTGTCGTACTCTCCCACCGGGCTCTGCTTCAGTATGATTCCTGTCACCGATATATGTTCCTGCATGGTTGCCTTTTCCTGTCTGTCCCTGCTTTATGCTTGACACGAAAGACAGATAATCCTCCACTTTTCCGCTGCTCTCAAATTGCTTCCAGTATCTTTCTTCCATTTCTGCATCCTCCTGCGTACTGAATGGTACAAGTCCTGACGGATTCCCGAGGACTTCTCCTGATACTTAGAGTCTGCATTTTCTTCTATATATATTCGGGATTTTACTGGTAGGTCTTTCTAAACGTCATTGGAGATGTCCCTGGGATTGTAGCCGAAATTCCTCAGCAGATTGTCGCTGTCGCGCCAATCCTTGCGCACTTTGACGAACAGGCTCAGGTTCACCTTCATCTCCAGCATCTGCTCGATCTCCTGCCTGGCAGCGGTGCCGATCTTCTTCAGCATCTGGCCGCCTTTTCCGATGATGATCCCTTTGTGGGAGTCCTTCTCGCAGATGATGTTCGCCTCGATGTGGCAGACTTTGCCCTCTTCTTTCATAGATTCCACGTTCACCGCAATGCCGTGGGGCACCTCCTCCTCCAGCAGCCGCAGCGCTTTCTCCCGAATCAGTTCCGACACGATCTGCCGCATGGGCTGGTCGGTGATGGTATCTTCGTCAAAAAAGGCCGGGCCGTAGGGCAGATATTTGAAGATGCATTTTATCAATTCATCCGTATTGTCCCCCTTCAGGGCGGACACGGGCACGATCTCCATGAAATCAAAGGCTTTCCGGTAAGCGTCGATGAACACCAGGATTTCGTCCTTCTTCACGGTGTCCGTCTTGTTGATCACCAAGATCACCGGCGTCCTGACCTTCTTCAGCTCCTCGATGATATGGCGCTCCCCTGCGCCGATAAAGGTGGAGGGCTCCACCAGCCACAAGATCACGTCCACTTCGTCCAGCGTGTTCTCCGCCGCGTTCACCATATAATTGCCCAGCTTGTTCTTCGCCTTGTGGATGCCGGGCGTGTCCACGAACACAATCTGCCCCTCGTCGGTGGTCAGCACTGTCCGGATCCGGTTGCGGGTAGTCTGGGGCTTGCTGGAGGTGATCGCTATCTTCTGCCCGATCAAATGGTTCATCAGCGTGGATTTCCCTACATTCGGCCTGCCGATCAGGGTGACAAAGCCTGACTTGTATGAACTGTTTTCCCTGTTGTCTCTGTTTTCCATGATTATCCTACTCTTTCTGCAATATAGGCGCATCCCTTAGCGCCGCATTCGATTTATCAGGCGTACATTCGCCAATTGCTCTCCTGTACCTTAACCTACGCCGATATGATACCACCTTTCCCCTAAAAAATCAATTCTAAACGGGAAAGTGACTATTTTTCCGTCTCGGTCTGGCGGGCTTCCTTCTTTTTAAGACGTCCAAGAGCCTGTCCGCTTCGTCTGCGCTCCGCCCTGACTGTCATCTCTCCGACTGCGATCCGTGCGTGCTGCACGGTCTATCTGTCTCCCTGTCCGCAGCGTGTCCCGCAGCATGCATCCTTCCCCAGGACGCTCCGCAAAAACAGTCAGAGCAAAGGCCGGAGCACCCTGTCACCACAGAAATGCTCCGGCCCTCTGTCTATTATAGACGAAATTTCCTAAAAAAGGTTCTCGGTTTTCATGAATTTATCTGCTTCCGCCTTGATTTTCTGTTCGCTTCCCACTACGCAGAAGTAGTCATCCTTCATGAAGGCTCTGATGTACTCTGCCAGGCTGCGGATGTCCTCCGGCGTAGCGTCGATGACTTCATTCCTCTCCTGCTGAATCATGTCGAAGGTCAGCCCTCTCATATAGGCATCCCTGGAACGGTGTCCCTTTCCGGCTGCAGTCAGCGGCGTATCCAGCTGACTGAAAGTGCCGATGATATACTGGGTCATCGTCCGCTCGTTTGCCTCATAGGTTTCGATGAAATCCGCCGCCTTCTCGTACACATCAATGGTCTGTCCCAGATTCGGGTCGCGGTAGGATACAAAGAAGCAGTCGCCTGTCCTTCCGAAACCGCACATGCAGCCATAGGCGCCGCCCTTGACGCGGATATTCGTCCACAGGTACTCATATCCCATCATCACGCTCAAAACCTTCAGCGCGCCCTTGTAGGAAAGGCCTTTCTTCAGGAAATTGCCGGCGCGGCATACATACTGCACCTGGCCGGGTGTCATGAATCCTTCATTCTTCCGCGATACTTCCGGCTCATAGCTTCCCTTCTCCACCTGGCAGGTGTAAAGCTTCTCCTTCAGGCCGGCGACGGAGGGCTCCAGACCTTCAAAGGCCTGTCTGTCACCGGTAAAGTCCACACGCAGGTTCTCCGGACGGAAAATCATCTTGCACAGTTCCTGAAGCCGATGAATCAGGTTCTCCCTGCCCGTCTCGAAGTCCTTCTCCAGTCCGGCGGTGAGACGGTACTGTCCCACTCCCGTCAGTATGTCATTCATGGCATAGTATGCGTTGCCGTAAGACAGAGCCCGGTTCGCTGCCACGCTGTTGCCGGCCGACAGCATATACTCCCGGTACCTGGAATTGTTCTCCGCCAGAATCTCCTTCAGTCTCTTTGCATCCGTGAAATCGCTGGTCAGTATCAGCTCCTCCATCAGCGCCAGCGCCTTGGGCAGATTTTCGTACAGCGCCTTGGTGTAGACTTCCATGGAAACGGTATACTGCTCCGGATCCGCCACATTTACGTAAGTATTACAGGCCACTCCCATATCGCCGGTGGCCAGGTTGATTTCATTGCTCAGCTCCGCATAGGAGTAATTCGCCGTATTCACATGGCAGAACACATTCTGCAGAATGCCGATATAAGGGAAGTAATCCGCAGGGATATCCTTCACCCGGAACATCAGACGCAGATAGCCGATGCCGTTGGTGAACACGTCATGGTACAGGGCCGGGCTGCCCGCCAGGGTCTTCTCCTCATTCACCAGAGGGGCCGCCTCCCGCTTCATGTCCTCTCTGGTCAGCAGCGGAATCTTCGCCATGTTCTCCGGCGTGTCCTCATCCTCCCGGAAGGCGTTCAGGGCGTCCATCATACCGCGGATGTCGTCCAGCTGGCTCTCCGACATGCTGCTGCGGGTTTCCGCAAGGGCGGCGGCCACCGCCTCCTCCTGCTCCTGGGCCAGCCCTTCCCTGGGCTGCAGGATCACCATGGCAGCGTGAGGGTTCTTCAGCAGGTATTTGTCCACCAGCTGCTCGAAATAGCCCTCCTCCACTTTGGCACGCAGCTTCGCGTAGGTCTCGTTGGCCTCGATGTGGATGAACGGCTTACTGTCATCGTACATCCAGCTGCTCATGGCCTGCAGGCCGTACATGAGCCCCTTGGGGAAGCTTCCGAAATCCGCCTCGCGGTACCGGAACTCATAGTGGTTGATGGCCGCCAGAAGGGCCTTCTTGTCGAATCCCTTCTCCACGATTTCCGTCAGCGCCTCCCGGATAGTGGCCTTGAACTCTTCCTCTCTGGAAAGGGCTGTCCCCTTGGCCACCACGCTGAAATAAGGCTGCTTCAAGTCATTGTCATAGACGCTGAACACATCCTTGCCTATGCCCTTGTCGATCAGCGCTTTCTTCAGAGGCGCCCCGGGCACGGTGCAGAGGGCGAAATCCAGAATCTGGAACGCCACGTACAGCTCCCTGTCCAGCGTGTCGCCCACGGACTGGCACCATGCCAGATACGTGTTCTCGTCCACATTCTCTCCCTGGCTGATTGGGAATTCCCTGACCCTGCGCACCGGCTGGGCAAAGGGCGCCTCGGACCCTACCTCGGAGTCCACGGCCAGCGCGTCAAAGGAAGACAGATAGTGCTCGTCGATGAACTGCAGCTTCTCGGCCATGTCCATATTGCCGTAGAGGTAGATATAGCTGTTAGAAGGATGATAATAGGTCCTGTGGAAATCCAGGAACTGCTCATAGGTCAGCTCCGGAATGGCCTTGGGATCTCCGCCGGACTCAAAGGCATAGGTGGTATGGGGATACAGCGCCGTGCTCATCTCCCGGTACAGCACGCTGTCGGGGGAGGAGAAAGCGCCCTTCATCTCATTGTAGACTACGCCGTTGTAGGTAAGTTTCCCCTCACCGTCCAGCTCATAGTGCCAGCCCTCCTGGCGGAAGATGGCCTCCTTCTCATAGATGTTGGGATAGAACACCGCGTCCAGGTACACATGCATCAGATTCTGAAAATCCTTGTCGTTGCAGCTGGCCACGGGGTAGACCGTGTGGTCCGGGTAGGTCATGGCGTTCAGGAATGTGTTCAGGGAACCTTTCGCCAGTTCGATGAAAGGATCCTTGATGGGGAACTCCTTCGAGCCGCAGAGCACGGAATGCTCCAGGATATGCGCCACGCCGGTGGAATCCTTCGGGGTGGTGCGGAAGCCGATGTAGAACACCTTGTTTTCATCATCGTTGGATACCAGTGCCACTCTGGCACCGGTCTTCCTGTGCCTGCACAGATAGGCCACACTGTCGATGTCCGCTATCTCCCTTCTATCCAGGACCTCGTAGCTCGTCAATTCTTCTACTTTCATTTCTCTCTCCTTTATGGTTTTATAGTGATGTGCATTACAGTGAGCCCAGGGCCAGCTTGCTGACGCTCAGCTCCTGTATCACAAATCCCTGCTTCTCCTTCTGGGCGGGCGCGATGTTCACCAGCTCTTCCACCGTGAACTGCCTCGTCACGTACCGTTTCTTCCCCGCCTGGCCGGAGGCCGCCTTCCCGCCGCCGAAGAGAGGCTTCTTCTCCTCGATGACGTTCACTTTGACCCTGGCCTTCATCTGCCTGTAGATTTTGACCAGGAAGCTGTCCGGGGCCAGATAATATAAATGGCTCTCCAACGTGTCCTCCCGGTCCGCTTCCGGCAGGACATAGCGCTCCATGATCAGGCGGAACTTAAACAAAATCTCTTCTTCCTCCAAAAGCTCTCCGAAGGTATATTTGCTGCCCACATAGAGCCGGGAAGTGTCCTGCATGCTATATTTATAGTCCTCGTAAACTTTTCTCTCCACGGGTCCTCCCTCTGCCTCAGCCGCTCAGGCAGGCGAATCCTGTTCTGCGGCGTCTAAATCTTCTATTTGATAACCGCTCATACGCATAGCGTCCTGAATCGCTTTCAGAGAGAGGCCTGTCTCCTCCTTCAGCTCCTCCGGGGTCACCTTCCGGTGCAGCTCCTCCGCCAGCTCCCTGGCCTTGTCCGCCACATGGTTCACCTTGTGGGCAATCTTCCTGTCGGTCTTTTCATTGGCCGCGTGCTCCCGGATGCACTCCTCCATGGCGTCCATGATCCGTCTGGCAAGCAGCCCCTGCGCCTCGGACGGCTTCCCCAGGAGAGGCTCTCCCCCGCCCGCTTTGCCGGACCTGGCCAGCATTTCCACGGCGGTGGCCAGAGCCACGTTCCCCTCCCCGATCAGGTCCTCCAGGGCCACGCCCTGCCCGGCGTAAAGCTTGGCGATATCCGCCACGTCCTTCAGGCAGCTCTCCGTCAGGCGCTGTCGGGCCGCCGCGTCCCCTGCCATCGCCGCCATGGCACAGGCCTCCCGCTGCCCGTCCGTATACACGGGAAGCAGGGCGATCTCGTCCAGGTAGTCCTGCAGATAGTTCCTCTCCTCATCCGTGAGGAGCTCTTCCGCTTCTATCGGTTCTCCGATTCCTATATTATGTTTTTTCAGATAGTCCAGCACCATCTCAAGCTGTTCACGTGAAAAAGCGAGCTGGGAGAACCGGTCCCTGACCTGTTCCTCGCTGATGCAGTTCCCCTGTTCCTTTGCCAGCCTGCGCACATCTTCCAGCGCTTTCGCGAATATGATTTCCTGATTCACTTGACTTTTCCTTTTCTGATTCTGAATGGGTTTCCTGTAGCCTTGCGTCTATTTCACATGAGTGTGGGAGAACAGATGCTGCTGGCAGTACTCATAGTTGCCGTTGCACTTGGAGCAGAAGCGGAACTCCAGATTGGGGTCGTCGTCTTCCGTCTGCCCGCAGACAGCGCATTTGTGCTTCGTCACCTTGGAGTTGCGCCGGATGTCCTGCCTGAACTCCACCCTCCGCTTCATCTGCCTGGGCGTCATGTGGATATGGCTCCTGGAAGTGAAGAAGAATATCACAAAGTTGAGCAGCGAGGAGGCAATGGCGATCCTGGTCACCAGGCTTCCCGCGAACAGGAAATCATATACCAGCACCAGCCCGTAAAGGATGCCCAGCCACTTCACCTTCACAGGGATAAGGAACATCAACAGCACCTGCACGTCCGGGAACGTGGCCGCGAACGCCAGGAAAATCGACATGTTGATATAGTATGTGCTGAAATACAGGGAGGCCACCGTGGAGACATATTCCATCCCGCCCCCGGTGCCGCCTGTCATGAAGTGCTGTACCGTCAGCCAGACGAAGCTGCCGATCACCGTGAACAGCATGCCGGACAGCATATAGACATTGTACCGGTATGTCCCCCATGTCCGCTCCAGGTTGGTGCCTATGCTGTAATAAAACAGAAGCATGATGATCGTGAACGGGGTCAGCGAGGAGGGCGGCACAATGATCCAGGTAAATATCCTCCAGATCTGCCCGTGCAGGATTGCATATGGGTTCAGCGTGAGGTACCAGATGAAATTGTCATTGATCAGTTCAATCACATATCCCACCACATAGCACAGAATCAGTATCAGGGAAAGATTGTTGATGGCATATTTCCCAAATCTCTTTTCGAAATTACTCATATCGCGACCTCCTCGCCCGCCTCCAGGCAGGCATTTATGCCTATTTACGGATATAGAACAGCCATGGCCGTACATAGAACCGCTGTAGCTATAGAATAGCCGTCCGCTCTCAGGAATAGACTGTACAAAGGGAATGCTGTCTTTTGTACAGCGACAACTTTATTTTAACATTCCCCCTTCCATAAGTAAACCAGACTTTTCCTTTTTTATATAAAAATCAGTATTTTAATAAACTTTTAACAGCTTTTGCTATTTGCATTTTATCCCGCGGTGTACTATAATGTCCTAGAATGTCACGATATGTCGACACCGGCTTTCCAGGGCATTCAAGCGGAAATTATGTTATTTGAGGATTGCCGCTGTCCCGGCGGCAGTTTTTTAGGAAGGATGATCATACATGGAATTCACGAACACAAACGGTGCTCCTGACAGCGTCAAATCGGGCCAGGCCTCTCTGGGCCTTGATATCGGCTCCACCACTGTCAAAGTCGCGATTCTGGACAAGGATAACAGGCTCCTGTTTTCCGACTACGAGCGCCATTACGCCAACATACGGGAGACCCTCTCCCATCTTCTGGAGAAGGCTCACGCACAGCTGGGCAACCTGACGCTGCACCCTATGATCACAGGATCCGGCGGCCTGACCCTGGCCAATTGCCTGGGCGTGCCCTTCACCCAGGAAGTGATCGCCGTGGCCTCCGCCCTGAAGGAGCTTGCCCCGAAGACGGACGTGGCCATCGAGCTGGGCGGGGAAGACGCTAAAATCATCTACTTCGAGGGCGGCAATGTGGAACAGCGCATGAACGGCATCTGCGCCGGGGGCACCGGCTCCTTCATCGACCAGATGGCCTCCCTGATCCAGACCGACGCCGCCGGGCTCAACGAATACGCAAAGGGCTACCAGTCCCTCTATGCCATCGCCGCCCGCTGCGGCGTCTTCGCGAAGACGGACATCCAGCCCCTGATCAATGAAGGGGCCACCAAGGAGGATCTGGCGGCCTCCATCTTCCAGGCCGTGGTGAACCAGACCATCTCCGGACTGGCCTGCGGCAAGCCCATCCGGGGGCATGTGGCATTTTTAGGAGGACCGCTGCATTTCCTGTCAGAGCTGAAAGCCGCGTTCATCCGGACCCTGAACCTTGACGATGAACATGTCATCGACGCGGCCGACTCCCATCTGTTCGCCGCCATCGGTTCCGCGCTGAACGCTGATGTCCAGGTGTCCTGCTCCATGGAGGAAATGCTCCGGCGGCTTTCCTCCGATATCAAGATGGAATTCGAAGTGGAGCGCATGGAGCCTCTGTTCGCCGACAGGCAGGCCTATGACGCTTTCCGGGAGCGCCACGCGAAAGCCCATGTGGCCGCCGCCCAGCTGTCCGACTACAGGGGGAATGCTTTCTTAGGGATAGACGCCGGCTCCACCACCACGAAGATCGCTTTGGTGGGCGAGGACGGCTCCCTGCTCTACTCCTTCTACAGCAACAATGACGGCAGTCCTCTGAAGACTGCCATCGGCGCCCTGAAAGAGATCCATAAGCTGCTGCCTGCCGATGTCCGCATCGTCCGCTCCTGCTCCACAGGCTACGGCGAGGCCCTGATGAAGGCCGCTTTTCTGCTGGACGACGGCGAGGTGGAGACCGTGGCCCATTATTATGCCGCAGCCTTCTTTGACCCGGAGGTGGACTGCATCCTGGATATCGGCGGACAGGACATGAAATGCATCAAGATCAAGGACCACACCGTGGACAGCGTGCTGCTGAACGAGGCCTGCTCTTCCGGCTGCGGTTCTTTCATTGAGACCTTTGCCAAATCCCTGAACTACAGCGTGGAAGACTTTGCGGAGGCGGCGATTTTTGCCGAGCATCCCATTGACCTGGGCACCCGCTGCACCGTATTCATGAACTCCCGGGTGAAACAGGCCCAGAAAGAGGGCGCGGGGGTTCCGGACATCTCCGCGGGGCTCGCCTACTCCGTGATCAAAAATGCCCTGTTCAAGGTGATCAAGGTGTCCGACGCCTCGGAGCTGGGCAAAAACATCGTAGTGCAGGGCGGCACCTTCTACAATGACGCCGTCCTGCGGAGCTTTGAGAAAATCGCTGACTGCCAGGCCATCCGCCCCGATATCGCGGGCATCATGGGTGCCTTCGGCGCTGCCCTCATCGCCAGGGAGCGCTTCGAGGCCGGATTCCAGACCAGCATGCTCTCCTACGAAAAGCTCTGCGGCCTGCAATATGAGACCAGCATGGCAAAGTGCCGCGGCTGCATCAACAGCTGCCGTCTCACCGTCAACAAATTCTCGGGAGGGCGTCAGTTCATTTCCGGCAACCGCTGCGAGCGGGGCATCGGCGGGCAGAAAAATGCCCACAATGTGCCGAATTTATTTGAATACAAGCTTCAGCGCCTCTTCTCCTACGAGTCCCTTGCGCCGGACAGCGCTCCCAGAGGCACGGTGGGCATTCCCCGGGTGCTGAATATGTACGAGGACTATCCCTTCTGGCATGTTTTCTTCACCAGGCTGGGGTACCGTGTGGTGCTCTCCCCCACCTCCACGCGCAAAATCTACGAACTGGGAATCGAGTCCATCCCCAGCGAATCCGAATGCTATCCGGCCAAGCTGGCCCATGGGCATGTGGAGTGGCTGATCCGGCAGAAGGTGGATTTCATCTTCTACCCGGCGCTGTTTTATGAGCGGGACGAGGTGGAGGGGGCCAACAACCATTACAACTGCCCCATCGTCACGTCCTACTCCGAGAACATCAAGAACAATGTGGAGGCCATCAGCGACGGCCAGGCGGTGCTGCGCAATCCCTTCATGTCCTTCCGGGATCTGGGCACCGTGACGGAGGCCCTGCTGAAGGAATTTGCGGAACTGCCTTCCGACAGCGTGAAGGCCGCTGCGGAAGCCGCCTGGCAGGAGCTGGCGAACGCCCGGGAGGCCGTCCGCAAAAAGGGCGAAGAGACCCTGGCCTTCCTGAAGGAGACCGGAAAGCGCGGCATCGTGCTGGCGGGACGGCCTTACCACATAGACCCGGAGATCAACCACGGCATCCCTGAGCTGATCACTTCCTTTGACATCGCCGTGCTCACCGAGGATTCCATCTCCCATCTGGGCTGCCCGGAGAGGCCTCTCATCGTGTCGGACCAGTGGATGTATCATTCCCGGCTCTACGCGGCCGCAAGCTATGTGAAGACCGTGGAGAACCTGGACCTGATACAGCTGAACTCCTTCGGCTGCGGGCTGGATGCCGTCACCACGGATCAGGTGAACGATATCCTGTCCGGTTCCGGCAAGATCTACACCTGCCTGAAAATAGACGAGGTGAACAATCTGGGGGCCGCCAGGATCCGTATCCGTTCCCTTCTCTCGGCCATCAAGGTCCGGGAGAAATCGCCCAAGGAGCGGGAACTGCACTCCTCGGCCGTCGAGAAGGTGCCTTTTACGGAAGAGATGCGGAAGAACTATACCATCATCTGCCCCCAGATGTCCCCCATCCATTTCGAGATCATGCAGCCGGCCTTCAACGCCTGCGGCTACCACTTCGTGGTGCTGGACAACGACAACCGGCATTCCGTAGATGTGGGGCTCCGATATGTGAACAATGACGCCTGCTATCCGTCCCTGCTGGTCATCGGGCAGATCATGGAAGCCCTTCAGTCCGGCAAGTACGATTTGGACAGGACCGCCATCATCATGACCCAGACCGGCGGCGGCTGCCGCGCCACCAATTACGTGGGCTTCATCCGGCGGGCGCTGAAAAAGGCCAATATGGAGCAGATTCCCGTGATCTCCCTGAACCTGGCCGGCATCGAGAGCAATCCCGGGTTCCACCTGAACGCGGATATGCTGGTCCGGGCCGCGTTGGCCGTGCAGTTCGGCGATATCTTCATGCGCTGCATATACCGGATGCGCCCTTACGAGGCCACCCCTGGCTCAGTGGACGCCATGCACAAAAAATGGTTGAAAAAAACACAGGATTTCGTTTCCGCCAGACATGTGAACCTGTTTCGGTTCGGTGGAATGTGCCGGGCTATCATCCGGGATTTCGACAGTATCCCTCTCCTGGACGTCAAAAAGCCCCGGGTGGGCATCGTGGGCGAGATACTGGTGAAATTCTCCCCTGCGGGCAACAATCATCTGGTGGAGCTTCTGGAGAGCGAAGGGGCTGAGGCGGTAGTGCCGGACCTGATGGATTTCATGCTCTACTGCTTCTATAACCAGATCTACAAGGCGGAACATCTGGGCACCAGCAAGAAGGCGGCCCGCCTGTCCTCCCTGGGCATCTGGGCCATTGAGCACATTCTGCGGAGAAGCATGGTGAAGGGATTCCGGAAATCCAAGCACTTTACGCCGCCTACGCCTATCCGGGATATCGTTTCCTTTGCGGAGCCGATTGTATCCATCGGCAACCAGACCGGGGAGGGGTGGTTCCTCACGGGAGAGATGGTGGAGCTGATCCACGAAGAGGTGCCCAATATCGTATGCACCCAGCCTTTCGGCTGTCTGCCCAACCACGTGGTGGGCAAGGGCGTCATCAAAGCCCTGCGGAAAGCCTATCCTGCGTCCAATATCGTAGCCATCGACTACGATCCGGGTGCCAGCGAGGTGAACCAGCTGAACAGAATCAAGCTGATGCTGTCCACGGCCCAGAAGAATCTGGACGCCGCCGTATTGCCCACAGCAGAGCCGGCAGCACAGACATAAAGAAATAGCAAGCATAGGAAAAACCGCAGGAACGCACAAAAAAATGCGCCCCTGCGGTTTTTCGCAAGAAGACCGGCAGTCCCTTCACGCCGCGAGCCTTTTCTCCAGGACCCTGCGCACATGGAAGTACGCCGGAATCAAAAAGGCGTCCGCCAGCACCCAGGCAATCGGGCTGCCCAGGGCCACTCCCGTAAAGCCCAACATGGGCACCAGCAGAAAGCCCGCCAGGCCCCTGGCGATCATCTCGAATACCCCCGCCAGGATGGCGAAGGAAGGGAAGCCCATTCCCTGTATCAGGAAACGGATGATGTTCACCAACGCCAGGTTAAAATAAAATGCCGTATTGACCACCATCACCAGCCTCACCTTGTCAATGATGGCCGTCTCGGAGGCGTCCAGAAAGAGCGCTGCCAGAGGCCGTCCCAGGAAAATGCTGACACAGAGCGCAATCACCGCATATCCCGCACCGAGCAGAATGCAGGATTTCAATCCTTTGCTGATGCGGTCCAGCTTTCCGGCGCCTATGTTCTGTCCACCGTAGGTGGCCATCGTGGAGCCCATGGCGTCAAAAGGACACGCCAGGAAGCCGCTTATCCGCCCGGAAGCCGTGACAGCCGCCACCGCGTCGGAACCCAGTGTATTGGTGGCGCTCTGGAGAATCACGCTGCCGATGGCCGTGACGGAATACTGCAGCCCCATGGGCACACCCATGCCGCAAAGCAGCCGCATCCGATCCCTGTCCGGAGCCCATTCCTCTCTCCGGATTCTCAGGATTTCGAACTTCTTCATGATGAACAGCAGACAGCAGAGCCCGGATATCCCCTGAGAAATCACGGTGGCCAGAGCCGCCCCCCGCACGCCCAGATGCAGGTTCACGATAAAGAACAGATCCAGGCCTACGTTCAGAAAGGAGGACATCACCAGGAAAATCACCGGCGTCCTACTGTCCCCCAGAGCCCGGATGACGCCCGATGTCATATTATATAGAAAGGTCACGGGAATCCCCAGGAAAATCACCCCAATGTATGCATAGGATCTGTCGATGATGTTCTCCGGCGTCTTCATCCAGCCCAGAATCTGCCTGGCAAGTGCGGCCGTCAGCACAGTCAGCACTGCGGCGAAGCCGATGGACAGCCAGACACAGTTCGCCGCATACCTGCGCAGATCCGCATAATCCCCCGCCCCGAACTTATGGGCTATGGGAATGGAAAATCCGCTGCACACTCCCATGCAGAATCCGATGATCAGGAAATTGATGGAGCCCGTAGCCCCCACCGCCGCCAGATTGTCTGTCCCCAGGAACCGCCCCACGATTACCGTATCCACAAGGCTGTAGAACTGCTGAAACAAAAAACCAAATAAAAGCGGTATGGAAAATCCCAGAATCAGCTTCATGGGAGATCCTTTTGTCATATCCTTTGTCATAACCCATAACCTCATTTCCGACAGGCCACGGCATGACTGGACTAGCCCCGGAACCTATCATTTCCGACAAAGTATAGACTTTCTGTCCCGAAAATGCAATGTACTTTTTTGCCCGGAATCCTTCTTTTTATGTACTATCTTATCATTTTTCCGTAAAAAGGCTGCCGCACGAAAACAACCGCCACAGGATGGCATCCGCTCTCTTGCACATGCCCGTCTCCTGTAGCCGTCCTTCCCATACGGCAGCCTAATCCAGTTTTCCCAATGCGGCGCCTGCCTTACACCCCTTAAGAAGCCGCCGCTTCCCTGCTCTCCAGGTATTGCTGCAGCACCTCGGCCACTTCCTCCGGCCCCAGCCCCGCTTCCTCGATGATGTCGCTCACCGCTTCCAGCTCCTTGCGCTTCTTCTCCTGGTACAGTTCCTCCAGCTCCCGCTTCTCCGACTCCACTCGGGTCATCAAAGCCTCGATCAGCTCCTGCTTCGCAGTGATTTTCTCCTCAATGGTCTTACGCTGTCCTCTTGCCATAGACTTTCTCCTTTCACAGGACCGTTCCCCAATCCTTTTCTAACAGTATATGGACAAGACCTGGAAAATATTCCTCTTTTTTCCAAAATTCTGAAAACGGGAACCTGCCCCGCCGCGCCTAGGACAGCAGGGAGATGAAGTCCTCTTTGCTCATCCCGCCCAGCTGCGCCGCGTCGCCCTGGATGACCTGCTCGGAGAGCGCCCTCTTGCTCTCCTGGAGCTCCTGTATCTTCTCCTCGATGGTGCCCTTGGCGATCAGCCGATAGACCACCACCATCTTCGTCTGGCCGATACGATGCGTACGGTCTGTCGCCTGGTTCTGGACGGCCAGGTTCCACCAGGGATCGTAGTGGATGACCACATCCGCCCCTGTCAGGTTCAGGCCCACGCCCCCCGCTTTCAGGGAAATCAGGAACACCTTCGTATCGTCCCCATTGAAATCCTTCACCAGCTGCATGCGCTTCTCCTTGGGCGTGGCGCCGGTGATGGTGTAGAAGCTGACCTGCTCCTCCCTAAGCCGCCCGGCGATCAGCTCCAGCATGGAAGTGAACTGGGAGAACAGCAATATCTTATGCCCGCCCTCCACAGCGCTCCTCACCAGATCCACGCAGGCGTCCAGCTTGGCGGACTCGCCCTTATAGTCCTCAAAGCACAGCCCAGGGTCGCAGCAGATCTGCCGCAGCTTCATCAGCTCCGCCAGAATCTGAATCTTGTTCTTCTGGAATTCCTCCGGATTCTGCATGACAATCCGCTGTTTCATGTGTACTACCTGCGCGTCGTACAGTTTCTGCTGCCCCGGCTCGAACTTCACGTACCGGTTCTCCTCCAGCTTCTCCGGCAGATCCTTCAGCACGTCCTCCTTCATCCGGCGCAGAATAAAGGGAGAGGTCATCCTGCGCAGCCGCTCCAACGCCCCCTGATCCTCGCTGCGCACGATAGGGGCCTCGAAATCATTCCGGAACACATCATACCCGTACAGATATCCCGGAATCAGATAGTCGAAGATGCTCCACAGCTCGCTGAGCCGGTTCTCAATGGGAGTCCCCGTCAGGGCATAGCGGGTCTTGCTCTTCACCGCCTTCACCGCCTTGGCCGCCGCCGTGGTGTGGTTCTTGATGTACTGGGCCTCGTCGATGACCTGATAGCCGAACTCCTTGCCCTCGTAGTGCTCGATGTCCCGCTTCAGCAGGTCATAGGAGGTCACCACCACATCATATTCCCTGTAATGGGAAAGCTTCTCCCTGCGCTCCTCCTGGTTCCCGGTGATGAAGCAGCAGGAGAGCTCCGGGGCGTACTCCCGCATCTCCTCGCCCCAGTTATACACCAAAGAGGCAGGCGACACCACAAGGGAAGTGTCCGTCTTGCCCTCCAGCTTGGCGGACAGCAGCACGGACAGCACCTGCAGCGTCTTGCCCAGGCCCATGTCGTCCGCCAGAATCCCGCCCAGCCCGTATGCCTCCAGCATGCGCAGCCACCGGAAGCCGTTCTTCTGATACTCACGCATGATGGGGGACAGAGAGGCTGGCTCCTCGAAATCCGCATCGTTCACGGTCTTGAAATTCTTCACCATCTTCCGGAAGACAGCGTCCCGCTTGCTGTAGATTTCCTCGTTCTTCTCCAGCAGCTTGTCCAGGTAGAGGGCCCGGTACAGGGGAAGCTTCACATTGCCCTTCAGCAGCTCCTTGGGAGACATCCGGAGGGCTTCCATCATCTCCGCCAGAGTCTCCAGGGATCCTTCCTCGTCCAGGCTGAGGAAATCCCCGTTTTTCAGCCGATAATATTTTTTCTTCTGCCGATAGCTCTTCAGGATGTCAAGCAGCTCTTCCGGCGGCACGTCCTGGGTGGCGATGTCCAGGTTCAGCAGATTCCTGGACACCGATATGCCAACGGACATCCGCACCCTGCGGCCGATGTTCAGGTTTGTGAACCGCCTGGTGCACTGCACCTCCCCCAGGGCCAGCAGCGCGTCCACTCCCTTGTCCAGCACTTGGAACATCAGCTGCTCCTGCCGGCCGCAGTTCAGCTCCTGTTTCCCCTCGTCCCAATAGGGGAACCACTGCCTTGCCAGGAAAAGCGCCTCACTTTCTCTGGTTCCTTCCCGGAAAGGCTCCTGGGGTTGTCTTCTGTCGCCGGTTTCCACAACGCGGAACTCCGCCTCTCCGTATCTCGCCCCCACCCGGCAGCTCATATCCTCCCCCTCCGCGTCCAGGTAGAACACGAATTCCGCCTGGGGAGGCAGATAGGCCGCTATCTCCTCGGCATTCTCCTCCATGATGTCCACCGCCCCTTCCAGCTGGGGCAGAACAGAGTAATAGAACTGCGGCAGCTTATTGCGCCCCACCCGGAAGCTTAAGGAGCCGTTCTCGCAGAACCGGGCAATGGTGCGGATCTTCTTCAGGAACTCCTCTTCCAGCCGGCAGAAAGCGTCCTCGCAGATATAGTACGCCGATGCCACGCCGTAAAAAAGCCGCGGCATGCGGCAGTCCACAGTGATGCCGTGAAAGCTTCTGCCGCCTCCGAAATCGTTCTTCCGGATGGTCATGGAAATTCTGGGGTTCTGCTCTCTGGCCGTCAGGATGGTCTTGCACTTCTCATAGCTGTCCTTGTCCTCGAAGTCAAAGGCCTCGTGCTCCACCAGCCGGTACAGCTCGTCCAGCCGCCAGCCGAAGAGGGCGAATTCCCCGTTCTTGGAGGCTGCCCGCCGGGAATAGCTGTTGGCCTCTATCATCCGGCGCTCGAAGGCCAGCTCCTCCTTCACAATCCGACCGATGAAGTCAATCCATTTCCTGGAATTCTCTGTGAAATTATCGATATGATGGTTCACGTTGGTATTGCTGCCGTAGGCGGCTGTCCTGGACTCCTGCACATTTGTATAGAACTCGAACAGGTCCTTCACCACGAACAGCTTCTTCTCCCCCACCTTGAAGGAAACCGCCAAATCCTCGTTCTTCAAAGTCACCCTGGGAATCAGAGTCAGGCTCTCCGCTTTCCCGATGGCATCGGACACCACATGGTTGGCCCGCTGCTCATAGAAAGCCTGTATCAGGTTCGTCCCCCGCCGGTCCGTGGCGTCCGCCAGGTTCTTGTCCTTCAGGTAATCCTCCACCTGCATCACCAAAGCCCCCAGGTAAGCGCAATACTCCCTCCGATAATATCTGCTGTAATAATGCCGCCTGCAGTCGGCGCACTGGCACTCCGCGTAGAGCGCGCTGTCCCGGTTGAACAGAATATGCACGGGAAAACAGCTCTTCCCCTCTTTTCCCTGGCCGATGGCCTCGCCCACCATGTCGCTCCTACCCTCCACATACCCGCTGTGGACTTCCTGCAGCGATATCTTGTCCTCCCGGCAGAGGGCTTCCGCCTTTTGATTGACTGCATTGGTCAACCGCATTTCCTTCCTTATGGCTTTACAGTCGAAATATTGGTATCCGGCGTGCCTGGTATACTCCGCCAGGCTGTGCTGCCCCGTCTGCGAATCCCCCTCCTCTGCCTGCCGGTTCAGAACCACGTACTCCTGCTCCGCCGTCTCCTGTACTGCCGTCTTCTTCCGCTCTGCCATAAACTCCTTATCCTTTCCACCGCTTTTCCCTGGCCGGGCAGGCCCGTCCCCAGGCCGCCCTCTTGTTTCATCCGTTCTCCAAAACACGGTACCTGTCTATTATATTCCTTTTCCCCCTGCCGCGCAACGCAAAAATGCGGAGCAGGAAATGAAGCAAAATCAGAAATCGAACAGGCTCAGCTGGTTGGACTCCGGCAGGTTCCCCAATAAATTCAGGGAATCCATCAGATCCACCATGGTCTTGGACACCTTGGTCCGCTCCCGGAAGTCGTCCTTGGACAGGAAGGGGCCGTCCTTCACCGCCTCCACGATGGCGTCCGCAGCCTTGTCCCCCAGACCCTCAATGCTGTTCAGGGAGGGCATCAGCTTCCCGTCCACAATCTGGAAGGACCTGGACTGGGCCGTGAAGATGTCGATGGGGGCGAACTCGAACCCTCTGGCATGCATCTCCTGCACGATGCGCATGTCGCCGTAGGCCCCCTCCTCCCTGTTGGACAGCGGCTGGGCTCCCGGCTCCTTGTCCGCAGCCGCGTCCATCCGGCGCTTGTAGTCCGCCATGTTGGCCTCCAGCCTGGACTTCCCCTGGCACATCAGCTCATAGGAGAAGGCCTTGGCCCGGATGCTGAAGTAAGCCCCGTAGTAGGCCAGCGGATAATTGATCTTGCAGTAGGCGATGCGCCAGGCCATCATGACATAGGCTGCCGCGTGGGCCTTGGGGAACATATACTTTATCTTCTTGCAGGAGTCGATGTACCAGTCGGGCACGTCCTTCTCCTTCATGGCGGCGATCCAGTCATCCTTCAGGCCCTTGCCCTTCCGGACGCTCTCCATGATGGTGAAGGCCAGGCTGGACTCCACCCCCATCTGAATCAGGTAAGTCATGATATCGTCGCGGGTACAGATGGCTGTGGAAATGGTGGCCGTGCCGCTCATGATCAGATCCTTGGCGTTGCCCAGCCACACGTCCGTGCCGTGGGAAAGCCCCGAAATGCGCACCAGGTCCGAGAAGGCCTTGGGCTGGGCATCGATTACCATCTGCATGGCGAAGTCGGTGCCGAACTCCGGAATCCCCAGGATTCCCAGCTTTGTGCCCCCGATCTGGTCAGGGGTCACCCCTAAGGCGTCCGTGTTCTGGAACAGGGACATGACGTCCGCCCCGTCCAGCGGAATGGTCAGCGGATCCACTCCCGTCAGGTCCTGCAGCATACGGATCATGGTAGGGTCATCGTGTCCCAGGATATCCAGCTTCAGCAGATTGTGGTCGATAGAATGATAGTCAAAGTGCGTCGTGACGATATCCGTCTCCATGTCGTTGGCCGGATGCTGCACCGGCGTGAAAGAGTTGATGTCCTGGCCGAAGGGCAGCACCACAATGCCGCCGGGATGCTGGCCCGTGCTCCTGCGGACACCGGTGATGCCCTCCGCCAGCCGCTCCATCTCGCTCTTGCGCCTGTGCCTTCCCCTCTCCTCGAAATAATTCTTCACATAGCCGAAGGCGGTCTTCTCCGCCAGGGTGGCGATGGTGCCCGCCCGGAAGGTCTGGCCCGCGCCGAAGATGACCTCCGTGTACTTATGGGCCTTGGACTGGTACTCGCCGGAGAAGTTCAGGTCGATGTCCGGCTCCTTGTCCCCTTTGAAGCCCAGGAAGGTCTCGAAAGGGATGTCGAAGCCGTCCTTGTGGAGCATCTCCCCGCAGACCGGACACTTCTTGTCCGGCATGTCCACCCCCGCCTTGCCCGCGTAGGCCTTCACGTCATCCTCCTCGAAGTCCACATAATGGCACTTACTACAGTAATAGTGGGGGCTTAAGGGGTTGATTTCCGTGATTCCCGCCATGGTGGCCACGAAGGAGCTTCCCACGCTTCCCCTGGAACCCACCAGATAACCGTCCTCCACGGATTTCCACACTAATTTCTGCGCTATGATGTACATCACCGCGAAGCCGTTGGTGATGATGGAGTGCAGCTCCTTCTGCAGCCGGGCCTCCACGATCTCCGGCAGGTCCGGCCCGTAGATCTCATGGGCCTTGTCATAACAGATCTTGGTCAGCGTCTTGTCGCTGTCCTCGATCACCGGGGCGCATTTATCCGGGCGCACAGGGGCGATCACCTCCACCATGTCCGCTATCATATTGGTATTTTTCACCACAATCTCATAGGCTTTCTCGCTTCCCAGATAGGCGAACTCCTCCAACATCTCGTCCGTGGTATGCAGAAAAAGGGGCGCCTGGTCGTCGGCGTCCTCGAAGCCTCTCCCCGCCATGATGATCCGGCGGTAGACCTCGTCCTCCGGATCCAGAAAATGCACGTCGCAGGTGGCCACCACTGGCTTGTGGAACTGCTCGCCCAGCTTCACCACCTGCCGGTTCATGTTCTGGATGTCCTCCAGGGAATTGATGTCCCGGATCCTGTCGGAGGAGATCATGAACTTATTGTTGCCGGTGGGCTGAATCTCCAGATAGTCGTAAAAGTTCACGATCCTGGCAATCTGCACGTCGCTCTGGCCGTCCAGCAGGGCGCGGTAAAGCTCCCCGGCCTCGCAGGCGCTGCCCAAAATGAGCCCCTCCCGATACTTCTGCACCAGGCTTTTGGGAATCCTGGGATGCCGGCTGGCATAGTAGGTCAGATGGGCCTCCGACACCAGACGGTACAGATTGATGCGGCCCATGTCGTTCTTGGCCAGAATGATGGCATGGTAAGTGGGGAGCTTCTTCACCAGCTCGGTGCTGGCGGCCCCCAGGGCATTGAGCTGGGCCAATGTGTGCACATCCTGCTCCTTCAGCATCTGGATGAACTTCACGAAGATCCATGCGGTGCACTCCGCATCGTCCACCGCCCGGTGATGGTTGTCCAGGGAAATGTTCAAGGTCTTTGCCACCGCGTCCAGAGTGTGCTTGGCCTGGTTCGGCAGCAGCACCCTGGCGATGCCCACCGTGTCCACGTAGGCATGCTCCATGGGCAGCCCCTGCCGTCTGGCGTTCTCCTGCATGAAGCTCATGTCGAATCCCGCGTTGTGGGCCACCAGCACGCAGCCCTCGCAAAATTCCAGGAACCCGGGCAGCACCTCCTCGATCAGAGGCGCGTCTGTCACCATGTCGTCCCGGATGCCGGTGAGTTTCTCTATCTCAAAGGGAATCGGCACCTGAGGGTTCACGAAGGCGGAGAACCGATCCACCACCTTGCCGCCGCAGACCTTCACCGCGCCGATTTCTATGATTCTGTTGTTCACAGGGGAAAATCCCGTAGTCTCGATGTCGAACACCACGAAATCCTCCTCCAATGTGCCGTCCTTGTCCCCGGTGACGATTTCCTTCAGATCGTCCACCAGATAGGCCTCCACCCCATAGATGACCTTGAAGAAGGCCTGCTTGTCCGGAGGCTCCTTTCCCTCCTCCTTGCACCGGCCCTTCTCCGCCTTCCAGAGATCCTCCCACACATGATAGGCGTCCGTGAACCCCTGCACCACGCCGTGGTCCGTGATGGCGATGGCCCGATGGCCCCACTTGTAGGCGCGCTTTACGATGTCCTTGGCCTCGGATACGCCATCGAAATCGCTCATCTTGGTATGGCAGTGGAGCTCCACCCGCTTATGGGCGGCGGTGTCATTGCGGACCGTGGAGAAATCCGGTATCTTCTTGATGCCGGTGAGAGATCCGATGGTCAGCTCATGGTCGAATTTGTCCAAGGTAGCCACGCCCCTGATCTTCACGAAGGTGCCCACTTTCAGGCCCCCCAGCAGCTCCTTCACGAATTCCGTCTTGATGAAGAGCTTCACGGTCATGGTGTCCGTGAAATCCGTCACATCGAACATGACTATCGTTCTTTCGTTCCTGATTTCACGGCTGTCCGTCTTCAGCACCTTCCCCCGGATGGTCACCTCTCCCATCTCGCCGATGATGTCCTCGATGGGCATGGTCTCATCCTCGAAGTCCTTTCCATAGATCACGTCGGGATTGTCGGACTGCTTCAGGGGCCTGTCCCCCCGGCGGAATTCGCCCCGCTTGAAATCGCCCTGGAAGCCGCTCCGGCGGGACGTGCCCTCCCCGGTCTGTCTGACACCTCCGCCATATGCGGAAGTCTCCCCCTGGGGCGAGGCTCCCGAAGCGCTTCCGGACGCTGTGCCCGCCGGACCCTTCCCGGAACCTGCGGCGCCAGTCTGTCTGGCTTTCCTGTCCTTTCCCGCCGGGGCCCGGTTCTGGCCTGGCTGCCCTTCGTAGCCGCCGTTCGCCCGCAGATAGATCTCATTGACCTTCAGCTGAATCCCCAGCTCTTCCTCCTCGGCGGACCGCAGGGGCTTCGGCTCCCGGTAGGCCACCTCCACCCCGCTCTTCAGGCCGCAGCGCTCCACCAGTATCTTCTCAAGCACCCTCACAAGCTCCGCTTCCTTGCTTCTGTTCAGCACGGTGTCGTCTATGGTCAGCAGAATCTGCCCCGTCTCCGGGTAGGAAATCTGCGCTGTCCGAAAGGCATTGTATTCGATATGGCTGTACTCCCGCAGCTCCGCCAGGATGCTCTCCCGGTAAGCCTCCATCAGATTCTCCGGCGTATACTGGGAGGAGAGCTCAAAGCGCTCAAATATCCGCACCTTCAAAAGGGCATGGGGAAAAAGCTGGCCCTTGATTGCTTTCTCCGTGGCCCAGATGTCCTCCTTCAATATCAGGCGGGTGCTGAACAGATAGACGGAGAGCCTGTCCCTCTGCCTGGTGGCGGACACCCTCTCCACCGCCGTCTGCTCCAGCATGTCGCGCAATGTCCCCTGCAGCTCCAGCGAGGGGAATACTTCAAAAAAAGGTTTCGCTTTCGTCGTCATTTCCAGTTATCCAACTCTTTCTGCAATGCCTGCAACAACTGATCCTCCGGCACTTTGCGGAGAATCTGGCCTTTCTTGAACAAAAGGCCCTCCTTTTCACCGCCCGCTATGCCCAAATCGGCCTCTCTGGCCTCCCCGGGGCCGTTCACCGCGCAACCCATCACGGCCACCTTGATGTCCAGGGGATAGTCTGCCGCCAGCTGCTCTACCCTGGAGGCCAGGCCAATCAGGTCTATCCTGGTCCTGCCACAGGTGGGGCAGGACACTACCTCGAAGCAGCCCTCCCGCAGGCCAAGGGTGCGCAGAATCAGCTTCGCAGACTTCACTTCCTCCACCGGATTCCCGGTCAGCGATACCCGTACCGTGTCCCCGATGCCCTGGCCAAGAATCAGCCCCAGCCCTATGGCGGATTTGATATTGCCGCTCCACACTGTCCCGGCCTCGGTGATGCCCACATGGACAGGGTATTGGATTCGGGCCGCCAGCAGCTCATGGGCCCTGACACACATGAGCACGTCGGATGACTTGATGCTTATGACTATATTCTCATAGTCATTCTCTTCTATCATATGTACTTTGTCCAGGGCGCTCTCCACGATGCCCTCTGCCGTGACGCCGCCGTATTTCTCCAGAACGGCTTTCTCCAGGGAGCCGCTGTTGACCCCTACCCGGATGGGAATCTGCCGCTCTTTCGCCGTCTTCACCACGGCCTGCACCTTGTCCGGGCCGCCGATGTTGCCGGGATTGATGCGGATTTTGTCCGCACCGTTCTCCATGGCGGCGATGGCCATCTTGTAGTCGAAATGGATGTCAGCCACCAAAGGGATATGAATCTGGCGTTTGATCTCGGCCAACGCCCTGGCGGCCTCCCCGTCCGGCACCGTACAGCGGACGATCTCGCAGCCCGCCTGCTCCAGCCTGTGGATCTGCGCCACGGTGGCCTGGACGTCCTGGGTCCTGGTATTCGTCATGGACTGGATCAGGACAGGGCTGCCGCCGCCTATCTGCCTGGATCCTATCTGTATTTTCCTGGTGTTGTCTCTATGCATGGGAGCCTCCTTCGCTCTGGCTGATTCTGATTCTTCTTTTCTTCCAACTCCTCCCTTTACTATAATAGAATCCTCCCGAAAAAGCAACCTCTTACGTTTTTTTGCAGCAAAAATGCCCGGGGCTCATCTGGATCGCGAGATTTTCCATGCAAAGCTGCATCAGGCCCGCCACAATCTGCTTTTCGGAATACTCTTCGGGAAGATTCCGGCGGATCTCCTCCAGGGACCTGGGATAGAAATCCAGCGCCTGGTAGAGTCTGGCCAACCCTAAGTCTTCCGGCGCGGCCTCCCGGCCGAAGGATACCTGGAGTTCCGGGCCCGGCTCCCGGCCTTCCTCCTTTCGGCCGCTTTTCCTGCCCTGGTCCCGGGAGGCGTCAGATGATACGGATTTCTCTTTGCGCCTGCGGGACGCTGCGCCCTCCGGCATCCGTCTCCCCCCTTTCTGCCAGAGCTGCCGGATTTCCTCCAGAAAGGTCTCGGGGCTGAGCAATACCCCGGCCCCCTGTTTGATCAGGCGGTTGCAGCCGTCGCTGAGCCTGTCCGTCACCCGTCCGGGCACCACATACACCTCCCTGCCCTGCTCCAACGCCATGTCCACGGTGATGAGGGTCCCGCTCTTCACCCTGGCCTCTATCACCACCACCGCGTCGGCAAGGCCGCTGACGATACGGTTCCTGGGCGGGAAATTCTGGGGACGGGCAGGGGTTCCCAGCGGATAGGTGGACAGGACGGCTCCTGTCCTGAGCAGCTTCGTGTAAATGTCTTTGTTCTGGGCCGGGTAGCAGACGTCCACGCCGGATCCCAGCACGCCTATGGAATAGCCCCCTGCCTCCATGGCCGCCTCCTGGCCGATGCCGTCGATGCCCCTGGCCATGCCGCTGATTACGGTGATGCCCCGCCGCCCCAGGGCAGTTCCCAGCTGTCTTGCCACATATCTCCCGTATTCCGAGCATTCCCTGGCGCCGATGAGGGCCACGGCGGGAGCGTCCGCCCCGGGCAGGTTTCCACGGAGAAACAGTCCGTAAGGCGCATCCGGTATGTTCTTCAGGCGCTCCGGGTATTCCTCGTCCTCTATGGTCAGCAGCCGGATCCCCTCTTCCCTCATTTTGCGGTACTCTGCCTCAGGACGCCATTTCGCGGTGTATTCCGCCAGGGCCTGCACCTGCTTTTCCGAGAGCACCTGGCCCCATTTGTCCTTTCCCGCCAGATACAAAGCCTCCGGCCCGCCGCAGAGCTCCAGGAGCCTATACATCTGTCCGTTTCCTATACCGGAAAAGTTGCACAGCCAGCAGGCGTACATCCTCTCCCGTTCCTTCCATTCCCTATAATCCATATGTTCTCTCCTGTTTTCTGTTCCCTCTTCCCTCAATGCCCCCAGTAGTCCATGGACGGCCTGTAGAAGGACGCTTCCATCAGATGGGGGATTTCGATTTCCGCCGCTGCCTCCAGATCCGCTATGGTCCTGGCCACCCGCAGGATGCGGTGATAGGCCCTTGCACTGAGCTGCAGGGAGGCGTAGAGCTGCTCCATGCACCGCTGCTGCGCCTCCCCCAGCCTGCAGTACTTCCCCATGGCCGAGGCCTCGATGTCCCCGTTGAACCGGTACGGGCTTCCCGCGAAACGCTCCCTCTGCAGCTTCCTCGCCGCCTCCACCCGCCGCCTGATCTCCCCGCTGCCCTCGCCCCTGGCCCTGCTTTTCAGGCTTTCGTAGTCCACAGGCTGCAGCTCCACGCACAGGTCGATCCGGTCTAAGATTGGGCCCGACACTTTCCCCATGTATTTTTTCACCTGGGGCCCTGTGCAGCTGCAGCGCTTCGTATCCGGATAGTAGCCGCAGGGGCAGGGGTTCATGGCGCAGACCAGCATGAAGTCGCTGGGATAGGTGACATTGCCGCTGGCCCTGGCAATGTTCACCCGGCGCTCCTCCAGGGGCTGTCGCAGGGCGTCCAGGGAGGCGCGCTGGAATTCCGGCAGCTCGTCCAGGAACAGGACGCCCCTGTGGGCCAGGGATATCATGCCGGGCTTAGGCGTGGAGCTGCCCCCGATCAGCGCTGCCTGAGTGATGGTGTGGTGAGGGCTCCGAAAAGGGCGCCGGGTCACAAGGGCCTCCCCCTCCTCCAGCAGTCCGGCCACGCTTACCACAGCCGTCACCTCCAGGCTTTCCTCCAGAGTCAGGGGCGGCAGGATGCCTGGAATCCGCTTGGCTATCATGGACTTCCCGGCCCCCGGCGGCCCTACCATCAGCAGGTTGTGGAAGCCTGCTGCCGCGATCTCCGCCCCCCGCCTGGCGGTCTCCTGTCCGGTCACCTGGCTGAAGTCCGGCTCGCTCTCTCCCGCCTCATCCTCTGCCCTGAGGAACAGGCTCCCCGTGTCCACCGAGACCGTCGGCAGAATCCGCTCCCGCTCCGTCTCATCCGCCGTCAAAAAATGCATGATATCCAGTATATTCCCCGCCCCTCTGACCGTGACGCCGGGAATCACAGCCCCTTCCCTGGCATTGGCCCCGGGCACAATGCACTGCCTGATGCCCCCTTCCGCTGCGGCCTGCACGATGGGCAGAACGCCCCTCACCTTTTTCAGCTCCCCGTCCAACCCAAGCTCCCCTAAGAACAGACAGCCCTCCGCCGCCCTGGGCGGAATCATCCCCAGAGCCGCAAGCATCCCCACCGCAATGGGCAGGTCAAAGGCAGTCCCCTCTTTTTTCCTGTCTGCCGGTGACAGATTGACGGTAATGCGGCAGGGCGGCAGGTCAATGCCCACATTCTTCAGGGCCACCCACACACGCTCTCTGGATTCCCTTACCTCCGTGCTCAAAGAGCCCACCATGTAGAAAGCCGGAAGCCCTTTGGCCGCGTCCACTTCCACGGAGACCAGATAGGCCAGGACTCCCTGGAGCGCACCGGAATAAATCGTGCTGTACATACGATACACCTCCTGTTGTAAAATATGCGGATTGATAAATGATCTGAGATTTCACTCTGGAACTGTCAGAAAATAACTCGTGCCCTTCAACGGGAAAAGATGGATAGATATGTCTGAAACAGGATATCCCCGGCACAGATATTCGTGGACAATTTCTTATTCTTTGGTATACAGGAATGACGATGACGGATTTTCCGTCGGACACGGGGCCGCGCGGGCAACCTCCCTGCCCTTCGCGGCGCCCCGTGAGCGATACAGGCAAAAGCCTGCAGAAATCTTTTTGATATGTATCTGTTCTCAGGAGCTGTCGGAAATCAACGGATACGGCCTATCCCCAGCCCAACACTTCTGCCAGATCTAAACTCCTGCCCTCACGAAGGACAAGGCGCATCCTCTCGTCCAAGGCCAGCAGCTCAAACTCCGCCTTCCGCCCGGTTCCCTCCGGTACGGGACGCAGGCGCTGGAACGACACCGCCTCCAGCACATTCGCCAACCGCCACCGCAGGCGCTCCTGCCCGGCAGCCGGAAACATGTCAAGGATGCGCTCCACTGCATCTGCCACGCCCGCCGCGTCCAGCAGGGCGAACACCAGGTGTCCCGTCTCCGCCGCCCCCACGGCAGCCAGGACGCTGTCCCTGTCGCCAAGCTCTCCCGCCGCGATGACATCAGCGTCTTCCCGGACGGCCGCGGCAATCCCCTCCGCCCGGCTTCCGCAGTCCGCCCCAATCTCCCTCTGGCTGATCAGTGCCTTCCCGCCGGCATACAGGCATTCCACAGAGTCCTCCAGGGTCACCACGAGGCATTCCCGGCTGTAGCTGATTTTGTTCAGGATGGCGGACAGTGTAGTGGACTTGCCGCTTCCGGAAGTTCCCGCCAGGAGCACCAGCCCGCTCTCTTTCCCGCTAAGCTCCATCAAAGGCTCCGGTATCCCCAGCTCCTCCGCACTCAGGGCCTCCTCGGCCCTCAGGCGCAGGGCCAGGGCAACGCTGCCCTTCTGTTTATACACATTGGCCCGGCAGCGGCCTCCTTCCGGCAGGGCAAAGGAAAAGACGCATTCCCCTCTCTCCTCGAACCTGTCCCGCAAAGCCTGGGGCATGATGCCGAGAAGGATGTCAAGGGTGTCTGCCGAAGTGACCCTGGAGAAGCCCATTTCGGTCAAAGCCCCTCCCACCCGCATCTTGGGCGGCATGCCCGCCACCAGGTGCACATCGCTGGCACCGGCCCTTCCGGCTTCACAGAGAATGTCTTCAATGGAATGGTTGTCTTCCACGGAATATGCTTGTTCCATGCTGGCGCTTCGCTCCTTCTCTTTCCTTGGGAATTGCCAGAAAACAACTGATACGACTTCTTTAGAGAAAAGCCCGGAAATACAAGGAAAACAGCTTTAAACTCGTATCTGTTATTTATAGGCACTTCCTTATCTGCCCGCCGGGCTGCCGACTGGCAATCCGTCCGGCACGTCTGCATCCATTATATACAATCTGCGGGGAATTGACAACTACTCTTTCGAAAAATATTTTCACCTGTGCGGTTGCAATCCCTTTCTCAATCTGGTCAAACAGCCCATCCTGCTGATTCTGTACATGCCCGTCTTCATCCAGTAAAATCTCTGCCGGTATGTGACTTGAGTCGGCTCCACAATATGCTATCAGTTTGTACTTTATCCCCTGTCTTTCCCCGGGTTCACTCCTGTTCAAACTTCTCCCGCAGCTTCCCCAGCGCCTCCTTCTCAATCTGGCTCACATACTCTCCTGTCAAGTTAGGGCTAAAAATTAATCAGCTTTTAATCAAAACTTCTTTCCCTTCAAAGGCAAATCCATATTTCCTGATACGGTCGCCAGCGACTCCCCGGTTCTCCAAATCTGCTTGGTATCGCTGTTCTTCAATCTGTTTCAGCGCTGCATCAGCAGTGTCCTCCAGAGATTTCTCATCACCTGAATCCCTCACCTTGAATTCCATTATGACAGCATTGTCCATTCCATTCTTTGGCTCCATCATCACATCATACCTTCCAAAACCGCTTTCCCGGTTGGATGTAATGATGTAGCGATCCGCTAATTCCACGGCCAAGCCCAGCACAAACCCGTGGTAGAACCTTTCCGGCTGCGTCTCCATGGAAGGGTTCCTTCCGCTGTCAAAGTAGCTGAACGTGGCCAAAGCCACACGGTTCATGTAGGCGTTCATGGACTTTACGTCATCCTGTAACAATGACTTGATAAACCCGTTGTAGACCGTCCCAGTACTTGAGAACCATTTTCTAATCATCTTTTGGAACATAATCTGCACTTCTTTATTTGTCAGAGCAAGTTCATACAAATCTCCTCCTGTCTCCTCGTTTAACGTGCAACTCTCCGCTTTCAAGTATCCACTAGCCAGAAACAGGCTCCAAATTGCGTTTTCATCTACATCCAATTGAATAAAAATAATCTGCTCGTCGATTTCCTTATACAGATGCTTACCTTTCAACAGATTTTCCATGGAAATTTTTATCTCCACGCTTCCTTCCCGAATCAGCTTATCCACCAGTCCGTTGCTGCTGGTGTTGGCCCAGTAGGTGGAAAGCCGTCCTAATTTCAGGTAATTGATAATAGACCAGGGATTGTATATATCCCTGCATTTTCCAAAAGTAAAGCCGTCATACCATCTTTTGACATCAGTACGCCTATCCTGCATCCCATACTCATCCAGTGCAGAAAACACCTCTTCCTCCGTAAATCCAAAGCAATCCGCATACATCTCGGATGTAGATGTCACAACTGTCAGATGATTCAGGTCAGAGAAAATCGATTCCTTACTTACCCTTGTGATTCCTGTCATAACCGCCCGCTCCAGATAAGGATTCGTCTTGAATGTAGAATTGAACAGGCCTCTCATGAATTCCACCATTTCATACCAATAGCCATACAACCAGGCTTCCTGGAGCGGTGTGTCGTACTCATCCAGCAAAATAACAGCTTTTTTCCCATAATAACCTGATAAATAACCAGACAGATTTTTGAGAGAGTACGCTGCCTCAGAATCCGTCATTTCTACCAAAATCTTGCGGAAGCGTTCTGTCTCCCCTTCCCTCAGACTTCCTCCTGTCAGCAGGAAATCATACCTGCGGTATACTTCTTCGATAAGCATACAAATCTTTTCCCTTGCCGAGGCAAAGGTATTGGCCTTTACATCCGCAAAGCTTAAGTAAATTACGGGCATACTTCCTTGAAGTTTGTGGTATTTCTCATTCTTCCATATGGATAAACCCTCAAACACCTCTCCCTGCCCCGCATATTGTACAGATAAGAATCGCTCCAACATGTTCATATTCAAGGTCTTACCAAATCTGCGAGGACGGGTTATCAGCGTCACCTCGTCTCTGTTTTCCCACCACTGCCTGATAAAATCAGTTTTATCGATATAAAAGCTGTTTTCTGTTCTCAGCTTCTCAAAACTTTGAATCCCTATTCCTACGGTTCTCGCCATGGCGACATATCCTCCATATTCAAAAGACCACTATTTTGTAGTATATTAGACTGCAAACTCTTTTAAACTTATTATATATCATTTCCTATCTTTCCCACAGACTCACTCCTGCTCAAACTTGTATTAGTATGAATGAGTGGTAATTATTTTAAACTCTGTGCGCAAAATATCTCATATCAGATATTTAACTCAAAATTACGGAAAGATATCAATCGCGGCTCATTCTCTATCCTTTTATTACTGTCTTGAGTAGTCCCTTCTGTGCCTTTTCCAGATGTTTGATTGCCTGTTCCCGTTCTTTCAAATGATGTTTTGAATACGCTGTTTTTCTTATTGTCATACTCATATTTTCCAACATCTTAACCGTATTATTGTATTCTTTTTCGGTAAATTGTCCGCCATATACTTCAATATATGAAGGGTATAGATACATCTGCTTATAGACATAAAATTTTTGCGCTTCGTTGTTGAGCAGCACCGTCTTCCACTCCATATTTGCCTTTTTCAATGTACTGTACGGCGTTCTTTCATCTTTTTCATATATAGCCCTCTCCAGAAGGAAACGTCCATATTGTACCTTAATCTGGTATGATTCATTGCTCTTTTTCTTTTCATAGCTCGCGCTTGCGCGCTCTTGCGTCTGCATTCGCAGCCGCGTTTCGCTCATTTGGAAGTGGGTTGCTAATCCAATGGCCCGTCTGCATTGCAATAGCTTGCATACAGACAAGCCATTGGATTGCAACCGCACAGGTGGAAAATTTTCATATACTTTTTATCAGAACTTGTTTCCCTTCAAATGCAAAGCCATATTTCCGGATTCGGTCTCCAGAGAATCCCCTGCTCTCTAAATCTGCCTGGTATCGCTGTTCCTCAATCTGTTTCAGGGCGGCATCTGCGGTATCTTCCAGAGATTTCTCTTCGTCAGAATCCCTGACTTTAAATTCTATAATAATCGCAGTCCTATCGCAATTATCTATTACCCCATTACCTGTTCCGTTCTTCGGCTCCATCATCACATCATATCTTCCGAATCCACTCTCCCGATTAGATGTAATGATATAGCGGTCTGCCAGTTCCACGGACAGGCCCAGTACAAATCCGTGGTAGAACCTCTCCGGCTGCGTTTCTACAGAGGGATTTTTCCCGCTGTCAAAGTAGCTGAACGTGGACAGCGCCACACGGTTCATGTAGGCGTTCATGGACTTTACATCATCCTGCAGCAGCGCCTTAATAAAGCCGTTGTAGACTATCCCGGAACGGGTGAACCATTTCCGAATCATCTTCTGGAACATAATCTGCACTTCCTTGTTCGTCAACGCAAGTTCGTATAAATCCGCTCCTGTCTCCTCATTTAATTCGCAGCTCTCTGCCTTCAGGTATCCGCTGGCCAGAAACAGGCTCCAGATGGCGTTCTCATCCGCGTCCAGCTGATCGAAGATAATCTGCTCATCAACTTCCTTGTACAGATGCTCTCCTTTCAGCAGGTTCTCCATGGATATCTTTATATCTATGCTTCCCTCCCGTATCAGCTTGTCCACCAAGCCGTTGCTGCTGGTGTTGGCCCAGTAGGTGGCCAGCCGTCCCGTTTTCAGATAATTTATGATGGACCAGGGGTTGTATATATCCCTGCATTTTCCAAAGGTAAAGCCGTCATACCATCTTTTGACATCGGTACGCCTATCCTGCATCCCATACTCATCCAGTGCGGAAAACACCTCATCCTCCGTAAAGCCAAAGCAATCCGCATACATCTCAGACGTTGATGTCACAACGGCCAAATGGTTCAAATCAGAAAAAATTGACTCCCTGCTGACTCTCGTAATCCCTGTCATGACCGCCCGTTCCAGGTATGGATTGGTCTTAAACGTGGCATTGAACAACCCCCTTATGAATTCCGCCATCTCTTTCCAGTAGCCGTACATCCAGGCTTCCTGGAGAGGCGTGTCATATTCGTCCAGCAGAATAATCACCTTTTTCCCATAGTAACGATACAGAAACTCTGATAGTGTCCCCAGCGATGAAATGGCGGAATAGTTATCCATATTGACGGAAATATTTTTTATGAAATCCTTTTCTTTTTCATTCAGGCTGTCATCCTTCAACAGAAATTCATATCGGTTATACAATTTCTCAATCAGATAAAACAAGCTTTTTCTGGCCTCATCAAAGGAAGATAACTTTATCCCGGCAAAGCTTAAGGAAATCACGGGGTAGGTTCCCTGAAGGTTACGGTACTTTTCATCCTCCCATATGGATAGCCCTTTAAAAATCTCTCCCTGACCTGCATATTCTTTCGAGAGAAACCTCTCTAACATGTTCATGTTCAGGGTCTTCCCGAATCTGCGCGGACGGGTAATCAACGTCACATCGTCTCTGTTTTCCCACCACTGTCTGATAAAATCTGTTTTATCAAGATAAAAGCTGTTTTCCATTATCAGTTTTTCAAAGTTCTGGATTCCTATTCCTACGGTTCTCGCCATGGTAATATATCCTCCATATTCAAAATATCTGCATTTCTACCATAATATATCTCAATCCAACGACCCATACACTATATTCCAAATGGCAATGACAACTGCACTATTTCATCTATAGAATTTTCTTCCAATGAACCTGCATCCACAGGAATATCTATTTCCTTAGGAGCTTCCTCATACCCTTCCAATTCATCTATGTCATCCTTTTGCAGTATATTAGATTGCAAACTTTCTAATATTTTTCTAATTTCTATTGGAATGCCGCTTTCCTGCATCACTTCTAGGTGAACGGTTTTAGGACTATCTCATCATTCTTAAACTTTTTAAATCTTTGTAGCTTTACCTTTGTAATCAAAATAATACCCCTTTTGTACATTTAGACTGCTTCCTTAAGTATAAATTTTCCTTTTCTTTCAAAGTAATTTCATTATACATGTTTCTCATATAACCTACAAGAAAATTACATCAAATATCCAAAATAATCATACAGTCTGCCAGACAGAATCAGCTCGTTCTCCCTGTCGAACTGACTCTGCCCCATCTTGGAACATCCCCTATCTTTCCCGCAGACTCACCCCTGCTCAAACTTCTCCCGCAGCTTCCCCAGCGCTTTCTTCTCAATTCTGCTCACATAGCTCCTGGATATCCCCAGTTTCGTGCCGATCTCGCTCTGGGTCACCTCACGGTTCCCATAAAGCCCGTAACGCATGATCAGAATCTGGCGCTCCCTGGGCGTCAGGTCCGCGTCCAACAATGTGAACAGTCTCCTGATATTGCCGGACAGCTCCATGCTCTCCACGATGTCCGGCTGGTTCTGCTCTATCACGTCCACCAGGTGGATTTCGTTCCCCTCCTTGTCCTGTCCGATTGGCTCGAAAAGCGAGACCTCTCTTGAGGATTTCTTCTTCCCCCGCAGGAACATCAGCAGCTCGTTCTCTATGCATCTGCAGGCATAAGTGGCAAGGCGGCCCTTTTTGTCATCGAATGTGCGGATGGCCTTGATCAGTCCGATGCAGCCGATGGAGATAAAATCTTCGATATCTTCGTCCACATTCTGGTATTTTTTCGCAATATGAACCACCAGACGCAGATTCCTCTCTACCAGAGTCTTCTGCGCCCGCTCAGCCTCCTCAGGGGAGCCGTCCCGCAGCATCTGGATATATCCGGCCTCTTCCTCCTGGGTCAGCGGTTTTTGAAAAGTCTCCAAGTCAGACCCCCATGGATTCCTTTTAGTATATTTTATGTGCCGGACTTATCCATGGTTCCTGTCATTGGAAATCGTAAAATCATAAAAAGGATTCAAAAAAGGAACTGCGCCATCACATGGTTGCTCAAGTCAAGCCCCCGTTCCGTCAGCGCCACCCATTCCCCGCTCCGGCAATGCTCTTCCTCGCCGCCGGCAGCCTCTCCATCCGCGCTCTCCGCGGCAGCCTCCCCGTCCGCGCTCTCCGCGGCAGCCTCCCCGTCCGCGCTCTCCGCGGCAGCCTCCCCGTCCGCGCTCTCCGCGGCAGCCTCTCCGTCCACGCTCTCCGCGGCACCGCTGTCCTCCGGCTGTCGGCGCCGCTCCAGAAGCCCCTCCCGGATGTTCTTCTCCAAAACCTCCCCGTACACGTCCTCCATACGGCATCCAAAAAGCCGCCGGAAGGCGCCGCAGTCCACCCCTTCCGTCATGCGAAGCCCCAGGAACATGAACTCTTCCATCTGCTCTCTGCGGCTCAGGGCCTGCACCTCTTCCCGGCATGCCAGGGGATCTTGCAGATATGCCTGGAGATCCGCCCCGTTCCGGAACCGGACGTTCTCCACCATGGACGCCGCGCCCAGCCCGAAGCCTACATAGTTTTTCCGCTGCCAGTAGCCGCAGTTGTGGCGGCAGGCATAGCCCTCTCTGGCGTAATTCGATATCTCATAGCGGCGATACCCCTCCCGGGCCAGAATTTCCTTCGTCGCCAGGTACATCTCCCTGTCCGTGTCCTCGTCCGGGAGATCCAGCAGCCCCTTTTCGTTCTTCTCATAAAAAGGCGTCCCCTCCTCCAGAATCAGGCTGTAGGCGGAGATGTGCTCCGGCGGCGGCTCCAGTGAAAGAATCCGCTCCAACGTCCGCCTGTAGCCGGAAAGAGTCTGGCCGGGAAGGGCGCTCATGACGTCCACGTTGATGTTCCGGAACCCCGCCCTTCTGGCCTCCCTGTAAGTGTCCAGGAACTGCCCCCAGGTGTGAATCCTCCCGAGGGCCGCCAGCTCCCTGTCATCGGCAGACTGCAGCCCGATGCTCAGCCGGTTGACGCCCGCGGACCGCAGACGGGCCAGCATTTCCCCGCAGACCGTGCCCGGGTTCACCTCCATGGTGACCTCTGCCGCCGAATCCAGCCGATAGCACCTCCCCACAGCCTCCAGCAGGCGCTCAATGTCCCCCACCGCGGCTACAGAGGGCGTTCCGCCGCCGATAAATACGGTGGAAACCGTATAATCCTCATAGGAAAGAGCGCTTCCCACCGTCTCGGCGAGAAGCGCTTCCATATATTTCCCGATGGTCTCCCCGTCCGCCGGAGCGGACAGGAAGTCGCAGTACAGACATTTCCTGACGCAGAAAGGGATATGGAAATATAATTCCAGTTCTCCTTTTCCCGTCCTCTTTTTAACGCTATATCGTCCATCCACTTTTATCGTCCCTAATCACTTTCCGCCGTGGCCTCTTTCCGTCATCCGAATCTCCGGCCAGGTACCTGAAAGGGCTTTTCAGAACTTTGCCGCAATTTTTCAAGACTTTGCCGCCATCTTTCCGGACAGCTTTCAAAAGCCCCTTTCCCCGCGTCCCGGGCATCACTTGTCATCCAGCTTCAGCACGCTCAGAAAGGCCTTCTGAGGGATTTCCACATTGCCAATCTGGCGCATGCGCTTCTTGCCCTCCTTCTGCTTCTCCAGCAGTTTCTTCTTCCGGGTGATGTCTCCGCCGTAGCACTTTGCCAGCACGTCCTTGCGCATGGCCTTCACAGTCTCTCTGGCGATGACCTTGCCGCCCACCGCCGCCTGGATGGGAATCTCGAACAGATGCCTGGGGATCTCTTCCTTCAGCCGCTCGCACATCTTCCTCCCTCTCTCATAGGCGGAATCCGCATGGACGATGAACGATAAAGCGTCCACTTCCTCCTTGTTTATCAAAATGTCCAGCTTCACCAGCTTAGACGTCTCATAGCCCTTGATGTCGTAGTCGAAGGAGGCGTAGCCCTTGGACCTGGACTTCAGCGCATCGAAAAAGTCATAGATGATCTCGTTCAAAGGCAGATCATATTTCAGCAGCGCCCGGCTGGCCTCCATATACTCCATCCCCAGATAACGTCCCCGCCGTTCCTGGCAGAGCTCCATGATAGGCCCGATGAATTCGGTGGTCACCATGATCTCCGCGCTGACCACAGGCTCCTCCATATGCTCGATCACCGAAGGGTCAGGCAGGTTGGAAGGGTTGGTCAGCTCAATGACTTCTCCGTTGGTCTTGAATACCTTGTACACCACGCCGGGGGCTGTGGCCACCAGATCCAGGTTATACTCCCGCTCCAGCCGCTCCTGGATCACTTCCAGATGCAGCAGCCCCAAAAAGCCGCAGCGGAAACCGAATCCCAGCGCAATCGAAGTCTCCGGCTCATACTGCAGGGACGCGTCGTTGAGCTGCAGCTTCTCCAGGGCATCCCGCAGATCCGGATATTTCGCCCCGTCCGCGGGATAGAATCCGCAGTACACCATGGACTGCACCTTCTTATAGCCGGGCAGCGGAGCGGCACAGGGGTTATTGGCGTCCGTGACCGTGTCGCCCACCGCCGTGTCCTTCACATTCTTGATGGAGGCCGTGATGTATCCCACCATCCCGGCGGAGAGCTCCTCACAGGGGATGAACTGCCCCGCGCCGAAGACGCCCACCTCCACCACTTCCTCTTTCGCCCCCGTGGCCATCATACGGATGACCGTTCCTTTTTTCACGGTTCCCTCCATGATGCGGCAGAAGATGATGACCCCTTTATAGGAATCATAGAGGGAGTCGAATATCAGGGCCTGCAGCGGGGCCTCCGGATCTCCTTTCGGGGCCGGAATCTTCTTCACGATCTGCTCCAGCACATCCTCGATGCCCATGCCGTTCTTGGCGGATATCAGCGGCGCGTCCTGGGCCTCCAGCCCTATCACGTCCTCAATCTCGTCGATGACCCGCTGGGGTTCCGCGCTGGGGAGGTCGATTTTGTTGATGACCGGGATGACGTCAAGGTCATGGTCCAGCGCCAGGTAGACATTGGCCAGAGTCTGGGCCTCAATGCCCTGGGCCGCGTCCACCACCAGGATGGCGCCGTCACAGGCGGCCAGGGAACGGCTGACTTCGTAATTGAAGTCCACATGGCCGGGGGTGTCTATGAGGTTGAAGATATACTCCTCCCCGTCCTGGGCCTTGTAGATGGTGCGGACGGCCTGGGCCTTGATGGTGATGCCCCGCTCCCGCTCCAGGTCCATATTGTCCAGCACCTGGGCCTGCATCTCCCTGCTGGTGAGGAGACCGGTATGCTCGATGATGCGGTCGGCCAAAGTGGATTTGCCGTGGTCTATATGGGCAACGATACAGAAATTGCGGATTCTGCCCTGTTCTGTTTTTCTGTCTGTGGATTCCATCTATGATTCCTCGTTCCTTTTGGTATTTGAGAGCATGCTGCGCTCTCACGTTCCGGCAGCGCTGATTGCAGCGGTCTGTCTGAACTGTTATGATTGTATCAGAATTGCAGGGAATTGTCCAGATGATGGAAGTCACCAAATCCATTCCGTCACAAATATTTTTCCACACCTTTACTGCTTAACAGTTAGCATTTCCGAGTAACCCCACTGCATAGCGCCGGCCATATATGGAATGAAGCCCGCTGACCGTAGGGTGGACGCCGTCCCTAATCCAGTATTCCGGTCTTTCTCAGCCTTCTTCCCCGCCCTCTTCCTCGCCTTCATGGATGTCGTTTTTGGGCTTTTCCAGGCCCTCTATGGCAATGCCATGCTTTTCCGCATAGTCCCAGAGGGCGGCGTGGATGGCTTCCTCGGCCAGAAGGGAGCAGTGGACTTTCACCGGGGGAAGCCCGTCCAGAGCTTCCATCACGGCTTTGTTGGTCACCTGCAGAGCCTCCTGGACTGTCTTGCCCCTGACCAGTTCCGTGGCCATGGAGCTGGTGGCCACGGCGGCCCCGCAGCCGAAGGTCTTGAATTTCGCTTCCCGGATGACGCCGCCTTCATCGATGTCCAGGAAAATCCTCATGATATCGCCGCATTTGGCGTTCCCTACGGTTCCCACGCCGCTGGCGTTTTCTATCTCTCCCATATTTCTGGGATTCTGGAAATGATCCATCACCTTTTCGCTATACATAATTCCTCCTATTCCAGTTCCGCATCTGCTCCGCACTGCACCCGGACATGGGCAGAGAATTTACGGCCGCAATAGCAATGCGTCCGTAAATTCTCTGGGGCGCTGTCTTCCCTCATCCCTTCTGCGACTTTAAGAAGTCCTCGTACAGGGGCGACATGTCCCGGAGCCTGTTCACAATCTGTTTTAACTGTTCTACCACAATGTCCATCTCTTCCTTCGTGTTCTCCTCCGAAAGCGTCATCCTCAGGGAACCATGGGCCTCCTCGTGCCTGAGGCCAATCGCCAGCAGCACATGGGAGGGGTCCAGAGAACCGGAAGTACAGGCCGAGCCGCTGGACGCGCAGATGCCCTTCATGTCCAGCATGATCAGAAGGGACTCGCCTTCTATGAATTGAAAGGAAACGTTCACGTTTCCCGGAAGGCGCTTCTCCCGGTGGCCGTTCAGGCGGCAGTACGGTATCTGCGTCTCAATCTGCCCAATCAGATAGTCCCGGAGGGCCTTTTCTTTCGCCGTCTTCTCCTCCATGATGCGGAGGGCCCTCCGGACAGCGGCGGCAAAACCTACGATGCCCGGAACGTTTTCCGTCCCCGCCCTTCTGCTGCGCTCCTGTGCTCCGCCGTGTATGAAAGAACGGATTTTCACACCCGAACGGACATAGAGCATGCCTGCGCCCTTGGGGCCGTTCAGCTTATGGGCGCTGGCGCTGAGCAGGTCAATGTTCATTTCCTCCACGTCGATGGGAATCTGGCCGAAGGCCTGTACCGCGTCCGTATGGAAGAGGATGCCCCGCTCCCTGGATAGCTTTCCGATCTCTCTGACGGGTTCCACGGTACCGATCTCGTTGTTGGCGAACATGACGCTGATCAGGATGGTGTCAGGCCGGATGGCGGCACGGAGGACGTCCAGGTCCACCAGCCCGTATTCGTCCACATCCAGATAGGTCACCTGATAGCCGTTCTTTTCCAGATACCGGCAAGTGTGCAGTACCGCGTGGTGCTCTATCTTCGTGGTGATGATGTGCCTTCCCCTGGCGCTGCAGCTTTCAGCCACGGCTTTCAGGGCCCAGTTGTCCGCTTCCGTGCCCCCTGCCGTGAAATAGATTTCCTCCTGTTTCGCGCCGATTGCCCCCGCGATGGTCCGCCTGGCTTCGCTTATGGCCTTTTTCCCGGCGGAGCCCAGGGAGTAGATGGCGCTGGGGTTGCCGTAGCACTCCGTAAAATAAGGCAGCATGGCCTCCACTACCTCCGGTGCCGTCTTCGTGGTGGCGGCGTTGTCCAGATATATCATGTCTGCTTGTCTCCTCTCTTCTGATGAAGCCCGTGTCCTTCCGGGGCCTTCCAGATTGCGCCGAAGCGATTTTCCCTTCCTGAAACCAGGGAATTTCATGGTTTTTAATTCATACCATGCAACTAGGAATAAGTATAGCACCCACCCCTTGTTCTGTCAACTGTCCAAAAAGAATATACTGATGAAAAACGAAAGTCTGTCTATGTATATGAAAACGAAACAACGTCATCCTCTGATCGTGGGCACCTTTATCCTCACCGCCACCGGCATCGTCAGCAGGCTCATCGGCTTCCTGTACCGCATCTATCTCTCCCGGCTGTTCGGGGAGGAGGGGATGGGCATTTACCAGCTGCTGGGCCCTGTGCTGTCCCTGTCCTTCTCCCTCACCGCCGCCGGGTACCAGACGGCCATCTCCAAGCTGGTGGCGGAACAGGCTGCCACGCAAAAAAGGCCTTCGCTGCGCCCTCTTATCGTGGGACTCGGCATCTCATTGCCCCTGTCCCTGGCCTGTAATGCCGTCCTGTTCTGCTTCGCGGACACCATTTCCACAAGTCTGCTCCAGGAACCCCGCACGGCTTCCATGCTGCGGGTGCTTTCCTTTTCCGTTCCGCTCAGCGCGGTCCACTCCTGCATCAACGGCTATTTCTACGGCATCAAAAAAGCCGGGATTCCGGCAGGCTCCCAGCTTTTGGAGCAAATTGCCCGGGTGGGCTGCGTGTACATAGTGTCTTCCCATATCCTGTCCCTTGGACGCAAGCCGTCTATCAGCGTGGCAGTTCTGGGGCTCACCGTGGGAGAGTTCTTCTCCATGTTAATGACCATTGCGGCTGTCTGCCCGAGACACAGGGAAACGCTGCCCCGAAAGGCTGCCGCTCTGCGGCTTCCGCCGCAAGGTCTCTCCCCCTTCCGCAAGAACTCCGGAGAAAGCCTTGCCCGCAAGCTGCTGGCCATGGCCCTGCCGCTGACCGCCAACCGCATCGTGCTGAACCTTCTGCAGAGCGTGGAAGCAGTGTCCATTCCCGCAAGGCTGCGGCTCTACGGCTACGACACCGCCACGTCCCTAAGCGTATACGGCGTGTTCACCGGCATGGCCATGCCTTTCATCTTCTTCCCAAACGCGCTGACCAGCTCCGTGGCTGTCCTTCTGCTGCCGGTCATCTCGGAAAATTATGCCCTGGGAAACATGGACGCGGTAAAGAACGCCACTGTCCGCACCGTGAAATACTGCGGGGCCATGGGCTTTGGCTGCCTGGGATGCTTCGTGCTGTTTGGCAGATGGGCAGGCAGCACCCTGTTCCACAGCCCTCTGGCCGGTTATTTCATCACCACTTTGGGCTTCATCTGCCCCTTCCTGTATCTGGACACCACCCTGTCCAGCATTCTGCAGGGGCTGGGGCTGGCAGGGCATACCTTCGTCATGAACGTGGTCTGTCTGCTGATTCGGTTAGGGTTCGTCTTCCTGGCCGTCCCCCGGTTCGGGATGACAGGGTATCTGTGGGGGCTCCTGGTCAGCCAGCTGACCCTGGGAGCGCTCTATCTTATCTGTTTGTACCGTTTCTTCAGAAAACATTGAGCCGTCGCGCCCTGTTCTGACGCCAAATGCAGCAAACTCTTCCGCACAGAGCCGTTTTCCGGTCTCCATGCGGAAGAGCGCATCCGGTATCGACAATTTGTGCAGGCAAAGCGCAAAAAACGCGCTCGGAAAAATGCCTCTGCACTGTAAACGTTGAACGCATCGGCAATCCAGAGCTGAAAGCGGCAATTAAATGCGTTCACGAGCATATATTCGCGGTCGCAAAAACCTGCCATGAATCTTCTCCATCGCGCCCGACTCACGAGAGAGAGGAGCCCTCGACATAGCGGCAGGCTTTTTGTACACTACTCCAGTATCTTCTTCAGCTCATCGACGAAGGTGTTCACGTCCTTGAACTCCCTGTAGACCGAGGCAAAGCGCACATAGGCCACCGCATCCAGGTCTTTGAGCTTGTTCATCAGCAGCTCTCCAATTACCTGGCTGGAAATCTCCTTTTCCTCCCTGTTGAAGATTTCGTTCTCCACTGCGTCCACCAGAGAAGTGATCTGCTGGACGCTCACCGGCCTTTTATGGCAGGCCCGCAGCAGGCCGCCCTCTATCTTGGCCCGGTCGTAGGTCTCCCGGTTGTCATCCTTCTTGATGATGATCAGAGGGATGGTCTCAATCTTCTCATATGTGGTGAAACGCTTCCCGCATTCATCGCAGGCCCGTCTGCGGCGGATGGAATTATTATCCTCTGCCGGCCGCGAATCAATCACTCTCGTATTCTCATGATTACAATAAGGACATTTCATCTCGTTTTCTCCATTCCAGTCCCGCATCTGACCAACAGCACCTAATTCCTGGCAGACAATTTCCAGCCGCTCAGCGTCTGTAAATTCTCTGGGCGCTGTTGGACACATGCTGTTTCCAGTCCCGCATCTGACCGTCTGGCACCATTTCCAGCAGACACTTTCTGGCCGCATCCGTTCCTACGATTAACGTATCATATTCAGCAGTGGATGTCAACGAGAATAATATCCGGCCCTATCTGCCTGATGTCCTTGAACGGAATGACAACGTTCGGCTCGCAGTTCAGAAAGCCCAGCAGCTTATTGCCCCCCGGCACCATGATCTTGCAGATGCAGCCGCTGCAGGGGTCGAATTCCAGGTCGCACACCCTCCCCAGTTTTTTGCAGTTCTTGATATTGATGACATCCTTGCATTTCAGCTCAGAATACAACATGGTCAGTCCCTCCCTCTATTATGGAAATCCCTACTATTAGAGGTATGCGGCAGACCGTGCAGATGAGAACGGCAGACAGGCATAAATTTTGTTTTCCGGCCCCGGGGAGAATATTTTTCCGCTCCGGGTACATACTACCACTATAATCCAACGCGCCTGCAGGCGCAGAAACGAGGCATACAATGACACAGGGAAAAGTGGAAATCTGCGGCGTGAATACTTCCAAGCTCCCATTGCTGAAAGCAGATGAAAAAGAAGCCCTCTTCCAGCAGATTGAGGCCGGGGACGAAAAGGCCAGAGAAGCTTATATCGAGGGGAATCTGCGGCTGGTCCTGAGCGTCATCAAACGCTTCTCCTCCAGCAATGAAAATGTGGACGATCTGTTCCAGATTGGCTGTATCGGGCTGATCAAGGCCATCGATAATTTCGACACATCCCTGAACGTGAAATTCTCCACATACGCCGTGCCCATGATCATCGGCGAGATCAGAAGGTTCCTGCGGGACAACAGCACCATGCGCGTGTCACGCTCCTTGAAGGACACTGCCTATAAAGCGATCTACGCCAGGGACGCCCTCACCAGGAAGAACCTGAAAGAGCCCTCCATCGAAGAGATCGCCACAGAAATCGGCATCTCCAAGGAGGACATCGCCTACGCCCTGGATGCCATCCAGAACCCCATGAGCCTCTACGAGCCCATCCTGACGGACGGCGGCGACACACTGTATGTGATGGACCAGATCAGCGACAAAAAGAACAAGGAGGAGAACTGGGTGGAGCACCTCTCCCTGAGTGAAGCCATGAAGCGCCTCAATCCCAGGGAGCATGAAATCATCTCCCTGCGGTTCTTCGAGGGCAAGACCCAGATGGAAGTAGCGGAGGCCATCGGCATCTCCCAGGCCCAGGTCTCCCGCCTGGAGAAAAATGCCCTGCGCACCATGCGCACCTACCTGACCGCATAAAGCGGTCCCCCTTACATAACACACCTCCGACGGATTTCCCTGTCACTTCTTCCCGCAGAACAGGAACAGCCGGTACACCAGGCAGCCAATCACGGCCCCCAGGGTATTGGTCAGGATGTCGTCTATCTGAAAAAAACCCCTCCCGGTCACCAGCTGCAGGCTTTCAATGCACAGACTGGTGAGCGCTCCCAGCGCCAGGCAGCGAAAAAAGTTCCCCATCTTCTCAAAAGCCCAGCTGCCCAGAAAGCCGTAGGGGACAAAAAGCATGATATTTTCTATGACATAAGCATTGTTCCGATCGTTGATCCCCCATGTGGAGAACAGTTCCAGGTCAAATCCCTTACTGTTGCCGCTCTCCCTGGAAAGAAATGTGATGACCAGCATCATGGAAAGGTAAATTCCAAATGCCGCCACCGGCAGTTTCGAGACAGGCGGCTCTCCCTTTCGCCTCCTCGCCCTGTCCATCGCCCACAAAAGAAGGGTAGCAACAGGAAGCCCTATGAGGAAGCCGTAAGGAAGATGCTTCACCATGGACATCATATCCCGATATATATGTTTAAACATGTTGTTTTCTCCGCAAATCAATACAGAAAGTCCGGCCGGGCCCGAATCACTGATAGTCGTCCCAGTTCTCCTGCGCCCGGTCCCACTTGTCAGGTTCCTCTGAAAGCCGGCCGTTCATCCAGCAGATGGCCTCTTCTACGCCGTCCTCTCCAAAAGGAAACTCCGCCGTTTCCTTTTTCTCCTCAGGTGTCCTAAAAAACGCAAAGGGCTCCGGCCACACCGTACAGCGGAGTTTTTTCCCGCCAGACTTATCGGCGATGCCCTCCGCGTCGGCTATGCCCTCCAGACGGTACCGCATGCCCTGGTGGCAGCCGGTGAACTCCGTCTTCTTCAAATATTCCATCGATAATATATCATTTCGCTGTATCAACGTAATTATACCTGTCCTGTCAGTCGTCAGTGTGTTCCACCGAAAAATAAGACTCTTTTCCGATAAGTTTCTACTAAGTTTCTTCCTATGCTAATATTGTACCCCATTTTATCCTTTTTGCATAGCCTAAATATGATTGCTCATTTCTTTTTTTAGCTGGCGCATGATTTTCTTTTCCAGGCGGGAGATGTAGGACTGAGAGATGCCCAGCAGCGACGCCACCTCCTTCTGGGTCATCTCCTGCCCGTCCTTGGTGCCAAGGCCGAAGCGCAGATTGATAATCTTCTTCTCCCGCTCGGACAGCTTGCTGATAGCGCCCATGAGGAGCTTCCTCTCCACCTCGTTCTCGATGTCCCGGTAGATCACGTCCTCGTCCGTGCCCAAGATGTCCGACAGCAGAAGCTCGTTCCCGTCCCAGTCCACGTTCAGCGGCTCATCGATGGACACCTCCAGCTTGGTCTTGTTGTTCCGGCGCAGATACATCAAAATCTCATTCTCGATGCACCGGGAGGCATAGGTGGCCAGCTTGATGTTCTTGTCCGGCTTGAAAGTGTTGATGGACTTGATCAGGCCGATGGTGCCGATGGATATCAGGTCCTCCACGCCCACCCCCGTATTGTCGAATTTCTTCGCTATGTACACCACCAGCCGCAGATTGTGCTCTATCAGAATGGCCTTCGCCTCATCATCGTACTCCGTCCCCAGGTCGCTGATGACCTTGCTCTCCTTCTCCATCTCCAGGGGCGGCGGCAGCACCTCGGCTCCACCGATATAGTGGATCTCGCCCTTGCCCCGCAGAAGCAGCTTTTCCCTGCGGATCATCTTGAATTGCATTTTTCCGGGTATCGTCACTTTCAGTATCATTGTGTCCTCTCATTCCGCCGCCAGTGCGGCTATGCTTTTTTTCCCGTGCAAAGAGCCTGGGATTGATTATCATATTCACGGACTCCGCTTCCCGGCTGTCCGCCCTGGAGATTTCCTCGCTGCTGACAGCCACATACACATCGGCGAAACGATATTCCAGGCCGTCCACCACCAAGGCAAGCCCGGTGAGAAGATATCCCGGCAGTATGCCCCGCTTCCGCCCGATGCTATGATAGGGTATCGCCCGGAAGCCGCAGGGTTCTCCCTTCCACAGCCTGTCGTACACCTCTTTCCCGATGACGCACACAGGCTTTCCGCTGATGGGCTCGATCAGGCTGTTGCCCGAGTCCACCAAAGCCGTCACGCGAACCCTCTCTCCGTCTTTCGACAAAGTCGCCTCACAGAGGCTGTCCCCCTGGCACAGTTCCTTCCGGAACCGCCGGAAAAGCAGCCAGGCAATCATCCCCATCCCCAGGATGCCCGGCACGCTGAGCAGCAACCCTCGGATGCCGGGAAGCAGCCGGATCAGGAACAGCATGACCCCTCCCATCCCAAAGGAATACAGGGCCAGGCGCTCCAGCAGCTTCAGAAACATTCTCAGCCCCCTGACAGGGAATGTGATGCCGAGCATCCCCGCCGTCCCCGCCGTCAACGCGGGAAGGAGCCTCCAAAGCACAGGCCCCTTTCCCAGGAAGGGCAGAAGGAAGCACACCGCCCCCACAGCCGCCCCCAGGGCCAGCCTGCCGAAGGAGGCCATGCGCAGCGTGCTCCTGTCCACCAGAAGCAGCAGGTACAGGTTCATAATGAAATTGAGCAGAAACAGACTGTCAACATACAGTTCATAGCGCATCGGCATCATCCTTTTCACAATCATTATAAGGGGATTCGACTCAAGAATTTGTCAAAGATACGGATACAATCCCTAGAATTTTTCGACAAAAAAGCCGGGCATTGCCGCCCGGCCCTGATTATCAGACATTTCGTATTCCGGATATTCAGAACTTCTTGTCGTCCTGCATATCCTGCAGAAATTTTGGAATCTGCAGAGTCCTCTCCTTCACGGAGCTGCGGATGTCCACCGGCTTCTGGATGCCGGGCGCGGGGTTCGGCTGGGCCGCCTCCGGCTTGGCATTCTGCATGCCGGGCCCCTTCAGGACATTCCCGCCCAGGTTGGTCCCAGACTGCATGTACGCGCTGCCGGCCCCAAATCGGGACTGGGGCGGCGCAGGATTCTCCGCCTCCTCCAGGCCAGTGGCAATCACCGTGACGGTACAGCTGTCCGCCTTGGATTCGTCGTACATGGCACCGAAGATGATATTGATGTCCTCTCCCGTCAGGCTCTGGACATAATCCGCCGCGTCGCTGGCATCCGGCAGCGTGATGTCGCCGGACACATTGAGGATGACGTCCGTGGCCCCGCTGATGGTGGTCTCCAGCAGCGGGCTCTCCACCGCCATCTTCACCGCCGCCAGAGCCTTGTCGTCGCCCTTGCCCTCGCCGATGCCGATATGTGCGATGCCCTTGTCCTTCATGACCGTCTGGATATCCGCGAAGTCCAGATTGATGATGGCGGGCAGATTGATCAGGTCCGTGATGCCCTGGACCGCCTGCTGCAGCACTTCGTCCGCTTTCTTCAGAGCCTCCGGCATGGTAGTGCGCCGGTCCGAAATCTGCAGGACCTTGTCGTTGGGAATCACAATCAATGTATCCACGTTCTGTTTGATGCGCTCGATGCCGCTTACGGCATTCTTCATGCGGGTCTTGGCCTCAAAACGGAAAGGCTTCGTCACCACGCCCACCGTAAGGATGCCCATATCCTTTGCCAGCTTCGCCACCACAGGAGCCGCCCCGGTCCCTGTGCCGCCTCCCATGCCGCAGGTGACGAACACCATGTCCGCGCCCTTCAGGGCAGTCGAAATCTCCTCCGCGCTCTCCTCTGCCGCCTTCTCTCCGATTTCCGGCTTCGCTCCTGCGCCCAGGCCTTTCGTCAGCTTCTCCCCAATCTGCAGAAGCATGGGAGCCTTGCACAGCTGCAAAGCCTGCTTGTCCGTGTTCACTCCTATGAAATCCACGCCGTCGATCTGCTCCTCCACCATTCTATTTACAGCATTATTACCTGCACCACCCACTCCGACTACAATAATCTTGGCAGCAGATTCAGCATCGTTCGTCTTAATCTCCAGCAAAGGTATGTCCTCCTTCATTTCCGTGGAATCTTTCTCTTCCATCTTCATTCTTTCATATCAATATCTACTATCATATAATCATTTTTCAAATTTAGCAACCATTTTCTTAAAAAATATCCGCAAAAATATCGGCAAAATATCATTCCTCCGGCTTGAAGATATATTTCCCGCTGTCCGCGTCAAAAGTCTGCATCTGCAGCAGGCCTTTTTTCCCCTCCAGATTGGGCAGCAGCCCCTGGAGCAGCATCAGCTTGTCCTCCAGAGTGGCGGGATCATTCCCCAACAAGACGCGGATGTCGCCGAAATAGACCGTGATCGCGCCGGATTTGTTGAAATAAATCTTGTCCGATACCAGCTTATATTTCTGCAGCAGCTTGGTGATGTCCAGGATGCTGCCAAAAATCGCCTCGTCCCCCACCGGCAGCTTCTCCCCCTTGACGATATGGTCGAACTGCAGCCCCATGATCTGGGGCACCCCCATCGTCTTCACGCTGGAGCTCTCCACCACGTAGCCGTCCCTGTCGAAATATACATAGGTGTCCAGATACCTGACGCATCCAGTCAGCGTCTTCTCATACACGATAATCTTCACCGTATCCGGCGAAAGGATGGACACGTCCACCACATCCACGAAAGGGATGCCCTCTATCCCCTTGTTCTTGTATTTCAAGGACAGATAGAGGGAATTGTCCCCCAGAAAGCCATCCATGACGATGGCCTTGATCTCATCCTCCGTATAATGGACATTCCCTTCCACGTATACTGTCTGAATGGTGTATCTGATCCTGACATACCCCACTGCCAAAAGCCCCGCCGCCAGCAGCAGGATGATCAGTATGCAGATGCCCGTCCCCTTCTTCTTATACACTTGCCACCCGCGCTCCTAACTCTCTGAAATCCCTGCCAATATTTTCATATCCACGGTAGATATACTGGCATCCTCCCACCAGGGTCTCTCCCTCCGCCATCAGCCCGGCCACCACCAGGGCCGCGCCGCCTCGTAGCTCCCTGGCTTCCACCGGTCTGCCGCACAATGACTCCACGCCGTGGACAGAGACGGTCCTGGGACCGCTTCTCTCTATCCTGGCCCCCATTTTCTGAAGTTCCTGGGCCACGCGGAAACGGTTCTCGAAAATGTTCTCCTGGATACGGCTGCACCCCTCTCCTTTGGCCTCCACCGCCAGCACTACCGACTGCAGGTCCGTGGGAAAGCCGGGGTGGGGCGCTGTGGCAAGCTCTATGGGGAGGGGACGTCCCGGAGCCTGTACATAGATTCCCTCCTTTGAAACGCACACACGACCGCCCATCTGCTCTGCCGCACACAGCACCGTCTCCATCTCTTCCCTGGGGGCCTGTTCCAGCAGGATGCTCCCCCCGGCCCCGATGCAGCCGAACAGATAAGTGCCTGCCACGATTCGATCCGCCGGCACGGTAAAATCAGTTCCATACAGCCTCCTTCCGCCATGGATCACCAGCCTGCTGCTCCCGGCCCCCTCGATCCAGGCACCGCACTGCTGTAGGAAACGGCACAGCGTCAGAATCTCCGGCTCCCGGGCCGCGCCCTCCAATACAGTGTCCCCCTCTGCCATCACCCCCGCCAGGAGCACGTTCTCGGTGGCCCCCACAGACGGAAACGGCAGACAGATGCAGGCACCATGGAGCCTGGCAGAGACAGCCTTCAGCCTGCCCTCCTTTTCCTCAAACTCCACACCCATCTGTCCCAGCGCGGACAGATGCAGGTCGATGGGCCGCTCCCCGATGACGCATCCCCCCGGATGCTCCATCACCACTTCACTGCATCTTCCAATCAATGCCCCCAGCAGGCAGAGGGAAGAGCGCATCCCCTTCACCGCCTCCTTCGGCATCTCGCCTCTCCTGACCTGCGCGGAATCCACCGTGATGCCCGTCTTATTCCAGCACACACTGCACCCCAGGCTTTTCAGCAGGCTGACCATGGCATGCACATCCGCTATCCTGGGACAGTTCCTGATGAAGGAGCACTCCCCCACCAGCAGCGTAGCCGCCAGGACAGGCAGCGAGGCATTCTTGGAGCCTTGTACACGAACTTTTCCCTGCAGGGCAATCCCGCCCTGAATACGAATAGAATCCATAAACCACCATCCGGCTGAATTTATTGAAGTACTCTATCCTATGAGAGAAAAGTTCTTTGTGTACCTTGTCCCACCTGCGATTCTCGGATTCCGCTTATTTTTTTGCGGAAAAATCTATAATTCCTTCAGTTGTATCCCTTTCGCCACACTTAAGACCAGCCCGATCTCTATCAGCAGAAACATGACCGAGGAGCCGCCGTAGCTGATGAAGGGAAGGGAGATTCCCGTGTTCGGTATGGTGTTGGTGACGACGGCAATGTTCAGGATGGCCTGCACGGCGATGTGCCCCATGACACCCACCACCAGCATAGCCCCGAAGAGGTCCGATGCGTTGTTGGCGATCACCATCATTCTCCACAGCAGCATGATGAACATGACGATGATGGCAACGGCTCCGAAGAGCCCTAGCTCTTCACAGATGATGGAAAATATCATATCGTTCTGTGCTTCCGGAAGGAAGTTCAGCTTCTGCATGCTCTGACCCAGCCCTTTGCCCCAGATGCCTCCACTTCCGATGGCATACAGGCCCTGGAGCGTCTGAAATCCCGTGCCCTGGGAGTCGCTCTCGGGATCCAGCCAGGCTGTGATCCGCCCGAAACGGAAGTTCACCTCTTCCCCCTCTACCGCGTTCGCCGTGGAGGATGTGGCCAGAAACACCACCAGAGCCGCAGCCGCCACTACCAGCACGCCCATGACGATGAACTTCTTGTAGTCCGGGCTGGCCACGAACACCATCAGAACCGAAATGGCCATGATTATAATAGCAGAGCTTAGATTCTTCGTGATAATGTAGATTTCCAGCACCACCGGCAGAGGGAGCAGCAGCATAATGAGAAAGCCTTTTAAGGTGCGGACATTCTTTCCCATCTTGCAGACCATCACCGCCAGGAAAAGAATCAGGCACAGCTTTCCCACCTCCGCTGGCTGCAGGTTCAGGCCCAGGCCCGGAATCCGGATCCAGCGGCTGGCTCCGTGGGATTTCACGCCCAGCGGCGTCTTCACCAGCGGCACCAGAGCCATGGACACCAGGTACCCCAGCAGCGCGAAGCGCTCCCAGAAGTGGTAGGGGATGTTGGCCACGACCCCCATCATCACCATGCCGATGATGATGGCCAGAAGCTGTTTCTTCATATAATATGTAGTATCCTGGTAGCTCTGGAAAGCTTCGTAAGAGCTGGCGGAGTAGATCATCACCAGCCCGAACCCCAGCAGGAACAGCACGACGAACAGCAGGCTGTAGTCAAAGAAGAATTCCGTCTGCGCCTTCTTCTTGTGCCTTGTCTTCACCTGAGCCCTCATATCTCTACCTCGTCCCGCAGCCGATTCACGTACTCCTTGAAGAGCCGTCCCCGCTCTTCATAGTTCTGGAACATTCCCCAGCTGGCGCAGGCCGGTGACAGCAGCACCGCGTCTCCGCTCTCCGCAAGGCTGGTGCTCAGCTCCAGGCATTCCTGGAAGGTATCGGCGAACCGGATTCTGTCGAATCCGTGCTTTCTGGCGCATTCCGCGATTTTTTCCCGGGTCTCCCCGATCAGCACCAGCCATCTCACCTTGCCCTGGAAGCTCTCAATCCACTCGTCGTATTCGCTCTCCTTGTCATAGCCTCCGCCGATCAGCACGGTGGGCCTGCTCATGGCCCGGATGCCCTGGATGGCCGCGTCCGGGTTGGTCCCCTTGGAATCGTTATAGTAGTCCACGCCGCCTTTGGAGGCCACGAACTCAATGCGGTGTTCCACTGCACGGAAACCTTTTATGACCTGCAGGATCGTGTCCAGCGGCACTCCCATCCCCTCTGCGATGGCGATGGCGGCCATGACGTTCTCCACATTGCACAGGCCCACCAGGTTCATGTCCCGGTGGATGTCCATCAGCTCCTGTCTGTGTCCTCCCGCGCTCTTCCAAATCTTATCCCCTTTCAGGTAATAGCCCTCCTCCAGCTCCCGGGCGGAGGAGAAGAAGACTGTCCGGGCAGGGCATCTGTCCCCAAAGGCTCTCGTGTATCCGTTCTCATAGTTCAGGACGCATATGTCTTCTTCCGTCTGGTTCCGGGCAATGTTCTCCTTGGCTTCCACATAGGCCTCCATGGTGTGATGGCGGTTCAGGTGGTCCGGGGTGATGTTCAGGATTGCGGAGACTGCCGGATGAAAGGTGGGGGTGGTCTCCAGCTGGAACGAGCTGATCTCGCCCACCGTCACCGTCTCCCGTGTCGTCTTAAAGCATTCCGATGTATACGGTTTTCCGATATTCCCTACCACGAAGACCTTTTCCGGACCCAGGCGGGCTTTCATAATCTCTCCCACCAGGGTGGTGGTGGTGGTCTTGCCGTTGGTACCGGTGATGGCGGCTACCCGGCCTTTCTCCTCCCGGAATCCCAGCTCTATCTCGCCGATGATCTCCGCGCCCTTTTCCCGCAGCGCCTTCACCAGAGGGATATCCGTGGGAACGCCTGGGCTCAGCACCACCGTCTCCGCGGTCTCCAGGATATCCTCCGGCAGCTCGCCAGCCACGCAGCGGGCCCTGCTCCCCTGGGGAAGGCGCGCACGGATCGCTTCCTCCGTCAGAGCGGCATTGCTGTCGTACAGCACCACTTCCGCCCCTGTCCGCTCCAGGCATGCCACGGCGCCAATCCCACTCAGGCCGGAGCCTATAACAAGGAAAGAACTTCTTCCCCCACATTTCTCTTCTACTCTCATCCCTGTATTCCTTTCTATTCCCGTTCCGTTTCGGTTACGCGTCCTCTCTCACAGTCCCTTCAAGGCCAGCAGGCACATGAGGGCGGTGATGGTGGTGAACAGTGCGGTGATTTTCGTCTCTGACCAACCGCAGAGTTCAAAATGATGGTGCAGCGGAGCCATCTTGAAGATCCGTTTCCCACCGCTTATCTTATAGTAGCCTACCTGCAGGATGACGGACAGCACTTCCAGCAGATAGACGATCCCGATGATTGCTATGTATAAGGGCATCTGCAGCATGTAGCCGCAGGCCGCCACGAATCCCCCCAGGGCCAGCGACCCTGTGTCTCCCATGAACACATCCGCCGGATGCACATTGAACAGCAAAAACCCCATCAGGGCACCGGCCACGGCGCAGGTCACCGGCTCTATCCCGGAAGAGCATCCGATGGCCACCACGGAGAAGAACACCGCCACCATCAGAGTGACGCTCCCCGCCAGGCCGTCCAGGCCGTCCGTAAAGTTCGTCCCGTTGGCTGTGCCCAGCGTGACGAAGAACAGGATGGGCACGTTCCAGACGCCAAAGTCCAGATATCTGTCCGGGAAGAAAGGGACCCTCATGGCCAGGCTCACATCCGTGTATCGGGTCAGGTACCAGACAAAGATGCCTGTCACCAGCAGCTGCCCCGACAGCTTCTGCAAGGGCGTGAGCCCCAGGGAACGCCTGCATACCACTTTTATGTAATCATCCATGAGCCCCACCAGCCCGTATCCCACTGTCAGCAGGAGGATCGGAGCTGTCTTCGGATAGTCCCTCATGAAAAGCAGGGATGTGGCCGTCACGCTGAAGAGAATCAGGAGGCCGCCCATCGTGGGCGTCCCCATCTTCTTCAAGTGAGCCGCCGGGCCATCGCTCCTGACCATCTGTCCGCATTTCACCCATCTGAGGAAAGGAATCAGCACCGGCCCGGCCATGGCGCTGATAAAGAACGAAACCATTACTGCTGTTATGCTGATCTTACCCATCGCGCTCCTCCCATCGAATTTTAAATCAAAGTCCGCGAACCCTGTCATCCAAAGGCTATGCCAGGAACCGCTGCGCGAACCCTGTCATCCAAAGGCTATGCCAGGAACCGCTGCGCGAACCCTGTCAT
>CAJUFI010000003.1:5109-22424 GCA_910585665.1 uncultured Acetatifactor sp. | reverse complement strand
CCAAAGGCTATTCTATGCCAAGGTAAGGGAGAATATTCTCATAAAGTTGTCTTATGATCGGAGCGGCCACCTGGCTGCCGTAGTACACGCCCTGAGGGTTGTTCACGATGGCGATTGCAATCACCTGGGGGGAGTCCGCGGGGGCGAATCCGATGAAGGAAGCGATATAGCGCCCGCTGCCCCTGGGAAGGGTCTGGCTGGTGGCGGTCTTGCCGCCTATCCGGAAGCCCTCCACTTTGCCGTTGGCCCCGCTCCCCTCCTGCACCACCATCTCCAGAATCTCCCGCATGGTAGCGCTGGTCTCCTCTGACACGATATCGGCGGACACGGGATATTCGAACCGCTGCGCCACGCTGCCCTGGGCATCCAGCGTCTGCACGCCGAAATGCGGGGTGATCCGCCTGCCTCCGTTGATGATGGAAGAGACCGTGGTCAAAAGCTGGATAGGCGTGATTTGAAAGGACTGGCCGAAAGCCACGGTTGCAAGCTCCACATTTCCCATGCCCTCTTTCTTATGCATAATCGTCCCGGCTTCCCCCGGCAGGTCTACGCCTGTCTTGGTCTTTAAGCCGAATTTCTCGAAATAGTCGTAATAACTGTCCAGGCCGATCCTCAGCCCTACCGTAATCAGAGCCGGATTGCAGGAATTCATCATGGCATGCGTGAAGTCCTGGCTGCCATGGCCCGCCCTCTTATGGCAATGGATCGTCCTGTCGTCCACGATGACGAACCCGGGGCAGCTGAAGCCGCTTTCCGGGGTCACCACACCAGCTTCCAGTCCGGCGGCCGCCGTGATGATCTTGAAAGTGGATCCCGGCTCATATGTATCATTGATGCAGCCGTTTCGCCAGATGCCGTTCAGGATATTCTGGGTCTCCTCCCCGGAAATATTTTCCGGCGTGCCCTCCGGCAGCTCGTAAGGGTTGTTCAAATCGAACTCCGGCACATTGACCATGGCCAGGATCTCGCCGTTCTGGGGATTCATCACCAGGATGGACACGCTGTCCGCCTGCTTTGTGGCCATGGCCTGGTTCGCCAGCTGCGTCGCGTAGGACTGGATGTTCATGTCCAGGCTGATGCAGAGGTCCTGGCCGCTCACCGGCTCCAGCCGACGTTCCCCCGCGGATTCCACTTCGATGCCCTTCGCGTCCGTCATGGTCAGTATCTTGCCGGCCTCCCCCTGCAGGTACTCATCGTAGACCACCTCCAGGCCGATGATTCCCTGGTTGTCCCCGCCGGTGAAGCCCAGCACCTTGCTGGCCAGCTCATCGTAAGGATAATATCTCTTGTAATCCTCGTCTACCTTCACCCCCGCAAGGTCATACTCCCGGATCCGGTCTCCCAGCTCCTTATCCACATTGCTCTTGATCCGCTCCATGGAAGAGTATTTTTCCACACGCTTTCTCACATAGTCTTCCGTGAGCTCCAGTTCCCTGCTCAGGATTTCGATGACCTGTTCCGGGTCCTCCAGCTGATTATGTATGACGGATACCGTGCAGACCGTCCTGTTGTCTGCCAGCACGGTGCCGTTGCGGTCCAGGATACGGCCTCTGGCCGCTTTTATGCTGCGCTCCCTCTCATGCAGGGCCGTGGCCAGCGCGGAATAGTGCTCCGCCCGCCAGACGCACAGATACACGAGCCTTCCGAACAGGAACAGGAAGACGCCTGCGCAGATGAGAAAAATCGTCAGTATCTTCTTCCTGTGGAATATTTTGTTGTTGTCCGTCAGCATACAAACCTCATGAAAGGATGTTAGTATACTTTATTCCTGTTCCAACGAGGTTATGCTTCTTTCCTTTCCCGTCCTGCTGGCTTCTATTGGACATTCGGCGTGGTGGGCAGATTGGGATTCACCGGAAGGTTGGGGTCCGGCACCGATTCCCCTCCGTCTATGGGCTCTCCGGTCTGCGGGTCGAAGAATCTGCCGGTCTCTGGATCTACCCTGTACCCGGTCTCTGGGTCAAGAGGGTAGCTCATCCAGGGCTGGGACACTTCATTGCCCGATTCCGTCCCGCCGGCCGGTTCCCCGCCCTCCTGCCCTTCCTCCGGCAGGTCTTCCGGTTTCTGGGTGTACTGCGTGGTGATATCCAGGTGAAGCGCCTCCAGCTCCTCCCGTTCCGCCTCGCTGAGCTCCTCGGTCATGAAGATGTTCAGGTAGGGGAGGGCCTCTGTCAGGATATTGCGGACAATCTTCGTGGCGAACCTGGCATTTCCCTGCTTGTCCGTGTTTGGCCTGTCCACCACCACATAAATCGCTATCTGAGGGTCATCCGCCGGAGCGTACCCGATGAACGACACCACATGCTCGGTCTCCGAACGTTTGTGGGTATTCGGATCGATGGTCTCCGCCGTCCCGGTCTTGCCGCCGATCATATACCCTGCAGGCCTGGCAGTCCCTCCTGTCCCGTACTCTACTACAGCCCTGCAGTATTGCCTGATCAGTTCCGAGGTGGATTCCGATATGGTCTGCTTCAGCACTCTTGGCTCAATGTTCTTTACCGTAGCGCCGCTGGCATTGGTGATCTTGTTCACCATATGGGGTTCATAGTAATATCCGCCGTTTATCATGGAGCAGAACGCCGTGATCATCTCTATCATGGTGACGTTGAAATTCTGCCCGAAACTGTTGGTAGCCAGATCCGTAGGCCCCATGTTCTCCGCCACATAGACCAGGCTGGCCGTCCTGGCTTCACCCGCCAGGTCGATATTGGTCTTCAGCCCGATGTTGAAGATTCTCTGGAATTCACAGAACTCCTCCGCTCCCAGCAGCTGTGCCACCCGCATCATGACCACGTTGCAGGACTTCGCCACGGCCTGCTCCAGCGACAGCATCCCGTGGACGCCGCCATGGCACTTTATTTTATAGCCCCCAATTTCCAGCAGACCTGTGCATTCCAGCATAGTGCCCGCAGATATGGCTCCGTCCTCCAGGGCGGCGGCCACCGTAAAAGGCTTGGCTGTGGAGCCTGGCTCATATGTGCCTGTGATGCAGTAGTTCTTCCACAGGTAGTTCAGGTTCACATACAGCTGCTCTTCGCTCAAGTTCGCCAGGACCTCTTCCGTGATGACGGTATCCGTCTTGTGTATCTCTATGTACCCGTTGGCATTGGTAACTTCTTCCAACAGCCTGGTGCCCAGCAGAGGGGCGGGATTGCGCACATCGTTCAGATCGTAGCCCGGCAGGCTGGCCATGGCCAGGACTTCCCCGGTATCCACCTCCATGATGATGCAGCCCACGTTCTCCGCCCCGTTCCCCGCCGTGAATGCGTTGGACTGCTCTTCGTCGAACTGCTTCAGGTACTTCTCCACCATCATCTGCAGGTTGGCGTCTATGGTGGAATGGATATCATAGCCGTCCACCGCGGCCTTCACCGTGCGCTCCAGGGTCAGGTCATCATTGAGATAACCGTACTCCCTGCCATTGATGCCATTCAGGACATCATTGTAATACTCTTCCAATCCGTAGCTTCCCTGGTTGTCCATGCCGGAAAAGCCGATTGCATCCGCCGCCAGGGAGCCGTAGGGATAAATGCGCTTGTATTCTTCCTCGAACCAGACTCCTTTTATCTTGGAGTCCTCCTTCTGTGCTTCCTGGAAGCCGCTGATCTGTTCATAGGTCAGCTGCTTCAGAGGAACATACCAGGAGGAAGTCTTGTTGTTGGTGACATAATCCCTGATCGCGCTGATGTCCAGGTCGAAGTTATCGCCCAGAGCCTTCAGCGTGGGCTCCAGGTATTCCTCCTTATATGTCATGACTTTGGCGTCTATGACCAGATTGTACACTTTCTCGCTGGTGGCCAGCCTCGTACCTTTGGCGTCCACGATGTTCCCCCGTCTGTAGGGGATGGTGGTGGAAGTATATCTCTGCTGGGATAGCACCTGCTTCTGATAGACCGTCTCATTTTCCCTGGTGATCCATACCAGGCGGACGGCCAGGCCGATAAAGAAAAGCAACAGCAGCAGGTACAGCACCACAAGCTTTTTCTGCATCTTAATGGAAAACTTCTTAATCCTTCTGCCCTTCACGCATACCTCCATGATGCCGCGGCGCAGCATCCCATATCCGGAAACCTGTCTTCAAGAACGCCCTACTTGCTGCTTCCCGTCACCTGGCGCATATAATCCCCTTCCGCATTCTCGTATTCGATGATCTGGCCCTCCTGAGCATAGCTCATCCCCAGCTCTCCTATGGCGATCCGCTTGATTTCCTCCAGGTTGATGCCGCTGATGATCCGATTGTACTCCTCGTCATTGGAGAGGCGCAGGCCGTTCAGCTCGCTCTCCTTGTCGGCCACGATCTTGGTCAGATTCGTCAGATCCGACTGCAGCTGTACATAATTCAGCAAAATATATGCAGATGCGCACAGGGCCGCGGCCAGGAACATCACATAGCCTGCGCTCATATGCCTGGCTTTCTCCCGGTTCTTTCGGACCACCGGATGTGGTCTCTTTGCGGGGGCCTGCTCCCACTCTTCCTGAGGCTCGATTTTTTGCACGGTATTCCCATAGACGTACTCGCTGCGGTTCCCTCCGCTGCGGCGTCTTCTGTCCTCTTCCTGTGCAGCCTTTCTATAGTTCCTTCTATTTTGGCTCATGACAATCCCTGCTTTCTTCGTTTTCTTTCTGTCCGCCCAGCAGCCGGCCTTTTGGCGGCCCTGTGCTGTCCGTCCCGCTTTGTCCCACGGGACTTACGCCTTTTGGAACACTCGAAGCTTCGCGCTCTTAGAACGTGCGTTCTGCGCGATTTCTTCTTCGCCGGGGAGGATGGGCTTCTTCGTGACCACGCTCCCTTTGGGTATTTTTCCGCACACGCACACCGGAAATTCCGGCGGGCAGGTGCAGGGGGCTTCATTTTTTCGGAAAGTAGTTTTTACGATGCGGTCCTCCAGCGAGTGGAAGGTGATGACACACAGCCTTCCGCCCGGATTCAGTATATCAATGAAATCGTCCAGAGTGTCCCTGAGCACTTCCAGCTCCCTGTTGCATTCGATGCGTAAGGCCTGGAAGGTCTGTTTGGATGGATGCCCGTTCTGGCGCATTTTTGCCGGAACCGCGGCCTTGATGACCTCATTTAATTCATAAGTAGTCTCAATGGGCTTGTCCGCCCTTGTTCTGACGATGTGCTTCGCTATGTTCTTCGCAAATCTGTCTTCCCCGTAATCCCTGATGATGCGGTAAAGGTCGCTCTCCGGATAGTCGTTAACGATTTCCTTTGCCGTCAGAGTCTGTCTGCGGTCCATCCGCATGTCAAGGGGCGCGTCAAAGCGGTACGAAAAGCCCCTCTCCTGATTGTCGAACTGGTAGGAGGATACCCCCAGGTCGACTACGATTCCGTCTGCTTTCTCCACGCCTTCCACAGAAAGCGCGGCTTTCACATTGCGGTAATTGTCCCGGATGAAAGTGACCCTGTCCCCGAAAGGCGCCAGGCGCTCCCGGGCCGCCGCTATGGCATCACCGTCCTGGTCTATCCCGTAGAGATGTCCCCGCGTCAGCAGCCTGCATACCTCAGAGGCATGTCCGCCGCCGCCCAGCGTCCCGTCCACATAGATGCCGTCCGGCTTTACCTGAAGCTGTTCGATGGTCTCCCTCAGGAGCACTGAATAATGCCTGAATTCCATAGAACTCCCCCTTCCCCGTCTCCGGCGTCCTGCATCTCTTTAGATGGTCAGCCCCAGGTTCATCATGCCCTGGGAGATGGTGTTGATATCTGCCTGGCTGTTGATCTCGTCCCACTTCTCCAGGCTCCAGATTTCGATGCGGCCTCCGGTACCGGCCAGCACCACATCCTTCTCCAGCCCGGCGAATTCCCGCAGATCCTGGGGCATCAGGATGCGCCCCTGCTTGTCCACGGTCACGTACTGGGCCCCTGACAGGAAGAACCTGGCGAACTGCCTGGCTTCCGGATTGATCAGGGGGAGGGAGGCCAGCTTCTCCTCGAAGACTTTCCAGTCCTCGTTGGCGTACACGAATAAGCAGCCATCCATTCCCTTCGAGACTACGAACTCATCTCCCAGGATCTCCCGGTATTTTGAGGGGATGCTCAGCCTGCCCTTGGGATCAATTGTATGATTGTATCTGCCCATGAACAAAACCAATCACCACCAGTCCGCGCATTTCGATGCCTTTTATGGGTTTTCATCCCACTTTTTGGTATCCTATGCCATATTCATCCCACTACGTATTTGATTTTAATATACAATTCTTAATTTGACAAGCCGAAAATATGTACGGGTCAGTCCCTGAGCATAATAGCGAGTTGTCTTCAAACGAATTCCGCGCGAAAAGAAACACAATATTTTGTGCTATACATGTCTTTCGTATACTATATATAGACTTTGGTTTTTTTAATATTAGTTAAGAAATTTTATAATTATGTGATATTTCAGAGATATCCGGTATGGAATTTCATCCACCCCCATTGCTCCTTCCATTTCGGGAAAAAGAAGGTTCCACTGCCGGAATCCGTTGAAAGTCCAGCGAAAAAAATAAAAGCCGGAGAAATCAGGAATTCCCCGACTTCTCCGGCTCATGTACATGCCTGTGCAGGCATGGTCTGTTTTATGATGTTTCTATCTTCTTCTTTTTCATCCGCATCCTCACGGCCACATCCACTCCCAGGGCGAATACTACCATCAGGATGGCCAGGACCTGGGACACCGGCACCAGCGTACCAGGTATGAACAGGGTGTCCGTGCGGATGCCCTCGATGATGAACCTGCCCAGCCCATAGCCTCCCAGATACAGCAGGCACAGTTCCCCGTCGAACCGCTTGTGCTTCCTGAAGCAAAGCAGCCCCACCAGCACCAGGAGATTCCATACGCTCTCATACAGGAACGTGGGATGCACGCTGATGTAGTTGGCACCCTCCGGGATATGGGCCCTGATGTTCTCCGAAATGTCCCTGGCCCGCACAGCCTCCACCGGAAGCCGCATGGCGAACAGGCCGTCGGAGTACTCCCCGAAGACCTCCCGGTTCATGAAATTCCCCCAGCGGCCGATAGCCTGCCCCAGGATCAGCCCCGGCATGCAGGTGTCCCCCATCAGGAAAGGGTTCTTCTTCTTGACCCTGCCATAGACGAACAGCGTGGCAAATGCCGCGATGACACCGCCGTATATGGCCAGGCCGCCGTTCCGCAGCTTGAAGATGCCCAGCAAATCGTCCTTGTAATAATCCCACGAGAATACCACATAATAAATCCGCGCCCCTATGATGGAAAAAATCACGGCATAAATGGCAAAATCCCAATAATCATCCGGATTCTGGCCTGTCACCTTCGCCATATGGGCCGCCATCAGGATGCCCGCCAGGACACCGATTCCGATGATCAGGCCATAAAAGGCAATATTGAACCCGAATATGCTGAACGACTTCGGCACATCCTTCAAATAGACTCCCAAATGGGGGAACGCGATATCACCAACATTCATACTCTCATTCCTTTCATCCATGCCGACGGCCTTACGGTTATGCCGCGCTCCGCCGCGCTGCTGCAGAGCATCAGACGTTGAACCGGAACAGAATCACATCGCCGTCTCTGACCACATAGTCTTTTCCTTCCATCCCCACCAGGCCCTTCTCCCGGGCGGCGGCCAGCGAGCCCTGCTCCAGCAGATCCCGATAGTTGACCACTTCCGCCTTGATGAAGCCTCTCTCGAAGTCAGAGTGGATCTTGCCTGCGGCCTGGGGCGCTTTCGTGCCGATTTTGATTGTCCAGGCACGGGTCTCGTCCTCGCCCGCCGTCAAAAAGCTCATAAGGCCCAGAATCCGATAGCTGGCCTTAATCAGCTTCTCCAGGCCCGACTCCGAAAGTCCCAGCTCCTCCAGGAACATGGCCTTCTCGTCATCGTCCAGCTCGGAAATCTCCTGCTCGATCTGGGCACAGATGACGAACACCTCGCTGTTCTCCTCCCCGGCGAATTTCTGCACCTGTGCCACTTTTTCATTGGAAGCGCCATCGTCCGCCAGATCCTCCTCCGCCACATTGGCGGCATAGATGACCGGCTTGTAGGTCAGCAGATTATACTCCCGCAGCAGGCCAAGCTCCTCCTCGTCCTCCGTCTCAATGGTCTTGGCCATCCTGCCGCTCTCCAGATGCGCCTTGACGCGCTCCAGCAAGGCCAGCTCTTTGGCACAGGTCTTGTCCATCCTGGCAGCCTTCGAGACCTTCGACAGCCTGCGCTCCAGCACCTCCAGATCGGAGAAGATCAGCTCCAGGTTGATCGTCTCTATGTCCCGCAGAGGATCCACGCTGCCATCCACATGGATTACATTCGTGTCTTCAAAGCATCTGACCACATGGACGATGGCATCCACCTCGCGGATATTGCTCAGGAACTGGTTGCCCAGGCCCTCCCCCTTGGAGGCTCCCTTCACCAGGCCTGCGATGTCCACGAACTCAATCACCGCCGGGGTCACTTTCTTGGACTGGTACATATCCCCCAGCAGCTTCAGTCTCTCATCCGGCACGGCCACGATCCCCACATTGGGGTCGATGGTGCAGAACGGGTAATTGGCCGACTCCGCGCCTGCCTTTGTCAGTGAATTGAATAATGTGCTCTTTCCTACGTTGGGTAGGCCGACTATGCCTAATTTCATATCTATCTATATCCTCCTTGAATTCATTGATCCTATGTATTTAAAAAATCCGGCACCGCTTAAAACTCTACCGGCTGATGCTCCTCCATTTTCGGCACAACCCCATCCCTGTAAAAGTCCAGAAAGATTCGGCGGCGCTCTTCTTCCGCGCTCAGCTTCATAGCTGTGCGCCTCTCTCTGCTCTCCGGAAATGGCCGCGGACCGGCATCCGGTACAGCAGTCCCGGACTCAGTACCTGCCTCCCCGCTGCTTCCGGTTCCCCTCCCGCTGCTGCATCCGGCTCAGTTCCCCGTACAGCAGGCAATAGTTCTCATAACGCATCTTGCTGACGGCGCCCTCCGCCACGGCAGCCTTCACGCCGCAGTCCCTTTCCTGGATATGGGCACAGCCGCCGAATCTGCAGCGCCTCTCATGCTCAGCGAATTCCGGGTAGAACCCGGCCAGCTGTTCCTTCTCCAGATCGAACAGCCCCAGGGAGCTGAACCCGGGCGTATCCAGAATATACGCCCCGTCCCCTATGGCAATCAGCTCGGAATGCCTGGTGGTATGCTTCCCGCGCTCGATCTTCGCGCTGATTTCGCCGGTCTCCATGACCACGCCGCTCTGCAGGCAATTGATCAGCGAGGACTTCCCCACGCCGCTGGGGCCTGCCACCGCCGTAGTGTGCCCAGCCAGCAGGGCCTGCAGCGCTTCTATGCCGGTTCCCTGCTTCGCGCTGACCGCCAGCGTGGGGTAGCCGCAGGCTTCATATATCCGTCTGTATTCCCTGTGGATTCCCTCCGTATCCATATCCAGCTTGTTGAAGCAGATGATGCTGCGGACCCCCTGCTGTGCCATCATGATCAGGAAACGGTCCAGCAGATTGAAATTGGGCTGGGGCTTCACAACGGCAAATATCACCAGCGCCTGATCCACATTGGCCACGGCGGGGCGGATAAGTTCGCTGTCCCTGCACAGCAGCTGGCTGATGTTGCCCAGCGCTTCCGCTTCGTCCAGCACGTCCATCTCCACCCAGTCTCCCACCAGCGGCTTGCGGTTGTCCTTTCGGAACACGCCCTTGGCCCTGCATTCATATACCCTGTCGCCGCAGCGCACATAATAGAATCCTGCGATTCCCTTGATAATCCTTCCCCTCATAGCCTCTTTCCACGCGGGCGCTGCGCCCCTTCCCGCTACTCCTCCACGAACTCAATCCTCCTGGTAAAGCTCCTCTCCTCCGATGTGCCCGGTATCTGAATCGTCTCCCCTGTCTCAGGATCCGTGCTGGTACCGCCTCCTATAGTCACCGTATACGTCATCGTGATCGTGCCTCCCGATGCCGTCAGGCCATCATAATTCGCCGATACCGGGAAACTGGCCGTCCTTGTCTCCAGAAGAATCTTTTCATCGTCCGTGGTCAAAACGATCAAGACCTCCGTCCCTGCCACGTAATCCGGCGCCTCCTCCACCGTGGGCCCCAAGATGCTGGCATTGCACTTGTAAGTGACCGCCTTGGGCCCCAGGCTCACCTTGATGTCCAGCATAGTGCCCGGCTCCACATAAGAGCCCTTGGAATAGCTCTGATAGAAAATCTTCCCTTCCTCCAGATCATTGAACTCACGCTCCACAGTCCCAATCTGCAGGCCGGCCTCTATGACCTCCACAGTTCCGTCCTCCTCAAGGAGCCCCACCACATTCGGCACCCGAACCTTTTCCTTTCCCTGGCTCACCGTCACAGTGATGTTCGTCCCCTTCGGCACTTTCGTCTGGGCGGAGGGCACCTGGGAGATCACATAGCCTTCCGCCACATCGTTGGAAGTTCTCTCTTCCCTGGTCACGGCAAATCCCTGGGCCACAAGCTTTCCCTGGGCCTCTTCGAAGGTGTCCCCCTCCACCAGAGGCACTTCGATGCCCTGAGATCCTGCGCTGGCCAAAAGCTTCACCTTGCTCCCCACCTGGACGTCAGCGCCCTCCTCCACATCGGCGCTTATCACCTTTCCCAGCTCCACGTCGTCTGATTCCTCATACTCCACCTCGGAATCAAGGCCCAGATTCTTCAGCTCATTCCTGGCCTCTTCCACGCTCTTGCCCTTCACGGGGGGCATTTTCACATATACCGGCTCCTCTTCCACGCTGCTGGTTTCAGTGCTGGATTCGCTCTCGTCCGCGATGATGGGACTGTTGCCGGGCCCATCGCTCCCCTCCCTGCCGCCGAACACCTTCACCGCCAGAATCACCACGATCACGCAGATCACCACCCCGGCCAACAGCGCCAGGACCGTGGTCACACGCTCCATCTTTGGATTGTAGTCGTAATCGTCGTCCTCCTCCTCCGGCTCTTCCTCTTCCTCATACACAGGCTCCGCCTCGGAGCGCAGGCGCATAGGCTCCTCCCTCTCCTCATACTCTCTGTGCTGATACTCCTGGTAGGCTGCCCTGCGCTTAATCTGGGCACGCTCCCTGTCCGTGATGGGGCGGGTCCCTCCCACCATATCCGGCTCATTCTGCACCACGAACTCCTCCGGGTTCATCAGAGACTGCTTCAGGTCGGCAATCAGCTCCTGCATGTTCTGGTACCTGCGGTCCGGGGACTTCTGGCAGCACTTCAGGACGATGCCCTCCACGCTGGCCGGAATCTCCGGCACGAACTCCTTGGGGGAGGGCATCTCCTCCTGGATATGCTTGATGGCGATGGCCACCGTGGTCTCGCCGTTGAAAGGCACTCTGCCGGTGAGCATCTCGAATATGGTGATGCCCAGGGAATAGATGTCGCTCTTCTCATCGCTGTAGCCGCCTCTGGCCTGCTCCGGCGAAGTATAGTGGACAGAGCCCATCACATTGGAGGTGATGGTATTGCTGGTGGCGGCCTTGGCGATGCCGAAGTCCGTCACTTTCACTTTTCCGTCTTTGGAAATGATGATGTTCTGTGGCTTGATGTCCCTGTGGATGATATGATTGTTATGCGCCGCCTCGATGCCCATGCTCACCTGTATGGCAATGCTGACCGCCTCCTTGAAGGACAGCCTGGCCTTCTTCTCGATATACTTCTTGAGAGTGATGCCGTCCACCAGCTCCATGACAATATAGTAAATGCCGTTCTCCTCGCCTACGTCATACACATTCACGATATTGGGGTGCATCAGTCCGGCGGCCGCCTGGGCCTCCGTCCGAAATTTAGATACAAAATTGGCATTCTCGCTGAATTCCTGCTTCAGGACCTTGATGGCCACGAAGCGGTTCAGCTTATGACATTTTGCCTTATATACGTCCGACATGCCTCCCGTGCCGATTTTCTCCAATATCTCGTAACGGTCGCCAATCATCATTCCAATCTTAACCATACATGCTCTCCAATCTATCTATCAAGAGGTTCTATCAAAATCACGCTGATATTGTCCTTGCCGCCGTTCTCGTTGGCGGCGTCCACAAGCGCCTGGGCCTTCTCCACGATATCCCGGGCCCCGTCCAATATCATCAAGATTTCCTCGTCCTCCAGCATATTGGTCAGCCCGTCCGTACACATCAGGATCGTGTCGCCCTCCTGAAGGTGTACCGTAAAGAAGTCAGCCTGCACCGTGTCCTCAGCGCCCACTGCCCTCGTAATAATATTCTTGTCGGGATGGTTCCTGGCTTCCTCCCTGACGATCCCGCCTCTCAGCACCATTTCCTCCACCCAGGAATGATCCCTGGTGATCTGCCGTATCTCATGGCAGTTCACCACGTACAGCCTGCTGTCCCCCACGTTCGCCACGCAGAGGCTCTCTCCCTGGCAGGTGGCGGCCACCACCGTGGTCCCCATGCCCTCCAGCAGCGGAGAGGCCGCCGCCAGCTTGCGTATCCGCGCGTTGGCGGACTGAATCGCCTCGTCAAAAATGCGCACTGCATCCGTCTCCGGCGAGTCCCCTATGTTCTCCACAATGGTCTCCACCGTGACCTTCGATGCATATTCCCCCGCATTGTGGCCTCCCATGCCGTCCGCCACAAGGAACAGGTTAGGAAGCCGCCCTATGGGCTGCTCCGATGAATATACATAATCCTGATTCATTTTCCTCTTTCTGCCTATATTCGTTACGGAAAATGTCTTTAGCACGCCTCGTCTCCTCCAATATCCGTTCTTCTCGCCCTTCTATAACCGTCCGCGATCCAGGGATTCCTTCACATATGTCTGCGGCGCAGCTGGCCGCATGCCCCATCGATATCCCTGCCCATTTCCCTTCTTATACTACCATTTATTCTATTTTTTTCAAGTACATTTTGAAAAGCTTTGATTCTCGAACCTTCCGGCTGCACAAAATCCCGCTCTTTTACAGGGTTGGCCGGAATCAGATTGATATGGCAGCGAAGGGGCCTGGCAAGGCGGCAGAGCCGCTCCGCGTCCCTCTCCGAGTCATTGACCCCCGCCACCAGGCTGTACTCCAGGGTGATGCGCCTGCCCGTCTGCTCAAAGTAATAGCCGCAGGCATCCATCAGCTCCTCGATAGTGTAACGGTTCGCTATGGGCATCAGTTCCCTCCGCTTCTCGTCCGTGGTGGCGTGCAGGGACAGGGCCAGCGTAATCTGCAGGTCCTCCCGGGCAAGCTTCTTCATCTGGGGCACCAGGCCGCAGGTGGACACGGTGACGTTCCGCTGGCTGATGTGCAGGCCGTTCTCGTCCGTGAGCATCCGGATAAAGGTCAGCAGATTGTCATAATTGTCCAGAGGCTCCCCTGTCCCCATGACCACCACATTGCTCACCCGCTCACCGGTCAGCAGGGTGATGGCATAGACCTGGTCCAGCATCTCCGCCGGGGTCAGGTTCCGCTCCAGCCCGCCCAGGGAGGAGGCGCAGAAGCTGCATCCCATCCTACAGCCCACCTGGGAGGAGATGCAGACGCTGTTGCCGTGCCTGTACTTCATCCAGACGCTCTCCACCAGGTTGCTGTCGGAGAGCTGGAACAGGAACTTCCTGGTGCCGTCAAGCTTGGATTCCTGTACTTTCACCGCCTGCAGCGCGGTGTAGGTATACCATGTGCCGCAGTCCTCCCGCAGGGCTTTGGAGAGGTTGGTCATCTCCTCAAAGCTCCTGGCCAGCTTTTTGTGCATCCACTCATACATCTGCCTGGCGCGGAAAGCCTTTTCCCCCCTGGAGACCATCTCTTCCTCCAACTGAGGCAGGGTAAGGGATTTGATATCGATTCTTTTTCTGGTTGTCTTATCCATTGTTTTTATCCATTCTATGTTTGTATTTGATTCCCCCGGCAAAGGGATCTGTCTATGCCCGGGCCGCTGCCCGGATCCATGTCCTCTGCCGTCAGGCGTACCCCTGTCCTACGGAAGCCGCCTTCCGCGCATTTCGGGGCAATTGTATGAAACTGCTCACATCCGGAAAGCCTCTCCCCAAGCCTTCCCCTGAAACGCCCTGCCGGACATCGGCATACGTCCGGACAGGGGTGCCAGCACACCGGTGCGTGAATTTCCAAGTAATCAGGGCACCAGGCGCTGTCAGCACCCCTTTGACAGCCTGAAAATAGTTATCGGCTCCTTCGGAATCTGGCCAGGAAAAATCCGTCCGCCTCCATCATCCCCGGCAGAATCTGCATGCAGGCGGCCGCCTCCGCTTCCGTGAGGCCGGCCGCGGGCTGCTTCCCGCTCCGGCTTAGAAGCTCCTCCGTCCGCTTTTTCACGGAAAGCACGCTCTCCGGAAGGACCCCTTCCAACGAGACCGGCTCAAAGCCAAGCTCCTCTGTCAGGAACCGCACCATCTCCTCGTTTTCCCCCGGGTGGATGGTGCATGTACTATAGAGAAGCGTGCCGCCCGGCTTCACATAGCCCGCGCTGGCCCTGACAATCTGCCGCTGCAGCTGCGTGAGGGATTCCAGATTCTCCGGCTTCACCCGGTATTTGATGTCCCTCTTCCTGCCTATGACGCCCAGCCCGGAGCAGGGCACGTCCAGCAGGACCACATCCGCTTTCCCCAGAAGACATTCATCCGTACAGGTGCCGTCATAGACCTGCGCCTCAATGTTCCCCGCCCTCATGCGTTCCACGTTCTCCGCAATCGTCAGCAGCTTCTCCTCCGACACATCTCTGGCCAGCACGTTTCCCCGACAGGCCTTCTCCCCGGCCAGGACGCTCTTCCCACCCGGCGCCGCGCAGACATCCACGACGAAATCCGTCTCCCGGATGCCGGCCGCTTCCACCGCCAGCACGGAGCTGATGTCCTGTATGGTACATAACCCTTCCCGGAACCCCGGCAGCGCTCCTGCTCCCTCCATGTGCTCCAACAGGTACACATAGGGCAGATAGGGGCTGCGCTCCGCCGAGATTCCCTTTTCGGCCATCATGCCGCACAGCTGCTCCCGCCGGTCGGCAGACACATGGAGGGCGAACCGCAGCGACACCCGATGTACCGCCATCAGCCCCTCCAGCAGCGTCTCCGTCATCTCCCGGCCATATCTTTCTGTCCACAGTCCCACTAGCCATTCCGGCGTAGAATACTTGACGGAATCATGATAAATCGGTTCCTTCTCCCTGTCAGGCAGCGGGAGGTTTTCTTTGTTTCTGGAAATCGTGCGCAGAATGCCGTTCACAAAGCCTTTCAGCTTCCTGAAGCCTCTCCTGGCGGCCAGCTTGCAGGCCTCGTCGCACACGGCGCTGTCCGGCACAGCGTCCATATAGCACAGCTGATAAGCGCTCATGCGCAGCAGGCAGCGTATCAGGGGCCGCATCTTCCTCACAGGGACGCTGGAATGCTGCTCCAGATAATAGTCCAGCTCCAGGCGCCTTTCCAAAGTCCCCTCCGCCGTGCGCTTGATGAAGGCTTTGTCCCTGGCTTCCAGGTAATCGTATTTGTCCAGAACCGCTTTCATCAGCCTGTGGGAATAATCCTCCTCCCGCTCCAGGGCCAGCAGAATGTCCAGCACAAGCTCCCGTGTGTTCACGCCCACCTTCAGTCTCTCCTTCTATTGTTGCCGAACAGCAGCACCAACCGCAGCAGCTGCAGGGCGGCAGATGCGGTGGCCGCCACGTAGGTCATGGCCGCCGCCGTCAGCACCTTCCTGCACCCTTTCGTCTCTTCGCCGGTCAGAAGCCCGTACTGCTCCACCTTCGCCACGGCCCGGGCGGAGGCATTGAACTCCACCGGCAGGGTCACCACCTGGAACAGCACCGCCAGGGCAAACGCCCAGATGCCGATCTGGATCAGCACCTGATTCCAGCTTAAGATGACGCCCAGAATGATAAGGGGCATCCCCAGCCTGCTGCCGATATTGACCACTGGCACAAGGGCAGAACGGATGTTCAGCGGCGCGTAGCCTTTGGCATGCTGGATGGCATGTCCGCATTCATGTGCCGCCACCCCCACTGCCGTCACGGAGGCACCGTTATAATTCCCTGCTCCCAGGCGCACGGTATTGGTGCGGGGATCGTAATGGTCGCCGCTGTCGGAGGGGAGACATTCTATCTGGACATTGTACAGGCCCTCGTTGTTGAGAATCTGCCTGGCAGCCTCCGCCCCGGTCATGCCCCGGGAATTCCTCACCCTGCTGTATTTGCGCATGGCGCTGTTCACCATGGCGCTGGCGGCAAGGCACAGCAGCATGCCGATGATCACCAACAAGTACGTAGGATCCCAATAGTAATACATACACATCGCTCCTTTCAGGATTTCCATTTTTTCGGAAAATTATTTCTGTTGCCCCAGGACTTCTCCCGGCTGCATCCTCACCCCCAGCAGAAAATCATGGGCGCTCATCCGCTTCTTGCCCTCCAGTTGGAGTTCATAGATGCGCAGTGCCCCCTGACCGGCGGCCACGGTCACACAGTCCTTGTCCGCGCTGAGGACCTCTCCCGGCCTGCGGGCGAAGCCGTTCTCTGTGTACGTAGGCGCGGCCCGCCAGATTTTCAGCTTCTTCCCGTGATAGCTGGTGAAAGCGCTGGGCCAAGGGGTCATGGCCCGTATCCTGCGGTCTATGGCCGCGGCATCCTGGGAAAAGTCAATCTCCCCCATGCTCTTGTCAATCATCGGCGCATGGCAGCTCAGGTCATCGCGCTGCTTCTCCGGGACCAGCCTCCCCTGTTCCAGAAGGACAAGCGCCTCCGTAATGGCCCGGCCACCCAGCTCCATCAGTTTGTCATGCAGAGTCTCGTAGTTATCCTCCGGCGAAATGGGGATTTCCTTTTTATACAGCATATCGCCGGTGTCAATCCCGGCATCCATCTGCATAATGGTGATGCCCGTCCTCTCCTCCCCATCCAGAATGACATGCTGAATGGGAGAGGCCCCCCGGTACTTAGGAAGCAGCGAAGCATGGATATTCAGGCATCCAAAAGACGGAATGTCCAAAATCTCCTGGGACAGAATCTGCCCGAAAGCCGCCACTACATAAAGGTCCGCCTGATACCGGCGAAGCTGCTCCATCGCCTCCGGCGCCTTGATCCGCCTGGGCTGCATGACCGGGATGCCATATGACAGCGCGCATACCTTCACCGGCGGCGGCAGAAGCTCCTTGCTCCTCCCCTTCGCCTTATCCGGCTGCGTCACCACCGCAACCACCTCATGTCCCGCCTCGACCAAAGCCCGAAGCGCTCCCACCGCAAAATCCGGAGTTCCCATAAACACAATCTTCAATGTCCACACCTCCAACCCACTACAAATCCGGAAGAATTATCTCCTTCCACTCAACCTATCCACCCGGTGCAAATCCGGAAGAATTATTCCCTTCCACTCAACCTATCCACCCGGTGCAAATCCAGAAGAATT
>CAJUFI010000003.1:0-5009 GCA_910585665.1 uncultured Acetatifactor sp. | reverse complement strand
GAAGAATTATTCCCTTCCACTCAACCTATCCACCCGGTGCAAATCCAGAAGAATTCCCTTCCACTCAACCTATCCACCCGGTGCAAATCCGGAAGAATTCCCTTCCACTCAACCTATCCACCCGGTGCAAGTCTGGAAGAATGCCCTTCGGGCATTCTTCCGCGTGAGACCGGATTGCGCAGCGAATTCATTCGCCCGCGATCCTAGAAGTTCTTAGCCTGTGTACTTTACAGGCTTAGAACTTCTTCTCACGCTATGTTTCTTCGTTGACAGCATCCTGCAGTTCCCCTTCCACCTTCTCCACATACAGATGCCCGTCCAGGTGATCCAGTTCGTGGCAGATGGCCCGCGCCAGAAGCTCCGTCCCCTCCAGTTCGAATTCCTTCATGTTCACGTCCAGGGCTACCGCCTTGACATAGTTGGGCCTGGTGACCTGCCCGGTCTTCCCCGGCACGCTTAGGCAGGCCTCCATCCCGGTCTGTTCCCCGCTGGTCTCCACGATTCTGGGATTGATGAGGATATATGGGTCTTCCCCCGTGACGTCGATCACCACGATCCGCTTCAGCACGCCCACCTGCGGAGCCGCCAGGCCCACACCGTTAGCCTCATACATGGTGTCCAGCATGTCCTCGATCAATTCCCTGGTGCGTGGAGTCATCTCCGTCACCATCTTGCAGTTTTTGCCCAGGACCTCTTCCCCTATCTCCCGTATATTCCTGATTGCCATTCTTCCCTCTCCTCCGGATATCTTCCTTGATTTACATTGTATTCACAGGATTGAAATCAAATTGTACCAGTTCGTATGTGAGCTGGCGTTTTTGCACTTCTTCCTCCAGCAAATCCTTTATCTCTACCAGTTTATCATATTTTGGGCATTTCACATAGAACACAAATCTAAAAATATCATTAATTCTGCCGATAGACGCAGGCGCAGGGCCGATGACCTGCACCTCCGGCGGAACTTTCCGCCCTTCCTGCGGGCACTGTCCCACCTTCGAATCCGCGGAACCATCGCAATATCGTCTGGTAAGGGACGCTAAAGCGTCCGCCAGCATATGTCCCCTCTCCTGATCCTTCCCGAAAATCTGCACTGCCAGCATATGGGAGACCGGCGGATAGCCCATCATTTCCCGGTAGATGATCTCCTCCCCGTAGAAACCCTCATAGTTCTGGGCCGCCGCATGGACCACCGCGTAATGTTCCGGCTGATAAGTCTGGATCACCGCCTCGCCGGGAACCGTCCCCCTCCCCGCCCGGCCCACCGCCTGGGTCAGCAGCTGGAAGGTCTTCTCGCCCGCCCGGTAATCCCCTACGCTTAAGGAGAGGTCCGCCGCCAGCACACCCACCAGCGTCACCTTCGGGAAATCATGGCCCTTCACGATCATCTGGGTGCCGATGAGCACATCCGCCTCGCCCCCCATGAAAGCGGAAAGAATCCGCTCATAACTGTCCTTGGTCCTGGTGGTGTCCGCGTCCATGCGCAGCGTTCTCACTGTCGGAAACATCTCCCGGAGTTTTTCCTCTATCTGCTGGGTGCCCGCCTTGAAGCCGCTGATGTACTTGGAGGCGCATTTTGGACAGGTCTGAGGCTTTGGCTCCTGATAGCCGCAGTAATGGCACATCAGCACGCCCCTGCCCGGGCCGCTCCCGTGCTCCGACAGGGACACGTCGCAGTGGGGACATTTCATCACATGGCCGCAGGCACGGCAGGACACGAAGCCCGCGTATCCCCGCCGGTTCAGGAACAGGATGCTCTGCTCCCCTTTGGATAGCCTGTCCGCCAGAAGCTCCTGGAGCTTTCTGCTGAAGATGGAACGGTTCCCCGCCCGCAGCTCCTGGCGCAGATCCACGGTATGGACCTTGGGCAGCTGCCCCCCTGTGAGCCTTTCTTTCAGGGTAAAAAGCTTGTACTCTCCCATCTCCGCCCGGTAATAGGCCTCCAGGGAGGGCGTGGCGGAGCCCAGGAGCACGCTGGCCCCGTGGAGCCTGGCCACCTCTATGGCAGCCTCTCTGGCATGGTATTTGGGCGAGGCTTCGCTTTTGTAACTGCCCTCGTGCTCCTCGTCGATGATGATGAGCCCCACTTTTGGAAAAGGCGTGAACAGCGCAGAGCGCGGGCCTATGATCACGTCTATCTCTCCGTTCCTGGCCCGCTCGCACTGGTCATATTTTTCCCCGGAGGAAAGATTGGAGTTCAGGATGCTGACCCTGTCCCCGAACCTGGTATAGAAGCGCAGCAGGGTCTGATAGGTCAGCGCAATCTCGGGAATCAGCACGATTGCCTGTCTGCCCCGGCCCACAATCTCTGACACCAGCTGCATATAGACTTCCGTCTTGCCGCTTCCGGTGATGCCGTGGAGCAGATAGGTGTCCGGATGCCCGTTATCGAAATCCGCCAGCACTTCGTCCACGACCCTCATCTGGGCATTGCTCAGGCGCTTTCGCTGTTCCTCCACATTGGCAAGGCGGATGGGGTTACGGAAAGCCTGGGTGCTGACCACCTTTACGGCACCGGCACGCTCCAAGCTCTTCACGGTCTGGGAGGACACGCCCAGTTTTCCGGTGACCCACTCATAGGGAATGGCTTCCTGATCCACCAGCTCCTGCAGAAGGCGCTCCTTGGCCACCTGTCTCCTGCGCCTGCTTTCTCCCAGCAGCGAGATGATCTCCTCTCTCCCCATGATCCGCTGCAGCGTCCTGTGCTCTAAGCGCTTCACGCTGCGCTTTGCGGGGAGCACCACTTTCAGGGCCTGTATCATGGTGGAGCCGTAGTTCTTCCGGATCCAACCGGCCAGGGCAATCATCCTGTCCTCCACGCCTACGCCGCCCTGTGCCATGCCCCGGATTTCCTTCATCCTGGCCGGGTCGTACTTGCAGACGTCCCCTATGCCTACCACATAGCCTTTCAGGAGCTTATTGCCGTTCCCGAAGGGAACCGTCACGCAGGCCCCTGTTTCCAGCTCCTCCCGCAGCTTCTCAGGTATGCGGTATTGGAAGGGTCTGTCCAGTTTTTCGTGGGAGATGTCTACGATGACATCTGCGTAGTATTTTTTCATTCCTTCCATTCCGCTACCTCTTTTCTGCCCCGGCGACATTTATCTATGTGCGCTCCATTCGCATTTCGTTCCTTCTCCTTCATTGGATTTACGGTATCGCCCCAGCTTTATCCTGGCCGCAATGCCGACCGTACAGAGTGCGCCCGCCACTGCCATCAGCACCGCAGCTCCTATCCGCGCTTTTTCCTTCTGCTCTTCTGTCGGGGCTATCTCAAAAGAACCGCCCAGATACCAGGACAATGCCAGGATAAATCCAAGAACAAAAACGACAATCCATATGTCACAAATAAGCCGAACCAGTTTGGCTGCCTTCATCCCATGCCCTCATGATAATGAAACTCCCCGCAGCCCGGCTGCGAAGGAATCGACCCATGTAAGATCAGATATGCTCCAGCCCTCCGGCCAGCAGCTCCTCTATGATGACCCGCTCGTCCATGGGATATTTCACCCCCTTGATCTCCTGATAGTCCTCATGGCCTTTTCCCGCCAGGACAATCAAATCGCCCTCCCGGGCGTGGGAAATCGCGTAGGCGATGGCTTCCCTCCTGTCGCAGATCTCCACGTATTTCCCCTCCGTCTTCCCGATTCCGATTTTGATGTCCTCGATGATATCCTGGGGCTCCTCGAACCGGGGATTGTCGGAGGTGATCACAGTGAAGTCCGCCAGCCTGCCGCTGACTTCCCCCATCTCGTACCGGCGCTGCTTCGAGCGGTTGCCGCCGCAGCCGAACACGCACACCAGCCGCTTTGGATCATACTCCTTCAGAGTGGACAGCAGGCTCTCCAGGGCCATGGCATTGTGGGCATAATCTATCAGCAGCGTGAATTTGTCGGAAATCTTCACCTTCTCGATGCGGCCTTTGACCTTGGCCTCCTGGAGGGCACGCCGGATGTCCGCAGTCTCCACCTGGAAATGGCGGCAGATGGCGATGGCGCACAGGGCATTGTATACGCTGAACCGTCCGGGCGTAGGCACATGGGCGTCAAAATCCATCAGCCCTGCCACATGGAAGTTCACCCCCAGCTCGCCCGGCGTGTGCACCAGTTCCAGGTCCTCGGCCCGGAGCATGCAGTCCGCCCCGGTGCCGTAGGTCTCCAGCGCGCAGCTGTGCCCCTCCACCAGCTTCTGCGTGTGGACATCGTCTCCGTTCACGATGCCCACGCGGCACTGCCTGAACAAAAGGCTCTTACAGGCCAGGTATTCCTCGAAGTTCTCATGCTCATCCGGCCCGATGTGGTCCGGCTCCAGGTTGGTGAAGATGCCGTAATCGAACACGAACCCCTGGGTCCGGTGCAGCTTCAGCGCCTGAGAGGACACCTCCATGACTACCGTGTCCAGGCCTGCCTCCGCCATCTTGGCGAAATCCTCCTGAAGGAGGTAGGATTCCGGCGTGGTGTTCTCCGCATGGGCATGGACATCCCCTATGATGGTCTCTATGGTCCCTATGAGCCCTACGCGGAAGCCTGCGTTCTCCAGGATGGACTTCACCAGGTAGGATGTGGTGGTCTTGCCCTTGGTGCCAGTGATGCCGATGACTTTAAGCTTCCTGGCCGGGTGGCCGAACCAGGCGGCCGAGATGTGGGCCATGGCATATCTGGTGTCCCTCACCTTGACTACGGTTGCGTCTTTGCATTCCGCCGCGTCTATGGCTTGGGAGACCACCAGGACCCTGGCCCCTTTCTCCACTGCCTCCCCGGCGTAGTCATGGCCGTCGAACTTCGCACCTGCGATGCAGATGAAGAGACAGCCCGGGACAATCTTCCTGGAATCATAGACCACCGCCGCCACCTCCGCGTCCGTGCTTCCCTGTAAGCATTCCCACTCGATTCCCTCCAACAGATCCAATAGCTTCATCGCTCTCTCCCTTCCGATATCTATGTTCTTTGTGTTCCTAATACATGTCTTCCTATTCACGTCTTCCTAATCCGTGTCTTTCTACCCATGTCTTCCTA
>CAJUFI010000002.1:140608-150733 GCA_910585665.1 uncultured Acetatifactor sp. | reverse complement strand
TGATAGAGTGCATCATTCCGGAGGACGACAAGGTGTTCCCCATGGTTCCGGCGGGCGCAGCCATCTCCGACGTCTTTGACGGAGACGATTTAAAGAAAAAAAGTGAATGAAAAAGCGAATGATAAAGTTACAATCTGTCGCTTGGATAGGAATTTTTGACACAGTATGAAAAAGATGCTTCGCTTTCTGGTGGTGTTCCTGTTGATCGGCCTGTTCCTGATACTGGGAGGGATGCTGGCGCTGACCTGGTACTACAGCAGCAACTTCCCTGTGAACACATGGATCAACGGCGTCTATTGCACCGGAAAGTCAGTGGAACAAGTAAATGAAGAACTGGTGAGCGCACAGGAGGCATCCGCAATCGTCATTGTGGATGCCGATCGTGTGAATTGGGAAATCGACATGCAGGCGGTGGATGTCCGTCCGGACTTCACGGACGCGCTGAAGGCATACTTAAGACAGAACGCTTCCGTACACTGGCTGCACAATCTGCAGAAGCCCGTTTCAAGCCAATTGACGGCAGAAGCGTATGTGGCGGACTGGGAGAAGCTCCGTGCCGGCCTGGAGGGGCTTCCTTTTGTGGCGGAGGAAAAGGACATGGCCGTGGGCGTCCGGGTCTGCCGGGAGGAGGGCGGATTCTGCCTCCAGGACGGGAACGCCCACCGGCTGAACCTGGAAAAGGCCTCTGCCTATCTGGAAGAGTGCCTGTCCAGGGGCCAGACCACAATCGACCTGCTGGAGGGCGGCTGTTACGAGGATTTTCCGGACAGCGACTCCGACAGGCTCCAGAGGGACATCTGGGCGCAGGTGTGCAGCTTTACGGACAGGGGCAGCAGGATTGTATATGACATGGGGACGGAGCAGATTTCCCTGACCCCGGACATCGTCGCGGGATTCCTGGAAGCGGGGCCGGACGGCAGCCTGTCCCTGGATCAGGAGGGGAAGCTCCAAATCAGCGAGACTGCTGTCCGCGGATGGATCGAAGAGCTGGCGGCGGCCTATGACACCTGCGGCAGCGAGCGGGAATTCGCGGCCACCAGAGGAGAGACGGTCACCGTGCAGTACGTCACCTATGGGACGAAGCTGGATGTGGAGGCGGAGAACGCCTATCTGCTGGAGAAGCTTCGTTCGGACAGCGCCCAGGAGGAGACCCATGTGCCGGCATATGTGCAGCAGGGCTATGTGAGAGGGCTGGACGACATCGGCGGCACTTATATCGAAATAGACATGACAGAGCAGAAGATGTATTACTACGCGGACGGGGAGCTGGCGCTGGAGACGGACATCGTGACCGGCAATACAGGCAGGCGGATGGGGACGCCCCAGGGCATCAATTTCGTCTACGCCAAGCAGCGCAACCGGACCCTCCGGGGGGCGGACTATGAATCCTTCGTGAAGTACTGGGTGCCTGTGAAGGGGAATATCGGCATCCATGACGCCAGCTGGCGTTCTAAGTTCGGCGGGGAAATCTACAAGACCAATGGCTCCCACGGCTGCATCAATACGCCTACGAACATGATGTCCCAGCTGTATGAGATGGTGGAAATCGGGACACCTGTCATTATGTTTTATTGACAGGAATCTGTCTTAAAATCTCCGGAATGGCAGCAGAAGCTACGGGGCCCATATGGGCTCGATAGTCAAATAAGTGTACAAAAGCAAGCATCGGCAGGAAATCTCTTTCGGTGAATATCAGAAAAATGTAAAGCAGAATGTGCCTGGATAAATACATAATGATGGAGAAATTATCCTGCAGGAAAGGAAAATGTCTGCGGAAGTAAGGAATTGTCTTGAAATTTTGCGACAGTTTCTAGGCAATTTCATGAATTTTGACGGAATTTAACGATGTACTTGACTAAAGTGTCCGGAAAGGGTATTCTATACCTATTCTGTACCTATGCGCTGAAAGGGAAGAGATGCATATACTGTTTTAGGCGCAGAAGGTTCCGATACTGACAATCATTAAAGCTTGCCAGGCAACCAGACTCACAAGCGAAAGATTCCGGGGACATCCCGGCAAATTTCATCGCTCGTGAGTATAATGAAGCGAGGAGGATGTGAGATGGGCAGAGTGTATAATTTTTCTGCAGGCCCGGCAGTTCTGCCGGAGGAAGTGCTGAGGGAAGCGGCGGAGGAGATGCTGGACTACAGGGGGACAGGGATGTCCGTCATGGAGATGAGCCACCGTTCCAAGGCCTATGATACGATTATCAAGGAAGCGGAGGCTGATCTGCGTGACCTGATGCAGATTCCGGACAATTACAAGGTGCTGTTCCTGCAGGGAGGGGCCAGCCAGCAGTTCGCCATGATTCCCATGAACCTGATGAAGAACAAGGTGGCGGATTACATCGTCACCGGCCAGTGGGCGAAGAAGGCTTATCAGGAGGCCTCCATTTACGGAAAGGCCAATAAAATCGCTTCTTCGGAGGATGAGACCTTTTCTTATATCCCGGACTGTTCCGACCTTCCGATCAGCGAGGACGCGGATTATGTGTACATCTGTGAGAACAATACCATATACGGCACCAAATTCAAGACTCTGCCCAATACCAAGGGAAAGCCCCTGGTGGCTGACGTGTCCAGCTGCTTCCTGTCGGAGCCTGTGGACGTGTCCAAATACGCTCTGATCTACGGCGGCGTCCAGAAGAACATCGGGCCCGCGGGGGTGGTCATTGTGATCATCCGGGAAGACCTGATCACCGAGGACGTGCTGCCCGGCACTCCCACCATGCTGCGCTACAAGACGCATGCGGACAACGATTCCCTGTACAACACGCCGCCCGCCTACGGCATCTATATCTGCGGCAAAGTGTTCAAGTGGCTGAAGAGACAGGGCGGTCTGGAGGCCATGAAAGAATATAATGAGAAGAAGGCGAAGATTCTCTATGACTTCCTGGACGGGAGCAAAATGTTCCGGGGGACTGTCCGCAGGGAAGACCGCTCCCTGATGAACGTGCCTTTCGTCACCGGGAACGAGGAGCTGGACGCGAAGTTCGTCAAGGAGGCAAAGGCCGCCGGGTTCGAGAACCTCAAGGGCCACAGGTCTGTGGGCGGCATGCGGGCCAGCATCTACAACGCCATGCCCATGGAGGGCGTGGAGAAGCTGGTGGAGTTCATGAAGAAATTCGAAGCGGAGAACGGGTGACATTGGATGCGCCAACGGAAGATGTAAGCGCAGGGACGCAAGGGCCTGCGGGACAGCATATAGAATGGATGGACATGGACACAGGCATCATGCAGCAGAGAGAACGGATCAGGAATCTGTCTGCAGGCAAAGATAGGAGAACATATGTACAAGATTCATTGCATGAATCCCATCGCGGAGGTGGGATTACAGAATTTCAGCAGTCAGTATGAGATCACAAAAGAAGCGGAAGCGGCGGAGGGCATCCTGGTGCGCAGCGCGTCCATGCATGAGATGGAGCTTCCAGGGGGGCTTCTCGCGGTGGCCAGGGCCGGAGCCGGCGTCAACAATATCCCCCTGGACAAATGCGCGGAGCACGGCGTGGTGGTGTTCAATACGCCCGGCGCCAACGCCAACGGCGTAAAAGAGCTGGTGATAGCCGGAATGCTGCTGGCGGCCCGTGACGTGGTAGGCGGCATCGAGTGGGTGAAGGCTTCCAGAGAGGACGCCGACATCGCCAAATCCGCGGAGAAGGCCAAGAAGAATTTCGCCGGTACCGAAATCAAGGGCAAGAAGCTGGGGGTCATCGGACTTGGGGCAATCGGCGTAAAGGTGGCCAACGCGGCTGTGGCGCTGGACATGGATGTGTACGGCTACGACCCGTATCTGTCCGTGAATGCGGCCTGGAGCCTGAGCCGGGCGGTGCACCATGTGACCAATGTGGAGGATATCTACGCCCAGTGCGATTACATCACCATCCATGTGCCCCTGATGGATGCCACGAAAGGCATGCTCAACGCGGAAGCCATCGGGAAGATGAAGGACGGGGTCATCCTGCTGAATTTCGCCAGGGATCTGCTTGCCAATGAGGCGGATGTGCTGGAGGCTCTGAAGACCGGCAAGGTGGCGCGGTATGTCTCTGATTTCCCCAACCCCACTACGGCGGGCCAGCCGGGGTGCATCGTCATCCCCCATCTGGGGGCCAGCACGGAGGAGTCCGAGGACAACTGTGCCGTGATGGCGGTGGAAGAGATGATGGACTATCTGGAGAATGGAAATATACGAAACAGCGTCAACTACCCCGCCTGCGACATGGGAATCTGCGCCAAGGCCGGTCGGGTGGCCATTTTCCACAAGAACATCGCCAACATGATCACCAAATTCACTGCGGAGTTCGGTGAGAAGGGCATCAACATCAGCGACATGACCAACAAGTCCCGGGGGGAAGTGGCGTATACCATGCTGGACGTGGAGGAAGCCCCTACGGAGGAGATCATCCGGGCGCTGGAGCAGATTAAGGGCGTGTTCCGGGTCCGGATTGTGAAGGGATGATCAGGATTCTGATATTCGGCAGATAGACAACCGCCGCAGACAGCGTGAAGCTTAGTATCTGCGGCGGTGTCCCGTGTGCCTAACCGGCCATATACCGTCCGGCGAATACGTCCATGACGTTCTTACGAAGTTCCACGACCTCAAAATCCTGGATATGAACCCAGCCCTGGCTGCCGTCCTGGGCTTTCAGGAGAATCCACTCCCAGTCGGCGGTGGTTTTCAGGAAGATGACCTGCTGGGGCTGTATGAGGAAAGTGCCGGAGCTTCCGATATCCTCGTGGAGCGGCAGGGCTTCCAGCAGTTCCACGGAATTGCCTGAAAGAAAATCATAGGTCTCCTGAGGAATCTCAGTCAATATTCCGTCTTCCAGCCGCCAGCACACTTCGATGAAATCCGTCTGCACGATTTCTTTCCAGAGACTTCCCCTGATGATGCCGTCGCTGCTGATGCTGCACCGGCGGATGTCGGTTTCCATGGAACCGGCTTCTTTTATGTCCCCGTTTTCATAGCGGTAGAAATAAGTGCAGGGGTCTGCGCTGGGGCCGTCCTCGTAGAGCGCCAGCAGCATCTGGCCGTTCAGCTGGAATGCGAAAACCGTGTTGGCCATAGAGTATCCATAACCTTCCAGGGCATCATCGCCGATCTGAAGGCGGTAATACCGCAAAGGCTCGTCAGGGGCGGTGTCCGGTTTGGTTTCCGCGGAGGGCTCCAGCACGATTTTTTCCGCTTTTCCGTCCCCGTCCATGTCCAGGTAAGCCATATTCCGGTTCCGGATTCTATGGGAGACATTGTACAGAGCGCTGTGGTTCTGCTGGATGGTCTGTGTGGCCTGCAGCCCGAATTGCTGGGCTTCCGCGTCGGTGAGCTCTGCGATGCCCTTGCCGTTCATGACCGTCTCTCCCTCCGCCCAGAGCATCATGGCCTGGAAGGAGGAAAGGGTGCCCGGCTTTTTCCTAAACAAATTGTAGCGGTTATTTTCCGACAATTCCTAAAGCCGGACAGAGAGCGGTTTTCTTCCTCCAACGGGACATCGCCCGTCTCCAGCGTCCGGAGATTTACCCATCGGACAGTATTGTTGTCCCAGTCCAGGGCATTTTCGGAATAATATTTGTCTGTCAGGAAGTACAGCTTTCCCTCAAAACAGGTCATTTGGGGATTGACTCCGGGAAAGCCTTTATATATCAGTTCCTGTTTCGTGTCCGTACCCTCTGAAGTGATGCGGTAGATGCCGTCTCTGCAAGCTTGACCAGCGTGCTGATAAGGAGCGCGCCGCAGCCCGCGATGGTTCCGTAGAAGCTTAATCGAAGTATTGTTTCAAAACATATGGATAACATTCATTTTCACCTCCATCATCTATGCTCCCTGCTCTCATTGATGAGACGTTGAATCTCCTCCACTTCCTGGTCGCTTAAGGAACGGCTCTTGGTGAAAGCGGCAATAAAGGCAGGCAGAGAGCCGCCGAAGGTTTCTTCCACGAACTGTTCGCTCTGTCTGCCGTAGAATTCTTCTTTTGTAAGCAAAGCCTGTACCGTGCCGTTCTCGTTTGTGAAGAGTCCCCGCTGGCAGAGCCGTTTCAGCATGGTGTAAGTGGTGGTGCGCTTCCAGTCGAACTGTTCCAGGCAGAGCTTTACCAGCTCCCCCGTGCGGATGGGGGCGTGTTCCCAGATAAGTTCGGCGAAACGTCCCTCCATGTAGCCCAGTTTATTCTCTTGCATGATGGTCATATCCTTTCTGTGTCTATATGGCCGGTTTCCTTGAGGGCCAGACAATTATCCATCCGAATGGTGTCTAATGATATTAGACAATTATAGTCTAACGGCATTAGACAGAACTGTCAAGAGGGATTTCGGATTTTTATCGACTTCTGTATCTGCGCAAGAACCTGGATGCAGTCGGAACTGATGTTCGAGTGCGCACTGCGGAAACAGGACATTGTCAAGCCGGTATTTGGTGGATTTGGACTCTATAAATCCGCTGACTTATCATGGCCGCAATATTACGCTTCCTGGAGGAGAATGAATTATCATTTTAACCAAGCGTGGAAAGGAGCTTGGAAAGAACCTGTTTTACTTGACATGTTGGTCTATTCGTGATAGACTAATAATAGGTCTATTGGAAATAGACCTTTAATGGATTTAAAGAAGATAAATCAAAAGGGATGAGCCATATGGTGATAGGACGAAGTGAGATAGGCCAAATGGTGATAGAATGAGAGGAAATGGGCCAAAAAGATGGGGGAGGGGAGAACGGGAGAATGGGAGAATGGGAGAACGGAATAGATAGGCTGAAAAAGAATAAGGCAAAAGGGGATGGACGATAGGGAAAAGTTCGGAAAAGAAAAGCTGGACGAGGATAGGTTGTATAAAGTGCAAAGGTGCAAAAGTGTGGAGGGATACATTATGGAAGATATAAGATTAGGAGTAATAGAATCACATTTTGCGGACATTATCTGGCAGCATGAGCCGCTGTCCTCCGGGGAGCTGGTCAAAATCTGCGGAGAAGAGCTGGGCTGGAAGAAGTCCACTACATATACAGTGTTGAAAAAGCTTTGTGACAAAGGCATTTTCCAAAACCAGGAAGGCAGAGTCACATCCCTGATTACCAGACAGGAACTTCATGCCGCCCAGAGCAAAAAATTCGTGGATGAGACCTTTGGCGGATCCCTTCCGGCTTTTCTGGCCGCCTTTGCCGCGGAGAAGCCCCTTTCCCGGAAAGAAATAGAGGAAATCCGTAAGATGATTGACGATTTTGTTGACAAGGCAGGGGAAGCCTAGCTTATCATGGAAAAATGCCCTCTCAGCTCTGCTATTAGGGAAGCTGATGGCATGATGCGAGGTAGGAAAGGCAGATTCCGTACTGGGGTACAAGGAGGGATTATATATGGAAGCATTGTTTTTAAGACTTTTGAATATGGGAATTGCCGCTGGCTGGGTGATTCTTGGGATATTGCTTTTACGGCTCCTGCTGAAGAGGGCACCGAAAGCGTTCCGCTGTGCCCTCTGGGGGCTGGTGGCCGTCCGGCTGGTCTGCCCGTTTTCGCTGGAAAGCGTGGTCAGCCTGATACCCAGCGCCGAGACGGTTCCCCGGGAAATCCTGATGGACAGGGAACCGGCCATCGAGAGCGGCATAACGGCTGTGGACAGTGCCGTGAATCCTATCATAGCGAATTCCCTTGGGCCGAATATTGGAGACAGCGTCAATCCCATGCAAGTCGTGGTATTCCTCGCTTCCTGCCTTTGGGTGATTGGGGCGGCAGGCATGGCGCTGTATGCCCTGATAAGCTGCGTCAGGCTGCGGAGACAGGTGGCGGTATCTCTGCGGCTGGAAGGAAATGTCTGGGTGAGCGATGCGGTGAATTCCCCCTTTATCTTCGGCCTTTTTTCACCGCGCATCTATCTGCCGTCTGACCTGGAGGGGCAAAAGCTCGCCTGTGTCATAGCCCACGAGAAAGCCCATCTGGAGCGCCGCGACCATTTGTGGAAGCCTTTTGGATTCCTGTTGCTGTCAGTGTATTGGTTCCAGCCGCTGTGCTGGATTGCCTACATTCTTTTATGCCGTGACATTGAGCTGGCCTGTGACGAGAGGGTGGTAAAAAATTTGGGAAAGGAAGAGAAGAAGCAGTATGCCGAAGCCCTGCTTTCCTACAGCGCGCCGCGGCATATGATTTCCGCCTGTCCCCTGGCCTTTGGCGAATCGGGAGTGAAGGAACGGGTAAAGGACGTGCTGCGCTATCGAAAACCCGCATTCTGGACAGTCGCTGCAGGGGCGGCCGCATGCGTGACAGCGGCAGTCTGTCTCCTGACGGATCCTGTGGCAGCAGTGGATAAAGACATATTCGGCGCCAGGTATTCCGTAGAGAAAGTCCTCTATGACATGCCCTGGACGGACGCCGTATATCGTGCGGAGGATGCGCCGGAGTATATTTTTACCGCGGATGGCAGCCTGATGCAGAAAAGTCCCGGCGGAGTCTTCGGCAGCAATGATGCCTGGAACATGGTAGGCGTCTTCCGGGAGGAGGATGGAATCAGAAACAGGCTTCCCGGGCTTTTCCAATCAGCCGGGACGGCTCCGGCGGATTCCGCCCAGGCGGAACAGGGCCGGGACGGGGGGCAGAGCCCAAAATCGGAGCAAAGCCATGAGAAGGAACAGGGCCGGGATGCGGATTGGTTCGGAAACGTGCCCGGGCTTGGTCAGGAAGCCCAGAATTTGCTGGAAAAAGTGGTGCGGGGCTGGCGCGTCGGCGCGGACGGGGATGAGGGATTATGCTATTTTATCCTGGAGACCCGGGACGGCCAGGTGCTCCTGGCGGTGGCTTACGGGGCGGCGGGAGAGGAGGCTGTGCGGTGGCTTTGGAAGATGGAGAAGCATCCGGTTTCGGGCGACACGGCATATTTTGAGGGGCTGATTGCGTCCATGGGAGGTAAAGGCGTCAGGATATTTGCGTTCTATGAATCCGACAGGACGCCGGGCAGGCTGGTGGCCGGGTATGATGACGGGAACAAGACGGGATATGCCGTTTTTAAACAGGACACTGGCGGCTCTGGCTGGCGCATCACAGGGTATACCTCTGGGGAAAGTGATTCATTGAGCCATGTGACGCTGGGAGAGGAGTGGGGCTTCGACCATAGTATCACCATCGTATTGAGCAGCCGCGGCGACCTTGCCTATGTGACAGCCCAGGCAGGGGAGGAATTCCGGCGCAAGACCGTCAACGTGACATCGGTTCCGGCTATGTGCGTCTTTGAGTGGGAGGGGTTTGTGGCGGAAGAGACCGTGGAGGTGCATTATTATAATGGAGAGGGCAGGGAACTGGAACGGTAAGGGGGAACTGGCGGATGCGCTGACGGCAGCCTCAAGCGTTCCAGGGCCGTCCCAGAAGGTCTGCTGTTCCAGCCTGCCGGATGTTGGTGTCTGACAGATTTGGGAGACTCTGGGGGAAAACGTTCTGTGGAAAAGGGGAAATCTGTAGCGGCCGCCTCATGGAATTACCATATGAGTCAAAATGACCAAACGAGCTAATTGCTCTTAAAAACGACATATTATGTATGCTTTATTGAATATACGAAGGATATGACTGGACTATTAAAGGTTTTCTCGGATAACAGGGAAGTGAAAGAAAAATAACGTAAAATAACACAAAATGAGAAAAATATCTCTGGAAAATTATGTAAAACCGTGCTATGATTAAAATAATGCGGACATGCCGATTTCCTTTCATCATGGATAAGGCAATCTATCATTCGTCATTGATTGGGGAAAAGCAGGGCTGCAGATTCTGAACACACTTTAGAGGAGAGGAGAAGAAAGATGAGCGTGTTGTGGAGAAGGGGAAAAGCCGCGTTAGCTGTCCTTTTGGCTCTGGGTCTCGTATGCAGCGGGCCAGACACGAGGGTATTTGCTGAAGCGCTTGGACCAACGGAGCAAATGGCGTATCTGAGTGCTGAACAGACAGGCGTAGGAGAAGACACGCCTGTAGGCATGGAGGATATCGTCCAAAAGCTGGATGCATCGGATGACGAAAATGTTTCTGACGATGCGGTAACGCCGGACGGGGGGGTAACCTCGGAAACGGAATCAGCTGACAGTGATGTGGCTGAGGACGGAGAGGAAGCCGGAGACGAGGCGTCGTCTGAGGACGGAGAGGAAGCCGGAGACGAGGCGCCGTCTGA
>CAJUFI010000002.1:0-140508 GCA_910585665.1 uncultured Acetatifactor sp. | reverse complement strand
GAGACGAGGCGTCGTCTGAGGACGGAGAGGAAGCCGGAGACGAGGCGCCGTCTGAGGACGGAGAGGAAGCCGGAGACGAGGCGCCGTCTGAGGACGGAGAGGAGGCCGGAGACGAGGCACCGTCTGAGGACGGAGAGGAAGCCGGAGACGAGGCACCGTCTGAGGACGGCGATGGAACCGAGAATGAGGAGTCGCCTGACGGTGATGATGCAGCCGGAAGTTCCGAAGCCGGAGACGAGGACGAGGATGCCGATGGAACAGATTCTTCCGAAGAGACCGATGAGGGAGAAGGTTCCGATGAATCTGGCGATGCCGAGGATGCGGATGATTCTGAAGAGTCGGACGGAGACGAGGTGGAAGACGAGGACGGCGAAGATGAAGCAGAGGGCGAAGAGACTTCTGATAAAGAGGCAGCTGCCAAAAACCTGGATGCTCTGGATGCAGGTGAAAAGGTTGAATACAGTGAAGATAGCATATTAATAGACGCTGCGGAGACTTCGGCATTATCCTGGGGGCTTTTCTCTAACCGCGCTGCTGGAAACATCTCTATTTCCGCTGGAAGGCATGTACGTTGGATTGACCGTCTGGCAATTCCTGCTGGTTATGATTATGTCATGGAACTCTATAATTTCATGGCAGAAGCAAGCGATGCTGATGGAGTGGGCGATGTCTTCATAAATGATGAATTATTTCAAAATAATAATAGAAAAGTTCTTTTCACTAAAAATTATGCCAATGAAAAAGAGAGAGAAGAAGCATTTAGCGAAGTAGCAAGCTATGTGCGGGCTGTCTATGACGCATTTGACAGGGATTATCCGGAAGTGTTCTGGCTGACAGGGATAAGTGAGGTCGCCGCTTCATATCGTACTGGAGGAAGCATCTGTGAGGCGACTTTCTATGTAGATTTCAGCAAAATCCGTAAGAGCGGATGGAGCCAATCCCAGATAATTAACAGCATCAGTGTCCGTGACAGTCAAATTCAGGATATTTGCGCATCTGTTTCAGGGCAGAATGTGTATGAAAAAATCGCGGGTTTCAATGACTGGCTTACAGGCCACAATGAATACAATACAATCATTTCATCGAATGGGAGTTTGGATACCACCAATCATATGGCATGGGAGTGTCTCAGCGCTCTGAAGGGCAGTACGGGTACAGAAGGTCCTGTCTGTGAGGGCTATGCGCGTGCGTTCAAGGTTCTGTGTGACAATGAGGAAATTCCTTGTGTGCTTGTGGATGGTCTTGGCGGTGGTGGAGCCCATATGTGGAACAGTGTAGCAGTTGACGGTGTATGGTATGCTGCGGATGTTACATGGGACGATCCGACAGGTGGCAGTGGTGGAGCGATATCCGGCAATGAGAATCGGGACTGGCTTCTGGTTGGGGCCGAGACAGTAATTGAAGGGGAAGCTTTTCAGGCTTCTCATGTTATGCAGAATCGTGCTTCTTCATCCGGTCTGAGTTTTGTAAATGGTCCTGAGCTGAGCCCGACTGCATATATGCCCAAGCCGACACCGACAGTCACATTTGCTTCGAATACGCAGAGTGTTGTCTATAGCGGTGCTAAGGCAGATATTTTGGTTCCTACAGTAACATTAGAGGGCGGAGCTGCGCTTGATCCTAATCCTGTTATCACCTATTCCTATCGAATCGGTAATACAGGCGCTTTTACGGATGGTCTGCCAATAGATGTGGGAACCTATGAGGTCAAGGCTAAAGTTGCTGGAGGGAATACTTACTCTGCCGGCGAGAGTTCTAACACTTTGACACTGACAATCACAAGTGCTCCGCTGATTATAACCGCGGTGAACCAGACCATTGAATCAGGAGATTCCGTTTCTGCGGATGTGACCAAGGCGAGTGCGGATAAGCTGCTGGGAAGCGATAAGCTGACTAGCTCCGAGATTTCCGTGGCGGGCAGCTATGTGAATGTAGGCACCTACGATATCACAGTAAATAATGCTAAAATCACGAGAGACGGCAAGGACGTGACAGGGAATTACAGCATCACATATGCCAAAGGCACCCTGACCGTCACTCAGGCCACACTCAGCGACAAGACCAATAAGAACCAGAGCGTAGCTAAGGGCGATGGGAAATTTGAAGCCCCTTCTTTCGCGGACAAAAACGGAAACGCAGTCAGCGGTACCGTCTCCTATACATACGACGGTACATCATACAGCGATGCGGAACTGGTGAGCAGGTTGAGCCAGCTGGGAGAGGGAGCCACAGGCACCATTTCCTATACATTCAAGCCTGACAGCCAGAATTACAAAGATCCCGAAGCGGGAACAATCAGCTTTACCATCGTGAATATCTCATTCACGATAAACAATGTAGCAGCGACTGCGGCGAACACCGTGGCAGTGAAGAAGTCACCTGTCTACGGAGATGCCTGGGAGCAGGTGCTGTCCATCAATTCCGGCCTGGTAGCTAAATTCAAGGACGGTCAGGACACAGATGCCTCCCACTTCACGCTGAACGTATCCGGAGCAATCGGACAGGCGGGAAGCGTGACGTACCGCGTGCAGTACAGCGGAACGATTTCCGGAACGACTTTCCGGAGTATCACGGTCTGCGAAGGGACAGTGAACGTAAGGAAAGCACCTTTGACTGTAACGGTCAACCACCATGGTATCACTTACGGAGACGCACCGTCCAACAACGGTGTGACCTATGACGGATTCAAGAACGGAGATAGCGAAGCTTCCCTGAGCGGTACCCTGAACTACAGCTACGGCGGCTATGCCACTTACAGCAAGGCAGGGGAATACGAGATGACAGTCAGCGGTCTGTCCAGCAGCAACTACGAAATCACCTACAAGCCCGGAAAACTCACTGTTGCAAAACGTGTCATTGATGTAAAATGGCAGGGTGCAGACAAGGTGACTTATGACGGTACAGAGCATGTGATTACAGCTGATATTGCTGATGCGAGTAGCATTGTGAACAACGATGACGTGAAGGTTGCCTGCACCGACAACAAAGGAACCTCTGCCGGAAGGTACAACGCTGTCGCAGACGTGAACAATGCGAACTATGCAGTATCCGATGCAACCAGAAGCAAAACACTCATTATCGAGCCTAAGAAACTGGCCTTCAAATGGAGCGGAGATACCAAATATACCTATGACGGAAAAGAGCATGGAGTCACGGTGGCATTGGATGAAAGCTCTGTGGTACCTGGAGACAAGGTAGATATTGCTTCATCTTTGGATACCAAGGGCGTGAATGCAGGTGAATACACGGCAAGGATTGTTTCTGTAAGCAACCCGAACTACACTGTAGACGGAAGCGAAACAGCTACCATGAAGTGGGTCATCGAGAGAAGGAGCATCGTTGGTGCTGAAGTCGTTCTGGACGATACAGAGCTTACCTACAACGCCGAGCCCCAGACGAAGGAAGTCAAATCCGTGGCAGTGGCAGTGGCAGATGAGAAGATGACACTGGCTGTAGGAACTGATTACGTAGTAGAGGGAGCTGCCAATACTGATGCCGGCAACTATACTTTGACAGTGACTGGTATCGGCAACTATATCGGTTCGGTAACAAAAGAGTATGAGATTAAAAAGTCTGACGTGCCGATCAATAAACCTACTGCGGAGGACGCGTCTGTTACCACAAGAGCTGATGGGTTGAGCGGAATAGAACTCCCGGCTGGATGGAAATGGGAAGATCCGGAAGTTGAACTGGTTCCCGGCGGATATGTAACAGTACATGCTACCGTTGAGAAAGAAAGCAACTACAATATTACGGATGAAAACAGGGAGGATTTCCGCGTGAAGTACCAGGTGGGCAAGCTGCCTGAACTGGTGACTGCCGCTACGGACACTTCCTACACGATTGGTTCCGGAAACGGTGCCACCATCAAGTCTACCGGCGCTCTGAAAGAATTCAAGGAAGTAAGGGTTGACGGAAAGGTAGTGGACAAGGCCAACTATACTCTGAAGGAAGGTTCCACAATCCTGACATTTACGAAGGCCTATATGGATTCGCTGTCAGTTGGGAAGCATACGATAGAGATGTTCCACACAGTTGGTTCGGTGCAGGTGGAGGTAACAGTGTCGAAGAAGGCTGAGACCAGCACGCCGCCCGCTGCTACGACTCCCGAGACCACGACTACGACGGCGGACATTGCAACGGCCAACGCTGCTGCTCCTGTGCTGTCTCCCAAGACAGGTCAGGAGGACATGATGTACGTGTACTGGCTCATCGCGTTTGCCGCCCTTGCGGGAGCCGGCGTATGTGCCAGAAATGCAGGCAAGAACCGTAAGTCTGCAAGATAACTGCAAGTAAATGAATCTTTAGATTTTTTAACAAAAGAAATACAGGACAATCCACGTCTCATTGGGATTGTCCTGTACAGGAACAGGCCGGAAGCAGTGATTTTGACGCTTTCGGCTTTTTTGGATGCGCAGGGCTATCTACCGAAACAGCAAAGGCGAGCCGCCATCGAAGCCATTGTTGATATCCTGCAGGCTTTCCTTCAGCTTCTCGTTCGTGGCGCAGGAGGCCTCGCTCTGGAGGTCCATGTAGAGGATGAATATGTCCTCGATGCTCATGCCTTTTTCCGCAGCGATTTCCTCCATCACAGGCTTCAGCTTCTCCAGCTGGAGGGACACCGGCACCTTCTGTGGGTCGATTTCCCCCAAGGCGCTTTCGGCATATCCATTGATGCGCTCCAATAGTTTTCTGTTTTCCTCTGTCATGTTAATTACCTCGCTTTTTCTCAGTTATTATATGCTTTTCACATCCATGCCATTTGCCGGCTCCAGGCGGCATACGGCTATTTCTTTCACTTTTCCTATATAGTTTATCACCAGACGCTTGTTAAGTACAGATATTTTTGATAAAATGTATATCAGGGCATGTCCGTCAGGGAAGGAGGATTCCCGGGACAGTGAACCATTAGAAAACATGGAAGAGAGGGACAGGCAATCATGGCAGATATCAGACCATTTCCCGCATATCGTCCGGCACCGGGCATGGAGAGCAGAATCGCGGCTTTACCCTACGATGTATACAACAGGGAGGAGGCCAGCGAGGTGGTCTCCCGCAATCCGGATTCCTTCCTGGCCATCGACAGGGCGGAGACCGGCTTCGGGCCGGAGGTGGACACTTACGCGGAGGCGGTATACCGGAGGGCGGCCGACCTGCTCCGGGAACGGATAGCGGAAGGGAAGTTCGTGAAGGAGGACAGGCCCTGCTACTATCTGTACGAGCTGACCATGGACGGCAGGAGCCAGACAGGCATCGTGGCCTGTGCCTCCATCGATGATTATTGCGGCCAGGTGATCAAAAAGCACGAGAACACAAGGGCGGACAAGGAGCAGGACAGAATCCGCCATGTGGACGTGTGCGATATGCAGACAGGACCCATCTTCCTGGCCTACCGTTCCAACCGGGCGCTGCGGGGGATGATAGCGGAGGCGAAGGAGGAGGCTCCTGCCTGCGGCTTTGTATCCGAAGACGGTATCGGCCATCGGGTATGGGTCATCAGGGAAGCGGAAAAGATAGAAGATATCCGCAGGCAGCTGGAGCTTTTGGAAGCGGTCTATATCGCGGACGGCCATCACCGCTGTGCGTCTGCGGTGAAGGTAGGGCTGATGCGCAGGGAAGCGCACCCGGAGTACACAGGCAGGGAGGAATTCAACTATTTCCTTTCGGTGCTGTTCCCGGACCAGGAGCTGCGCATCCTGGACTATAACCGTGTAGTGCGGGACTTGAACGGATACAGCCCGGAGGCGTTCCTGGAGAAGGTTTCCGAGAATTTCCGGGTGGAGGAAGCGGCGGAATCGCCCTGCCGCCCTGGCAGGAAAGGGCAGTTCGGCATGTATCTGGGGAATGCCTGGTATCTGCTGAGCGCCAGGGAGCATATCCTGTCGGAGGATGTCGTCGACGGCCTGGATGTGTCTCTGCTCCAGGACCATCTGCTGGGGCCGGTTCTGGGGATAGAGGACCCGAAGACGGACAAGCGGATAGACTTCGTGGGCGGCATCAGAGGCCTGAAGGAGCTGGAGCGGCGGGTGGATACGGACATGGCGGTAGCTTTTTCCATGTACCCCACCTCTATCGGGGAGCTGTTCGCGGTGGCGGACGCTGGAAGGCTGATGCCGCCTAAGTCCACCTGGTTCGAGCCCAAGCTCCGCAGCGGGCTGTTCCTGCACGCTTTGTCCTGAGGGCAAGCGTGGGAGCCCGGCGCCGGTAGATTTTTTGGATTTTAAGATAGAAAGAATGGAAAATGAGGACATTGGCAGGTGTTGACGGATTCTGAAGAAAATTGACAAATTTAGACATAAGAAAGGACGCAGACTATGACAGACAAACTTTATCATCTGATGAACTGGCCGAAGATTGAGGATATCATCTATTCCGAGTGCGACAATCCCCACGAACTGCTGGGGCCGCACAAAACAGGGAAGGAGACCTTGGTGCAGGCCTATTTTCCCGGAGCCGAGAAGGTGGAACTGGTGTTCGAGAAAACCGGTGAGGCGATAGAGATGGAGCTGGCGGACGAGGACGGGTTCTTCGCGGCACTGGTTGCGCAGAAGGCAGGCGGGCTTCCGATTTATCATTATGTGGTGCGGGATAAGGACGGCAGCGAGCATGTCCGGGGAGAGGCTTATCGCTTCGCGCCCCAGATTACCCAGAGCGACACAGAGAAATTCAAGAACGGCATCCATTATACCATATATGAGAAGCTGGGGGCCCATCCCATGGAGGTGGATGGCGTCAAGGGCGTCTATTTCGCCGTTTGGGCGCCGAACGTGCTGCGGGCCAGCGTGGTGGGCGATTTCAACAACTGGGACGGACGGGTCCATCAGATGCGGCGTCTTTGGGATTCCGGCATCTTTGAGATATTCCTGCCGGACGCGAAGGTGGGGGACAATTATAAATTCGAGCTGAAGAGGACAGGCGGCCTGACCTACCTGAAGGCCGACCCCTACGGCAACAGGGCGCAGCTGCGGCCGGAGACGGCTTCGGTGGTGGCGGATCTGGAGGGCTTCTCCTGGGAGGACGGTAAGTTCCTGGAAGGGCGCAGCGGCTTCCAGACAGGGAACGCGCCGGTGAGCGTGTATGAGATGTACCTGGGCTCCGTGGCGGCTCCGGCGGAGGGAGTGCCTTATGCCAACTACAGGGAGATCGCGGAGAAGCTGATTCCTTACATCAAGGAGATGGGCTATACCCATGTGGAGCTGATGCCGGTGATGGAGCATCCCCTGGACGGTTCCTGGGGGTATCAGGTGATAGGCTATTACGCGCCTACGGCACGGTACGGCTCCCCGGAAGATTTCATGTATTTCGTCAATGAGCTGCACAAGGCGGGGATCGGCGTGATTCTGGACTGGGTTCCGGCCCATTTTCCCAGGGATACTTACGGTCTGTCCAATTTTGACGGCACTTGCCTGTATGAGCATTTTGACCCGAGACAGGGAAGCCATCCCCACTGGGGGACATTGATTTACAATTATGGCAGTCCTCAGGTCTCCAATTACCTGATAGCCAATGCGCTGTTCTGGGTGGAGAAGTACCATGTGGACGGCATCCGGATGGACGCTGTGGCCAGCATGCTATACCTGGATTACGGGAAAAAGGACGGCGAATGGGTGGCCAATATGTATGGCGGCAAGGAGAACCTGGAAGCCATCGAGATGATCAAGCATCTGAATTCCGTCATGAAGAAACGCAACCCCGGCGTGCTCACCATCGCGGAGGAGAGCACGGCTTTTCCGAAAATTACGGGGGATATGGAAGAAGACGGGCTTGGCTTTGACTTGAAGTGGAACATGGGCTTCATGAATGATTATCTGGACTATATCAAGTACGACCCCTATTTCCGGGCCCATCATCACGGGGAGCTGACTTTCAGCATGGTCTATGCCTACAGCGAGAAGTTCATGCTGGTGTTCTCCCACGATGAGGTGGTCCACGGCAAGGCTTCCATGGTTGGAAAGATGCCGGGAGAGCGTGAGCAGAAATTCGCGAATCTGCGGCTGACCTATGCCTATATGATGACGCATCCGGGCAAGAAGCTGCTTTTCATGGGGCAGGATCTGGGCGAGTTCGATGAGTGGAACGAAGGACGGCAGGTGGAATGGGAGCTCATGGAGGTGCCGGAGCATAAGGGGATTTCCAATCTGGTGAAGGATCTGAACCATCTGTACCGCTCCAACCCGGAACTGTATGCTGTAGACGACGCGCCGGAGGGCTTTGAGTGGGTGAACCAGATCTCCTGGGAGGACTGTTTCCTGACTTTTCTGCGGAAGGGGGCAGGAAAAGATGAGGTGCTGCTGGTGGCGGCGAACTTCTCGGGAGTGGAGAGGGAGATTACCACGGGAGTGCCCCTGGACGGTAAATATAAGGAGATATTCAACACCGATGATGGGAAGTATGGCGGCACAGGCATCGTGAACAGCCGGGTGAAGCGGTCGAAGGAGGCGGAATGGGACGACAGGCCTTACTCCGTCACAGTGAAGCTGGCACCGCTGTCGTTGAGCATCCTGAAATATATCCCGCTGACGGAGGAGGAGCTGGCGAAGGAAGCCATGGAGAAGGCTGCCATGGAGAAGGCGGAGGCGGACAGGCTGGCCATGGAGGCTGCTGCGGTCTACGAGGAAGCTGCAAAACGGGCGGCGGCGTACCAGAAGGCGCAGGCGAAGAAGGATGTGGAGAAGAAGCCTGCGGAAGCGAAGGCCGGAAAGAAATCCGCGGAGAAGACGGAGGAAGCGAAGGCCGGAAAGAAGTCCGCGGAGAAGACGGAGGAAGCGAAAACCGAGAAAAAGAGGGACGCTGAAATGGCGGAAGGGAAAGCGGCCGTAGAAAAGAATGCCCCGGAGGAAGCGCCGGTGAAGACGGATGTCTCAGAAAAAGCGCCAGAGACAGAAGAGAGTGCGGAAAAGGCCGCGGCAAAGCCTGCGGTTGAAGCGCTGAAGGAGAAGCCTGCCGAGACGGCCAAGCCGAAAAAGGCGGCCAAGACCGCTGTAGGTACAGCAAAAACAGCGAGTGCTTCAGGTGCAGCGAAAAGGCAGACCAAGCGCGCAAAGGGTAAGGGATAAGGGATTGACCCAAGCGGTCGACGCCGGGGGCGCCAGTCAATGGGGAAGCTCTCAGGAATTTTCAGATTCCATTCTGGATATGGAGCATAGAAAAGAACATGTAATTAAGAAAGGATGAAAAATAGTGTCAGGATACGTATTGACGGCGGCTGGCCCCATCGGGGACATCATAGAAGAAGTGGAAGCGAAAGTGCAGACCGGGACGATTCAGAAATTCCTGAGCACCCTTCCGGAGAAGGCTCTGAACCTGGGGCTGCGCATCTTCCTGGCGGCAATCTTCTTCCTGATAGGCGCCAGGCTGATAAAATTATTGCGGAAAATCATCAGAAGGTCCATGGAGCGGGCCAATGCGGAACTGGGCGTGATACAGTTCGTGGATTCTTTTGTGAAGGCCACGCTGTACGCCGTGCTGGTCATGGGGCTGGCGTCCTCCTTCGGGCTGGATGCCGCCAGCGTGGTGGCGGTGCTGGGGTCTGCCGGCGTGGCCCTGGGCCTTGCCGTCCAGGGCAGCCTGTCCAATCTGGCCGGAGGCGTGCTGATACTGGCGCTGAAGCCTTTCAAGGTAGGGGATTACATCAAGGAGAGCTATTCCGGCCAGGAGGGCACCGTCACGGAAATCCAGATTTTCTATACCAAGCTCCTGACACCGGACAACCAGACCGTCATTCTGCCCAACGGCAATCTGGCCAACAACAGCCTTGTGAACATCACCATGCAGGAAGTGCGGCGGATGGATGTCACGGTGGGAATTTCCTACCATGCCGATCTGTTGAATGCGAAGGAGGTGCTGCTGGGGATACTGGAGACGGACGAGGCTGTGCTGAAGGACAGAGAGCGGCTGGTGTTCGTGTCGGAGCTTGGCAGTTCCAGCGTACAGCTGGGCGTCAGGTGCTGGTTCCGCCAGGAGGATTTCTGGAAGGGGAAATGGCGCGTCACGGAGGCGTGCAAGCTGAAACTGGACGAGAATGGCATTGAGATAGCATATGACCAGCTGGACGTGCACCTGGACGGGGCTTGTTTCGTCCGGGAAGGGGAGAAACAATAATACGGGCAGGGACGCGCAATATTTTTTAGAAATTTTAAAAAAGTAGTTGCAAAATATCTCGAAAGCCTGTATAATGAAATTCGGTCATGCGAAAGGGGTCGTGAGACAACCAAAGCAAATGTTTGGCCGTCTGGATTTGTCCAGGATTTGGGTAAGCTTCTGTGGCTCAGTTGGTAGAGCGATTGATTCGTAATCAATAGATCACGGGTTCGAGTCCCGTCAGAAGCTTTATTTTTAGTATTTACCGACAGATATTTCTATTTTCTTTGTATTCAGTGATTCAATGTTCGAGCTTATTCTCTATTTTACCATTGCGCCAGGTTCTCAGAGAGAGGAAGAGGAGTGTTCATACGGCATTGACAAGTGAAGATTTGCTGGCCATATCCCAGCTGTTGGATGTAAAGTTGGAAACTACAGAATGAAAACCATATTCTGCCCCGTCTGCGGAACATAGAGGACGGTTATGTCCCTGCCTGCGAGAGGCATAAGAAAGGCATCGGGCAGCTTGACTCCATGCAGGCGGACATTGCTGTCATGAAGAATGTTCTCATGAAGCACGGCGATAAGATCCGCCGGTTCGCCTGAGCGAAGGCTATGTAAGGCCGGAAAGCATACGCTTTTTTGGCCTTGAGAGATTACATCTTGAATCGTATCTTGATCTGATGCTCGATGATCTGTATGGACTTATAGAAGACCAGCGCGATGACGCACAGCACGATGATGCTGGTGATCACCATATCCAGCTGGAACACCTGGGATCCATAGATGATCAGGTACCCCAGGCCTCTTCTGGCGGCGAGAAATTCACCGATGATGACGCCCACCAGGGCCAGGCCGATATTCACTTTCGCGGTGCTGAGCAGTATCGGCACGGAGCCGGGGAGCACTACTTTGCAGAAAGCGTCCCGCCTGCTGCCGCCCAGCGTGTGAATCAGCGTAATCTTCTCCGGATCCACCTGTTGGAATCCCGTATAGAAACTGATGATGGAGCCGAACACCGCCACTGACATGCCGGCCACGATGATGGTTCGGGTGCCGGTGCCCAGCCATACGATGAACAGCGGCGCCAGAGCCGATTTCGGCAGGCTGTTGAGCACCACCAGATAGGGCTCCAGTATCTCCGACAGCTTCCTGGAGTGCCACAGCAGCGTGGACACCAGCAGGCTGAAAAGTATCACCAGCAGGAAGCTGAGCAGGGTCTCAAGCAGCGTCACGCCGATGTGGGCCAGCATGGAATTGTTCCTGATCTGATCCACGAAGCAGCGCGCCACGCGGCTGGGGCTGGAGAAGAAGAAGCTGTCGATCCATTTCAGATTGGCGCTGACTTCCCACAGGACTAAAAAAAGGACGAAGATGATCGTCCGCCAGGAAGCGATTTCATGGTGATGCCGCCTGTGTTTCCGGATGAATTCCTCCTGCCTGGACAGTTCCCCGGAGGCTTTTTTCCTTTTTGCGGAATCCGTTTTCATTTCAGTTTTCATGTGTCAGTTCCTCCCATAGCATGTTGAAATACTGCTGGAATTCGGGAGCATTCCTTGCAGCCAGAGGCGAATCGTCTGCCAGCGTCAGGTGCACGTCGACCTGCCTTTTGACCACGGCCGGGCGGCCGGACAGGATGATGATGCGGTCTGCCAGGCTGACGGCTTCCGACAGGTCGTGGGTGATGATGATCATGGTCTTGCCTGCGGCACGGATGAGGCGGCAGATGTCCGCGGACACGAAGAGCCTTGTCTGATAGTCCAGGGCGCTGAAGGGCTCATCCAGCAAGAGCAGCTGGGGCTCCAGGGCCAGGGTGCGGATCAGCGCCGCCCGCTGCTTCATGCCGCCTGACAGCTCGTCTGGGCGCTTATCCTTAAATTTGTCGAGACCGTAATCCTTCAGGAGCCGGTCCACCGCTTCCAGACGCTCCGGCGTCATTTTATGGTTCAGCTCCAGCCCTAAAGTCACGTTTCGGTAGACGGTGCGCCATTCGAAGAGATGGTCTCGCTGGAGCATGTAGCCTATCTTCGGATAGTGCAGGGAGCCGTCAGGATTGTTCACCGCGATGGTCCCTTCCTCCGGGGACAGGAGGCCTGCGATGATGGACAATAATGTGGACTTCCCGCAGCCGCTGGGGCCCACGATGGCGATGAACTCCCCTTCCCGGACGCCGAAGGAGATGTCCTGCAGCGCTTTTGTCTCCCCGTGGAGATTGTGGTAGGAATAGCCGATGTTTTTCAGTTCCAGGATATTCTGCATGGCTGCCATTCCTTAAGTCCGTGATACCAGGGACTTTCCTTATTCCTTTTATCCTATTGTATGAAAATCAGCGGGAAGGGGTTCCTTTTTGCAGAAAAGGGATTATGTAGAGGACATGGGAGAATTAGCGGGATGAAATTGTGAAAATGGCAACTTGATATAATCAAATATGCATGATAGAATAGAAAAACGGCAATTACAGCGAAAAGAGAAGAGGGGGAGGAAAGATGGCACAGCTATGGGGCGGGCGCTTTACGAAAGAGACGGACCAAATGGTCTATGAGTTCAACGCGTCCATAGGTTTTGACAAGCGTCTTTTCCACGAGGATATCGAAGGCAGCGTTGCCCATGTGGCCATGTTAGCGAAGCAGGGAATCCTTACGGAGGGCGAACGGGACAAGATATGGAAAGGGCTTTCGGAGATCCGTGAAGAAGTTGACGGCGGGAAGCTGGAAATCGATGAGACATGCGAGGACATCCACAGCTTTGTGGAGGCGGAACTGATTGGCCGCATCGGAGACGCCGGCAAGAAGCTGCACACCGGCAGGAGCCGCAACGACCAGGTGGCCCTGGACATGCGGCTGTATACCAGGAAGCATGTGGCCAGGACGGACGCGCTGCTGAAGGAGCTTCTGCAGGTAATCCTGGATGTGATGGAAGAAAATACGGGGACTTATATGCCCGGCTTCACCCATCTCCAGAAGGCGCAGCCCACCACCCTTGCCCATCATTACGGCGCTTACTTCGAGATGTTCCGGCGGGACAGGCAGCGCATGGCGGACATCTATGAGAGGATGAACTACTGTCCCCTGGGGGCCGGGGCCCTGGCCGGCACCACATATCCCCTGGACAGGGAGTACACGGCCTCTCTGCTGGGTTTCGCGGGACCTACGCTGAACAGCATGGATTCCGTGTCGGACAGGGATTATCTGATAGAGTTCCTGGCGGCGCTGTCCATGGTGATGATGCATCTGAGCCGTTTCAGCGAGGAGATCATCATCTGGAATTCCAATGAGTACCAGTTCGTGGAGATAGACGACGCCTATTCCACCGGGAGCAGCATCATGCCCCAGAAGAAGAACCCGGACATCGCGGAGCTGGTGCGGGGGAAGACCGGGCGGGTCTACGGCGCGCTGCTGTCTTTGCTGACCACGATGAAGGGCATTCCCCTGGCCTATAATAAGGACATGCAGGAGGACAAGGAACTTTCCTTTGATGCCATGGATACGGTGGAGGACTGTCTGACCTTGTTCACGGGCATGCTGCGCACCATGAAGTTCCGGCAGGAGCGCATGGCGGAGAGCGCCATGAACGGATTCACCAATGCCACCGACGCAGCGGACTATCTGGTGGGGAAGGGCGTGCCTTTCCGGGATGCCCATGGCATTATCGGCAGGCTGGTGCTGTACTGTGTGGAGAAAGGCTCTTCCATTGACAAACTGTCCCTGGAGGAACTGAAAGGGATCAGTGATAAATTCGAGGCGGACATCTATGCGGCCGTCTCTCTTGAGACCTGTGTGGAAAAGCGCCTGACCATCGGCGGGCCTGGCCCGGAAGCCATGAAAGCGGTCATAGAGAAGCACAAGGCCTATCTTGCGGAAGAATCCATGGAGGATTACCGGAGCGGGCGCCTTGCGGAAAGCTGCGGTTCGGAATCCGGCTGCGGGCAATAGACGTGAGAAGGACTTTACATAGCAATAGGCTCTCGGCATTTCAGGAAGCAGAATCAGGCATTGGGGCTGAACGGCAACCGGAAAAGCGGGAACCAGCCCGAGGAAATTTCGAAAAGCAGCGTGATATGCGGTCCGGAGATTCCGAGAGGATATAGGAACAGTAAGGAGGAAAAGAGAATGAGCGATAAGTTAAAGGTAGGTATTTTGGGCGGCACAGGCATGGTGGGGCAGCGGTTCATCGCTTTGCTGGAGGACCATCCCTGGTTTGAGGTGACCACCATAGCGGCAAGCCCCCGCTCGGCGGGCAAGACCTATGAGGAGGCAGTGGGCGGCAGATGGAAGATGGACACCCCCATGCCCGAAGCGGTGAAGAAACTGGTGGTGATGAATGTCAACGAAGTGGAGGCCGTGGCTTCTCAGGTGGACTTCGTGTTCAGTGCCGTGGACATGTCAAAGGATGAAATCAAAAAGATAGAAGAGGATTACGCCAGGACGGAGACACCCGTGGTCTCCAACAACAGCGCCCACAGATGGACCCCGGATGTGCCCATGATGGTGCCGGAGATCAATCCGGAGCATGTGGAGGTAATCGAAGCCCAGAAGAAGCGCCTGGGCACAAAGAGAGGCTTCGTGGCCGTAAAGCCCAACTGCTCTATCCAGAGCTATGCCCCTGTGCTGACTGCGTGGAAAGAGTTCGAGCCGGTGGAGGTGGTAGCCACCACGTACCAGGCAATTTCCGGCGCGGGCAAGACATTCCAGGACTGGCCGGAGATGGTGGGCAATATCATCCCTTACATCGGCGGCGAGGAGGAGAAGAGCGAGAAAGAGCCTCTGCGCATCTGGGGTAAGGTGGAGGACGGAGCCATTGTACCCGCCCAGAGCCCTGTCATCACCTGCCAGTGCATCAGAGTGCCCGTGCTGAACGGACATACCGCAGCCGTCTTCGTGAAGTTCGCGAAGAAACCTACCAGGGAGCAGCTGATTGAAAAACTGGTGAATTTCAGCGGCGAGCCTCAGAAGCTCCAGCTGCCCAGTGCGCCCAGGCAGTTCATCCAGTACCTGGAGGAGGACAACAGGCCCCAAGTGACGATGGATGTAGATTTTGAAAACGGCATGGGCATCAGCGTGGGAAGACTCCGCGAGGATACGGTATATGATTACAAATTTATCGGCCTGTCGCACAATACGGTCAGGGGAGCGGCGGGCGGCGCTGTGCTCTGCGCGGAGCTGCTGAAAGCCCGAGGATATATCGAAAAGAAGTAACAGATCAATAGGTTGGCGTCCTGCCAGGACATTTTGCCGCCCGGCAACTTTCGCCCGTGAGTCGGGTTGCCTGGCAGGTTTTAGCAATCGCCAGTATAAATTATGTATGATGGAACAAATAAGGAAAACAGAGTGGGAAAGAATTTATTTATTGCGGAGAAGCCCAGCGTTGCCAGGGAGTTCGCGAATGCGTTGAAAGTGAATGCGGCTTCCAGGGACGGCTATCTGGAATCGGCGGACACCATCGTCACATGGTGCGTGGGGCATCTGGTCACCATGAGCTATCCGGATGCCTACGATGAAAAACTGAAGAGATGGAGTTTCGACACGATTCCCTTCCTTCCGGAAGAATATAAATATGAAGTCATCGAAAGCTCCAAGAAGCAATATACTATTGTAAGCTCCCTGATGAAGCGTCCGGATGTGACTACGATTTACGTGTGCACGGACTCCGGGCGGGAGGGAGAGTACATCTACCGGCTGGTGGAGCAGATGTCCGGCGTCAGGGGCAAGGAGCGCAAGCGGGTGTGGATCGATTCCCAGACGGAGGAGGAAATTCTGCGGGGCATCCGGGAGGCCAAGGACCTGAAGGAGTACGACAACCTAAGCGACGCGGCATACCTGCGGGCGAAAGAGGATTACCTGATGGGAATCAATTTCTCCCGGGCGCTTACCCTGAAGTACGGAAATACGGTAAAAGATTATCTGAAGCGCGATAAGGCCGTGATTTCGGTGGGGCGGGTCATGACCTGCGTGCTGGGAATCGTGGTGAACAGGGAACGGGAGATCCGGTCCTTTGTGAAGACGCCTTTTTACCGGGTGCTGGGGAATTTCCGGCTCCGGGACAAAGTCTTCCAGGGTGAATGGAAGGCCGTGGAAGGCTCCGCCTGGTATGCCTCGCCGAAGCTTTACAAAGAGAACGGCTTCAAGAATGAGGAGGATGCCAGGAAGCTGATCGCCCATCTGGAGGAGGAGCCGGTGGGGGACATTGTGCTGGAGAGCATCAGCCGGAAGAAGGAGAACAAGAATCCGCCTCTGCTCTACAATCTGGCGGAGCTGCAGAACGATTGTTCCAAATTTTTCAAAATCAGCCCGGACGAGACCCTTCGAATCGTGCAGGAACTGTATGAGAAGAAGATGGTCACTTACCCCAGGACGGATGCCAGGGTGCTGTCCACGGCAGTGGCCAAGGAGATACATAAGAATATCGGAGGGCTGCAGGGCTATGGGCCGGCTGCCGCCTTTGCCGGGGAGATATTGAACAAGGGAAGCCACAAGGGAATCGCCAAGACCAGGTACGTGAACGACAAGCAGATCACGGACCATTACGCAATCATTCCGACCGGCCAGGGGCTGAACAATTTAAAGGGACTGGCTCCCCTCGCCGGGAAAGTGTATGATGTGATTGTCAGGAGGTTCTTGAGCATTTTCTATCCCCCTGCGGTATATCTGAAGTTCGCTCTGTGCATCCGGGTAAAAGAAGAACGGTTTTTCGCCAATTTCAAGGTGCTGTCGGAGGAGGGCTACCTGAAAGTGGCGGGAAGGAAAGACGGTGCCGGAACATCCATGGCCGCCGCCCGGGAAGGCGCTCCGGGGAACGGCTCTGACGGCAGGCCTGTAGGAAAAGGAAATGCGCCGGGGAACAACGGCTCTGATGGCAGGTCTGCGGGGCCGCAGGACGCTATGGGGAATGGGGCCGGCGGCATGTCTGCCCAGGGCGGCGAAAACGGCGGCAGCCCCGGGGCGGCTGGCAGAAATGCCGTAACCAACGGCACTTCAGGCGGGAATGCCTTGGGGAACGTCTCAGCGGGCGGCAAGGACGCTCCCCGGGAAGAGGGCCGGAAGGACGGCGAGAACGAGGAGACGGAGATAAAGTGCGACGGAGAGTTCATGAAACTGCTGGGCATGCTGAAAAAAGGCGATAAACTGTCGGTGGACTCCTATGAAGTCAAGGAGGGGGAGACCTCTCCGCCGAAGCGCTACACCTCCGGAAGCATCATCCTGACTATGGAGAATGCCGGGCAGTTCATCGAGGACGAGGAACTGCGCGCCCAGATCAAGGGGAGCGGCATAGGCACCAGCGCCACCAGGGCGGAAATCCTGAAGAAGCTGGTGAACATCGAGTACCTGGCCCTGAACAAGAAGACCCAGACATTGACCCCCACGCTGATGGGGGAAATGATATATGATGTGGTGGAAAGCTCCATCAAGGCGCTTCTGGATCCGGCGCTCACGGCCAGCTGGGAAAAAGGGCTGACTTTGGTGGCGGACGGCAATATCACGTCGAAGGAATACATGGACAAGCTGAACGGTTTCGTGGGCCGAAGGACGGAGCATGTCAAGCAGCTCCGTAACCAGCGGAGCCTGTATGACCGGTTCCAGGCGGCTGCAGTGAACTATAAATCCCGCTGAGGTTCTTCCGCGCAGAAAGGCAGGGGCCGGACTGTTGCGCGGAAGGAGTCGGCGCAAGTTTAAGAAGAACGGAGTGATGTGGATATGCAGAGAGAGATTTCAGTTTCCGGATTGTATGATTTGGACCAGACGATAGCGGCGAAATTGTTTGAGGGGATTACATATCCCTGGGAGGCATTGCCGAAGATTCATGACTTTATCATCAGCCTTGGAGAGACGCTTCCAAAGGACATCTACGAGGAGCGGGGAGAGCACATATGGGTGGCGAAATCTGCCAAAGTAGCGCCAACAGCCTGTCTGAACGGACCGCTGATCGTGGACGAGGAGGCTGAAATCCGCCATTGTGCTTTTGTGAGAGGCAATGCCATTGTGGGGAAGGGTGCCGTGGTGGGGAATTCCACGGAGCTGAAAAACGTAGTCCTGTTCAATAAGGTGCAGGTGCCCCATTACAATTATGTGGGGGACAGCATCCTGGGTTTCAAAGCCCATATGGGGGCAGGCTCCATCACCTCCAACGTAAAAAGCGACAAGACGCTGGTAGTGGTAAAAGGCGAAGGGGCTTCCACGGAAGGTTCCATCTCCATCGAGACCGGCCTGAAGAAGATGGGGGCCATGCTCGGCGACTACGTGGAGGTAGGCTGCAACAGTGTCCTGAATCCCGGGACCGTCGTCGGCAGGAATACCATCATCTATCCCACGTCCATGGTGCGGGGCGTCGTGCCGGAAGGCTGCATTTACAAGAAAGCCACGGAGATTGCAGAGAAGAAGTGAGAAGTACATTTTTTTACAAAAAATACTAGCTTTTTTCCCGTAAATGTGAGAAAATGGAAGAAGATATTATTACACAATGGAAAGCGCCGTTTTGGCCTTTCTATTGTCATGCATAATAATTCACATAATCGAAAGGAGATTTCACATGATTTATTCAAAGGAAGTTGAAGAAATGTGCACAGTCGCTCAGGGTGTGCATCATGGTTGTGCGCCGATTCCCGAAGAAGCAAAGTGGGTTCAGGCGAAAAAGGTAGAAGACATTTCCGGCCTGACACATGGCGTGGGTTGGTGCGCTCCTCAGCAGGGTGCCTGCAAGCTGACCCTGAACGTAAAGGAAGGCATCATTCAGGAAGCGCTGGTAGAGACCATCGGCTGTTCCGGAATGACTCACTCCGCAGCCATGGCATCTGAAATCCTTCCCGGCCTGACCGTCATGGAAGCGCTGAACACCGACCTTGTGTGCGACGCTATCAACACCGCCATGCGGGAGCTGTTCCTGCAGATCGTCTATGGACGTACCCAGAGCGCGTTCTCCGAGGAAGGCCTGCCCATTGGTGCCGGACTTGAGGATCTGGGCAAGGGCCTGAGGAGCCAGGTCGGTACTATGTACGGTACTTTGAAGAAAGGCCCCCGTTATCTGGAGATGGCGGAAGGTTATGTGACCGGCATCGCTTTGGACAAGAATGACGAGATCATCGGCTATGAGTTCGTAAGCCTTGGAAAGATGACCGATTTCATCAAGAAGGGCGACGACCCCAACACCGCGTACGAGAAGGCCAAGGGACAGTATGGCCGTGTCGCCGATGCCGTGAAAGTAATCGATCCCAGAAAAGAATAATGGAAGTCTCTAGAAAAATAAGGAGGACAGGAAAAAATGGCTTTATTTGAATCATATGAAAGACGTATTGCTAAAATTACGGAAGTACTGAACAGCTATGGCATCTCCTCTATCGAAGAGGCAGAGAAGATTACCAAGGACGCTGGCCTGGATGTATATGAGCAGGTGAAGAAGATTCAGCCTATCTGCTTCGAGAACGCATGTTGGGCATATACGGTGGGCGCTGCCATCGCTATCAAGAAGGGCTGCCGCAAGGCCGCGGATGCCGCCGCCGCCATCGGAGAGGGCCTTCAGGCATTCTGCATTCCCGGATCCGTTGCCGATACCCGTAAGGTAGGCCTGGGACATGGCAATCTGGGCAAAATGCTTCTGGAGGAGGACACAGACTGCTTCTGCTTCCTGGCAGGACATGAGTCCTTTGCAGCCGCAGAGGGCGCTATCGGTATCGCGGAGAAGGCCAACAAGGTCCGCCAGAAACCTCTGCGCGTCATCCTGAACGGTCTTGGAAAGGATGCCGCGAAGATCATCTCCCGTATCAACGGCTTCACCTTCGTAGAGACCGAGTACGATCCCTATACCAACGAAGTGAAGGAAATCGAGAGGATTTCCTATTCTGAGGGACTTCGCTCCAAGGTGAACTGCTACGGCTCCAACAGCGTGCCTGAAGGCGTTGCCATCATGTGGAAGGAGAACGTGGACGTGTCCATCACAGGCAACTCCACCAACCCCACCAGGTTCCAGCATCCCGTTGCGGGTACATACAAGAAGGAGCGGACCGAGGCCGGCAAGAAGTACTTCTCCGTTGCTTCCGGCGGCGGCACAGGACGTACCCTGCATCCCGACAACATGGCGGCAGGCCCTGCTTCCTATGGCTTTACCGATACGCTGGGACGTATGCACTCTGACGCGCAGTTCGCAGGTTCTTCTTCCGTTCCCGCGCATGTAGAGATGATGGGCCTCATCGGCATGGGCAACAACCCCATGGTAGGCGCTACCGTGGCTGTGGCCGTCTCCATCGAGGAAGCGGCTGAGGCTGGCAAGTTCTAAATATATCTTATTTCAAAAAAGTGCCGAAAGGCTTGAAAGTACCGTAATCTTCAGGGGTTGCGGTACTTTTTTTGATGCCGAAAACCGGAAAGGGAAATTTGCTGTGAGAGGTCGTGAAACGTGCGAGAATTTGGTGAGTAGGCATCCGGTAGGTAACAAGTAGGTAACACGATGAAGGTAACAAAAATCTGAGCATGGAAACATAAGAAAATGCCGTAGGCATAAGGCTTACGACATTTTTTCTATGTCCTCCCGGAGCCAGTCGAGGTCCCGGTATGTATAGACTTTTTCGGTTACGTCATTGATCTTGTGGCCGACTAAGCGCTTCACAACCAGAGGGTCAACACCGGCTTTTTTCATTCTGGTTACGAAAGTATTGCGGGGATCGTGGGGTCTGTGTTCCTGATTGAATGGCAGAGCCTCCATGACCTTGAAGAACCGTCCGGCATATTTGTCATAAGTGATGTTGATGCCGCCCTTTGGAGAGTCCGGATCGTTGAGCAGAAATTCGCTGTTTAGAGCCTGGGCCTTCTCGTAATTCTTCCGGACAAGATCAGCTATCCGGGAGTGAATCGGCACCATACGGTTTTTTCCTGCGTCGGTTTTCATGCCGCCGGTAACGTAGAGTTCCTCCAGACTTATATCTTCCAGTCGGAGTCTCCCCATTTCCTGCGGGCGCCATCCCATGTAACACTGAATCAGAATCCAGTCAACATATTTTACGGTGCCGACGTTATCCCAAAGCACCTGCAGTTCGTCCTCGGAAAATGGGATATGGCTGCGCCGGTTTTCTTCCTTCTCTTTGATGATGTCGTCGGAGAGTTCAAAAGTACGGGCAAAGTTCTTGTCTACCAGCTCATATTCGAGGGCGTAATCCAGCATGAGGTTGAACATGGATTTGATCCTGGCTTTCGTGCCGGGGGAGGCATGGACTTTCTGGCCTGCGTTTTTACCTCTGTCCTGAATGATGTAGCCGTCCTCCATGATGCCCTTGATATGCCTTGCACGAAGGTCCTTGACACGCATACCGTAGAGAATGTGGCAGTACCTCCAGGCGGCGGTTATTGTCCGGGCAGAGGATTCACTTTCGAGGGTAGGGAAGTACGCCTCAGTCCATTTCTGGTAAAGCTCCGCAAGCGTGAGATTGCTGTTCTGGATGTCATAAGGATTTGCTCCATACTCAGCCAATGCCTGCAGAGCCTCTTTTTTGGTTTTGAAGGTTCCTATCGGTACACGGTTCTGAGTAGTTTTCCCTGTTTCCTGATCGGTGGTCCAGCCGAGAGTGACACGGGCCAGATAAGGCTTACGCCTGTTCCCGGATAATTTGGTTACACTTCCGTAACCGTTAGGCAGTTTCATAGCATCACTTCCTTTACAGTTTGATAGATTCGATTACTGCGCCGAGTCCGGCATAGTCTGTCTTTACCGGTTCCAGTTTAAGCAGGGAGGACAGGGAAATTCCTTTTTGCTCTGGCATCTTCTCATTCAGAACGGATGTAGGCAGCACATAGAAATCCCAATAGTCCAGGTTAAGCAGGGAAATGTCTTTTGTTTTGGCGGTAAAAAGACAGAATACATACAGGTCACAGTTGCGCTTTGCCTCGGATGAATAAGAGGCGGTAGCATTATCCCAGGCCAGTTTCCTTCCGATGTCGAAGCGAATCTGAGCAAAGATATTTTCAGGTGTCCAGGCTTGAATGTAAGCGGCAGATTTTACTTCAATCCTGCGTCCGGATGGACTTGTCACGTCAAATGGGAGCCAGTTTTCTCGCATTTGCGTGCGGGGGGGTAATTAGATTTGAGCGATGAATAAACGAGAAATTCTGCCATTACCCCACGCTGGGTATTATCAATCAAGTCTGAATACGCCCAGCTCCAGTAGTCCTTGACGGATATTCCGGCGCTGGCTCCATGTAAGGTAAATTCCTCGTTTCCGGTTAATTGTTCCATAGTTCCTCCGTTTCTCAGTCCATGTTGGTACAGCTGGTAAGAGTGGTATTGATACCGGCAATGTCGCCGTTAATGGAATCTGATAATAATTTCCGGCACTCTGCATCCGATAAAGGACCGTATGAGTGCATCAGGCCGAATAAAAACTGATCCGGCAATGAGAGCCGGTTCTGCAGCATCCGGATTTTTGCAACGGTACCATAAGGGTAATCCTGGGTACCGGAGTTGAAACTGTCACAGAATGAAGAAAGGTAGAAAAGCAGGGCGGCGCACTCATTCCCTGCCTTTTCCTCAGAACGTGCCAGTTCAAAGTAGAGGGTAGCATTTGACATAGGCATTTCTCCTGTCTTAGTAGCGGCCATAGAGCCGATACCATTCTAAACTGATAATCTTTTTTCCTCGTCAAGATATTTCTGAGACTCGGTGTAAGCCTTCAGAAATCCTTTGAGTTCCCCGACAAATTCATATTTCTTAGGTTCCGGCAGGGAGCGGAAGAGCGCCAGCAGTTCATCTTCTTCGGGCGTGGTTGTCTTGCGGACAGGAGCCTCCTGGCCGGTCATAAGGTAGTCCAGAGAAACGCCCAAAAAGTCGGCAATGGTTTTCATGTATTTAGCAGGCGGATCATTCGTGCGGGCTTTCCAGGTTGACATCGTTGAGGTACGGATGTTTAGTTTCTCGCAAAGTTCATACGCCTTTTTGTCTTTTTCGCTGAGAGTCTGATAGATTCTTTCAATAATTTCCATAGTAGCCTCCGTATAAAATATTCTCGCATTTGAGTATATATCTATTTACAAACTCGTAGTTGCGTGGTATAATATAAGTATGAAATACAAATCAATTCAAAGTTGCGAGCTGAGAGTGACAAGTATTTCGTAGCACATCTGCGGGCCTGTAAATAGATTTACTTCTATTATAGCACGCAAACCCGCAAAGATAAATAAAAATATTCAGCAAATGCGAGAAAGGAGTGATACTCAAATGAGAAAGGAAACATCACAATGGGGTAAGGATGTCCGGAAAGCTGTGATCGACAAAGATATGACGCTCAAACAGCTTGCCGAAAGCATCGGTTACAGCTATGCGGTGGTTCTTTCGGTCATTTCCGGGAAGTATTCCAATGCAACCTACCAGGCAATCGCTGAGAAGATCAACGAGAAGCTGGGGACAACGGGCTTGCCGGAACGTACTGCAACACCATCCGACGAATGGTGCCAGGCAGTAAAGATTGAGCTTGTGAAAAAGAAAATGAGCGTCAATCAGCTGGCAGAGAAAGCACACGTCTCCAGGGATCGGTTGTCGCTGGTAATCAACGGCAAGATGATGAATGAAGATATTGTGGATGCCGTCAACCGCCTGCTGAACATCACATTGTCGGCTGTTCCTGCTGGTGATGATTAAATTTTAGCAGAAGGGTAGGTAATACGGAATGGGGAAAGGCCCTATGAACGAGAACACAAATGTATATTTTCAGGCGAGGAAAAAGGCAGCAATATACAACGAGAGGCTATACAGCCGTGAAGGCGCTTCAGAGCTTTTAGGAATTTCTGTATCTACGCTGGCAGATTACGAACTTGGAAATACGAAAGTTGTGCCGGTGGATAAGGTGGTTCTTATGGCGGACCTCTACTGCGCCCCGGAATTGATTACCGGGTACTGCATGAGAGAGTGTCCGGTTCATGGGTTCCTGCCATTGGCAACGGAGGAAAAGAGCATACAGGGAATTGCGTTACGGCTTTTGAAAGGCTTTAACGAGGATGAACTAAAGGCTATGAAGGTGGATTTGATCGAGATAACGGAGGATGGAATCATCAGCCAGGAAGAAATCCCGAAGCTGAAAGAAATCCTCAATAAGCTGGACGGTATGGCTGAGGTAATTAGTGAAATGAAGATTGCCGGTGAGAAGTATCTTAAAAACAGCTAAAGCCAGGCAGTACCAGAAAGGAGTTTATTGTGAGAAGAAAAAAGCGGGCAAAGCTATTGTTCGGGCTAAAGGTCCTTGCGATATGCGGAGCCGCCGTATTCATGATTAAAGGAGTCGGAGAGTTCTATGCAAGTGCAGAGAGTGATTCCGGTAAGGAGGAAGAGGCAGAAGAGATAAGGATAATGGAAGAAAGAGTGACAGCAGAGGCAGCAGTGCCGGTGGAGATTGAGGAAAATGAAGTGGCCGAAAGTCAGTCTGCAGAAGCGGTTGTTGAATGTCAGGGCGGCATCCCCAGCATGGATTGGGATGCAGATGAATCATATCTGTTAGAGAAAATAGCAATGGCAGAAGCAGAAAGCGAAGGCGTTGAAGGAAAGGCTCTTGTTATGCTGGTAGTCCTCAACAGAGTTTGGAGCGACAGATTCCCGAACACGATTGAAGAGGTCATTTTCCAGAGAACAGGCAACGGAGGCTGGCAGTTCAGCCCATTGCAGGAAGGTGGAAGGTGGTACACAACAGAGCCGGACCAGGAGTGCCGGGAGGCTTTGGAGCTGATCCAGGTAGAAAAGTGGGATGAAAGCCAGGGAGCTTTATATTTTGAGAGCGCAGGCAAGTCGGACTGGCACAGAAGAAACCTGGAGTTCCTTTTTCAGTATGGCAATCACTACTTCTACACAGATAAGGAGCTGGTGGAATGAAAAGCATAAAGAGGTACATTTCAAGAAATTGGCTGTGGATAGTGGCCGGTCTGATACTGACAGAGGTTGCGGTAAAGTCGGCATACGCTACGAGAGGTTATCTGGCATACGGAGGCGAGTGGCTGACACTGCCATTGATGTTGATGCTGGCAGAAGTGGCAAGAAGTGTAGGGGATGTAATCAGATTTTTGTTCGGGAAGGAGGATGGCTATGGATCAGACGGAGATTGATGATATTGTGAGCGAATGGGTAAATAAGGGAGTCCACATATCACAGGAGACTGTTGATTATGTTCTCTGGTATTGCGAGAGGAAAATGGATGTCAATGGAATCGAGAACAGAAAAGAATACCTGCCCTTGCTGTTCAGGGATGAATTGAAAAATTATCTGTTCAGACAGGCAGTAAATGCCACGACGTTGCTGAGAGAAGCAGAAAGGAAGTGTGCAGAATGTGCAGCTTGTGTTTAAGCGTTCCTTGCCACCCCAGATGTCCTAATGCTCCGGAGCCGATACCGGTACACAGGTGCGGTAAATGCGGGGAAGGGATTTATGAGGGCGACAAGTATTTTGACAGCCAGGGAGGTTATATTTGCGAGGAATGTCTGGATGATATGACTTCCGGAGAGTTATTGGAAATGCTCGGTGAAAGCCTTGCAACAGCATAAAAGAAGGAGGAAAAAGCGACAATGGCAGAAAATCAGTTACAGGGACAGCAGCCTGCAAAACAGGCAAGCACGGCAGTATTGGTTAAACAGATGATTTCCCAGGAGAATGTGAGAAAAAAGTTCGCAGAGGTATTAGGGCAGAAAGCCCCTCAGTTCCTTGCATCGATCACAACGGTGGTGCAGGGCAGCGCACAGCTGAAAAAGTGTGACGCCAATTCAATCATGAGCGCGGCGTTCGTGGCGGCAACATACGATCTGCCGATTGATCCGAACCTGGGTTTTGCGGCAATCGTTCCGTATAACGAGAGCGTCTACAATCCGCAGACGAGGAATTGGGATAAAGTACCGAGGGCGCAGTTCCAGATGATGTATAAGGGCTTTATCCAGCTGGCAATCCGTTCTGGATATTATGAGAAGATGAATTATGCGGTAGTCTACAAGGACGAGCTGATTTCCCATAATCCCATTACGGGGGAGTTGGAATTTGTGACAGATTTCTCCAACTGCACACAGAGGAACGAAGGAAAGCCAGAGAACATTGCAGGCTATTTCGCATGGTTCCGGTTAAAGACCGGGTTTCAGCAGGAGTTCTATTTGTCGGTGGCAGATGTTGACAATCATGCGAAGAAATATTCACAGGCATATCGCTATGATTTGGAGAAGGGGAAAAAGAGCAGTAAGTGGAGTACAGATTTTGATGCAATGGCATTAAAGACGGTTATTAAGCTGCTACTCAGCAAGTGGGGGATCTTGTCTGTGGATATGCAGAGAGCTATCCAGGACGACCAGAAGGTTTACGACGAAGAAGGAAATGGAGCCTATGGCGACAACAAGCCGGATGTTATAGAGGCACAGGATGCCTTTGCAATATCAGCACAGGACAATCTGGAAGAGCCGGAAAGCACCCAGGTGGGCGGTCTGGATTTGGAAGAGGTTGAATAGGAGGAAGAGAAGATGCAACTGACATCAGAGAATTATTACAGCCGGGAGGCTAACAGGGAATACATGAGTGTTTCCCAGTTCAAAGATTTTGTGGGTACATACGGGCGATTAGGCTGCGAGTTTACGGCACTGGAGAAGATAGAGGAAAGGTGGGAGGACGAAAAGAGTACGGCTCTTATGGTCGGAAGTTATGTCGATTCCTACTTTGAAGGAACGCTGGCGAAGTTCAAGGCAGAGAATCCTTCTCTTTTTAAGAAGGACGGAGGGCTGAAAGCGGAGTATGTAAAGGCTGATGAAATTATCGCCCGCATTGAGCGTGACGAGTATTTCATGAAATATATGAGCGGGCAGAAGCAGGTTATTATGACCGGGGAACTGTTCGGGGCAAAATGGAAGATCAAGATTGACAGCTACATTCCGGATGTGGCAATCGTGGACCTGAAAGTTATGTCGTCCATTACGGAGCTGAAATGGGTAAAGGATTTGGGTTATCTGGATTTCGTCCGTTATTGGGGGTATGACATCCAGGGGGCAGTGTACCAGGAGATTGTAAGGCAGAACACCGGAAAGAAGCTGCCGTTTTATATTGCGGGTGCGACAAAGGAGAAAGAGCCGGACATCCGCATTATCCATGTGACAGACAATTATCTGCAGGAGGCGCTTAGTGTCGTAGAGGCAAACACACCGAGAATCCTCAGCTTAAAAAGCGGAGAACTGGAACCGGACAGATGTGAATTGTGCGATTGCTGCAGGCATACGAGAGTGCTGACGAGGCCGATTTCTATTATGGATTTGACAGCAGGGATATAGTGATACGATTGGCGGTGGACATATGGCAGATAACAGAAAATATTATTATCTCAAATTGAAGGAGGGGTTTTTTGAGTCGGAAGAGATAAAGATACTGGAGAGCATGAAAGACGGCTACATATACAGCAATATCCTTTTGAAGCTATACCTGAGAAGTCTGAGGAATGAGGGGCGGTTGATGTATAGGAATGTGATCCCATACACGCCGGAAATATTGGCTACCCTTGTAGGCCACCAGGTAGGAACCGTGGAAAAGGCACTGGAGATTTTCAGGAATCTGGAGCTGATAGAGATACTGGATAATGGGGCCATCTATATGATGGACATTCAGAATTTTATAGGGCAGTCCTCAACAGAGGCAGACCGGCAGAGGGCGTATTATAACCGGGTAAAGGGCGAGAAGGCACTGTTACAGATACCGGAGAATGGGGCTGAACCAATGGCGGCGCTCCAGGGAGACTTACCTGCAGAAACAAAACCGGAGGGGAAGTCAAAGAAGGCAATCAGTAACTACTCCACGGATTTTGAAGAGTTCTGGTCCATCTATCCCCGGAAAGTGGATAAGGCTCAGGCATACAAGAAGTACAAAGCAAGGTTGGAAGATGGTTTCTCCCATGAACAGCTGTTGAAGGCGGCGAAGAATTATGCGGATCAGTGCAGGCGTGACCGGACGGAAGATAAGTATATCAAGCACGGTAAGACATTTTTAGGAGAGTCCACACCATTCTTAGATTATCTTCCTAAGAACGTTCCTACAGCCTGTACGGAAACCACAAACGACGACGAGAATCCGTTTAGGAAGGAGTGAAACGTATGCAGGATATAAAGCTGGATTCCTTAATGCCTCCGGATATTGAAAAGGTGGAAATGGAGGAAGGGGATTATGTGGCAGAGGACGGCCTGATCCATTGCGGGAAGTGTCATGGCAAGAAGCAAACGAGGCTACCGGCATCTGCCTTCACAGGCGGCAGGGAAATGATCGTGCATTGCATCTGTCAGTGCCAGGTTGAGGCAAACAAGCGCAGGAAGGAAGAAGAGGAACGCAGGAAGGCAATGGAGCGTATTGAGCGGCTGAAAAGCGCCAGCCTCATTGATGATAAACTGAGCAATGCCAGGCTTTGTACGTTCCAGAAGAATGCTGACAATCAGAAAGTGTATGCGCTGGCAGAGCGGTATGTCGAGAAATTCGATGAAATGTATCAAAAGCGGCAGGGGCTTCTGTTCTGGGGAACCGTAGGCACGGGAAAAAGCTACACAGCCGCCTGCATTGCGAATGAGCTGCTGGAGCGGAGTATCCCGGTAGTCATGACATCCTTTGTGAAAATCCTGCAGAATATCCAGGGCAATCAGGGGGAAGAAAGAGTACTTATGAGCCGCCTGAATGATGCGAGGCTGTTGATTATTGATGATTTGGGTACTGAGAGGAATACAGATTATGCTCTGGAAAAGGTCTATAACATCATTGACAGTCGGTATCGCGTGGAAAAGCCGCTGATTCTCACCACCAACATGACAGTCAGGGAAATGCAGGAGAATACGGATACTCGTTATAAAAGGATTTATGACCGGATTTTTGAGATGTGTACTCCTGTCCGGGTACCGGGACGTTCCTGGAGGGAGAAAGAGGCGGCAAGGCGGTTCGATGAAATAAAAAAGTTAATGGAGGAATGACAATATGGCAATGGAAAAGGTAGCAGAAATCAGCATTTATAAGCTGGAGGACAGAAAGGTGGTTACGGCGATTCTTCTGGAAAATGGTTACACTGTAGGGCCGGGAGTCAGAAAGAAAACACCGACAGGGAAACAGCTGGATTATTACCTGAAGATATACCGTGATACCGAAGCAGGGAATACCGCTTGCGGGGAATAGGAGGCGGCATGGATAACATTGTGGAGGACGAAGCTATGCGGCAGATTAAATTCTCAGTACCGGGCCAGCCTTTTGGAAAGCAGCGCCCGAAGTTCTCCAGAGCCGGGCAGTATGTAAAGACATACACGCCGGACGAGACGGTAAGCTACGAGAATCTGGTTAAGCTGATGTACCAGCAGGCGGCAAAGGGCAGAATGTTCAAAGATGAAGATATGCTGGATGTGCGTGTTATCGCATATTACGAGATACCGAAGTCTGTGAGCAAAAAGAAGCGCAAGCTGATGCTGGAGCATAGAATCCGGCCAACGAAAAAGCCGGATTGGGATAATATCGGGAAGATTATCTGCGACAGTCTGAACAAGGTGGCATACCATGATGATGCTGCAGTCGTGGACGCACAGGTAAGGAAATTTTATTCCGAACAGCCGAGAGTCGATGTGACAATTCGGGTAATCGGACCAAATGAAATATAGGAGGTAGACAGATGGCAGGAAGGAAGAAAACAGCGCCGGAAACGGTGGAGGCAGAAGTTGTGAATGAGGTAGCAGTGACACAGCCTGCAAAAATGGAGTTCCGTCTTATCAATCCTACGGAGGACGGTTTTCTCCGAGTAATTAAGTGGAACAAGGAGGAACTGGAGGCGGCAGTCCGTCAGAAAATGGCCAGCTATGAGAATGTGGTCTATACCGAGGACAGTATGCAGCAGGCCAAGAAGGACAGAGCAGAGCTGAATGGGCTGATAAAGGACATCGAGGATCGCCGGAAGATTGTCAAGAAGATTATCAACGAGCCTTACAATGTGTTCGAGGCGGAACTGAAGGAGATTCTGGCACTGATCCAGGAGCCGGTAGGAATCATTGATAAGCAGGTAAAGGCTTTCGAGGATCAGCAGAAGGAAGAAAAGAAGGCAAAAATCAGAGCATCCTACGATGAAGTGATCGGGGATTTGGAGTCTGTTCTTCCGTTTGACAAGGTATTTGACAGCCGGTACCTGAACCAGACCTACAAGCTGGCTACGGCGCAGGCGGATATCAAGTCAAAGGTTGAGAAAGTCCGTACTGATCTGGAAACAATCGACAGCCTGGAGAGCAAGTATAAGCTGAACGCAAAGGATGTCTATATCAAGACGCTTGACCTCAGCAAAGCATTGGCAGAGAATAAGCGGCTGTCTGATTTGGAAGAAAAGCTGGAGGCGGAGAAGAGGCGTAAGGCCGAGGAAGAGGCGGAGAGAAAGCGGCTGGCAGAGGAACGAAAAAAAGCGGCAGAAGAAAGAGAGCGGCTGGCCGAAGAGCAGAGGAAAGCAAGGGAGGCTCAGCTGAGAGCGGAACAGGAATCTGTAAGCAAACAGCCGGAAAGCGTTACAGAACAGCCTCAAAATGTGATCGAAAGCCCTGAAAACGGAACGGAACCGGCTAAAAACGTATCAAATGGCACAGAAAACGGAACGCAGGGACCTATGGCGGCAGTCGATCCCTTTACTCAGCAGCAGGCATCTGAACAGCCGAAGGCTCAGGAAAAGCGGTACCAGACAAGATTCTATGCAAAGGGAACCAGAGGGCAGCTGGAGGCACTGATTCAGTTTATGAACGAAAATAATATTGAATACGGGAGGATCAAGGCATGAGTGATGAATTTGAAAAGAAGCTGGATTTTGACAGCGACACGTTTGAGGAAATGAAAAAGGATATGAATTTCGTCCTCCAGCGCCTGATCGGTAATATGCAGGAAAAAGGTTCGGACGAGGGCAGTATGACTCTGAAAATCGATGTCACTATGGTAAAGGAGTTTATCCCGAATTATGATCCGGACATCAAGGGAGAGTCAAGGGAGGTCAGCAAGCCGCAGTTCAAGCATAAAGTGACATCTGTTGTAAAGATCAATGACGAGAAATCTGGTTCTTTCAACAATGAGATGGAGCTGGTGATGGATGAAGATACCGGAGTATTTAAGCTGGTGCCGATTGCAAATACGGCACAGAGAAGTATCTTCGATTCGGACTTTCAGCAGCAAGACAACGAACAGAAGGCTGACGAAGATTCTGCCGGTTCAAATGCCATTGAGGGCAGAACAATCCTGGGGCTTCCTGGCCCGGATGCCGAGAGCGAGGTAATTGACGGAGAATTTAGAGAAGTGGATGCGACAGAAACTAATCCGGGAGAAGCGGCAGAAGGAGAGCCGGAGGGAGAATCAGAAGAGGGGCAGGAGGAAGAGCTGGACGATATTACAGACGAGCTTTTAGGCCCGGATGATTCTGAGGATGGATATGGATACGAGGAACCGGAGGACGATTCAGAGGAATAGGAGGCAGCTATGGCATTTGGGAAAGTAAGAATGAGCAGTTACGTTGACCGGGGCAATAAGCTGATTGCAGAAGGCAAGACGCCGGAGGCTATGAGGCTGATTGAGAGAGGTCTGCAGCACTACTCCGAGAAAATTATCAATGCCATATCTCCCTATGCAAAGGCAGACGCAGGACTGATTGTGCTGGTCCTGCGGCACCTTGCAGACGAAGTGGAGAGAGGCAATCCGGGAGCAAAGGAGCTGGCAGAGGGCATGGAGAAATGTGTCAATAAGCCGGCCCTTACGGAGATTGAGAGGATTAAGAAAGCCAACAGGAGGTAACAAATCAATGGTAAAAATGGCAAAACTCGATGATGGAAATTATGTTCCGGAAGAATGTTGCAGCTTTACTAATCCGGCTACAAGCGGTGGAGAAAGTCAGATAGACGATATAGACCTTCCGTGCGGTGCAGATTGCGGATCAGAGTGTTCGTCATGTGTAATACAAAAAATAATGAATGAATATGCGGAGTTGACAGCAAAGTAAGGAGTGATTGGCGTGGCACGAGGTTTTATATATGTGTATGAGCGAATATTCAAAGAGCAGAACGCAATGGATAGGGAGTTTGGAAAGATTCCGATAAACGGGAGGCAGACTTCCCAGGCAGACCAGAAGCGCATCAGGAAGATTATTTCTGATTCCTCATACCAGGTAGCTCAGGAATGTAAGGTAATTGTGAGTTATCCGAGAATGAGGATAGAGGGCAGGCGGGTAGTATTGGGAGAACCGTTAATTATGCTGCCGGACTGCAGGTTAGTGACGATTGAGGAATTACAGGACATAGAACGTGGAAGGAGAAAATGATTATGAATTTAGTGAAGCTGAGATTTTTGAGAGACGGAAAGCCGCAGGGGCGTGAATATTCCTACATCAGCAAAGCAAAGGTTGAGGTAGGGGATATAGTGGTTGTGAGAGAACCGGATTCTCCCGGAGCGGAGGCACCGAAGGGGATCATAACAATGGTTGATGTGCCGGAGTCGGAGGTCGAAGCGTTTAAGGATCGGCTGAAAGAGATTGTCGGCAAAGTCGAGGAAAAGCAGGAGTGAGAATTTATGGATAAGACGAAGATTGACTGGTGTGATAGCAGTTGGAATCCGGTCACGGGCTGTCTGCATGGCTGTGAGTATTGCTACGCCAGGGGAATAGCAGAGCGGTTCCGGGGAAAGGGTGATTTGAGAGAGGCGGGTACTGGATTCTGGCTCGATGCAGAAACTTTTGAGGTATCAAAAGGTGTGTATGAAACGAAATATCCACTGACGACAGGAGGAAAGCCGGAGCCGTTTGAACCGTACAATGGCAAGGTGACGCCGTATCCGTTTGGGTTTGCCCCGACTTTCCACAGATACAAGCTGGAAGATTATGCAAATAAGACAGGCAGAAATATCTTTGTCTGCTCAATGGCAGATTTATTCGGGAAATGGGTACCAGACAGCTGGATAGAGGCGGTATTTGATGCCTGCAGGAAAGCCCCTCAGCATAATTACCTGTTCTTGACGAAGAATCCGGAGAGATATATCGAACTGAAAAAATCCGGGAAGATTACACGGACAGATAATTTCTGGTTTGGCAGTAGCGTGACAAATTCCAATGACAGATATGCCTGGTTTGGTGACAGAGAAGGGATTCACTGGTTTCTGTCAATGGAGCCGATTCTGGAGGATTTGTGGCAGTTAGATACAGTCATGGCGAAGCCGGACTGGATAATTGTAGGAGCAGAGACAGGGAGAAGGAAGAATAAGGTGGTGCCGGAGAGAGTATGGATAGAAAATCTACTGGAAGAGTGCCGGAAATACGAAATCCCGATATTCATGAAATCCAGCCTTTCGGAGATATGGGGAGAGCCATTGATTCAGGAGTTTCCGGATGGATTAAAGGGAAATAAGTAACGGAGGATGATAAAATGCGATACCAGAAAGCAGACAGCAGAAATCCACGGATGGGATTGAATAATAGAATCTGCAAATCCCCGAAGTATTGGTGTAGATTGCATGAAGTGTGGCTGTCTGAGGAAGATGTAAAGCGTAAGAAATGTAAGGAGAAACCTACATTCGATATGCGTTCTACATATAAGTGCAGATGTCTGGAAAAGAAAGCCTGACATCGGAAAGGAGAAAGAACCCATGAGGTCAGCGAATCCGTTTGGAGTGTGCAAGAGTTGCGGAAAGCAAATTATGTGGATCAGGACAAAGGCAGGAAAGAATATGCCGGTGGACCCTACCATGATAAGCTACCGCAGACCGGAGGCCGGAAAGAAAGCAACTGAGAGAATCGTTACCTATGCCGGAGAAGTAGTAGCGGCAGACAGGGTAAACAGTAGCGAGGCAGAAGGTACCGGCTACATATCGCACTTCGCCACCTGCACGAAAAGGCGCAGGTAAAAAAGAAAAGCCGCCCCTTTCGAGACGACTCAACCACCAATATGAGCATAACTCGCATTTGCGAGGAAGTCAAGAATTAAGGAGGCGACATTATGGCAACGGATAGGACTGAAAGTAAAATCCCTATGTATGTTCTGACACAGGAGCAGATCAACCAGATTGCTGCAGTAGCAGGGGAAGAGGCAGTAAAACGGTTCCGGGCGGAGCAGGTCAAGTCGGATAAGAAACGGGCAAGGGAAGAGAATAAGGTCAAGAAAACGAAAAAGATGCTCAGCTCGTATCGGCGAATTAAGGCTACACTGTCGGACGAGGCGGAGTTTACGGAGGAAGAGCAGATTGAACTCCGATGGAAGTTCATACAGGACCTCATGGGAAGTGTAAGGGAAACGGTAAGCCGGTCCGAGAGGACGATTAAGGATGAAGAGAAGCGGAGGCAGGAGGATTTATACTGCATCTACCGCATAGAAAAAGCAACGGAAATGTACCGGGAAGAGTGCGAAAAGTCCGGAAGTGAAGAGGCGAAGCGCCGATATAGGGAGCTTAGCATGATGTATCTGGAGGAAAAGCAGTATTCGGTGCAGGAGATTTCGGAAGTAGAAAATGTAAGCGATAAGACGGTCTACAAGGACTTAGGGATAGCTTGTGGAATAGTGGCTGTTTACTTGCTTGGGATATGATTTTGAACGCTCCCTGTGGCTATATGAAAGGCAGGGAGAAAAAGAGTAGGTTTACATTAGAAATTCTCAATGATAATATGGTATCAGCCAATAAGCCCATATGTCACCCCTAAAAAATAGCCAGTTGTTTTTCTTCCCAAACAGGCAGCAGGGCGGGTCGAAAGGCCCGCCACAAAGCCCGGAGGAATTGTTAACAATCGGTTAAATAAGGGTATTTCAATGTACTTAGGACCGTCCGTATAGTATAATTAAACTATGGAAATACAGTCTGAAGGAGTGATTAAGATGGCAATATGGGTAAGCAGATACAGCAACAAAGAGCTGTTGAATGATAAGTATTATCCGGTGGGAATCAGCATAGGACAGCCGAAGTTCCCCCTGGGATATGCGCTGAAAGAGCAGTGCTATTCCCTGGCTCCAAAGGGATATATGCTGAATATGGATTTGGAGAGTTTCAAGCCTGCATATTACGGCAAGCTGGAAGGGATCGGCACAGAGAGAATCATCAGCATGGTTAAGCGCCTGGAGCAAAAAGCACAGAGCGAAGGAAAAGACCTGGTTCTGCTGTGCTATGAAGATGTAAGGGTACCGGAAGATTGGTGCCACAGAACAGTCTTTGCAGAATGGTGGGCTGAGAATACGGGAGAAGCAATCAAGGAGTTGCCCGATCCGACGCCGCCAAAGGAGAAGAAAAAGAAAGCAGACAATAAGCAGCCTGCAAAAGCGGTAGTGAAAGAAGATAACGGCTACCAGCAAATGAGTTTATTCGGTATGGCGGGTTTTTAACATATCATCCGGAACTGGTGTAAGCAACACGTTCCCCTCCCAGGGGAGAGTTCCTGTTCATTGCAGGGTTCCGGTCCAAAAACAACGGCATCGTATTCAGTGAGTACGGTGCCTTTTTTGTGCAATATGCCGAGGCGGTATCAAAAATCTCCGGGGTTATACCAGGGGAGCCGCCTCGGTTTTTGTTTAGATTTAACAAAAAAGGGAAGGAGTGATAGGCGAATGGCTTTTTTCATGAATCCAGGCGCAATGTTCTTGGGATGCCTGGGAACACCGGAGCAGCGCTTTCTTGTGAAGCTGATAGAAACAGCGGCACAGTCAGGATATACCAGATTTGTCGAGCCGTGTGCCGGGACATTTGCTATGGCAAATCTGGCGGTGCAGAATGGGTTTAGGGCAGAGCAGATTGAAACCAGCGATGTCAATATGATGTCAACGGTGCTGGGGTATGCGATTACCGGACAGTCGTTGGAGCCTCTGGAAATCCATGCACAAGGATTTGAGGATTCGGAGCTTCTGGACCCTGCAACCGCATTGTATGCTCAGCTATACCTCCGTACTTCAAAGAACGCAGGCAATGATTATTTCTATCAGATGCTCACAGATTTACGCCTCAGACGGTCAGAACATATTGAAAGCATCAACCAACAGATAGAAGTGATCCGGAATCTGCTGAAAGGAATGAGTTACCGTCCTCTGGATATGTGGGTGCATCTGGAAGAGGTACTGGATGATCCCCATGCACTGGTTATTGCCAATCCCCCGACATACTTCTCCGGCTATGAGAAGTTTTATGACACGCAGGGAAAAATGACATGGAAGGAACCGGAATATCAGCTGTTCGATCCAGAGACAGGACACCAGCAGTTCTACGATTTGTGCATGGGTGCAAAGGCGCTGGTTCTCTGCTATCAGGAGAAAAAAGTCGGTGAGGCGGTCGGATATACGATATTCGGCAGGCCGGGAACCAGGGCAGACTTGAACGCCTACATCACTACGAACCGGGAGGAAGAGGCTACAGCCCTTGCCAACGGAAAGAAGATTAAGCGTCCTTCCGAAAGCAAGCTGGAGCCGCTGGACTGCAGTATGCTACCGAGGGATTACGAAATCAAGGAGGACAGCAAGGTACAGATTATCCCGATCAAGACAGCACAAGCGCAGTATTACCGTGTGCTGTGGACGCATAATTTTGTCGGTTCCTCAGCCACATACAACAGAGCATTGCTGATTGACGGATATGTGGCCGGAGTATTTGGCATATCGAAGATGGCGGCAGATTCCGTCTTTGTCTGGTATGTGATGAAGGTGCCGCATCAGAGCTACCGGTTAGGGCGGTTGTGCTATATGCTGGCGCAGAATAGAGCGTTTGTGGACTCTCTTCTGGATAATATCGAGAAGGAAAAGGTCACAAAGATGCGTACCGCAATGCTTACCCGGTACCCGGAAAACAAAGAGGTACGGGGCATTATGAAACTGGTAAACAGAGCCGAGGATAAGCAGAACGGCTACAAGCTGACATACGAGGCTGATCTTGTCGAGGGAAGGACAGAACAGCAGACGTTGGCAGAATGGCTAAGGAGGGAGAAGCAATGGCAGAAGAACAGAGCAAAAGCGTCCAAATAGAGGGATGCTCAGTAATTTATGATATGGGTTCCGGCCTGGTGATTGCAAAGGTCCAGATTGATAAGGTCAAGGAGCAGGACATCAACGCCAGGATAATGAAGAATGAAATGCAGGATCAGCTGACGGCCAACATCATGAAGCGAGGGCAGTTAGAGAGCCTGCCTTTTTTTGTCCTGAGCAATGGCAAGTTGGAGATCATATCGGGCCACCACAGGGTAAAGAGCGCAAGGGCGGCTGGCTTGAAGGAAGTCATAGCAATAATTGATGTGTCCGGCCTGACAAGGAGCCAGATAGCGGCAAAGCAGCTGGCCCACAATGCCATATCAGGATTTGATGATGATTCAACCTTGCGGGAAATCGTGAAAATGATTACCGATGTGGATGATATGATAGAGAGCTTCGTTGGCAAGGACATCATGGAGGAACCGCTGGAGGCATACGACAAGATGCTTTCTCCTGCAGTACAGTTTGATTTTAAGAATGTGACATTTTCATTCCTGCCGCATCAGGTGCAGGATATGGATGCACTCATAAAGAATCTGGAACTGACAGCTCCGGAAATTATCGGGGTAGCACCTTATGAACAGTGCAAGAGCTTTGTGGAAACGCTCAGCCGGTACCAGAAATTCACGGACATCAGGAATGTTGGCGCTGCAATCCATTCCATGATACAGAACGCTAACGAGCGCATGGATGAAGTCGGGTTCAACGAGGAAGATGAATGGACCTATCTGGCGAAGCTGTTTGGCAGCAATGCGGTACCCGGAGAGTCTGCAAAGGTGATCCAGCAGGCAATCAAGAAAGCGGAGAAAGAAGGTACCGTCACAAGTAAAAACCGGTGGCAGCTTATTGAATACTTGTGTGCTGATTACCTCAGTGGAAGGTAGTTTAGCACATGGCGGCACAGCCAAAGTACAATGCCCTTTACCACGATGACTGGGCGTGGTCTATGGCTGCAATGGGAGCCACCAACGAAGAGATTGCCGAGGCAATGGGTATCTCGAAACGTACCATTCTCCGATGGGCCAAAGATCATGAATCATTTGGTAAGGCATTGGCGGAGGGTAAGGGCGTATCGGATGCGAAAGTTGTCCGGAGCCTGTACCAGAGAGCTACAGGGTATGAATATACCGAAACGAAGAAAACCGTTGAGTATGACAAGGAGGGGAATATCAAGCCGGTCAAGGTAGAAGAGACTAAGAAGTTTGTTCCTCCAGATGTGACGGCTCAAATCTTCTGGCTGAAAAACAGGCAGCGGCAGAATTGGCAGGATAGGCCACAGGATTACCTCCAGGGCGGAGGCGACAACGATACGGAAGTTACGATTTACCTTCCGGATAATGGGAGGGATGATTCCGAATGAGCAGAGAAAAAATCATACTGGCACCGCAGAAAGGTCCGCAGGAGAAGTTTTTGGCTACTTCGGCGGATGTTTGTATTTACGGCGGTGCTGCAGGGGGAGGTAAAACCTTCGGCCTGCTCCTGGAGCCGCTGAGGCACATGAAGAATAGGGATTTTAACGCCGTTATCTTCCGTAGGAATTATACGCAGGTCACATCACCAGGCGGATTATGGGATAGCAGCAGAAAGATTTATAGCCTCGTGCAAGGTTCCTATCCGCTAAAGACACCAAAACTACACTGGACTTTTGCAAAAGGGGCAACGGTCAATTTCGCACATCTTGGAAGTGACGATGATTGTCTTGACTGGCAAGGCTCCCAGATAACGATGATAGGCTTTGACGAGCTGACACATTTCACGGAATATCAGTTTTTCTATATGATGTCCCGAAACCGGACAGATTCGGGAGTAAAGCCGTACATACGGGCCACCTGCAATCCGGACGCTGACAGTTGGGTAGCAACTTTCATAGAATGGTGGATAGATCAGGAAACAGGCTATCCGATAAAGGAGCGTTCAGGGAAAATACGCTGGATGATCCGGCTGAATGATGTTATCCATTGGGTTGATTCCAGGGAAGAGGCAATACAGCTTGCTATGGAAAATAACATAAAGCGTGAAGAGGCTGAGACAATGCCTAAGAGCGTGACATTCATAGCGAGTACGCTCCAGGACAATAAAATCCTGATGAAAAATGACCCAGGGTATCTTGCAAACCTGCAGGCATTGCCACTTGTAGAGAGGGAAAGGCTGCTATACGGTAACTGGAAGATTAAGGCGGCGGCTGGCCTGATGTTCAAGAGGACGCAGGTAAATATGGTGAGTGAAATCCCGAAAGATATTATTCTCTGGTGCAGAGGTTGGGATTTGGCGGCTACCTCAGAGGACGAAGAGGGGAATCCGGCATATACGGCTGGTGTGCTTATCGGAAAGCGAAGATGTGGAAGGTACATTGTGGCAGATGTTATCAATAAGCGCCTGTCGGCTTCAGATGTAAGAAAGCTGGTGCTTATGACCGCACAGGCAGACCGGGCGGCATACGGCAGGGTAGTTCAGAGATTGCCGCAGGACCCCGGCCAGGCGGGAAAAGAGCAGGCGCAGAGTTACATGAAACTGCTCTCAGGCTTTATTGTGAAGATAATGCCGGAATCTGGAGACAAGGTAACAAGGGCGGAGCCGTTTTCGGCAATGTGGCAGGGTACCGAAACAATGGACACGGGATTTGTTGATGTACTGATTGCACCGTGGAATAATGAGTTTTTCAATCAGTACGAGTCGTTCCCGCAGTCGGACTTTAAGGATATGGTGGATGCCGGGGCAAACGCTTTCAACCAGATAGAAAGCGGCATGACATACTCAGCACCGCCAGACAACAGTTTAGGCAAGAGCAGTTATTGGAGAAAGTGAGGTGAGAACAGATGGCTGGAAATAAAGAAATTGGACGCATAGGACAGCGGCGATACGGAGGAACGATTTACGAAGAGTTCCTGCCGGAGCTGAGAGGACACAGAGGGATAGCAGCCTACACGGAAATGTCAGAGAATGATGATATAGTGGGCGCTATCCTTTTTGCGATAGAAATGCTGGTAAGACAGTGTGATTGGAATGTGGAGCCTGGTGGAGATACGGCAAAGGACAAAGAGGCTGCTGAGTTTGTGGAAAGTTGCATGAATGATATGCAGGACACATGGATAGACACCATTTCCGAAATCCTGTCTTTCCTCACTTACGGCTGGAGCTACCACGAGATTGTGTATAAGCGCCGCATGGGGAACACGAAGGACCCACGGACAAAGAGTAAATACAGCGATGGTCTGATTGGTTGGAGGAAACTGCCGATCAGGTCACAGGAAACGCTCTATCAGTGGGAGTACGATAACGAGGATAATCTGTTGGGTATGACTCAGATGCCGCCTCCTGATTTTGGCACGTTCACGATCCCTATTGAGAAGGCGTTGTTATTCCGCACGAAGTCAAGAAAGAACAATCCAGAGGGCAGGAGCATCCTGAGAAACGCATACCGGTCCTGGTACTTCAAGCGTCGCATACAGGAGATTGAAGGAATCGGTATTGAGAGGGATTTGGCCGGGCTTCCTGTTATTCATGGACCGGAAGATTTGGATATATGGGACGACCAGAATAAGGATGCCGTTAAAGCACGTTTAGGACTTGAAGAAATGGTTAGAAGCATACGAAGGGATGAAATGGAGGGAGTTGTCCTTCCGGCTGGTTACACTTTGGAGTTGCTCAGTTCTGGCGGCACACGGCAGTTTGACACCAATGCAATCATAAATCGCTATGATACCAGAATTGCAATGACGGTATTGGCGGATTTTATTTTCCTGGGCCATGACAAGACGGGAAGCTGGGCGTTGAGTTCTGATAAGACGGAACTATTCGCCGTTGCCATAGGCGCATTTCTGGATATTATCTGCGAGACGTTCAACAGCCAGGGCATACCTGCACTGATTGATATTAACGGCCAGCATTTTGCAGGAATTACGGAATATCCGAAAATGACACATGGAGATATTGAGGATGCCGACATTACGAAAGTTGCATCATTCATTAAGGATATGACCGGGATTGGTGTTCTGGTGCCTGATGATGGCCTGGAGGATTATATCCGGCAGGTGGGGCATCTTCCGGAAAGAACTTCCGACACCAGGGAACTTGACCGCACACGCAGGGATCAGCAGGAGCAGAACCAGCCCCCTGAACCGGAAACAGCCGCAGGCGAGGAATCAGACGAGGAAGGGGAAGAAATCCCGGACGAGAAAGCAGAGGCGGCTAAAAAACGCTTAGGAAGGAGTGCTGTCGATGTCAATAAGAATCATACCGGCCAGGCGGGTACGGAAGGTAAAGACGGAAAACGGCCGAGAGGTCCTACGAAGGCTTGAAGAGTATCTGGAGAGCGAGTGTGACGATCCTGTTGAAATCCTATGCGGATTCTGGAAAGACCAACAGGACGCAATTACCTATCAGGAACTCAGGCAGGCAGTGCTTGACGGCGCTCTTACCACCGAAACGCTGGAGCTGTGGAGGCAGGACTACTCCATATTGGTAGCCGACAGGCTGAATAATATGTGGACGAAAGCAATAGAGGCAGGGCCAAAGGGGCAACCAATCCTTGACAGCCTTGCTTTTGAATTTAACACGCAGACTCCCGGTATATTCGACTGGCTGGGAGAACGTGGCGCCAATTTTGTCACGGTATGCACCCAGGAGCAGAAAGACGCTATTGCCGCACTTCTCACGAAGAAAATGAGAGAGGGACATACGGTTGATGAACTGGCGAGGTTGATCCGCCCCTGCATCGGCCTTACGGAAGGGCAGGCAAAGGCAAATGCCAGATATTATGACAATATAGTGGCGAACCTCAGAAAAGAGCATCCACGGATGAAGATTGAGAGCATCCGTAAAAAGGCAAGGGAAGCGGCGCTGAAATACGCTGAGAGGCAGCACAGGGAAAGAGCCTTCACGATTGCACAGACCGAGAGTGCTTTTGCGTATAACAGGGGAGCTGATGAAGGAATCCGGCAGGCCCAGGCAGAAGGCTACCTGGGGATTGTGAAAAAAAGGTGGAGTACATCCGGCGATGATGGTGTCTGTGAAATCTGTGCATCCCTGGAGGGCATGGAGATTGATATGGATGCGGAGTTTGACTTTAAGGGCAAGATACTGTTCAGAGGTCACAAGCTACTGCCTCCGGCACATCCGAGATGCGCCTGTGCAATCGAATACATTGAGGAAACACCGTACAGCGGAAGGAAGTGAGGGTATGAGGAAATTTTCAGAACTGATTGAGAAATCAAATCCGGATAATGTCATAAAGAGCCGGTTTAGGATTATGAAATCTGACGACGAAAAGATGCTTGCCTTTGGATGGGCGAATGTGTCTATGAGGGTTGATGGAGAACTGATTGAGGACTGGCAGGCTGACATTATTGAGCCGGAGGAACTGGAGAACGCAGCTTATGAATATGTCCTGCTCTATCGTGAGGGCGGGGAAATGCACGAAAGAGGCGGTGTTGCCGTACTCATTGAAAGTGTTGTTTTCACGGAAGAGAAAATGCAGGCTATGGGTATTCCCGCAGGAACGCTTCCGGTAGGCTGGTGGATCGGCTTCAAGATTACAGACAAGGATGTGTGGGAAAAGGTCAAGAATGGCACATACCAGATGTTCTCCATAGAGGGAGAGGCGGAAAGAGTAGAGGTAAGAGCCGAAAACACCCTGTAAAAATGGGGCGTATTGCGATTTTCAGACCGCCCAACCTAATAATCCTACCTACGGAACCGTAAAAAGGGCGTAGGTAGCACATATTTTTATGGTAAAACAGGCATCCGGCAGCGGGTGTCCTTTGTTTTATAAAATCCGAAGAAAGGAGGCAGCAAAGTGGCAACAAAACTGAAAAACCTCAAAATCAGGAAAGTTGATTTTGTGGACGAAGGTGCTAATCCGGATGCTCATATCGGAATGATTAAGAGAAAAGATGGAAAAGGGCAGACGACAGGAGAGGACAAAGGGAAAAATACTGGCTTTCTGAAACGCCTGCTTGGGTTTATAGGCAATGCGGCAGGAATGGACCAGGAAGAAATCGACAGTGCAGTGGACGCAATCCAGAAAGGAGATTCGTTTACATTCAGCGACGAGATGGAACGGCGGAAGAATGGAAAGATTATGGATGAAATCTGGGATATTTGCTGGGCGCTGCAATCTTCCCTCTGTTCAATACTGAATGACGGAGAACTGGACAGCACCAGCGCACAGACAGCAATGCAGGAGAGTCTTGAAGAGTTCCACACCGTAGTGCAGGAATCAATCACGCAATGGTCCAGCGGAAAGACGGCCAGCATTGTGAAGAAATTGGAGGATGTGTCGGAGGAAGAGCTTGCGGTTATGAAGTCAGCGGCAGAGAGGCTGAATGAGGCAATCGAAAAAGCGTCCAAAGATACGGAATCTCAGGAGAAATCCGAGGAAGATGGACCGGACAACAATGAAAAACCGAAAGGAGACGAAGAGGAAATGAAAATTGACAAGAGCAAACTGACGGATGCAGAGAGAGCTTTTCTGGACAGCATCGAGAAGCGTTATGGCACAGAGGATCAGCCTGCAGGCGGCACTCCCGTGGTGGCACCCACAACGGAAGTACCGGCGGCGCCTACTGTAGAGAAGGCAGCACCGCAGGCTGAGACGCCTGCACAGACCCAGACCCAGGTACCTGAGCAGCAGACTGGTGATGAAGGTATTTATAAGGGCCTGCACCCGGCAGTCAAGGCAGAGCTGGAAGAATTAAAGAAGTTCCGGGAGGCGACAGAAGAGAGGGAACTCAGCCAGGTGGCAAAGAAATATGAGATCATCGGCAAGAAGCCGGAAGAGCTGGTGCCTCTGTTTAAGAGCCTGAAAGCGGCGGGAGGCACGGCATACAGCGATATGATTGCTGTACTGGACCAGGCAGTAGAAACCGTAGAGAAGTCCGGCGCATTTTCCGAGATCGGGAAATCCGGCCACGGCTCCAACGCAGCAGGGGCAGTCGAGGCAAAGGTAGACGCTATTGCAAAAGGCTACATGGAGAAGGATTCTTCCCTGGACTATACTGCAGCAATGGCAAAGGCGTGGGAGGATCATCCGGAGCTGATGGACGAATATGAGGACGAGGCAGGATTCTAAGAAAGGAGGATTACGAGGATATGGCAAACAGAAATTTTAACGGAGTGCAGATCAACCAGAGCGTGACTATTGTGGAGCAGGCCGGGGCGGAAATTGCCGATGCAAGAAACCGCATCCTGGCATACGACAAGGACGGCAATGTTGTTTTGGCCGCAGACGGTTCTGCAGTTTTGGTAGGTATTGCGCTGATTGAGGCAGGGATCAATGATATTTCCGGCGTGGAGTCCGGGAAAGTAAATGCCGGTGATGATGTTGACATCCAGATCAAGGACATCGGCTATATCCTGGCTGGCGGCGATATTGCCAAAGGCGAGGAAGTCACGGCATCAAGCGGTCTGGCCGTTAAAGCGGAGGCCGGTAACTATGTAGTGGGTATCGCACTTTCTGCAGCAGCAAAAGATGAATACTGCAGGGTGCAGATTGCCAAATACCAGAAGAATTAGTGCAGGAGGTAAAGAAAAATGGCGAAAAGAACAGCAGCAGGCATCCAGGCGGACATTGCAAAGGGTGCCTTCAGACCACACACAGCGCTGTCTAATGTGGCGCTGGCATATTATCAGAGTGACGCGAACAGTTTTGCAAAGACGGTTTTCCCGATTTGCCCTGTTACGCTGTCCTCTGACAATTACTATATTTTTGACAAGGAAGATTTGTTGCGTGACAACTGGCACAGGAAACCGGCATACGGCAAGGTTGACCCGGCGGTGCTTTCCGAGCATACAGACACTTATGCCTGCGTGGTAGACCAGATGATTATGGGTATCGACCAGATCAGGCAGACAGACCTCAACCGGAGAATGGGGCCGAGGACGGCAGACCCGAAGCAGCAGAGAACCAAGACTATGGCCGGGCAGCTGAATATCCATCAGGATTCCATGTTTGCCCGCAAGTTCTTCAGAAAGGGCGTATGGACGCAGGAGTATACGGGCATAGACTCCACCACTCCCGCATCCGGGCAGTTTATTAAGTTCAGCAATGGCAACTCTGACCCGGTATCTTTTGTAGATGATAAATCAACGGAGATGGAGGAAAAGACAGGGCGCAAACCGAACAGGCTTGCATTAGGTGTTCATGTGTTCAATGCGCTGAAAAAGCACCCGGCGATTCTGGAAAGGGTAAAATACGGCGGCTCTACAGCCAATCCGGCATCCGTCACATTGAATGTGCTGCAGCAGCTTTTCGGAATCGACAGGATCACGGTACAGAGGTCCATCATGAATAAGGCAGAGTTGGGGCAGGAAGCAAAGATGGAGTACATCGGCGATCCTAATGCTTTCCTGTTGGCTTATGCGACTGATGCTCCGGCTATCGACGAGCCTTCCGCTGGTTATATTTTCACATGGGATATGCTGGGGAACGGAAATATCCTTCCGGTACTGAGCTATCCGGGAGAGAACGGCACACACTCCGAGTTCATTGAGGGCCTTATGGCGGCAGATATGAAAAAGACGGCTGATGATCTGGCTATGTTCTTTGCAGAGGCAGTGTAAGGAGGGAACGCCATGAGATTGATTGCGAATAAGCCCTGCAGCTTCGGCGGCAGGCAGTTCTATATCGGCGATGAAATCCCGGCAGAGCTTGTGGCGGATGCCAGGGCGCAGGAAAAAATGGGAGTCATTGCCATTGCAAATGATGCAGAAGGGGTACCGGGTGGAGAGCCTGGTACCTTTTTTACTCTGGAGCAGGTAGAAAAAATGGTTGCTGAGGCGGTTGACGAGGCGGTAAACAATACGGTTCAGGAGATGGAGCAGAAGCAGCAGGAAATGCAGGAGGCGGCGGGTGTTCTGCAGGGAGAAGGCTTTTTATCTGAAGGCACCATGATTATTCCGGTAAAAGGAGATTCTGCCGGAGACAGTGAACAGCAGACAGCGGTTCCGGCAACTCCGGAGGAAATCCAGCAGGTATTCAGTATTATGCAGATGAACGCCACGGACGGAGCCGAGGCGATTGCAGGGGTAAAATCTGAGAATGTCCTGATCCTTCTCCATGCGGCAGATACCCGGAAAACAATCAAGGATGCCGCCAAAAAGCAGGCAGATAACATATTCTCCACTCCCGGCAATCCAAACGAATCCACAGGCGGTAACGCAACCACAGGCACCAATACGGAGGGAGCTGATACCTAATGGCGAACAGTGCATACACATATGAGCCGGAAAATATCAAGGAGTTTGGCAAAGACCGCATGAGGTTTGAGCTGGGCGACACGATGGTTGAGGGCGGTCCGGACACATCGGCGCTGACCGATCAGGAAATACAGGCAGCTATAGAGGCTTATCCGAAATCATGGAAACGTGCGAAACTTTTTCTGCTGGAGAGCCTGTGCCGACGGTTTGCTTACGAGGTTGACACAAAGACCGGGCCGCTTTCCCTGGCAATGCACGACAGGGCAGAACTTTGGAGAAAGGATTTTGAGGCTTTGAAGAAAGAAGTGTCAGCCGAATCGTGCAGCGTACCGAAGTTTGCGAATGGAGTGCATAATAAGCCTCCGTATTTCTATACCGGTATGCAGCAGAATGAGAGGGCGAGGCACAGATGAATAATGCGAGATATATGTATTTAAGGCCCGGAAACCTGTTCAAAGATTTTATTGTTGAGAGAAATACGCAGACCGTAACAAGCACAGGGAGGGTGGCGAACAATCACAGCGGTAACGGCTCGCTTATCCTGAAAGGGTGTCTTGCGGAAGCTACCGACGAGGACAGGACAAACCACAGCCAGAAGGATCACATTGTCACTCATACCATTGTGCAGTCAGGAAGTCCGAAAGCAAAGCGTTCGGATAAACTGATTCTTGGGAACCGCACGTTTTACGTTGTGGATATTGATGATACGGGTTCACTCGGCATATCTACAATTTATTACGCAGAGGAAAGAAGGGATGCAAAATGAAATTATGGGTAGACGGAAAGGCTGGGAGCGCTGGCAGTGCTATCCGGGCAACCGTGAAGGACCAGGTGACGAATATCAACCGTAAAGTGGTTTCAAGGGGAGTCCGGGCGGTCAATGCCATACGAAACGCAGAATTGGAAGTATTGAAGGGTCAGCGTAGCGGCAGGGTTTACAGAAAGCCGCACAGCAAGGCTACCTATACCGCATCTGCACCAGGAGAGCCACCGGCAAGAAGAACCGGAAATCTGCGTATGCACTGGAACGGACAGGTGAAAAGCGAAAATTCCTCCGGCGGAGGGGTTGCCATTATAGCGGAACTTGAAAGCCAGGAACCATACGCAGGTATTTTGGAGAATGGAAGCTCCAAAATGGCGGCAAGACCGTTTACAGAAAAAATCAAGGAGAAGGCCATGCCGGAAATCCAAAGGATTTATGGAGAGCCTTACACATAGGAGGTAGAGAATATTGGCATTGGTAATGGAAAAGCCGGTAGAAGCCTTCGATCTGAGAGAAATCCAGCGTGGGTACCTGCTATGGGGCAGGCATTACTCATGGCCCGAAGGAAAAGCCGGGTTTGTGACATCAGCGACAGAGGATCAGCTGATTGTGCAGTACCATCCCGGAATCGGCAATGTAACAAATCATTTCATGATTCCTGTGTCCGAGGCAGTAAGCGGGCAATGGGAAATCAGATGGTCGGCTGATATGTCGGAAGTATTTGAGTACGGCATTAAGGCAGACGGAGAACAGCAGGGAACGGAAGGAGCTGAAGGAGAAGATGAAGCTGGAGGAACTGATTTATAAAAGGTTTGCCAGTTCGGAGAATCTTGTAAAGCATCTTGCAATATTTTCCGGTGCGCCCGCTGTTTTCAGCCCGGAACCGCCGGGAGAGAGTCAGGAAGGGTGGGGCGGCAATACGCAGTACCCGATGGTGGTTTACAATTTTGACCTGCAGGCGAATGAAGAGCGGCGGAGCGCAGGAACTTTGTCAGTGTCTCTGCTCTGCCAGAACACGGCGGAGATAATGCCGGAGGAAATAGAACCAATCATTAAGGACTGCCTGCGGGATGTGATATTAAAGCCGGAAGGCGGCACGCCATACTGTTTTGCATGGGCGAGGACAGACGCATTTTCCATAGATGAAAAGAAAGGGGATGTGACAATCGGGAGCGAAATACGTTTTGACATCCTGGAATATCCTTCTCAGGAAACGTCCGACCCTGACCCGATCATGGCAACCAATCAGTATATCAAGGGAATATATCCGGAGTGCCTGATTATGGGGTATGACAGGATGGAGGAAATAACGGAGGCGACAGCAGAAAGACCGGTAATCTATTGCAGGCTGCTGTCAGCCGACAAGGCTGAGGAAACGAATACAGTCGCATGGATGGATGGCAGAATTGCCGTCCATATTTTATGCCCGGATAGCGGAAAAAGGCTGAAAATGGCAGCAGCGATTGCAAACAGCATATCGCTGGATGGGGAGATTATCATGTTGGACTATTCGCCAATGTTTATAAAGAGGCTGCAGGCAAATTATAAATCTGACTATCTGAAAGACGGCCAGATTTTTGTAACAGGTCATTACGGGCTGCTGAGGTATAGGGCAAAGCCTCATTCCTTGCAGGCGGCTCATGTGAAGTATAAGTAAGGAGGTACAAGATGGCAAAGGAAACAGGGAAAAGCGCCGGTACTGCTGAAAAGCAGGCAGAGGCAGTGCAGGAGCCGAAGAACAAACCGAAGGCAGAAAAAGAATCTGTCTATCCGGTGGGCGATCTTGCGGCAAATGCCAGAAAAATCTTCGGAACCAGGCAGGAATGTGTTTCGGCGGCGTTACGGGCCGCAGGAAAAACAGAGTGTACGGTTTCCGAGGCGAAGGCTATTGTAGAGAAATTCTTAAAGAAGGAGGTCAAGTAGAAGATGGCAGGTACATTTATCTTAGGAGAAACAAAGGTACGGCCTGGTTCATACTTCAACATTCAGAAGAAAGGCGGCAACGCAGCCGCCGGTGTGATGAATGGAGTAACAGCCGTAATCTTCAAGGCAGATTTCGGACCGCTGAATACGGCGGTTGAATTGAGCGCTGAGGACGGTTATGAGCGTACATTTGGAACCGGGCTTACCACGGATGCAATGAAAGAGGCGATTGCCGGTGGCGCAAAGACCATTATCGCCTGCCGGGTAGGAAACGGCGGCTCACAGGGAACGATCACGCTGAAAGATACGGATGAAGAAGAGGCACTTACCATCACGGCGAAATATCCGGGAGATAAGGATTTCACGGTTACAATCCGTGAGAAACTTTCGGATTCTGCCCTGAAGGAGTGTATTTTTTATGCGGGTACGACGGAGTTTGAAAAGCTGGAGTTTTCTGCAGGCGAGGGAGAGGTCGATGCGCTGGTAGCGGCGCTGGCATCCTCCAGAAACTTCAAGGCAGAGGCAAAAGAAGGGAAAGGTACGGCAGTGCTTGCGGCGGTTTCCCAGAGTGCGTTCACAAAAGGAATCAATCCCCAGGTAACGACAGGGGATTATTCCAATGCTTTCGCACAGGTCGAGCCTTTTGATTTTAACACGATTTGTCTGGATACGGAGGACACGGAGATTCATCTGCTCCTGCAGTCTTTCATCAACCGGATTTTTGACGCAGGATCGCTTTGTCAGGCGGTAGTTGCTGAAAAGCATACGGTTGATCTGGAGATCAGAGAGGCACACGCAGCGTCTTTCAATGACGAGAAGATGAATTATGTGCTGAACGCTCATATTGACGAGCAGGGCAAGGAAATTGACGGCTATCAGACGGCGGCCCGCATTGCCGGGATGATTGGGGCGGCGGCAGCCAATTCTTCTCTGACGCATACCGTAATCAACGGTTTTTCCGAGATCAAAGAGAAGCTGACGAATACGGAGATTATTGCTGCTGAGAAAAGAGAGTGCCTGGTGCTGACCTATAACAAGGCAAAGCAGGTGTGGATTGATAACGCAATCAATACGCTTATCACTCCTGCAGATAACCAGGACGACGGCTGGAAGAAAATCCGGAGGGTTAAGACGAGGTTTGAGCTTATCCGGCGCATCAATACCACAACGGATGATCTGGTCGGCAAGGTTGACAATGACAAGAACGGCAGGGCAACGGTTATCAGCCAGATTCAGGGCGTTGGCGATTCCATGAGGGAAGAGGGCAAGCTGGTGGCCTGCTCGGTAACTGAGAGCAGTGCATACACGGCTGACGGAGACAGCGCATGGTTCGATATTGATGTGATCGACAAGGATTCTATGGAACACATCTATTTGACATTCCTGTTCCGCTTCAGCACGAATGAAGAATAGGAGGTATAGGCCATGAGAAATGAAAGAGCAGCGGGTGATTCCCGACACGCAAGAACCGGGAAGGACGGTGCATTTTACAGCGAGGACGGCGTTCTGCTGGCAACGGTGGAGCAGTTTACATCAAATGTGAACTGGAACAATGCAAAGTACAGCGTCCTCGGTGATGCACAGGAGCATGAGACGGCGAACACTTTCGCTGTCAACCTTACCATGTCGCAGATTGTGGTGGAAGATGATGAATTTATCGAAGCGCTCATGGAGGCGCTGGAAACGCAGATTATGCCGGCCTGGAATTTCCAGGGAACGCTTCTTGGCAGGAACGGCTCGGAAGAGCGTGTTGTCTATAAGGAGTGCATCCCTTCCGGGCAGGTTGACATTCAGAATGTTGCCGTGGGCGATGTAATCAAGCGTAACTGGAATTTCTTTGTGAACAGACCGCCTAAGCTGCAGTCGTTATTGACGGTAGACAGAGCGTAATAGTAACGGATCATCAGACAGGGAGGGGCAGGCCAGCCTCTCCCTTAAATTTTGCGAATAAGGAGGAAAGCAATTATGGCTGACGAGTTAAGGAAAGGTGTAACGATAGGAGCAGGCAATGCGGAGAAGGCTGCAGCGCAGAATGAGACGGTAGTTGAAACGAGTGAGGAAGAGACGAAGGAAATCATCCGGGCGAATGAGGACGATTTTATCCAGGGCTTGATCGCCGCCGCCGGTTTTGCGACAGAGGAACGCCAAAGGATTGAGATTATCCGGGAGGGCAGGCTGTATTTTGCGTTTGAGATCAGGCCCCTCGGCTCTGAGGAATACGACAAATGCCGCAAGAAGTACACGAAGTATGTACGCAACAAGCAGCTGGGGATGAAGATGCCGGAGGACACGGACCGCATCAAGTACCAGTCCGCAATCATCCACAAGGCCACGGTGGACGAGGACAGGGAGAAGTTGTGGGATAACAAGAAGGTCTGGAAGGCTCTGGAGGATAAAGGCTACCAGATTATGAGCGGATTGGATGTGATCGAGTACACGCTGAAAGCCGGTGAGAAGGATAAAGTCCTGGAGGCAATCGACAAGCTCAGCGGATATGAGGCCAATCTGGAGGAAGTGGCAAAAAACTGATCGAAGCCGGAGGAAAACTATGCCTGTTGCATCACATTTTCCAGACAACAGGCATAACTCCGGATGAATTTTACGAGAAACCGAAGGGAGTGCAGGCATTTATGCTTGCCTCCATGAGAATAACCTTAGAATCACGGAAAGGAGGGAATGACAATGGCTGAGACTCTTAGAATTGAGATACCCATTGAGACGATAGACAACACTGATCCGGAGCTGTCTAATGTCACAAAGAATTTTGAGCGGATGGAAAAGGCGGCAGAGGGTGCCAACAGCGCCGCAAAGAAAGCTAATTCCACCGTTACTCAGTTTGACAGGCAGGCGCAGAAAACAGAAAAGAGCCTTGCAAGCTGGGCGAAGGAAAAATATGAGATACTGCTGGAGGCAAAAGACAGGATTTCTCCGATTGTTTCTACGCTCGGAAATGGGCTGAGAAGTTTTGCCGGGAAAACATGGAGCGTCACAATGCGGGCGGTTGATCTCATTACCTCCCCCGTGAGAGGGATCATAAACCTGTTGAAGAATCCAGTCTTTCAAGTGGGAGCAGTCCTCGGAGTTAGTATAGGGTTGAAAGATACGATAGAAACCTATAAGAATTTCGAGGCTGCTATGTCACAGGTTCAGGCTATAAGCGGGGCCACAGGCTCGGAGCTGACAAGGCTGACAAATAAAGCAAAGGAAATGGGGGCCACGACAAAGTTCACGGCCCAGGAGTCAGCAGAGGCATTTAATTATATGGCTATGGCAGGCTGGAAAACAGAAGATATGCTGAACGGCATAGAAGGAATACTCAGCCTGGCAGCTGCATCCGGGGAGGACCTGGCGACTACATCCGATATTGTCACGGACGCTTTGACGGCGTTCAACATGAAGGCATCGGACGCAGGACGGTTCTCTGATGTTCTGGCGGCGGCAGCATCAAATGCGAATACAACGGTTTCCGGAATGGGGGAAACCTTCAAATATGCCGGTTCTATGGCCGGGGCGTTAGGCTATTCCATAGAGGACGTTGCTTTAATGACCGGGCTTATGGCAAATACCGGCATCAAGGCGACAATGGCAGGTACAGCGCTGAACTCAATCTTTACCAGACTATCCACAAATACCAACGGTGCGGCGGATGCAATGTCTGATTTAGGGATTGAGTTTTTTACGTCAGAAGGAAATGCAAGGGATCTGTCAGATGTAATGGGCGAGTTGAGAAAAGCCACCGCAGGCATGAGTGCAGAGCAGAAATCCAATCTGGCTAATACGATAGCCGGTACTCAGGCACAGAAGGGGTTGCTGGCAATCCTGAACGCCTCAGAAGAGGATTATAATAAACTGGCAGACGCAATCAACAACGCAGACGGCGCAGCGGCAAATATGTCGGCGACAATGATGGATAACTTGCAAGGGTCCATCACATTACTGCAGAGCGCTGTGGATGGTGTGAAAATTTCTTTTGGAGAAAGATTATCCCCTTATGTAAGAAGCCTTGCAGACTGGCTTACCGATCAGATGCCTGCAGTAGAGCAGGGGTTAGACGAATTGATGGATTGGGTTGACACGAAAGTTGACCGGATGCAGAGAAAATTCGATGAAATATCAGCTACGAAAGAATGGCAGGATGCTGATTTCTTCGGCAAAGTCAAGATTGCCTGGGACGAATTTATTGCAGAACCTTTTTCTGATTGGTGGAGCAGTACAGGGAAAGCGAAGTTTGCTGACTTTGCACAGGACATCGGGGAGGGAATCGGTACCGGCTTAAAAGTCGGCATTATGACTTTGCTTGGAATTGATCTCGGAGAGACTTTAGACGAAGGAGTGAGTATCGGAGCCTCGTTTGCAAAGGGATTTTCCGAAGGATTTGATTTTGAGGCAGTATCGGGGAAACTGTGGGATGGATTCAAAAACCTGTTATCCAGCGCCGGAAAGTTACTTCCGGGCGGGGAATCCGCAGATTTGTCCTCAGTTCTGTCAGCTGTTATGCTCAGCAAGATTGCAACGCCGTTTATCAGCCTGGGAAGGGGAGCGGCAAGCGTTGGAAAAGGACTGTTCGGGGCAAATCCGGCAACGGGTACTTCCCTTATGGGTTCTTTCCTCGGTTCGGCGGCAGCTGGTACCGGTTTACTCGGAAAGTCTGCCATGTTGGCCATCAATTTAGGAGCTGGGAACTTGGCGGGCGGTGCGTCCATGAGTACCGGGGCATTGGCGGCGACCGGATTAGGTGCCGGGGCCGGTGCAGTTGCGGCAGGGGCTACCCTGATAAGCAGTGCGCTGGACGCATACAAAGCAATCAAATCTGATGATGCGGATGAAAAGAAAGCATACGGAGAATCAGCAGCCTGGAAAGCTGGCGGTGTTGCGGCGGGTGCTGCAGCCGGTGCGGCGATTGGCTCCATTATTCCGGGTCTTGGAACGGCGGTAGGCGCTTTAATCGGTGCTGGTGTCGGAGGCATAGCTGGGTGGATCAAGGGAAATAAGGTCAAAGAGGAATATCAGGAAAACGTAGAGGAAATGCAGAAGGAGGCGGAAAAGGCTCAGAAGGTCTTTGCGGCTACAGGGCTGGCAATCGAAGATGTCAAGTTTAAGAATGAAGCATTGACGCAGGCAATGAATGATTCCGAAGTTTCGGCAGAACAGTTTGCACAGATGTTCCAGGAGGAATGTGCAAATGTGGCCAAAAAGGCTTTTGGGGATATTTCTTTGTCATTGGCAGAAGTTAAGAAAGTGGCAAGCGAGATTACCTTTGCCGATATGGCCGAGGAACTGAATGAGTTTGCACAGATTACAGCCGAAACGGACACAGCGCTTAATAATCTGCAGTCCTCAGTCGTTTCTCTGAAAAAGGAGAATTGGAAGGTAGGTCTTGGCATGGAATTGTCCGAGACTGATAAAGACGGCTACAAGGGAGCGATTGAAAATTTCATCAGTAACGCACAGACATTTATCGATGATAACCATTATGAGGCAACGGTGGCATTAAGGCTTCTGACCGGCGGCAATGCAGATACTTCCGGTCTGGATAGTTATTACGGTGGTATGAAGAGCCAGGTTGAAGATTTGGGTGCCAAGTTGAAAGAAGCAGTGAACATCTCACTGGAGGACAGCGTGATTACGCTGGACGAGGCAGCGGAATTGGAAAGCCTGCAGGAGCAGATTGCGGAAATTACCGGCAAGCTGACGGAGGCTAAGACGGATGCGGAAATGCAGGCATTACAGATCAAGTATAATGGTGCGGCGCTGGATATGGATAGCTTTAACGCCCTGCAGGAAGAATTGCAGGCGAATGTGGCCGCTGCATCCGAGCAGTATGAGAGCGCATTGACATTGACGCTTACCAATCTGAATTTGCAGCTGGCAGACGGAGCCATTACCCAGGAAGAGTACGACAGCGCGGTGAAAGAGGCGACGGATGGGTACTATGCACAAATAAATGAGCTGAACGCAAGGGTAAGCACCTTCAATCTGGAGAGCATTGCTACGGCGTGGGATTCGGAACTTTCCAAAATCATGCCGGATATTGAGGGTTCAACCACGGAAAAGCTGACGGAGGCTTTGAACAGCGCACTGCTGGCGCATCCGGATGTTAAATCATGGACGACGGCGGATGTAATAAGCTGGATGGGCCTCGATAAGCTAAATCTCGACACGGCAGAGCAGACCACGATTGCGACGGAACTGATCCAGACGGCGCTTGCTGTGCCGGAAGGAACGAAGGAAAGCATCATACAGGACTTCAAGAGCCAGATTCCTACGGTGGAAGAAATTAAGGCCGCTATTGATTGGGATTCTATGACGAATGAAGATTGGAGCGCCCTTATGGAGTCCATTACTGGCCCGGCAGAGGGTCCTACTATCGGGTTATCTCCGGAAGATGCCGCAAGACCAATGGCAGACTACTATGGCGAGTATTTTGAGAGCGTCAAACAGTCATACTCTGAGGCATTGCATAATGCTTTGGAAAGCAGCAACGATCAGGAAACGCTCAACTCATTCCTGGAGCAGTACATGGCACAGCAGACAACAGATTTTGATTTTTCTTCTGTTATGGCACAGTATGGACCGATTTCAAATGAGTATTATGAGCAGCTGGTATCTGAATGGCAGACAGCGGGAACAGCTTTCGGAGACTCCCTGAATACCGGGGCATCTACAAGCCTGTTAGGAGGTTCGTCGCTTTTGAGAACCAGCCTGCAGACATCACTTGATACAGCCGCAGCGAGTCCGTTTTCTATCAGTCCGACTGTCAATGTGACGCCGGTATACAATGTAACAGGCTTGCCGACGCTGCCGACAACGTACAATGCCACGGCGAGCGGCCATGCGGCCGGTGGTTATGTAGGAAGTCCTGAGCTGTCATGGCTGGCAGAGGAAGGTTATGGAGAGTTTGTTATTCCGACGAATCCGAGCCGCAGAGCAAGGGCGCTGGACCTGTATCAGCAGGCAGGCGTTGCATTGGGTGTGTCTGCTCACGCAGATGGAGGTTTTGTAGGAGGCTCAAATTTGAGCGACAATGCGGCAGACTATAATTTATTCAACGAAGCAAATAGAAACGTAGCCACAGGCTATAACGAATCCTCAGAAGGTAATTACAATAGGGAAACAGCTCCAACATATGAGCCTGTTTCCGCAGAAAGAGAAGGCAGTTCCGGTATGGCACCGGTACAGGTCCAGGTAAGCCTGCAGCCGGAGTTTGTTATCAGCGGCGGCGACGGACAGAGCGAAGAGGACATTATGCAGGTAATCAGGCGGCATCTGAAAGAAATGGCCGATGAACTGGGCGGGGAAATTGCGGCTAACCTGAGCGAAGTATTTTCCAATATGCCATTGAAGGAGGCGTAAGCTATGAATATTAGATTGATTCCTGCCGGGAGCGGTTCAAAGTTTACGTTTCCGGCATTGCCGGAAAAGGTGCAAGGCAAGTATGGGGCGAAGTACCAGAGCTTTGACATCATATCCCAGGGAACCGTAAAGGTGCCGAAGGGAACGGATGTAGCAGAGTTTTCATGGGATGGAGTGTTTTTCGGAAAGTCAAAGAGGAAAGAGGCAATCGTCAAGACTTCGAGCTGGCAGGAGCCGAATGAGTGTGTGAAAATCCTGTATGACTTCATGAAGAATGAAACGGTTTTGAATCTGATCGTGACAGAAACGTGGATTAACGTGGATGTCACGATTTCCTCATTCCATCCGAAGCCAGTAGGCGCATACGGGAATGTTGAGTATTCCATAACCTTTGTGCAGAAAAAGCCCCTCCAGATTTACACCACGAATGAGCTGAAAATTGCAGCTTTCGTGAAGAAAACGAAGCCGAGGAATGATTCTGGAGGCGGCGCTTCGTCCGGGGACGGTTCTTATACAGTGGTGAGCGGAGATACCCTTTGGGGGATTGCTTCAAAGAAATTAGGCAGCGGTTCCAAATGGACGCAGATTTACGATGCCAATGCAGGCACGATTGAAGCGGCGGCAAAGGCACATGGGAAAAGCAGTTCCGATCACGGGCATTGGATTTGGCCGGGTACGGTCCTGACAATACCAGGATAGGAGGCTGCCATGATTGACTTATCAAAAATCAAATACCGTGTAGTGGTAATGGACGAAAAAGGCGCTCAGTATAACATCAGGGATTTTATACAGAATCTCGGCTGGGAAGAAAATGAGAATGAGCTTTCGGTTCGATCCTCATTCACGGCAAAAAATGATAAAACATCGCAAGGGTACCTGTCAGGCATCATCAAACCAGGGTGCTTGATTGGTATTTTTGCAACGGACGGCGGTTCACTGGACGAGGAAGTAGCCAGGGGATATGTAGAAACATGGAATCCGATAGAGAAAAACAGCGGATACAGCCTGAAATGCACAAATTACGACGAGCTGTATAAGCTGCAGAAAAGCCAGGATAACCGATTTTTTCCTTCCGGAACCGGCACAAAGTCAGCACTTCAGGGAATATTTGACGATTGGGAGATTCCCCAGGGAGAATACAAGGGGCCAAACGCTTCTCACGGAAAGCTGGTTTATAACAATAGGTATCTGTCGGATATGATTCTGGAGCTGTTGGACGATGCGGTAAAGAAAGGCGAAGAAAAGTGCATCATCAGGGCATCAAAAGGCTATACGAGCGTTATTCCGAGAGGCAGCAATAAGACAGTGTATGTGTTTAAGGTGGATAATTCACAGTCGTTCAGCCAGACAATCAGCACCGCAGACCTCATTACAAGGGTAAAGGTCGTTGGCAAGGCAGATGATGATGGAAACCGAAGTGTAGAGGCTACTCTGAACGGAGAGACAAAATACGGCATCCGGCAGAGAATTTACACAAGGGGATCGGATGAAACGCTGGAAGATGCAAAGTCGGCGGCGCAGGAATTACTTGACGGAGAGGGAAAAATCAAAAAGGAAATGACCGTACAGAGTCCGGATGTTCCGTTTATCAGGAAAGGCGATCTGGTTTACATTATGAGCAGCGCTGTGTCTGATTACTATTATGTGAAAAGTATTCAGCACAATGCGGATGTGTATAGCATGACGATGGAGCTGGAATATGCAGAGCCGGAAACGCAGAGTAGTAGTAATAGTTCCTCAGAGAAAAAAGAGTACAATGTGGGCGATGTCGTGAATTTCCACGGCGGTACCCACTATGTCAGCAGTTACCCAGGCGCAAAAGGGTACAATGCAAGAGCAGGAAAGGCAAAGATTACGATTAAGAACGGTTCCGGAAAGGCGCATCCGTGGCATCTGATTCATACGGACAGCGGCAGCAATGTCTACGGTTGGGTGGACGACGGAACTTTTGATTAGGAGGCGGTGCAAATGGAAGGGTTTGACGGGCATCCCGGCACAAGCAAGCTGGCGAGCGTTCTCAGCCAGAGGATGAAAAGAGAGAATGAATCCCCCCTGCTTCTGGATTTTGGTGAGATACAGGCAAACGGGAGCCTAGTAACAAATACTTTCCCGGTTCCGATTCCCAAAGGGGATTACTCAGTCTGCAGATTGGTTAACGGCTATACGTTGGCTACATCAGACTCCAGTTGGACGGGGCATCTGCAAAATGATAAGCACATACACAGCAGTCCTTCAGGAGTGCCAGGCCACAGCCATGACGTGCCAATGCCAAAATTAAAGCCGGGGGATCGTGTCCTGGTGGCATGGGTGCAGAATGAGGCGGTAGTTGTGGATATTATTGAAAAATCATAAAGGAGGCGAGAAAAATGTCAGAGCCACTATTCCCGGTGGTGGAAGTACCGGATTTTATATCTGAGAATACAGAGTATGATACCCAGTATAAGCGAAGTGTCCGCTGGGACCCGGAGAAAGGGGATTTTGCCAGAGACGGCGCTAACCGCATGGTGGAGTGTGACGGCAGAGAAGCCTTTGCGATATGGTGTTTCAAGATAGCGCAGACGGAAAGGTACCGCTGTCTGGCTTATCCTGATTCCATAGGTACGGAAATGGAGCGTGCTTTGGATAACGACGACGAGAAAACCGTGGAGTCTATGGTACAGAGGACAATCGAAGATGCGTTGATGGTGAATCCCCGGACGGAATTTGTCCGGGATTTTGTGTTTACATGGGATGCCGATAATATGAACTGCACATTTAAGGTGAAAGGCAAGGATTGGGATGAAATAATTACAATCACAATTTAAGGAGGTGGGAAAGATGCAGCCGGAATTTACAAAACCAGAATTTATCGAAAACAATTCTGCAGAGGAAATACATGAACGGATGATGAACAATCTGCCGCCGGATATAGATGATATGCCCGGCGGTTTTCCTTATGATTTCACAAAGCCTGCAGCACTGGAAAAAGACGAGTTCATCAATTACCACCTGGTAAGGGCATTGATGATAGCTTTCCCTCAGTACGCATGGGATGAATGGCTGGACCTTCACGGACAGCAGGTGCATATTGAAAGGCATCAGCCTAAAAGGGCGTATGGAAAAGTACAGGTTATCGGTACGGCAGGCACAGAGCTTGTCACCGGGGTAATCTTCTGCACACCGGCTACCGATACCGGCCCTGCTATTGAATATAAGGCGGTGGAGGATGCGGTAATTGGGGAGGACGGAACGGCACTAATCCCGGTAGAGGCAGTGGAAAGCGGTACCAGCTCCAATGTTGCGGCAAATACGGTGGTGCTTATGGCAAGGCCGGATAAAAACATCACGGCGGTAAGCAATCCGGAACCAATTACCGGAGGAACCGAAAGGGAGAGTAACGATGATTTCTACGACCGGATAGCTGCAGAGTATGAAAACAGCATGACGTACCTCGGCAATGATTCCGATTATATCCGATGGGCCAAACAGGCAGGGGCGGGGGATTGCATTGTGGTGTCTGTTGCCGAAGGTCCTGGAACTGTCAAGCTGGTGCTTGTGGATGGGAACGGCCAACCGGCAAATGATAAGCTGGTGCAGGATGTTTACAATTACATTGTTTCCCCGGACGACAGGAGCAAAAGGCTATTGCCGACTGCCTGCTCCAGACTGATATGCGAACCGGCGACCACGGTAAAGGTAGATTTTACAATTACCGGATTTATCTATGACGAAACGACCAGCATTGAGCAGATCAAGGAGGATTTTGCAAAGGCAGTCAAAGCGATTTATGCCGAAGCAAAGAAGGAAGGAATCCTGAGATATAACGATGTAAGGCCGATTATCTCAGACATTTCCGGAGTGGAAGATTTTGACACTTTCCTCATGAACGGGGATATGAAAAATCTGAAATTAGACAGCGAAGAGTACCCGGAGACAGGTACCCTCGATTTTAGTTAGGGGGCGGTCAGATGGAAAAATTCGATTTAGAAAACTTCCCTACAAGCGAGAGCGCTAAAAAGATGCTCAGTTATGTGTCGGATGGGTTTTATGATGAATCCTATGTGGGGAAATGGCTGTTTCAGGTGATGGGAGCGGAGTATGACAAGGCGCTGGAGATTGTGGAGGACCTGCCCGCACAGTTTTTCCCGGAAACCGCAACATGGGGATTGATGTACCATGAGATTAAATGGGGGCTGCCGGTCCGGTTGAATCTGTCGTATGCGGAACGCCGCAGGCTTATCTATCTGAAAAGGGATTACCGGGCGCCAATGACACCGTACCGAATGGAAAGGTACCTGGAGGACGCAACGGGGTTTGTGGTCCGGATTGCCGATGTAAATGATCCGGGAGAGTACGGATTTGACGCTCCGCATCCGAATTTCTTTACGGCATATTTTGTCGGGGAAGGCACGCTGGATTCAAAGAAGGTCAGAGCAATACTGGACCGGCTGAAACAGTCGCACACGACATATAAGGTCAATGACAGGATAGAGATTGTGCTGGATAACAGGCATCTGGAGCAAATCATACTGAGAAACGTCCACTTCAAAATGGGAATACCGTTCTGGTATCAGTATGTGTATGACGGTACCTGGCTGCTGGATGGCAGTGTTATCCTCAACACCAAAAGGCGCTATGGCCTTGCGCTGGGAATGTGGTTCGGCCAGGGCGGATTTTACACGAAGGAGCAGGCAAGGCTTGTGTTAGTCGGTTTTAAGGGCCGAATTGAAAATGATGAAATATTCCGTGCCGGAGTGAGCAGTCACTTCGGCATTAACTTTTGGGGCGTCCGCTGTTTCGACGGACTCTGGAATCTTGACGGCTCTGTTTTGCTGGACGCAAGACGGAGATATGGCCTGATCCTGAATATGGGAAATGGGTTCGGGGTTCGCAACAAGACAGAGGGTGTAAAGCTGCAGAACCTCAGCACAGCATGGAAACAGCATATCCGGGAAAATGTGAGAGCCGAGGTTGTTTACCATGATGCGGTTGATTTTTGGGGGCTTCTGTATTTAGACGGAGGCTGGAACCTGGACGGAGAGCATCTGCTGAATTTCTCCAGATGCAGGGCAAAGGCAGCATTGACAGTACGCTCGGAAGTGGATTTATCCGGGCAGGAAACGGTTGGAATCGCAACTGTTGAAACCAAAACAAGGGATTACTGGTTCCTGAATGGTGCTTTATCGCTGGATGGCACCAGGAATCTTAATTCAATATACAGGAAGGAGGTAGCGGAGTGAGTGCAGAGGACAAGAGCAAGAATGTGATTATCACAAAGAAAGCCAGAGTGAAACTGGTTAAGGCAAGGGCAGGCGCAATCCAGCTCCCGAAAATCGTAGGCATGGCGTTTGGAAATGGTGGCGTTGATCCCAGCGGGCAGGTGATACCGCCTACGGAAACGCAGACAGGGCTTTCCAATGAAATCTACCGCAAGGAGATTGACGGGTACAGTTTCCCGGAAGATACGATATGCCGGTATGTATGCACGCTGTCAGAGACAGAATGTGCGGGCGAGGAAATCAGTGAGATCGGTCTGTATGACGAAGAAGGCGATATTGTCTGTGTTAAGACCTTCATGCGTAAGGGCAAGGATGATGATGTTGAGCAGACCTATACCCTGGATGATATTTTCTAAGGCTGGCTTAGAGGAAAGGAGGCAACATGAAGGAGTACACCAATACTCAGCCGGAATTTTCAAAATCAATCCAGGTGGTTGAGACGACTGATCCGGCGCACGCGGACAACATCAACGCTGCTACAAGGCAACTGCTGCAGAATACTTTGAGCAATCGTGCAGTAATCGGCAGACTGCTCGGATATTCGTATGACAGCGACAGAGGAAGGGTAGTGTGTATGCTGCCCTTTGATTTTGACAATGGAAAGTTAACAGTTCCGGACGGAATGGGCCGCTTTGACGGAGAAGATCGTCTGGTTCTGGAGGCGGCAATTTAAGGAGGTAAGAGAAATGTCAACGATTACAGAGATAGAAGTGGGCGGTGTTCCGAGGAAAATTGAGGACGCCCAGGCAAGAGACGATGTTCGTTTGCTTCTCCAGCAAACAAATGGATTATACAAAGGGAGAAATTTGGCGGAGATTTTCAATGGAGAGATTTCCCGTTACAGCGATCCGTGGGAATGGATTCATGACCGAATCGACATGGGTTTTTATGACGGGATTTATGTCTGCGACTTCATTCCTCATACCGTGAAGAATGAGAGGGTGGAATCTCAGATTGCTTGCCTGGATGGGTATACCAGAACAACCGATCAGAACTTAGGGCATCACATTGATTTTATCAGCCGGGATTGCTTTTCGGAAACAGTGCAGTGGAATACCACGAATAATAATAACGGAAATGCAGAGTCGCCTTATCCGTACATGGTAAGCAATCTGCATAAGTGGCTGGAAGAAACGCTCTATGGTTATTTGCCGGAGAATGTCAAGAAACATATCGTAACAAAGAGGTCTCTCATGGAGCAGCGGTATTCAGCAAGCGGCGCTCTGACAGATTCCACATCATGGGGCTGGCAGGATATTGGCAAGCTGTGGGTGCCGCATGAGTATGAGGTATTTGGCGCTGTGGTATGGGGAACCCAGGGCTGGTCTGAGGGGCAGGCGATGCAGTACCCTATTTTTGCGAACAGCTATTTGAACCGCATCAAAGGCGCCGGTCACGGCGGAAGTCGGTGCAGCTGGTGGCTGGCGTCCGTGGGGTCTGGCGACTCGACTAATGCGTGCCTTGTCAGCGGCCTCGGCTATGCGAGCGACTGGGGCGCGTCCGATGCGAGTCGGGTGCCGCTCTGCTTCCGTATCACTGCGAAAGCAGCATAATCTCAGAATCCATAAAATCGGGGACCCTTGTGGTCCCCATATTCTTTGAAAGGGAGAAAACATGGCGGCAGAACAGGGAAAGAATAAAAGCAAGAACACGAAATATTCCTACGGCCAGAATTACCGGAGGAACCGGACGGAAACGAAATTCGACACGCTAACACTGGCAAATCAGCTGAAACATAAAGTGTCGGTGTATGTAATGAATGAGACATACGTTCCGAAAAGGTGGAGATATTTCAATGGGAAACCGGCGGTAGATTACGCAAGGACGATCCGGGATTGCATATCAATAGCCAATGATATATGGCTGGATGATAAGGTGCCGGATGAAGAAAAGGTTAAGAAAAGATCGGAATTGCAGGCGAGGGCGCTGTCATACTGCAATATCCTCCAGCAACAGCTGATAGACATAGTTGAAGAATGTGGCGGCGCAACTGAGGACAATATGAGGGAGATAACAGATTATCTCAGTGACCTCATAGGGAAAATCATAAATTGGAGCAAATCAGACAATGGCCGGGCAGGGAAATAACCCCTGCCTGTTCATATATCGGATATCCTCTGTAAACTCTGTGTCGGTGCAACTGGTGGCTGGCGTCCGTGAGGTCTGGCAACTCGACTAATGCGTGCAATGTCAACAACAACGGCAATGCGAACAACTGGAACGCGTCCAATGCGAATCGGGTGCCGCTCTGATTCCATCAAAGCGAGACAAAGTAGGTTTTGCCCCTGGGGTATTCCGAAATCAGTGCAGGTGGAAGGAAGGAGAGGATATGCCGTCGGATAGAAATATCCGTGAATATGTACCCGGATGTGACCGGGCGGACGCTGCTTGCATGGTGCAGGATTGATGGAGAGCCTGCATTTCATGCCCGTTGTCCTATGCGGTTAGTTCCACCAGAAAGGTCGCTACCATAGGACCGCCGTACCGGGTGCCATTTTTTAGTGTAACCGAAAGTGGTGAATGAGGCTATGACAAGTGAAGAGAGACACGAGGCAAGATATAGGCGAAGGAAAGCCCTGCGTGATGCCAAACGGAGGGAGGTCTTAGAGGAATATGGACAGTATTATAAGGTTATCAGCAGAAACGCTTTGTCGGGGTCCGCCATACAGGCTGCGAAAGGTGTGAAATATAAGGCGAGCGTCCAGAGGTTTATGTTGAGAAGGCTGACAAACATTGCGGCCATCAATAAGAATTTGATGTATCACAGAGACATCCGCAAAGGGTTTATCTGCTTTATCCTGATAGAAAGAGGAAAACTGCGGAAGATCATGAGCGTTCACTTTTCAGAACGGGTACCGCAGAAGTCTCTCAATCAAAATGCTTTGATTCCGGTACTTACCAGATCGTTGATACATGATAACGGAGCCAGCAGAAAGGGAATGGGTACCGGCCACGCCATGAAAAGGCTTGTCGGGCATCTGCGGTGGCATTACCGGAGGTTTGGCACAGAGGGGTATATTCTTCTGGTGGACTTCTCAGATTATTTTGGCAGTATAGACCATGAGAAGGTAAAGCAGATAGTAGCGGATGCGTTTGACGATCCGGGCATTATATGGCTGACAAATCTGTTCATTGATGCCTATTACGAGTTTAATGTCAAGTTTAAGAAAATGCCGGAGGAAGAGGCACATAAAGGGCTGGGCCTGGGGAGTGAGATAAATCAGACATTGGCAATAACCTATCCGAACAGGATGGACCACTACATCAAGGAAGTGCTTAGAATACACGGTTACGGAAGATACAACGACGATTTTTATTTGATTCACGAAAGCAAGGAGTATCTTACATATTGCCTGGATGAAATCAGGAAGATTTGTACCGGGCTGAAAATTACAATCAATGAGAAAAAGACGGGAATTGTCAAGCTGTCACACGGCTTTACATTCCTGAAAACGAAAATATATTTGACGGACGCTGGAAAGATAATCAGAAAGCCATGCCATAATGCGGTAGTCCGGGAACGTAGGAAACTGAAAAAGCAGAAGAAATTGGTAGACGAGGGGCTTATGACATTTGCGGATGTCCGGTGTTCCTACAGCTCATGGAAAGGGAGCATGAAACACAGAAATGCGAGAAGAACGGTTCACGCAATGGATAAATTGTTTGATTCGTTGTTCATAGAATCATGGAAGGAAGGAGGTGCGGATCATGGACGAGAGGAAGAAAGCAATCGAGTCTGAAATTGCAGGCTTGAAGCAGCTGCTCACAGGTACCGATTACAAGGCCCTGAAATTTGCTGAAGGGCAGATTTCGGAAAAAGACTATGCTGAGACTAAGCAGCAGAGACAGTCGCTCAGGGATAAGATCAATGAGTTAGAGTCCGAGCTGGAATCAATCGGAGAAAGTGAGGGAGCAGAAGATGCAGAGTAGAAGGATAGGTCATGAAGAAATTTTTGATTTCGACAGGCTGGAAAAGGCGTTCAACTCCCTGCATCTGGAAATGACGGAAGAAAACGAGATTGTATTGTTTAACCTGCATAATCATCTTGTGTGGCATTCGTTCAGGCCGGGAGAAAATCCGGTTGCGGATGCCATTCTTTCTTCCGCCATAGCGGATTTACTGGAAGAATACAACCTGGATGCGTCATGTGTACCGGCTGAGTTCCGGGATATTGCATCTTCCGTTGTGGAAAGGAGGTAGCTCAGATGGATAATCCGGTAACACACAGGGAACTGGAACAGTTCCGGGATTTGATGGAGTCGGAGAATGACCGGCTGAAGGAAGAAAACGACAGGCAGAACCACCGCCTCAGCAATCTGGAGGAAACGGTCAAGGAAATTTCCAACCTGACAGCAGCCACGCAAAAACTGGCCGACAATATGGAGAATATGCTGAAAATCCAGGAGCGGCAGGAAAAGCGCCTGGAGCAGATTGAGGGCAGAGACGGCGAGAAATGGCGCAAAATGCTGTCATATATCGGAACCGCCATATTGGGTGCTGTTCTGGCTATCGTCTTTGCAAAGATTGGATTGTAGGAGGCGGGAGTGCATGAGAAGCAGAAAAAGAAAAGGGTTCCGCCCATTGAAAAAGCTGAAAGAGGTCATAGGGAAGATAGGCACGCTGAATCTGATATTGATTCTGGTCGGTGCCTTTTTTGTTTGGTTCAACTGGCAGATGCTTGAAATCTTCCGGGAATACGCAAGTATTCCTGAAAGCTACGCCTGTGCGGTCATAGCGGCCACAATAGGCGAGTGTGGTATCTGCGGATGGATCAGGACCAATAAGGATCGGCGGCGGGAACATCAGTGGGAGCAGGAAGAAAAGAAACAGGTTGAGGAATCAGCCAAAACAACGGAAAGTGAGGATGTAGGAAATGGATGAAATCATTTTTGAAGTAATCAAAATAATCGTCATGGTGGCGGCGCTGGTAGTCGCAAGGTATCTGATCCACTGGCTGAAGGAGAAGATCGGTGCCGACAAGATGGCACAGATTGAGAAGTGGGCCACATATGCGGCGGAAATGGCCCAGCAGGTGCATTGGGCTAAACCCGGAGAGGACAGAAAGGCAATCGTCACGGAATTTCTGAGGGAAATCCTGATTGCAAAGAATATCTCCATATCCGATGAACAGCTGGACGTACTGATCGAGGCGGCGGTTAAAGAAATGAAAATGCAGGAGAACGCCGGAATTATCGTGGAATCCGAGGTTGAGTTCGGGGAAGAGGTAAATCCGGAGAAATAAGGAGGCGGAGCTTATGTCACTTATTGGAAAAACCGTGGAAGAGCAGATGTGGAATTTCTTTATGGCGAGGGTTGGCAATGCTTACGGCGTTGCCGCCCTCATGGGCCATTGGTTCGCTGAGTCAGGATTGAATCCCAGAAATCTGCAGAACAGCTTTGAGAAAAAGCTGGGGTACACGGATGAAAGCTATACGAAGGCTGTTGACAACGGCAGCTATACGAATTTTATCCATGACAGCGCCGGATATGGGCTGGCACAATGGACTTTCTGGAGCCGAAAGCAGAATCTTCTCAGCTTTGCACAGGGAAGGGGCTGCTCTATCGGAGATACCGAAATGCAGTTTGAGTTTGGCTATCAGGAATTATGCACAGGGTACAAGAGTGTGCTGGCAGTAATGAAATCTGCAAAGTCTGTCCGTGAAGCGTCCGACGTATTGCTTACACAGTACGAAAGGCCGGCAGATCAGAGTGAGGCGGTCAAGGTAAAGAGAGCCGGTTACGGCGAAGGGTTCTATAGGAAATATGCAGGGGCAGGAACTAAGCCCCAGAATGGAGGCGGTAACATGAGTAACAGTACATTGGTTGATTGCACAGTTTTAAGCCCGAACCATAGCGGGAAAAGAACAAAGGCGCTCTGCAGGATTACTCCGCATTGTGTTGTGGGTCAGCTGACGGCGGAAGGAATCGGAGGCTGCTTTACGAGCGCATCCAGACAGGCCAGTTGCAATTATGGCATCGGTACAGAAGGGCGGACGGTCCTGGTTGTGGACGAGGCATATCGGAGTTGGTGTAGCAGCAGTAACGACAACGACCAGCAGGCAGTGACGATTGAGTGTGCATCTGACAAGACAGCACCGTATGCCATGAACAGCAAGGTATATAACAAGTTGATTGATTTGTGCGTTGACATCTGCAGGAGGAATGGCAAGAAGCGTCTGCTGTGGCTCGGCAGCAAGGAAAAAACGCTTGCCTATGCGCCGAAGGGTGATGAAATGGTGTTGACCGCTCACAGATGGTTTGCAAATAAGTCATGCCCTGGAGACTGGCTTTATTCCAGATATGGGGAATTGGCAGAAAAGGTTACAGCAGCTCTTGGCGGTTCCTCAGTATCGAAACCAGCAGAGACTCCCGCACAGGGCGGAGACACCGTAAAGAATTTTCCGGCTGTTCCCTTCATGGTTCAGGTTATCATTCCGGATTTGTGCATCCGCAAGAGTCCGGCAATGGGCGATAACAAGACGGGACAGTACACCGGAAAAGGGGCGTTTACAATCGTTGAGGTTAAAGATGGCTGGGGCAAGCTGAAATCCGGCGCAGGTTGGATTTGGTTGGAGAATCCGTCTTATTGTACCGTAAAGGGCAGTGTGGCATCGGCACCTGCAGCAAGCAAGCCTACAGCTCCGGCAAAGTCCGTTGAGGATATTGCCAGAGAAGTTATCCGTGGAAGCTGGGGCAATGGAGCTGAACGCAAGAGGAGACTGGAGGCAGCAGGCTACAATTACGCCCAGGTACAGGCGGCTGTCAATCGGCTTAAGAAATAATATAGGAGGGCAGTATGGAGAATTACATTGGTGTAAAAATTGTTAAGGCAGAGCCACAGGAGAAGAATGGCGTTCCTGGGTACCGGGTGAAATATCCGGACGGTTATGTTTCATGGAGTCCGAAAGCGACTTTTGAGAAGGCGTATCGGAAACTGGACTGTAAGGATTTTATCAATTCTGAGGAATAAAAGCATGATGCGGCAGGTTTTGAAAATGGTTGAAATCTGTCGGATTCTGTGGTAGCATTTCTGTGGGTGCTACCAAGACGGTAGGCGGTTGGCCCTCTACGGAGGGACTGTGACCCTCCGAGTTACATAGAAACCTGAAAGGGAATCTGGAGAAAGGAGGGCGTGTGTTATGCTGACTATGGAAGGTCTGATAGCGGTGCTGGCACTATGCGGTACCTGCTTCGGGATTGGATATACGATAGGATTTCATCATGGAAAGACACAGAAATAGCCGCCCCGGTCCGCTAAACTTGGGCGACTATTCTTAGTCAAAACATTTTATCGGGCCAACCGTCTACCGGTAGCACCTTTTATATTTATATCTTAATCAATCACAGCAGAAAAGTCAAGGGTTATGAGCCTGTTCACAAATTCGAGTTATCCACATTATCCACATATAAATGCGAATAAAGTTCTCAAATGAGAGCCAAAAGAAAAATGGTCAGATTTCTACATCTGACCATATATATTTATATATCTTTATCTCTATCTCTAATATCTCGTAAAGATTTCTTACACCTGATTTTGTAGGAAACCTTACATTGAATCTTACAGGAAGTCTAACAAGAGATTCTTTTCAAAATCGGAGAAAACCCAATAAAATCAATGGCTTGCGGAATTTGCGTAAAAATCGTAAAAGAGAATGGCAAGATTGGAAAACATTATTTTTGTTCACAATTTGTTCACATTCTGTGTAAGAAACCTAACAAAAATTGTAAGTAAAACTACTTCTGCACCAATTTTTGACCTAATTTTTGCACCAGCTCATGAGCGGGTTCAATGTTGCGAGTTGGACAGGTAAAATATTTGCATTTTGAGAAGTAAAACTATTGACAAATTCGTAGTTGCGAGTTATAATATATACATAATCAAACAAAACAATTTGATTAAATCCAACGGAAAGGAGGCAAGCCATTTGGGAAAACGGAAGAAGAAAGACACAAAAAAAGAACTGCTCGAACAGAAGCGCATCAAATTCCAAATCTATGAAAGTTTCACGGCGATCATAGCAACCATAGTGACAATGCTTTTGGCAATTATCACGGCGGTGCTGAGTTGGATTGATTAGCAACTGAGAACAGTTCCTTATCGGTTGAGCGGGGCAGAAACAAAGCCCCCTCAGCTGATAAGTCTACCATAAAGGAGGGCAGAAAGCAATGAAAAAAATCAGGAGATTCCTGCAGGTGGTATTGTTTATCAACTTTATGGTCGGCCTGCATGACGGAATGAGAGCCGGGAATCTGGCAGCGATTTTGGTAAATGGAGTGCTTGTGCTGGCGGTTATAGCGTCGGAGAAGGAAGAAAAGTAGGAGGCAAGGGATGAAAACATTCAGAATGGCAGATGTAGAGAAGATAGAGGAAATGCTGGCAGACGGCAAAACAGTCGAGGTTGAGTGGAAGGACGGAGCTACCGGAGAAATGAATACAGAGACGGTAAAGTACGTTAGATGGGATGGATTGGTGTTTACCACCGGCTCCTGCATCTTCACTGGCATTGACAAACTGAAAGAGATTCGGGAGGTAGCAGCATGAACGTAGGAACACAGGTAAAGATTCCGGACATCGGACCGCTGGCAACGGTGGTCCAGACCGGCAGAAATGCGGTAAAGGTAGACTTCCTGGGAGAGAAGTTCTGGATTGAGAAGGACTTGCTGGAAGTTCCGGGATTCGGTGATGATGAATGATTAAGAAGTCGGACATCGTAAGAGAGGCAGTCCGGGAGCAGGACTGGAAGAAAGCGTTGCTGGTGGCGAAAGATTTTCGTATCGGGGTAACGCAGGAGCAGAGAAGTAAAATGGCGAGAGCTTATGAGTGTATCGTTCATCCGGATTTCTACCGGCAGATCGGCGTTGATATTCCGGAGGCGATAGAGCAGGGCAAGGCAATAGTAAAAGAATATGCGGAAAGCACAAGGAGGAAAAACACTATGATGAAATGGGATGTAAAGCATGATATGGCAAAGAGAGTTATTGACGCATTTTTGGAAGGAGCAGACGGCTGGCAGAGAACGGGTGAGTTTACGGTTCCGAAGCGAGGGGAACTGACCGGAGATTTGACGGACGAGGATAAGGAGCTGGTAAGCCAGGAAGTCGCACTGATGATCGCCTCTATCCGTAAGCGCTATAAACTGCAGGAGAGATTGCCGGAGCAGGAGGCGCAGATTCAGCCGGAAGAGGTTAAGGCGGAAATTCCTACGGGAGAGGCAAAAGAAACGCTCCCTGAGCCTGTAAACGAGGCAGAAAAGGAAGAAAAGCCGGAGGAAGAAACGGCAGCATCCGATACGGAGCAGGCACCGGAAGAAAAGCCGAAGCGTGGCAGGAGATCAGCCGACACGGAGAAAAAGCCTGCAGCAAAGAGAGGCGGCAGAAAGAAAGCAGCCCAGGAGGAAAAAGCAGAGGCAGAGCAGGCAGCAGTATAAAATGAGCATCCCGCCCGGCAGGGTTAGAGCCGGGGCCTCTAATGCGGGTATCCGGTCACAACCCCGGAGGAAGTCGCAGAGTGGAGGAAAAATCGGAAAGGAGATTGAGGAATGGATAGCAAGGCAGTGTTCACACAGGAGAGCCACAAGGAGGCGTTTATGGGCTTGTGCATCAATGTTCTGCCTCTGATTGGAGAAATAATTGACAGCGCAAAGAAAAGCGGCGTGGACGGCATGGTGGGACTTACAGTAGACACCAATGGATATATTTCTTTTGATGTCCATAATAGCCGGTGGGGAATGAAAAGGCTGGACAGTGACAGTCCTGCAAAGATCGAATACCGGTTCAGCGAAGTGGTAGATGTGCCGGAGGTCATGGCGGGAGATAAAGCCGTATTCGGACACCTGACGGAGAACATCATGGAGATTACGCTGGTATATGCGGATTTGCAGATCAGCAATCCGGAGCTGTGCAAGATTGAAAGCTCCACATGGAAACAGCTGTTTGTAGATTGGGCGAATGAGTTCGAGAGCCAGTGGCAGGAGGACGCAGGCAGGGATTATCTGGAGGAAATTGACCGCTTCTCCAGGGAGAAAATTCTGGGGTATTCGGAGGGCATGGCATGAAGGAGTACGAAGTCTGGATTTACGACGACGAAAGCGGATGCAACCAGCCTATGAAATGCAAGGCCAGGAGCGTAGCGGAGGCCCGCAGAGCAGGGAATGAGTACATTAGTAGTTGGGGGCTTGTAGGCGGTATGATAACGGAAATCAGAGAGGCGGTGGTGTAGGATGGGCGCATTAAGATTGACACCGGAGAAAATTGAGAATCTGGCAGTTGAAATCAGAGAGTTCCTTCTGGAGCATGGGCTGTGGCAGGACGTGGATATTTATTTCAACCACAAGCGGTTCGGATGCAAGGACCCGGAAACAGGCCATTATTTCTATAATGACCGGGAGCATCTGTTTGTGGAGGAAGGGATCGAGCCGGAAACGTATTTTGAATATGTGAATCCGGACCATATCCTCAGCATGAGTTTTGAAGGCCCGGTATGTGAAATGCTCTACTACGGTATGTACCCGGCAATCAGACGGAAATTCGATGCGATATTTGAGAGGTACGGACTTTACTATGAGTTCGGGCATCACTGGAATTTCAGCTGTTATTACATTTAGAGAGGTTGGTGAGCAGATGGAAGAATACAAGAACATCAGTAAGGAACTGCAGCGGATGCTTGACAAAGCGGAAGAATCGGACTGGTCCTATTCAGTGTATGAGGAACCGAGCCAGAACAGCAGGACTTATGTGGAAATGGGGAAGTTTTCCCCAGCAGGAGAAGATTTCTCCATGATAATTGATTTTGATGCGGAGGATCAGGCAGAGTCGTTTCTGAAAGACCTGTGGGATTACGCAGATAATTTTGACGTTGACGAACACGTTGAAATGTGGATACCGGAGAGAGGCAAGCGTGGCTGTCCGTCTACTGCAAGGGAACTTGTAGAGGACGCAGAGGCAATTAAGGAAATGATAAAAGAACTGTACGGAGAGCTGGACGGCGTACTGCATCCGGAATTATCGGATGAACAGTCGGCAAGGTGCGACGAGATTTATAATGCGGTTTACGAAATGTGCAAGGTGGTAGCCGGTGACGAAAATCTGGAGTGGGATATGTATTATCTCGGAGAGATTGCAGAACTGGCCGCAAATATGATGGTCGGCAGAGGTTACAAGGTGCGGTTCCCTGCAATCGTGACGGAAGAGGACGGTTCCCTGCACATCGAGGAATATTATGAACCGGATCAGGAAGGCGGTGAATCAGAGAATGAGTGACAAGAAATATCTGAAAGTCGGCAGCTATACTCCACCGGACGAGAACGGCGAGGGAGAAAAGATTGTTCGTGAGTTCTACGGCCAGGGAATGATCTTCAAGGACGACGAGGCTTTCTACGACACGGAGCATCCTGACAGGGTTTGCTACATACCGGAGCTGTCAGATACAACGTACACGAGAAACAGCATCCTGCAGGAGTGCAACGGCCAGACGGATTTGGCAGAAGAGGTCTATGAGGCGGTGGATTGGCAGCACGTCAGCAGTCTGCTGGAGGATTGGTTCCGGAATGGAGAACTTGATACCTGCAAAGAGTGTGGGAAAATGTTCAACTGCTACGGAGAAACGAAATGTCCGTATTGTGGCGCAAAGTATGAAGGAGAGTGAAGGTGATGCTTCAAGATTTGTTAAGGAATTTGGCGCAGGCTGTCAGTGGAAAGGAAAAAGCAAAGGCGTATAAGGCGCTGGAACGTGTAGGGATGGATCGCATGACAGCAGATTTGCTGGTAAAAGAATTAGTGAAGGAGGAAGAAAATCGTGGAGAAAAATGAGATTACAAAGGTGTTGGAAGGTCTGAAGAATCTGCAGGACGGTGGAACCGTAAAAGACTCTGAGCAGAAGCGGGCATTAAAAGAAGCGGTCGGGCATTATGAGAAGCTGCAGAAAGAAACGGAGGCCGACCGTGTGCGTGTGGTACTCCAGATTGTCGTTACCCAGGAGGATATTGACGACATCATGGTATCGGCGCTGGAGGGCGGCATCAACTACTGGTGCGACAAGGCGAAGGTTGACGGCCACAGTCTCGGAGAGTATGCAAGTGAGCAGATCAGCCAGGGCGGCACTCTTATCCTGCATGATATGGAAGAGGACAGGAACGAGCTTCTGACAAAAGAGAAGTTGCTGCAGGGCATCAAAATGTATGCAGAACAGCCGAAGCATGGGGATATTTTTGAGGTAATCGACCATGAACTGCATATTGACTGTGGAATGGTGGATGCAGAGGTAGCGGATGCGATTATCCAGTATGCGATATTCTCAGAAATCTTTTATGGATAGGAGGCAGATTATGGCGGCAGTAGCAGTATTGGCGATTTTGATTATTTGGGGCATGGATAAGAAAAAGAAATAGGAGGCAGGGCATGAGCAAAAGCATAGTAACGGATTATTCGGAGATTTGCTTTTTCTGTGGCAGACAGGCAGAGGGAGAGCATCATCTGATTTTCGGAACGGCAGGCAGGGAACTGAGCGAAAAGGACGGTCTGAAAGTGCCGGTCTGCAATAACTGTCACAACATGGGAGAGCCGCTGAAAAGAGTGCATGATAATCCTATGGCGGAGAAGTTGTCAAAGATGTTGGGGCAGGCAATCTATGAGGCGAAGATCGGTACCAGGGAGCAGTTCCGGAAGAGATACGGAAAATCTTATTTGTAGGAGGCGTTGAAAAGTGAGAAATGATTTAATCAGAGCGGTTCTTGATTGTGGAGTTGATGATCTGAGTATGCTGGACGATTCAGGAGCGGATATGTTCAAGGTAGTGGAGCAGATGCGGTTCGAGGGTCTGGAGATTACCTTAAACGGAATCATGGCAGAAATTTTCAGAGAAGGCATCTTCCGTATGAGCGAAGCCGTCAAGGAGACAAGAAAGAGGCTGGAGGACGAGGAAGATGCAGGCACTCTGACAGAAGCCGGATATGAGCAGCTGGGGGCCATACGCCAGCATGACCTCAACCCTCAGAGTGATTTTACATATTATGTGAATTGCCTCGATACACATTTGCACTGTGACAGCAGCAAGAAGAAAGTCTATGAGGAAATGTTCGAGCAGGAAATGCAGGACTTATCCGATTATACCGGCTTCAATATCGAAGGGTAGGTGGAGAGGATATGGCTTATATGGGCGTTGGGTACAGTGGCTATGAGTATGAAACCTGTCCTCTCTGCGGGCAGGGGATGTGGAACGGGCGGTGTGAGAATCCGGATTGCGAGTACCATTGGAATCCCAAAGATGATGAAGAAAGCGAGGAAGATATGTGAAAAAAAGATTTGTGAAAGTTGGAGGGGTACGGTACGAGATTTTGCGAAGGATGTGGAGAATCTGCAACAATCCCAGGTCCAATGACTGGAACGACGAGCCGGAGCATCTGGCAGTACCGTATGAAATCCTGGAGGAAAAGAAAGGGAGCTATGTCTGCATGAGGGCTGGCTGGCACCAGAAGAATGTGCTGGATAAAGGCCAGTTTTACAGAACGAAGGAGGAATGTCTGGCGGCAATCATTGAGAAATACTCCCTCAGTAAGAAATTCAGCGACGAACAACTGGAAGAATTGTGGGGCATCCTGGGAGATATTCCTGTAAATGACAATGATGAAATCATGGAGCGGTTTATGGATTTTCCGGCTGGTACCCATAAGGAAGATGTGTGGCATTGGTTCGATGAAAAACACAGCAAAGGCGTGTATGTGCTGATGCACTTAGGGGAAGGAGATGGAGAATGAGAGTAATTGCGGTTCTGGATGTTGACGAGGAACGGTTGGCAAAAACGGGAAACGACTTTAATGATCGAATGGGGCGCTTAGGACGCATCGGGATCACATTAAGGGAGTACACAAAGATGGACGGAATCAGCGAGTACGAGTACGCCGCATTTGTCTGGAATACCGAACTACAGGGGTATGAACAGGCGGGGCGCCCGGTTCATACAGAAATGCTGTGCAGGTCAAGGTTCAAGGAATATGCAGAAAAGGGCTGGTTTACAAAGCGTTATGACACCAGCAAGGTAGTTTTCAAAAAGAGATTAGTTTCTGTTTTGTATGCAAAATGGGAAGAGATTAAGGAGGATTAAGATTATGCCAAATCATGTAAAGAATATTGTGAAGATGGAAGGGATCACGAAGTTACCGTTATTCAAGACGGAGTATGACGAGTACGAGAAGAGGGATGTAGTGTGCTTTGATTTCAACAAGATAATCCCGATGCCGGAGAGCTTGAATATGGTATCAGGCAGTTTGGAAACTCTGGCTATCGAGGCAGTAAATAGAAGGCTCAGCCAGAGAAGACACCGATTTCAGCAGGGGTATTCAAAGCCGCAGATGACTGATGAAGAGTATCGAATTAGACTGGAGAGCCATGAAAAGACAGAGGAAGAATTGCTGGAGCTGGGTCTGCAGTACATATCCAACAAGGTAAAGTACGGAGCTACTACATGGTATGATTGGTGCTGTGATAATTGGGGAACAAAGTGGAACGCCTACTCCAACGAGCAGGAGGACGAGGACACAATCAGCTTTGAAACAGCCTGGTCCAATCCTGAGCCGGTAATGCTGAAGCTGTCCGAAATGTACCCGGAGGCCACGATTGAACACTGGTGGGCGGACGAAGATATGGGCAGCAATGACGGTCACAGGATTTATCAGGGAGGCCAGATCATTGACGGCGATTATTGTGATTCCTGCAGTAACGAGGCATACGAGGTCTACATCAAGTGCCGGGGCGAAAGCGAGTGTCTGTATCAGGACGAGGACGGAAACTGGCAGCACCATGATTGCGATACCTGCCACGGGTGCGATTAGGGGGTATTAGGATGGCTAAGACAGTAAAAATTACTACAGATAACCGCATTTCAGTCGTAGAGGTTCCCTGGGATGTAGAGGCGCAGGGAGAAATGATTGGGGCTGACTGCACGGAAACGGTAAAGACTCGGCGTATGTATGATTTGTTTAAGGATTATGTTGTGATGATTGTGGACGAGTCCGGGATTATCAAGGAGCGTCCGTTCAATTCGGCAGCATCCTATCTGTATGGAGCAGATATTCATGGATGTGGGATAGCGGGCGATGTCCTTTTCGGAATCCAGAAAGGGCCTGAGATTCTTCCTCCAGATGATGTAGAGGCATTGAAAGGACTTCTGATGCAGAAGTTTCCGGGACTGTCAGAAACAGAGGGGGTGTCATAGATGAAGAATACATTAGGAGATTTGAATAATCATCTGTTCGCTCAGCTGGAAAAATTGGGTGACGAGGACCTTAACGGTGAGCAGATGGACGCAGAAATTCGGCGGGCAGAGGCAATGGCAAAAATCGGAGAGCAGATCATCAAGACCGGCGAGCTTCAGCTGAAGGCAATGATCCACATGGATGAATACGGTTACGAGAGAGCGAAAGCCGTTCCTGAAATGCTGGAGGTTCGTGGGGGGGGTGAAGTAAGTGTGGAAGTGGCCGCAGGAAGTAGTTGACTGGCTGATCGAGAATGTACCAGGCCGGACAACGAAAGAAGTAACAGCCCTAATCAACCAGCAGGGTTTCAGCGAGAAGTACGGAATGGTTTTCACGGAGGAAATCATCAAGGGGGCAAAAAGCCGGTTTCATATTCGGAGCGGAACACCGACAGGAAACCCGAAAGGTTATTCCGTAAAATACCCGAAAGGGATGGCTGAGTATGTTGAAAGTATCGCCCAGGGAAAAAGCACTGCAGAATTGGTGGAGGCAGTAAACCGGAAATACGGAGCCGGAACAATCGGTATCCGGCAGATGAAAGCGTATAAGAGAAACCACGGTATCAATACCGGGCTGACCGGGCAGTTTGAGCAGGGTCATGTTCCTGCCAACAAGGGAAAGAAGATGTCGGCCGAGGCGTATGCGAAAGCAGCTGCAACAATGTTTAAGAAAGGGAACGTACCGGCAAACCACATGGAAGTAGGGGAGTATACTCATACCACGGACGGATATCTGATTCAGAAGGTTCAGGAAACCGGCATCCAGCGGGAACGATTCGAGTTCGTACATCGGAGAGTATGGGAAGAGCATAATGGTCCGGTTCCGGAAGGGAAAATGGTGGGTTTTCTGGATGGCGACAAAGACAACTGCAGTATCGAAAATCTGGTGTTGCTCGATTGTGCGGAGAACCTGGAGCTAACCAGGAGAGGATTGCGGTTCAGCAATGCGGAATCTACGAAAGCAGGAGTAGCGGTGGCGAAATTAAGTGTGGCCGCAAAGAGAAAAGGAAAGGAGAAAAAGGTTGAGCATGGCAATGAGTGAAATAATTAAGCAGCTGGAGAGCCTGGCCGAGCATTGCGGCAGCATGATTGATAAGGAAGAGCCGGAGGATATATGGAAAGCAGATGTCGAAGCTCTTAACCAGGCGATTGAAAAGCTGCAGGGCGAGTGTGTGGGAACTGATCCGGCTGAGATTATCCGTAGGCTTCTGGAGAAAGAGGGATTGAATCAGAAAGAGCTTGCGGAGAGAATGGGGGTTGTGAGGCAGAATGTGAGCCAGGCACTCAACAGAAACACGGTCAGCATGAGGTTCGACAATTTTGAAAGAATGACATCTGCTCTCGGATACGAGATTATTGTTAGGAAAAAATAAAAATAATTTGTATTTTGAGAAGTAAAACTATTGACAAATTCGTAGTTGCGAGTTATAATATATACATAATCAAACAACAACTAAGACACGGAGGTAGAGGTTATGTATAATATGAGCGATTACAGAGCAGCCCTGAGCGAAAGAGGAAACTACGATATGGATTCGGCGGATTGGAAGCTGGCTCAGCAGAAAGTACAGAGTATTGTTGCGGTACTCGTGGCAGCTGGTGACAAGGCAATGGTCGGCGAAGTTGTTGAAGAAGTATACAGTCTGAATGATTGCGGTTGCAGTCTGGAGGATTTGGCTATTCAGTACGATCTATGGCTGTTGGAAAGCAATGGTTACATCAAAGAGGCCCAGGAACTCAGAGAGCTGGATTGGGAATAGGTATATTTTTTTACTTGCAAAGCTCGCAAATGAGAGTTACACAAGAGGCAAGAAAACGCAGAAACGAGAAAGGATGTTGTCAATGAAAGATTTACTCAGAAAGATGCAGATTCTGGAGCGTGAAATGAAGAAAGCCGAGCAGCAGTCAGAGTATTGGATGCAGTCAGAGCATTTTGATATGGAGAAGGCAGATAAGTTCGAGGCTGAGGCAGATTCGATTTATGCGGACCTGTACCAGCTGTTCGGGCAGGCGGCAGAGAAGATTGTAAGCATTACATCGGGCGGAATTGATGAAATTACGGCCAGGGCGATGATCCGGGAGAGACGTTCTGATGTTGAAAGCATATTTGCACGGGAGGCGAGAGCATGAAGTATTACAGTACACAGAGGCCGGTAATGCCCGGTGGTTATCCGAAGTCACAGAAGGTTTTGGATATTGGGAATTTTGACAGCAGACAGTATGTGGAAAGCATTGGCCGGATGGCATGGGGCTGGATTGAGTACGCTCAGCCTTTATCTGAAAAGGACGCGGCGGATTATGAGCTGGTAGCGGAGCCGGGCTGGTACGAAGTATGTCTGGTTGTTCCGGGAACGGATGGGGATGCAGAAAGTGGCCCTTGTGAGCCTGTATGGTGGAAAGACATGGTGCAGGCGAGCAGCGAGGTGGAGGCTACCCAAATTGCGAATGATAAGGCGGCTGAGGATTGGCAGTCTCCGAGGGTGGACGAAGCCGGTGTTGAAATCGGACCGTCTGACAAGGAATTGGGTTCTGAATGTCCGGTGTGTGAATGGGCCAAGAGAGCCACAGAGGAAGAGTACCAGGCATGGAAAACCGAGCAGGAGAGATTAGAGAAGGAAATGGCAGATTTGCCATTTGCGTGAAAGGAGGAGAAGCATGGTTAAGAATTTGGCGCAGTTGAAAAGGGCGCTTGTAAAAGGGGCAGAGTTTGAGATTGTTGCTCATGCCCGCCAGGGATGCGTAGGGCAGCGTAGGAGAGTGAATGTTGCCGATAGTACAGGGTTTTACAGCATCATTCCCGACCAGCCGGACAGCCGGGAAACACTGGCAAATAACGGCAAGGGTTCTTACCTGGGCTGGAGCAAGGCAGCGTTCTGGAAGTTCGAGGGCGGCACCTGTACTCTGTATGACAGCGACAAGAGCTTTACGCCGGAGCATATCATTATTTCATTAAAGGTGGTGTAAGCATGGCGTATCAGAGAAAGACGAGGGACCGTTGGGATATTGAGACTAACTACGGCTACGGCTGGGAGGTTGAGAACAGCGAATACACACGGGCGGATGCAAAGCGTTCTCTTCGGGAGTATAGGGAGAATCTGGAGGCATACGGAAAATGTGCTGTTCGCATGACAAAGCACAGAGAAAGATTGGAGGTATCGGCATAGTGGAGAGAGTTTATTATGCAATCAATGAGTCGGCGGCAAGGACAGCGCATAGTATGATGTCCTTCAGCGATTATCAGGAAGGAAGCAAGACGGCAGAGTACCAGGGGTATGTGAATAAAGCGTATGATCTGGCAGACAAGGTGGCTGAGGCAAGACCGGAAGAGGCGGAGCGTGTTTATAAGCTGGCCGAGAGGTATTCAAGGAAGATGGCTGAGAACATGAATGATTCCAGTCGCATCGGAATGATGTGTCCGAGCGTGATGATTTCCGGAGCCGGAAATTTTCCAGTCAAGAAGAAAGAGAAGCAGAACGCAGCGGCGGATCGGAACTACCAGAAGTTTCAGGAAATTCAGGGAATCCTCCGCAAAATGGAAGGCATCCTGCATGGCAAGGACATCATCAAATCGGGTGACGAGAGGGCCATTGAGAAACTGGAGGAAAAGCTGGAAGGCTTAAAGGAGCTGCAGGAGACAATGAAGGCGGCGAATAAGGCGGTCAGAATGAAGGATGCAGAAAAAGGTAATGAGGCACTGCGGGATATGGGGTACTCAGAGGCCCAGATAAAGGAACTGAGAGAGCCGGACTTCTGTGGGAGGATTGGATTCCCGGATTATGCGCTCCAGAATAATAACGCCAATATCCACCGGATCGAGGGAAGGATAAAGAGTTTGAAGGCCGCAAAGGAGAAGGGGACCCAGGAGGAAGAGTGCAAATTCTTCAAGATCGTGCGGAATACCGAGGAAATGCGTCTGCAGCTGATGTTTGACGGAAAGCCGGAGCCGGAGGTAAGGGAGATTCTGAAAAGTAACGGTTTCCGATGGGCGCCGAGTCAGTCAGCATGGCAGAGGCACCTTAACGGCAATTCTGAGTATTCGCTGAAGCGTGTGATTGAGCAATTAGAAAGGCTGGAGGCGAAAGAGTGACGTTAGGAAAAGCGGCAGTGGGTGTCGTATATGCAGGTGGCGGCACCTATAACATAGGTTTTAACGATGGCGATGAAACCCAGTTTGACGCTTGCAACCTGCAGGAATTATTAGAGTGCTGGATCGAGTTCTGTGCGGAGAATGGTTTTCAGACAAATAGTGTTGATTATGTAGAAAGGGCATAGGCATGGCCGAGGTTTTGACAAAGGAGATAGCAAGCGAATATAGGGATAAAGCGAAGCTCCTGCCTCCGAACGGTCTGCAGGACATAGGGGATAGGCGCAAGCTGCGGATAGAACTTCAGGAAAGGTGCAATCTGACAGAGCTGGAGGCAGTCAATATCGTAAATGGTTTTCACATTGACATCTATGTAATAATTGCAGGGCGGAGAGAAGCAGAAAGAATCCGCAGAGAACAGGAGGAAAGCAATGAGAGCTGAGAAGAATGGCTTTGTGTGCCACTTAGAGGGTACATGGTGCGAGATTTCAAACAAATATGGAGTGTTGGAGCATGGAGATATTGTTGAGCCGGAGGGCGGCATCCCGGAAGGATATGCAGAAACGCTTCTGGACGATTTCATAGACCGGCACAGTGTCCATGACAATGACAAGTTCAATAAGTTTGTCATTATGAGAGTGGCTTTTGATCCGGAGAGCAAGGAATATCTTCAGCTGAGAGCGGTCAGGAGCGGCGACGAGTATTGGACGATCCAGGTATATGACAATGAGCTGGTATACATGAAAGGCGTATGGAGCGGATGTAAATATAAGGACGAGACGCTGGACTGGATGCGGACCAACTTTGATATTGAGTCAGGACTGACGGCAGAGGTCTACAGAAGTGGCCTGGGTGACTGTACCAACGGCGGCATATCTGCACATCGGAGGGATTTGTATATCCTGGGAAAGACGAAAGGACCGTTTGAGCCGGAGGACATCCGGGAGTGTGTCTACATTGAATGGCGGGAGGTTTCGGGAAGTGAGTACATAGACTGCAAGCCATTGTATTTCCGGAGGCGCTGGTACATGATGGGCGGGAATTTCCTTTATACCTCAGACAGTCGTTTCCGGGAGATTACAGGGTCGAAGTATCCGATCCCCATTCATGACAGATACGAAGGGAGGTAAGGGATATGGAGATTGTCGGCTACTATATTCATGGGGCGAAGGAGTACGTAGCCTTCAGCGACGGAGAGAAAAATCCGGCCAGATTTAAGATTACGGACGGATTCCACGACAGGCCGGTAAACGAGAGAAACGCCGGGAAGTATCAGGGGTACCAGAAGGTAGGGAGAGAGGACATTGATCTGGAGAAGATTATCAGCCGTATGCGTGGCGCAAGGCCGTGGCATCCGCTGTTAAAATTACTGAGAAAGGAGAGGACGGCATGAATAGTGTAACGCTGAATATCGGGAGCGCAGATGCCGAAAAAATTGCGGCCTGCATAAAGAGCATAGCCGGAGGCGTTTCTGCAAATGACATCGTGGAGATTGTTCTGAAAACTCCTGCACCGACAAAGGAAGAAAAGAAGAGCCAGGCCATAACCATGACGAGCAAGGAAGTGGCGGAAGTGTTGGGTAAGAGCCATGCAATCATTTTCAAGCGGATTGCAAGATTCCTGTGTGCGGATGCGAGTGAAGAGGAAAAGCGGGAGTTCCGGCTGGCATCCTTCAGAATACCGCAGGGCATAGAATACCCTATGTATGAAATGACTGAGAAGGCGTGTAATCTGTATTGCGAGTGGCTGAAGGACTACACCAATTACAAGAGCGTCGCCCAGGGAGCGGAGAGGCTGAGGGCTGCAGTCCAGGAGCGTTTTCATCCGGGAAAGCGGGCGGCGGTTCCTATGGCAAGCGGATTCCTGCTGGAAGGAAAGCCGAGAAGCGAGTACGAGGAATACTGCAATATGTTCAATCAGTTTATCACAGGCCCGGCAGTAGAAGGAAGGGAAATTGCGGAACTGACAGAGAGATACAAGAAATTTTATGAAGTGATGAAGGCCACTCAGCTAAGGGCAAAGGAGAGTAATGAGCTGGAGGATGCTCTGTATGGGGTAGCAATCGAAGCGGAAATGCAGGGGTTTATTTATGGGTTCAAGATGTTTGATGCCCTGCTGAACAGGCAACTGGAGGTAGCTGTGTAGGAATTGAATTTTGCGTGTCGGCAGAGTCTATTTTTTTACTCGCAAGGCTCGCAAATTCGAGATAAAAGCAATATAAGAATACGCAATAGCGAAAGGAGAAAAGCAACATGGAAGAATTAAGAATTAAGGCGGGAAGTCTGGAACTGAGTGTGTCAGGAGAGAGTGGCACGGTCATGGAGGCAAGCAGGGATTTTTACAATCATCTGGCAGCAAGAGATCAGAGGGAGACGGAGGCAAAGATGGCTCTGGTCGAAGGAATGAGGGCAAAGATGGCCTGGTATGCAAAGGAGCATGATGAAAAGCACCAGTCGGCATCCGCTGAAAAGAAGAGAGAGGTGGCACCGGCATCTTGCAACGCAACACTCCGGATGGTTCAGGAATCGGTTATGCCGTGGGAAACGCTGTCAAACCGGATTATGGCTGGCGTTAATCTGGCCGTCGGGGATAAGGTAGACTTCCGCCTGAAAACCGGTGAGGATGTGACAGTTGTTGTTACTCAGTCAACAGACGAGTATGTGCGGTTTGAGTCGGTGGATTGTGTCGGCGGCAAAGAGGTTCCATGGAGTGATGCCGGGAATACGAAGTGCGGGATTGCGGCCTCCGATGTGATGAAGTATCTGAATGAGGAAATCTGGAGCCAGCTCCCGGAAGATTTGCAGGCGGCGATTACTCCTGTGAAAAGAAAACACAAGGACCATGAGGGGAACGTGCAGGAATATGAGTTCAAACTGTTTCTTCCTGCAGCATCGGAAGTGTTCGACGAGGACGAGTGCTATGGCGATCAGGGATTATATGAGCAGCTGGACTACTACAAGGATCGCAGGCACAGAATGAAAGGCGAAGCAAAGGGAGAGGATACGGAAACATATTGGCTGGCGTCCGTGAGGTCTGGCTACTCGACTAGTGCGTGCTATGTCGCCAACGGCGGCCATGCGGGCCACTGTTCCGCGTCCAATGCGTCTCGGGTGCCGCTCTGCTTCTGCATCAAAAAATCATAAAATCAAAACAATCTGGCGGCCTTGTGCCGCCAAATGCAGAATAAGGAGGCAATATGGAGAATTTTCTTAGGGTAAATAAAGCCATAGACATAAATGCTATGTATGGGAAAGAAGTCTACCTGACTATCTTTCCGGACGAGCCAGAGGGGCATTTCATCTACAAAGGAACGCTACTCGGATATGGAGCATACGGGAAGAATCCGGAACATAAGACGTTCTGTGTGTATGTTGACAGAGGGGATGGCTACAGCTTCGTGGATTACTTCCAGGATAAATGCTTTAAGTCCAAAGAAGATTTTGAAAAATTTAAGCGGCAGAGGAAAGAGAAATACGAAGATTCTTTTACCGTGGAACGGCTCAGCAGAATTTTGGACGGCGAAGAAAACTACATTGATGTGAAAGTAAAAGTTGGGGATATGGTATATCCAATCGTCGGAGTAGCGGATCAGTCGAAGTCGATTAAGGAACCTGCCTTTGTTTTGAAGGCAGATACGGAAAAAGGAAAAATATGGGAAAAGTGAAGGAGGATGAATGGATGGAAGAAAAGGTGATTACCTATATTGAGGCGGCGCATATCAGGCCGCATCCGGAGAATCCCAGGAAGAATTTAGGGGATTTATCGGAATTGGTGGAGTCCATTAAAAAGAATGGGGTTCTCCAGAATTTGACGGTTATCCCGGTGGAAGGAGAGCCTGGGGAGTATATGACATTGATCGGCCACAGGAGATATGCTGCCGGTACTCAGGCAGGAATAGAGAAATTCCCCTGCCAGATTGCTGAGAATCTGACACCGAGAGAACAGGTGTCGATCATGCTGGAAGAGAATATGCAGCGTAATGATTTGACGATATGGGAGCAGGCAAATGGCTTCCAGATGATGCTTGACCTGGGAGAGACAGAGGAAAGCATTGCGGAAAAGACCGGTTTTTCAAAGACGACAGTGCGGCACCGCCTGAATATTGCGAAGCTCAACCAAAAGGTGCTGCAGGAGAAGGAAAAGGACGAGTGCTTTCAGCTTTCCTTAAAGGATTTGTATGAGCTGGAGAAAATCCCGGATGTCAAGACCAGGGATAAGATTCTGAAAGAGTCCACCAGCTCCAACAATCTGGCGCAGAAGGCAAGACAGGCGTATGAAGAATTGAAACGTAAGGAGCATGAGAAGGCATATATCAAGCTCTGCAAGGCCGATGGGATCAAGCCTGCTCCGGAAGGCGCTGAGAATGAGCGTTACAGTGGGAAGTGGGAAACTGTCAAGGAGTTCGATCTGGATAAGGAAGTGGCAAATAAGACAGGGTGCAAGACGCAGGCGGCGAAGGAAGAACTGTTTTATCTGGTTTACTGGCGCAATTTTACAATCATCAAAAGGAAGGGGAAGGAAAAGAGAGAGCTGTCCGAGTATGAGATTAAGCAGAAAGCGCAGGATAAGAGAAAGCGGCAGATCAAAGCCATGCAGAAAGAAATGTCCGCAGAGAGGGCGGATTTCATAAAGCTGGCGATTGAGCAGAAGTTCAAGCCCGAAAATGAAAAGCCGGAGACGGTGATGGAGCGCTTGTTTGGTGTTATGATTCAGTGCGGTTCGTGGATGAGCGAGCAGGTGATGTTAAAGTTCATCACAGGAGAGACTTCTCTTTATGACAAGACGGACGAGGAAAAGGCAGCATACGAAAAAAAGCGTGACGGGATCGGGCTTCTCTACAAGATGATGATTTATGCGGCCGGTGGTGTGGCAGATAAAGACCTGGCAGAGTGGAACGCCTCCTATAGAGAAAGCAGCGGGAAAGTCGTCATTGCGCTGGACGAGATTCTGGCACTATTCGGCTTCTCCTACTCCAAAGAGGAATTTTACAAGCTGGCCGAGGGTTCCCATGATCTGTATAAGGATGGTGAGGCGGATGGAAAGTAGGCCGGAGATAACGGCACTCTTGTCGCTGTCGGTCCAGAGGTACATATCACCGCACAATGATCCGAGGATTTATTGGGCCAGGGAAGTCACGTTTGATTACGCTACCACCAAAGCGGTGCGCGTGGACTATATGAAATTCAAGCCTGTAAACAATACGGTATCTGGCATTGAAAAGGGCGATTTCTTCTGTTATGAGGTTAAGTCCTCAGTCGAAGATTTCCACTCGAAAAACGGCCACAACTTCCTGGGAGATTATAACTACTATGTCATGCCGGAGGAAGTCTACGAGAAGGTAAAGGACCAGGTACCGTATGGGGTGGGCGTGTTGGTTCCGGAGAAAAAGCATTACCGGGGAGAGTGGTACGAATTAAAGTCCGTCAAAAAGGCAATGCGGAGAGACAGGACGAGGCCGGTATCTGAAATACTACTGATGATGTTCCGCTCTGCAGCGAGGGACAGGGGGTGATGGGGTGCTGATTCTGCCGATCAAGAAGAAATGGCTGGATATGATTCTCTCCGGAGAGAAGGGCGACGAATACCGGGAGATAAAGCCTTATTGGACGGTTCGCATTATGCGGTGGCTGGGATTTCCGGCCACCGAAACAGAAACGGTTCTGGAGCTTTTAAGAAAGCCAGGAACGCTAAAGGCGAAGCCGGTTATCCTGCAGAATGGATATGGCCGCGATGCTCCGCAGGTGGAGGTTATGTGTACCTTATCCATTGGAACCGGCAAGGAGGAATGGGGAGCAGAGGCGGGAAAAGAGTATTATAAATTTCACATTAAGAACATATCAGGAAAGGAGTAATAACGAATCCCGGTAAACCGGGTTGACCTGTGAGGGTGATAAACACAGAGAAGAAAAGGACCGATCAACAGCGTGAAAGAGGTACGAGTGGGAGCTACCTTGCGAAAGCCGTACTAAAGTAGCATGGGAGGCCAGAGGTCCTATCCACGAACGGAATTTGTTTCGTGGTGTTATGAAACGAGAATTAAAAGTATGCTGGATTTCAGCAGGGGTAAGCAGCTTTATCGCTGGCTATCTGGAGAGAGATACAATAGATGAATTTATTTATATTGATATTGATAATCAGCATCCGGACAGCATGAGGTTTATTAAGGATTGCGAGCGGGTATTGCGAAAGCAAATCAAAATCCTCAAATCGAATTATTGCAGTGTTGAGAATGTCATTAGGCAATTCAGATATGTCAACGGTGTCAATGGAGCGAAATGCACCCAGGTACTCAAAAGAAGAGTGAGGAAGGAGTGGGAATATCTACATCAGGATTGCAATTTGATTTATGTATGGGGGTATGACCTCAGTGAGCAGAAGCGGGCAGAAAGGCTGGACGAGTCTGATCTGAATATAAAAAATCAATATCCGTTAGTAGAGCGTGGATTGACGAAGGCAAATGCTCATGCCATGTTGAGAGACTTAGGGATAAGGCGCCCGCAAATGTACGACATGGGCTATTCCAATAATAATTGTATTGGATGCGTCAAAGGCGGGATGGGTTACTGGAATAAAATTCGGGTTGACTTCCCGGAAGTGTTCTATAGAATGGCGGCATTAGAAAGAGAGGTAGGTCATTCCTGCATAAAGGGAGTTTTTCTGGACGAGCTTGATCCAAATGCAGGCAGAATGGAGAACGAGATAATGCCAGACTGTGGGATTACCTGTCAAATTGAATATTAGGAGGCGATAAGTGTGGCAAAAGTCTGTATACGTTGCGGCTCCAGGGTAAGGAAAGAGAACGACAAGGAATTAAAAAAGCAATATCCGTACTATTGCCCGGAATGTGACGAGAATATGTTTGAGTTTGAAGTGAGGGAGGAAAAGGAGGAATAGATTTGAAACAATATGAGCTGAACAGGAAAGAGTACAAGGAAGTCAAGAAGATGGATCACGGGCAAATGAGTGATTTCTGCGGACGTATCTACCAGAGAGGGTACGAAGCAGGCAAGAAGGAGGCGGCAGGGCTGTCGGAGGCAGAGGTCCGTCAAGCCCTCCTGGGCGTAAAGGGCATAGGCGATAAGAAAGCTGAGGACATCGTACAGGCACTGACGGCGGCGCAGGAGGAAAGGAAGGCATTGACAGATGGATAGAAATAAGATATATTTAGAAGTGCCAGAGTTTACCGGAGAGAATGTTCCGGTAGCTGTGGCAGCTAGAGTAATGAAAAAGGATCAGCAGTTTATCCGACAAGGTATCATCTTAGGATTTTTGAAGTTTGGTGTGGCCTTCAAGAAAGAGGGCAGTTCTCAGTATGACTATTACATATCGCCAATAAAATTTTGGGAAGAAACAGGCTATGTGTATGACGGAGCGGAGGCATAAAAAAGCCGTGAGAAGCGCTCGCAAGTGCGAAAATTTGCTGGATAGGCAACGTGGAGGTAACAAAAATGGCTATAAGTGGCGTAAATCCGTGCGTTGCCGTCTCCATCGAGGAAGCTGCGAAAGAAGGGAAGTTCTAAATATTGCAGTAAAATCAAGGGCTATCGTTGACATGAGGTGTCGGCGGTAGCCTTAAATTTTGCCACATAGCGCACAAGTGGCACACATGAGATAGAGTACTGATATTAAGATTGTCGAACTCCAATAAAACGCAGGCATAGACCGTTACCCAAAGTAGGAGGGTAGCGGTCTGTTTTTTTCGTTCTCATAAACTATTTTCAAATTTAGCTGGTAATATTCTCTCCACTATTGTATAATAAAAGATAGTGGGAGCGGAGCACAGCATCCCTTCCATCAGATTATGGATAGTAATGGAGAAAGATGCGATGGGTAAAAGGGTCTGCCCGGTATGCGGGCGCATGGAAACGGAAGATGCCGTATACTGCAGGGAGTGCGGCGCGAAAACAGTAGAATACGAAGACAACACGAAACAGGAGAACGGACAGACAGGCCAATACAGCGGCTATCAGGACAATGCGTCTGGCACGTCCTATCAGTCTTCGGCAGGCGGCAGCGAGACGGGTCAGAATCCCTATGGCTATTATCAGGACTATACAGCGAATGCCGCGTATCAGGCGCCTGTGGACGATGGAGCCAGCGGGACGAACGGCCTTCAGATTGCAGGGCTTGTGTGCGGCATCCTGGCCATATGCTCCTGCTGCTGTTATGGTGTCCCGGCCATAATCCTGGGGATTGCGGGGCTGATCTGCTCCGTTCAGGGCAATAAACGGAGCCGGAACAGCGTAGGCACGGCGGGGCTCGTGTGTTCTATCATCGGTCTGGTGCTGGGCGTCCTGGCAGTGTTCTATTATGTGTGGGCAATCAATTACCTGAACCAGATCGGGTACTGGGATGAAATGTTCGATATGTTTTAGACTGCCTGGCCGGAGAAGGTGACAGCGGACGAGATGGGCAAGGGGAAAGAACTGGAAACGGAATTGTTTCATATCGGCCTGCTTTTCCTGGGGCTGGGCGGTTGCCTGTGGGCAGTGTACTTTTTTCTGCTCCGGGATTTTCTGCCGCAGATGCCCTGCCTCTTCGACAGGCTGTTGGGCATCTATTGCCCCGGCTGCGGCGGCACAAGGGCGCTGACGGCCCTGGTGCATGGCCGGCTGCTGCAGTCCCTCTGGTACCATCCGCTGATTCCTTACACAGCGGTGATTGGGGGCGGGTTCATGGTGACCCAGGGGCTGGACAGGCTTGGCATTACCGACGGAAAGGGCTGGAAATACCATAACTGGTACGTATATGGAGCCCTCATTCTGGTGGCGGGCAATTTTCTGGTGAAGAATGCTCTGCGGCTGGTGTGGGGGATTGTAATGTAAGCGCGATGGGCGCGGAAAGGACAAAGGAGATGAATGGCATGAGTATGGACAAGAAAGTCACAGGCATAGTAGCCTACCTCACGATCATCGGATGGGTGGTAGCGTTTCTGGTAGGGGATAAGGAGGGCGCGAAGTTCCACATGAACCAGGCACTGGTGGTGCATCTGGCGTTTGTGGTGCTGTGGATTCTGGGCTTCATTCCGATTATCAGGATTTTCCTCTGGATTGTCAGGATTGCCGTGTTCCTCTGCGGTGTGCTGGGAGTCGTATATGCATTTCAGGAACAGGACAAGGAAATCCCTCTGCTTGGCATCGTAAAGCTTCTGAAATAATTCAAAGCAAAAACCCATCGGTTCTGCGCGATGGGTTTTTGCAATCATTGGGTTATAGGGGGATTGTGTCAATCATTCTCATATTCAATGGTCAGGTCTGCGTCCGTGGGCTCTTCTCCGTGCAAAAAGGAGATGATGATCTGGATTCTCTTGTAGGCCCTGGAATAATTCTGTTTGGCGTATTCCGCGATATATTCGTTGTACGCGCCGTTGCCATAGGCTTCATGGTAGCTTTTCACCGCTTCTGTCATGTACTGGCTGGATTCGTCTGCAAGATTTTCCAGGTAATCGAATTCGTCAGGAAAATCCAATTCGGCGAAATCCTGGAAGGTGCTGTCCAGGGCGTCCAGATAAGAGAGCAGATCGGCAGTGGCGTTTTCTGACTGTGCATCGATGTTGTTGATGGAACTGTCTATTTCGGAAATACTGGTACAGAAATCATCCATGCTTTTTTTGAATTGGGTCAGGGCAGGATCTTCGCCGCAGGCGGTCAGCGTCATGGCGGTAAGAAGCGCCGCGAAAATCATATGTACCTTTTTTTTCAATCGTTTCGACCTCCATTTTTTGCCTAAGAAACAAAATACTATTAAAATCTACCACATTTTGAACATCTCCGCAACACTTTTTGCGAATAAATTGGATAAATCCGCCCCTTTACGACTAAATTATGTGTGTGGTATGATGGAGAGAGCAAATTTTACCCGGGAGGAAGCCAGACTTTCCCCCGGGACAGGAGCCGTCCGGTGTGCAGGGCACGGGCCGACGGCCGAAGCGAGGAGGATATGACAAAGAAAGAATTTTCTCGTATTGCGAAATCTTACATATATCTGGACGGGGCTACGGGCTCTAATCTGGTGAGGGCCGGCATGCCCTCCGGCGTATGTCCTGAGCAGTGGATACTGGAGCATCCCCATGTGATGCTGGAGCTGCAGAGGGAATATGTGGCGGCCGGGTCGGATATCCTGTATGTGCCGACTTTTTCGGCCAATCGGATCAAACTGGCGGATTATGGGCTGGAAGGGCAGCTGCGGGAGATGGTCAGGGGATTGACGGCCATCTCCAGGCAGGCTGCGGCCGGGTCGGACAGGCCGGTGTACCTGGCGGGAAATCTCACCATGACGGGGGAGCAGCTGTCCCCGGTGGGGGAGATGGAGCTGGAAGAGCTGATTGATGTATACAAGGAGCAGATAGCCGCCCTGTGCGAGGCGGGCGTGGATCTGCTGGTAGTGGAGACCATGATGAGCCTGGGGGAGGCCCGGGCGGCCCTGATCGCGGCAAAGGAGGTCTGTGACCTGCCCGTGATGGTGACGATGACTTTCGAGGCGGGCGGCAGGACGCTGTACGGGACGGATGCCAGGACCGCCGCCATCGTGCTGGAAAGCCTGGGGGCCGATGCCGTGGGCGTCAACTGCTCCGCCGGGCCGGCCCAGATGCGGCAGGTGGTGGCGGATATGGCGGCCTGCACGGAAGGGCTTCCTATCATCGCGAAGCCCAATGCGGGGCTTCCCTTCCTGAACGAGAGGCGGGAGACCTGCTATGACATGGGGGCGGAGGAATTCGCGGAGCAGATGAGGCTTCTGGTGGAGGCGGGCGCTTCCGTTTTGGGCGGGTGTTGCGGGACCACGCCGGAATTCATCAGGAGCATTCACGCCGCCTTTGGAAAGGGGCCGGTGCAGGAAGTGCCCCGGAGGAAGACAGGGGCGCGTTTCCTGACTTCGGAGCGCCGTACGGTGGCCTTCGGTCTGGAGGGCAGCTTCCTGATCGTGGGGGAGCGCATCAATCCCACCGGGAAAAAGCTGCTGCAGGCCCAGTTGAGGGAGGGGAATTTCGATAAGGTGGTGCAGTTCGCGGAGGAGCAGGAGCAGTGCGGCGCGCAGATCCTGGACGTGAACATGGGCATGAGCGGCATCGACGAAAAGGAGACCATGCTGCGGGCCCTGGAGGAGATAGGCGGCGTGTCCCATCTGCCCCTCTCCCTGGACTCCAGCCATGTGGAGGTGCTGGAGGCGGCGCTTCGGCATTACCCCGGCAGGGCCCTGGTGAACTCCGTGTCGCTGGAGGCGGAGAAATTCGAGAAGCTCCTGCCGATCGTAAAGAAATACGGTGCCATGTTCATCCTGCTGCCCCTCTCGGACGAAGGGCTGCCGAAGAGCTTGGAAGAGAAGATACATATCATAGAGACTGTGCTGGAACGGGCATATTCCCTGGGCCTGAAAAAAGAAGATATCATCGTGGACGGCCTGGTGTCCACAGTGGGGGCCAATAAAAGGGCGGCGGTGGAGACGCTGGAGACCATACGATACTGCAGAGAGAAGGGGCTGGCCACTATCTGCGGCCTGTCCAACATCTCCTTCGGCATGCCGGAGCGGGGGTATGTGAACGCGGCATTCCTGACCATGGCCATCAGAGAGGGGCTGACCATGGCCATCGCAAATCCCTCCCAGGAGCTGCTGACAGGCAGCGCTTTTGCCGCGGATTTGCTGCTTGCGAAAGAGGATGCGGATATACGGTATATCGAATATACGGACAAGCTGGCCCAGAGACGGGAGCAGAAGGTGAAGCGGGAACCAGCGCAGGCTCAGAGCACCGGTACAGCCCCCGGGAATGGGGAGTTCCGCCGGGGAGAGGCCGGCGGGGAGGCGGGCAGTAAGGCAGAAAAGACTGACAGCCCGAAATCGGACGGAAGTCCCGCGGCGGAACCTGACAGCGCCTGTCGGGCGGCCCTGCGCCAATCCGTCCTGAAGGGCAACCGAAAGGGCATAGCTTCCCAGACGAAGGATGCCCTGGCCCAGGGGGAAGATCCCTCCGCTCTGCTGCACGAGGCGCTGCTTCCCGCCATCAACGAGGTGGGCGAACTCTTTGATAAGGGACGGTATTTCCTGCCCCAGCTCATCGCCAGCGCGGAGGCCATGAAGAATGCCATCGAGATACTGGAGCCCCTTCTTCTGAGAGCGTCGGATGCGGATGATATGCCTGTAGTAGTCATCGCTACCGTGGAGGGGGACATCCATGACATCGGCAAGAACCTGGTGGCGCTGATGCTGAAGAACTACGGCTTCCGGGTCATCGACCTGGGCAAGGATGTCCCCAAGGAGGACATCATCCGGGCGGCAAAGGAGAACAATGCCAGGATCATCGCCCTGTCGGCTCTGATGACCACCACCATGCAGCGCATGCGGGAGGTGGTTGCCTACGCAAAAGAGGAAAAGGTAAGCGCGAAGATCATGATTGGCGGAGCGGTCATCACCCGGGAATACGCGGAGGAGATTGGGGCGGACGGTTATTCCGCGGACGCGGCGGAGGCGGTGAAGCTTGCGCAGAGGCTTGTGGGGGAAAAAGCTGCTGAATGAAGCAGGACTGGAGGTTTGCCATGGGTTTCTTTTTCAACAGCGGTTTGTTTGAAATCTGCTTTATGCTGGTATTCCTCGTGGTGATTGCCATGTTTGTCGTGAATGCCGTGCGCGGAATCGGCCAGTGGAACAAAAACAATCATGCCCCTGATGGCGGTAGCTGCAAGAGTGGTTTCCCGCAGGACATCCGTGAACAGCCATCATCACAGCGATGGCACTGGGGCCAACGGATATCACACATCCACAAGCTATTACGCCACCTTCGAGGTGGAGAGCGGGGACAGGATGGAATTCCACCTGAGCGGATCCGAATATGGGATGCTGGCGGAGGGGGATATGGGAAAGCTCCGGTTCCAGGGAACTAGGTATCTCGGATTTGAAAGACAGCATTAAGGTAGATATAAAAATGTTGATAATAGAGGAGGAAGATTGATATGTTAGGTGCAGACGCCATTGTCAAATGTCTGGAGGAGGAGGGGGTCACGACGGTATTCGGGTATCCCGGTGTAGCCATCTGCCCTTTTTACAACAGTATCCTGGAGTCGGACATCCGGACGATTCTCATCCGCACGGAGCAGAACGCGGCCCATGCGGCCAGCGGTGTGTCCCGGATTACCGGAAGGCCCGGCGTGTGCGCCGTCACCTCCGGCCCCGGTGCCACCAATGTGATCACGGGCATCGCCACGGCCTTTGCGGACAGCATCCCCCTGATCTGCATCACCGGACAGGTGAACAGCGAGCTGCTGGGCAGCGATGTGTTCCAGGAGGCCGATATCACCGGAGCAGTGGAGTCCTTTGTGAAATACAGCTATTTAGTAAAGAATGTGAACGATATCCCCAGGGTGTTCAAGGAGGCTTTCCACATCGCCAACACCGGCAGGCGGGGCCCTGTGCTGATTGACGTGCCGATCGATATCCAGAATGCCCCGATCACCAAGTTCAAGTATCCGGAGAGCGTGTCCCTGCGCACCTACAAGCCCACGGTGAAGGGGAACGCGGTTCAGATCAAAAAGGTGGTCAAGGAGCTGGAGAAGGCAAAGCGGCCCCTGATCTGCGCGGGCGGCGGCGTATTGCTTAGCGAGGCCGAGGGAGAGCTGCGCAGGTTCGCCGAGGCCCACAATATCCCTGTGGTGTCCACCATGATGGGAATCGGCGCCATGCCCACGGACCACCCCCTCTATTTCCGGATGGTGGGCAACAACGGCAAAGCCTATGCCAACCGGGCCATGAACGAGTCCGACCTGCTGATCATGGTGGGGGCCAGGGTGGCCGACCGGGCCGTGAACCAGCCGGATATGATCACCCGGAACAAGGTGCTGGTGCACATCGACGTGGATCCCGCGGAGATCGGCAAGAACGCAGGCCCTACCATACCGCTGGTGGGGGACGCGAAGCATATCTTCGAGGATCTGGAGAAGGAGGAGTTCACCTGCAGCTGCCAGGAGTGGCTGGACACCCTGAGGGGATACCGGAAGGCTATGGCCAGCAAGCGCAAGCCCGACCCGGCTTACGTAGACCCTGCCAAATTCATCATGCGGCTCACCGAGAGGATGCAGGAGGACGCCATCTATGTGGCGGACGTGGGCCAGAACCAGATTTGGTCCTGCGGCTATGTGAAGGTGCGGAAAGGGAAGTTCTTCACCTCCGGCGGCATGGGCACCATGGGGTATTCCATCCCGGCGGCCATGGGAGCCAAGGTGGCCGCGCCGGAGCGGCAGGTTGTGGCTGTCTGCGGGGACGGCTCCTTCCAGATGTCCATGATGGAGCTGGCCACCATGTGCCAGCACCATATCCCTGTGAAAATCGTGGTGCTGAAGAACAATTATCTCGGCATGGTGCGCCAGTACCAGCATTTCACCTATCAGGACCAGTATTCCGTAGTAGACCTGTCCGGGAGCCCGGATCTGGAGAAGCTTTCCGCGGCTTACGGCATTCCGTTCCTGCGGCTGGAGAATATGGAGAAATGTGACGAGACCATAGAGGCGTTCCTGGAAAAGGATGAGTCCATGCTGCTGGAATGCGTGATAGACCCTATGGATCTGGTATAGACTGGGATAGGAGGATATTTTATGAAGAAAAGAATATATTCTGTACTGGTGGAGAACCGTTCCGGTGTACTGGGCAAGGTGGCGGGCCTGTTTGCCAGGCGCTGCTTCAACATAGACAGCCTTGTGGTGGGAGAGACGGACAACAGCGACGTGTCCTGCATGACCATCGTCAGCAGCGGGGACGAGCGCACCATCGAGCAGATAGAGAAGCAGCTGAACAAGAAGCTGGACGTCATCAAGGTGAAGACCTTCGCGGAGCAGCAGTGCATCGCCAGGGAGCTGATGCTCATCAAAATCAGATACAACAAGGGCAACCGCCGGGAAATCATGGAGCTGTGCGAGATCATGAAGGCCCAGATCGTGGACATGTCCAAGCATTTCATGATGATCCAGATCTGCGACGAGCCGGAGAAGATAAAGCTCATGATCAAGATGCTCCAGACCATCAGCATCGTGGAGGTGGCCCGCACCGGAACGGTGGCGCTCTCCAAATGCGCGGAGAATGACGAGGGCTGACGGCCCCAAAATCAGGCTTTTATTGACATTTCAGCCGGAAATTGGTATGATAGCGAAAGAGTTTAAGGAAAGGGGGATGTCTTTAAGATGGAAGAGAGGCACTCTGTAGAAGCACATTTGAATGAGCTGCTCTGTAAATGGCGCAGGATCCTGCGGCTGGAGGAAAGCTGGGACGTGAAGCTGGAAATCGTCATGGATTCTTCTTTCCATAAGACAGGCGACTTTAAGGTGGACTGTACGGACAAGAAGGCAATCCTTCTGCTCAATGGAGCAAATCCGAAGCAGGAGAACCTGGAGGAGGTCATCGTCCATGAACTGCTGCATCTGAAGCTTTACCCTCTGGATCAGGTCACGGAGTCGCTGATCACAGCCAACTATGAGGAGGGCAGCGGGGCTTACAGCTTCGCCTACACCCAGTTCATGGTGACTTTGGAGGTCACGGTGGAGGAGCTGGCCAAGTGCTTCCTGAAGCAGTACGGGGAGGACAGGGAGATTTCCTATGGCAGATGCCATACCATGAAAAGCTATGACGAGCTGTTCGAGGGGCTGAAGCCGCTGGAATGAGAGCGAAGCCCGGGAAGCGCGATATGCGGGGCCGGACAGAGGACGCCCGCGGAAGCATGGAAGCCGGTGCACAGATATGAGGTTGAAAAAGAAAAAGGAGAGGGTGGAAATTTGATGCAGAAGAAAGTATTCCAATTGCTGGTCAACAATACATCCGGCGTCCTGAGCCGGATTTCAGGGCTTTTCGCCAGGCGCGGCTATAATGTGGAGAGCATTACGGCAGGCGTGACCTCGGATCCCCGCATCACCCGCATCACGATTGTGGCATCCGGCGACGACGAGATTCTGGAGCAGATTGAGAAGCAGGTGGCCAAGCTGGAGGATGTGCGGAATATCAAGGAATTGAAGCCGGAAAAGAGCGTATACCGGGAGCTGATCATGGTGAAGGTGCGCGCCACCGCGGAGCAGAGGCAGGGAGTCATCTCTGTGGCGGACATCTTCCGGGCGAAGATCATCGATATCGCGCCGGAGAGCCTGATGATCGAACTCACGGGCAACCAGCAGAAGATTGACGCTTTCATCGGCCTACTGGAGGGATATGAAATCCTGGAGCTGGCCCGGACAGGCATCGCAGGCCTGGGGAGAGGCACGGAGCCGATAGTCCGTTTCGACTGAGGGCTTAGATGCAGAAGGGAGCATTCCCCACTGCTCGCAGCATGACAAGCGGAAGCCGAAGGCAGCCAGGCACGGGCCGATACCCGATTGCTCGCTGCGGGAGACGTTTTCGTGTGGACAGATATTTGTCCCTTGCAGCATCGACAGGATGCCAGGATCGTTTCGCGACGGCCGGACACAGCATCCAATTCGCTGCGCAGGAATGAACATAGAATCAAACAACAAAACGGAGGAAACGAGAAATGGCAAAGATTTTTTATCAAGAAGACTGTAACCTGTCCCTTCTGGAGGGAAAGACCATCGCGATCATCGGCTACGGCAGTCAGGGACACGCCCACGCGCTGAACCTGAAGGAGTCCGGCTGCCATGTGATCATCGGCCTGTACGAGGGCTCCAAGTCCTGGGACAAGGCCGTGAAGCAGGGCTTCGAGGTGTTCACAGCGGCGGAGGCAGCAAAGCAGGCAGACATCATCATGATTCTGATCAACGATGAGAAGCAGGCCGACCTTTACAAGAAGGACATCGAGCCCAACCTGGAGGCTGGCAATATGCTGATGTTCGCCCACGGCTTCAATATCCACTTCGGCTGCATCGTGCCCCCTGCGGACGTGGACGTGACCATGATCGCGCCCAAGGGGCCGGGACACACCGTGCGCAGCGAGTACCAGGAGGGCAAGGGCGTTCCCTGCCTGATCGCCGTGGAGCAGGATGCCACAGGCAAGGCCCAGGACATCGCTCTGGCATACGCCCTGGGCATCGGCGGCGCGAGGGCAGGCGTCCTTGAGACCACCTTCCGCACCGAGACCGAGACAGACCTCTTCGGCGAGCAGGCCGTGCTCTGCGGCGGCGTCTGCGCTTTGATGCAGGCGGGCTTCGAGACCCTGGTGGAGGCCGGCTATGACGAGAGGAACGCTTACTTCGAGTGCATCCATGAGATGAAGCTCATCGTAGACCTGATCTACCAGAGCGGCTTCGCCGGCATGCGCTATTCCATCTCCAACACCGCCGAGTACGGCGATTACATCACCGGGCCCAAGATCATCACCGATGAGACCAAGAAGGCCATGAAGAAGATCTTAAGCGACATCCAGGACGGAACCTTCGCCAAGGAATTCCTGCTGGATATGTCACCTGCCGGAAGACAGGTGCACTTCAAGGCCATGCGTAAGCTGGCCAGTGAGCATCCCGCGGAGAAGGTAGGAGAGGAAATCCGTAAGCTCTACAGCTGGAACAACGAGGACGACAAGCTCATCAACAACTAAGCGATTTATGCCCGCGAGCTGAAATCTGCCGCGATGTCCACAGGCTCTATCGCCTGTGAGTCTGGCTGCATGGCAAGTTCCTGTAGCTGCGAGTAGGGCTGCAGCGAGGCATGCTGCTGACGGGAATCGAATCCGTGAGGTGCTGCTTGGCGGGCTATTGCCGAATTAACCGAAAGCGATTCTAAAGGATTCAAAGAACAGGGCGCATCCACAGGTCCTGTTCTTTTGTCATATCAGAGAGAACATTCTGTTTTACCGTTCCCCATTTCCTTAAAATATCTTTAGAAATTCTTGAGAAAACCATGCACCTACAGTTTATTTTTCCGCCATATACTATAGGAAACAAAAGCCCGGAGGTCTGACGAAGGAAGGGGCAAAAGGAGGTCTGTAGCATGGATTTGTCTACGATTACGCTTTATTTCACCAGGTATGGGGCGATTGCCATATTTGTGATCGTGTTTCTGGAATATCTGAATCTGCCGGGGTTTCCGGCGGGCATCATCATGCCCCTTTCCGGCATCATGGCCGCCAGAGGCGACATCCATTTCTTCTGGGTGATGGTGATTACCGTGGCGGCGGGGCTGGCGGGGAGCCTGGCGTTGTATGTGCTGGGGCGCAAGGGCGGGGATCTGTTCCTGAAAGCTTACATTCGGAGGTTCCCCAAGCAGCGGGAGACACTGGAAAAGAACCTGGAATGGATTCGCCGGAAGGGCTGCGTCGGCGTCTTCCTGGGAAAGCTGATTCCCATGGTCAGGACGATTGTATCCATTCCGGCGGGGGTGATCCGGATGAATCTGCTGAAGTATATCATCAGCTCCACCTGCGGCATACTGGTCTGGAACTTCGTGTTCGTGGGGGCAGGATACGTGATGGGAGACAAGGTGTTCCAGATGCTGGGCATGGCATAGAGGCCTTCCGGGGGAAGGGCATGGGCCGCAGAAAAGATTCAGGAAAGGTGTGACGAAAAATGAGAATCGCGTTGATGACGAACAATTACAAACCGATCATGGGCGGGGTGCCCATATCCATAGAGCGCCTGGCAAGGGGGCTGAAGGAGCTGGGGCACCAGGTGACCATATTCGCGCCCACTTACAGAGAGCAGCAGGAGGAAGAGGACGTATTCCGCTATGCCACCTGCATGCAGCGCTTCGTCGGGGGCATCGTCCTGCCGAATCCGCTGGACGCCAGGATAGAAGAGGAATTCCGGGAGCATCCCTACGACATCATCCATGTGCACCACCCTATGCTGATCGGCAGGACGGCAGTGCGCCTCTCCCGCAAATACGACATTCCGCTGGTATTTACATACCATACCAGATACGAACAGTATGCCAGCTGCTATACAAAGGGAATCTGCAGGCTGGACAGAATCATGCCTCTCTATCTCCACACGTTCCTGAAGCACTGTAATTTCGTCTTCGCGCCCACGGCGGGCATGCAGGAGTACCTGACAGGGCGCTGCCGGGTCCCGCGGGAGAGGACCGGTATCCTTCCAACAGGCATCGAGCGGGGGAATTTCCAGATAAGCGAGGAACAGGCCCAGGCTGTCCGGGCCAGGTACGGGGCGGAGGATATGCCCCTGCTGTTGACGGTGTCCAGGATGGCTCAGGAGAAGAACGTGTCTTTTCTGCTGGAAAGCCTGGCGAAGGTGAAGGCCCGTTATGGGAAGCCCTTCCGGATGCTGATGGTGGGGGACGGCCCGGATCTGGAGCCGCTGCGGGAGCAAAGCGAGAGGCTGGGGCTGTCAGAGCAGGTGGTCTTCACGGGGACTGTCCCAAATGAACGGATAGGCGAATATTTTAAGGCGGCGGACGGTTTCCTTTTCGCCTCTAAGACGGAGACCCAGGGAATCGTGGTGCTGGAAGCCTTTGCCGGGGCTACGCCGGTAATCGCCGTCCGGGCTTCCGGGGTGGAGGATCTGGTGGACGATGGGGCCAATGGCTTCCTCACCGGGGAGGATACGGAGGAATACGCCGGAAAGGTGGCGGATTTCCTGGAAGAGGCCTTGGACGGGCGGATGGCGCGGAACGCTTTCCAAAAAGCTGCCCTCTATCGTGAAGAAGCGGTTGCTTTCGACGCGGTTCATTATTATAATAGTGTTATTGCAGAGAGTGCAATGCATAAAAAGCGGCATATCCGGCTGCTCCTGGAAGGCTGAGCGCCTGAGGGGACGGCAGGCCGGATGCCGTAAGGAGAACCGGAGGGGCATCATATGGAACAGAAGTATCACGTATTAGTGGTCGAGGACGACAAGGAGATTCGGGAAGGCATTGAAATCTATCTGAAGAATCAGGGGTATGAGGTATATCAGGCCTCCAATGGGGCGGAGGGGCTGAAGGTAGCGGAGGAGGTGGAGATTCATCTGGCTATCGTGGACATCATGATGCCCGTGATGGACGGGGTCACCATGCTGATGAAGCTTCGGTCCAGAGAGAAGGAATTCCCGGTGATCATGCTGTCCGCCAAGTCGGAGGAAGTGGATAAGATCATGGGGCTGAACATGGGCGCGGACGATTATGTGACGAAGCCTTTCACGCCGCTGGAGCTGCTGGCTCGAGTCAATTCCCACCTGCGCCGGTATTCCAAGTATCTGTCTGCCATAAACGAGGATCGCAATCAGGATCATGTCTACACCATTGGGGGGCTGGAACTGAACGAAGATACGGTCGAAGTCTCTGTGGACGGCGAGCCGGTGAAGCTGACGCCCATGGAATTCAAAATCGTACAGCTGCTCATCAAGAATCCCGGCAGGGTCTTTTCCGCGGACGAGATTTACGAGCGGATCTGGAACGAGAAGGCCGTGAACACCGACACCATCATGGTGCATGTGAGGAACATTCGGGAGAAGATAGAAATCGACCCAAAGAATCCTAAATATCTGAAAGTAGTGTGGGGCGTGGGCTACAAGATTGACCGGCAATAACGGATGGGCGCAGACAGGAACAGGAGGACGGTATGGCGCGTTTAAGGGGAAAAAAGGAAGCGGAACAGCTGGAACTGTGGACAGGGGCTGCCAGGGAGAAGAAGGGCAGAAAGGGGCTTTTGGGAAAAATCAGGCGGGAGAAGCCGTGGCTTTTCAGAGGAATCGTGGTCAGCCTCATCCTTTCTGTGGTGTTCAGCTGCTTTTATGGCGTCTTTCGTTCCCGGGCGGAGAAATACGAGGTGAGCCCTCTGGAGAACGCGGAACATATCGCATGGCTGTGCCAGAACTGTTATCTGCTGTACCGGGATTTGCGCAATGCCCAGAGTGAGGTGTTTTTGAAGTATTCCGATCTCTATCTGGAGACGGAAGAAGGCTATGAGTGGATTCTGGATGAGAAAAAGGTGACGGAGTACCAGAATCTGTTGAGCCTGTTCTTGGATTTCTCCGGTCTGGAGGAGTACATGGCTGATGAGGGGGAACTTTCGCGGGAATGGATGGAGGAGGCCATATCCCTGGAAATCCTGAGCCAAGAGGCAATAGAAGCGTATGTGGAGGAGGGGCTCCTGGAGGAAGATTGGCTCCAGGAATATGAGAGCGGCGGAGAAATCTATAATCTCAACTTTTCGGAATGCGAGAGCCTGGCGAAAGATTTGGCGAAGATGGACGACTATTTCAGCCTGCTGGAAGGGGCTTTCCGGAACCTGAACAGCAGCTACGACTACATTATTGTAGATGATAAGACGGGGAAATATGTCACGAACATGTCCGTGGAGGACAGGAACAGAAGTTTGGACGACCAGTATTTTCTGCTGAGCTTTTCCTTTGACGGAAGCGGGAACGTGACCATCGGGGATACAATCAGAGGCAGGGACGTCAGCCAGGTCAGGAAGCTGGCCAATGAAGCAGCCAGGGACATCTCTCTGCAGAACCAGCTTGAAAGCTACCTGACGGTCTTCGGACGATATGGGCGCGTGAAGGGGCCTGTGGACTGCACTGTGACATTCGCCGTCTCCAGGGAGGCATGGGAGGCCAGGAAGGAAAGCGCCGAAGGGATCTATGTGGGGAAGATGGATGCGTCCGGGAGTTCAGATATCCGCTATTACAGCACTTACAGATATTATGATTATTCCACGGACGCGTATTTCTCCTCCGGCCTGAACAGCATCTTTTTGTTATGCATGGCTTTCATGGCTCTTCTGGGCCTGGTGCTGCCGCTGCCGGGACATGGAAGGCCCTGGCGGGACGAAAGGCTCTGCAAGATTTCTCTGGAGCTGCTGGTCTGTATGGGGATGGCGCTCATGGCCTGCGCGGGCATAGTTCTGCATATGATCGTCTATGTGGCCAGCGGCAAGGCAGGGGGGGCATTTTCAGGTTATCTGGGAATCAATGAAGCCAGTGCGAAGATATTGGCCATGATTCTCAATGGGGCGGTGCTTACCTTGTTCTTTTCCGCCTGCTGGCACATGGGCCTCTGCGCCAGGGCGCTGCCGGGACTGGGCATCAGGGAGTATATCCGGCAGAGGAGCGTGGTATATAGGTTCTTCCCTTTTGTGAAGAGAAAGGTAGTGGAGTTCTATGACTCAATGGCACATATGGATCTGACAAAGAATGCCAACAGGACGATTATCAAGCTGCTGTTGGTGAACGCGGTAATCCTGTTCCTGATCAGCTGCTTCTGGATCGGCGGCTTCGCAATCACGTTGGTGTATTCCATTGTGTTGTATTTCATTCTGCGGAAATATATCAGCGAGCTGCAGAAGCGCTATCAAATCCTGCTGAAAGCCGTGGACGAGATTGCGGAGGGGAAGCTGAATGTGACCATACAGGAAGACCTGGGCGTCTTCGAACCTTTTCGGGAGCAGGTCTTCAAGATTCAGGAGGGGCTTCAGAAAGCAGTGGACGCGGAAGTGAAGAGCCAACGGATGAAGGTGGAGCTGGTGACGAACATGTCCCATGACTTGAAGACGCCCCTGACGGCCATCATCACTTACGTGAACCTGCTGAAGGAGAAGGACATCACAGAGGAGCAGCGAAGGGAGTACCTGGCCACGCTGGAGAACAGGTCCCTGCGGCTGAAGAGCCTGATAGAGGATCTGTTCGAGTTCAGCAAGGCCAATTCCCACAACATCACCCTCAACATCATGGATGTGGACATCATGAATCTCGTGAAGCAGGTGGCTTTTGAGATGTCGGATAAGATTGGGGCGGCGAATCTGGACGTCCGGATGAACCTGACGGACGAGAAGGTGATTTTGCCGCTGGACAGTCAGAAGACTTACCGCATTTATGAGAATCTGTTCGGCAATATCGCGAAATATGCCCTGCCTGGGACAAGGGTGTATGTGAACGGGTTCCGGATAGATGACACTATTGTAATCACCTTGAAGAATATTTCTGCCCAGGAGATAACGGTGGACTCCTCTGAACTGACGGAGCGGTTTGTCAGGGGCGATGCCTCCCGCAACACTGAGGGCAGCGGCCTTGGGCTTGCCATCGCCAAGAGCTTCATGGAGCTGCAGGGGGGACAGCTGTACCTCGAGGTCGAGGCAGATCTTTTTAAAGTGACTACTACCTGGTATATGAAAGAGCAGAATGCTTATCCAGGGACACACTCGAATAGCCTGTGAGGGCAATCTGGGTCAGTCCCAGAAAGAAAATAGGGTATAGTGGAATGGTCATGGCCGAAAAGATGATAAAGGAAGCTAAAGCCCGCAGAAGCAAGGTTTTCTGTAGTTTTGTGCATTTACATGGATATCACAGAGATTCCGCGTCAGGCCATTTCATGAAATTGTCACGGGGAAAGTGAGGGAAATCGCATTTTTGTTCTTTCTGACGAAAAACATGGAGATTGTGTACTTGAAAAGTCCTCTGATTATGGTATAATGACCTTATTCACGGCAGCAAACAGCCGGATGTTTTTACATTTATATTCCAATATCAAAGGAGGATATATGATGGCAGAGAACAGGTTGATTGGCGATTACCCGGTGATCGGTATCCGTCCCACCATTGACGGCAGGCGCGGATATCTGAAGGTCCGGGAATCGCTGGAAGAGCAGACCATGAACATGGCGAAAGCGGCAGCAGCGCTTTTCACGGAGAATCTTCGCTATTCTAACGGGGAGCCGGTGAAGGTGGTGATTGCGGATACCACCATCGGGCGCGTAGGCGAGACTGCCGCCTGTGCGGACAAGTTCCGCAAGGCAGGGGTGGACATCACTTTGACCGTGACACCCTGCTGGTGCTACGGCGCAGAGACCATGGACATGGATCCGAATACCATCAAGGGAGTCTGGGGCTTCAACGGCACCGAGCGCCCCGGCGCGGTGTATCTGGCTTCCGTGCTGGCCACCCATGCCCAAAAAGGGCTTCCGGCTTTCGGCATTTACGGGCATGACGTACAGGAGGCGGACGATACGTCCATCCCTGAGGACGTGAAGGAGAAGCTGCTGCGCTTCGGCCGTGCCGCCGTGGCGGTGGCCACCATGCGCGGGAAATCCTATCTGCAGATCGGCTCTATCTGCATGGGCATCGGCGGCTCCATCATCGATCCTGCGTTCATTGAGGAATACCTTGGCATGCGCGTGGAGTCCGTGGACGAGGTGGAGATTATCCGCCGCATGACAGAGGGAATCTACGACCAGAAAGAATACGAGAAGGCCCTTGCCTGGGTGAAGGCCAACTGCAAGGAAGGCTTCGACAAGAATCCGGAAGCCGTCCAGAAGAGCCGCGAGGAGAAGGATAAAGACTGGGAGTTTGTAGTCAAGATGATGTGCATCATCAAAGACCTGATGAACGGCAACAAGAACCTTCCGGAAGGCTGCGAGGAGGAGATGGTGGGGCACAATGCCATCGCCGCGGGCTTCCAGGGTCAGAGGCAGTGGACGGACTTCTATCCCAACTGCGACTTCCCCGAGGCCATGCTCAACACTTCCTTCGACTGGAACGGCGCCAGGGAACCCTACATACTGGCTACGGAGAACGATACCCTAAACGGCCTGGGGATGCTGTTCATGAAGCTGCTCACCAACCGCGCCCAGATTTTTGCGGACGTCCGCACCTACTGGAGTCCTGAGGCGGTGAAGAAGGCCACCGGCTATGAGCTGGAGGGCGCGGCAAAGCAGGCCGGCGGCTTCATCCATCTGATCAACTCCGGCGCTGCCTGTCTGGACGCCAACGGCAAGGCTGTGGACGCGGAGGGCAAGGGCGTGATGAAGCCCTGGTATGAGGTCACCGAGGCCGACCAGAAAGCGATTATGGAAGCCACCACCTGGAACTATGCCGATTTCGGCTACTTCCGCGGCGGCGGATATTCTTCCCGCTTTGTGACGGAAGCTGAGATGCCTGCCACCATGATCCGCCTGAACCTGGTGAAGGGTCTGGGGCCGGTGCTGCAGATCGCGGAGGGCTGGACAATCCATCTGCCCGATGAGGTGACGGATAAGCTGTGGAAGCGCACGGATTATACATGGCCCTGCACCTGGTTCGCTCCCAGGACTACCGGGGAGGGCGCGTTCAAGACGGCTTACGATGTGATGAACAACTGGGGCGCGAACCATGGCGCAATCAGCTACGGGCATATCGGCGCGGATTTGATTACCATGTGTTCCATGCTGCGCATCCCTGTCTGCATGCACAACGTGGACGAGGACAAGATTTTCCGTCCGGCGGCATGGAACGCTTTCGGCATGGACAAGGAGGGCCAGGACTACCGCGCTTGCGCGGCTTACGGGCCTATGTATAAGTAAGCATGCCTGAAAGGGGACTTCCCATAGTTTTGCAGAGGGGAATATAATTCAATAATCATATTTCGAGACGGCAGGGTGCGATAAGACACTCTGTCGTCTTTCGGTATGGTTTTGAAGCCACATGGGCTGAGCAGCGAGCAGATGATATGAGTTTTAAACTGTTGGCGGACAGAACGAGGTTGCTCTTCGTATGTTGGCTGCTGGAAAATATACTTTGGAAGAAATTGCGAATATTTCTGGGCTTTCTCTTGATGAGGTAAAGAAATTAAAAGCCGAAAGAACAGTGTAAACAGAACTGTGGCCAGGAATCTATAATCAGGTTCCTGGCCTTACTTTTTGCGGGATTGTTTCTGTTGCGACAGACCCTTTTCAGCTCTTGCTTTTTTTGACCAATCCTTCCACCAAAGCGGATATGCTTTTCAGGTACAGGGGATCCAACTGCTTCAGGTTGCTTATCAATTCCCGCAAATCCTCAGGCTGCCCGGAATCAGTGTCAAAAAATTCCTGGGGAGAAATCTTCAAATATTCACATATAAAAAAGAAGCTGGACATAGACGGAAGCGCCTTGCCGTTTTCGATGTTATTGATATAGCCGGCGTTCTGGCCGATGGAAAGACTCATGTCACGGGCAGAGACGCCTTTTTGGGCTCTTAATTTTGCCAGTCGGATAGGGAAATCTTCTTCATACATTTATTTATCACCTCTTGGTATATTGTATCCTATATTATATCCCGCAATATTTGATACAAAGCGACAAAAAGCTTGAAATAAAGGAAATAAAATGATATATTTGCGGTAGATGTGTGAAACAAAACGACATCAGAGGAATATAAAAGCGGGCATATTCTGGAATATACCCGCCTGAATTTTCGTAGAGCGCCCCACTCAACGAAACATATGAACACGCAATTAAGCCCTGACTGACATTAACATGATACATTCAACAATGCTTTTTGTCAAGACACAGAGGATACAAAATGCACAAATCTGCCAGATTTTGGTCATATTTTACAGATTTCCCATGAAAGAAGGTTCTTTTTTTCATACTAGGATTCTATTCGCCGTCAAAATGACCGTCAGGGAATTCACAGAAAGGAGATTTCACAGATGCCTCGCACAGGGGAAAATATCTACAAACGTAAAGATGGAAGATGGGAAGGACGCTATCTCAAAGATGGCACAGCAGTTAAGAAGCGGTATGGTTATATTTATGGAAAAACCTATAAAGAGGTCAAGCGGAAACTGACGGAAGTGCGCTGCAACGTGGCGCATGACCAGCGGAAAGCGGCATCTGACGATTCCCCAGAGGCCCTGTTCTCCAGCGTGGCAGACAGCTGGATACAGGAAAACGCCCTTTTCCTGAAAGAGTCCTCGCTGGTGAAATACAAGAACCTGCTGCGGCTATACCTGTTGCCAGCTCTGGGCGAATGCCTGGTCAGTGAGATAACGAACGGCAAAGTATCCGCCTTGTGCAATGACATGCTCAGCAAGGGAGGGGCAGCGGGAAAAGGACTGTCGCCGAAGACGGTATCGGATGTACAGACGCTGCTGAGAAACATCGTGAAATATGCCGGAAATATCGGACTCACCGTGACGTTTACTTCGTGTCCGGTCTCCATCAGGCAGCAATCCAGAACGTTGCGGGTCTTCAGCATCCAGGAGCAGAGAATCCTGACGGAATATTTGAAAGCAAATCCATCTTTGAACCATCTGGGCTTTCTGCTTTGTCTGTTCACAGGAATCAGAGTTGGCGAATTATGCGCCCTGAAATGGGAGGATGTTTCATTGACGGAGAAGACCATCCATATCCGCAAGACAATGCAGAGACTTCAAACGGAAGGTGGAGAGAAGAAAACAAAGATTACAATAACATCGCCGAAAAGCGGCTGTTCTATTCGCGTCATCCCCATTCCGGAAATCATACTGGAGGACATGCGGAAAGCATACCAGCCAGGTGCATTCCTGCTGACCGGAAAGGAAGATGAATTCACGGAACCACGCACGATGCAGAACCGTTTCAAGGCATTGCTGAAAAAATGCGGGATTGATGATGCCAATTTCCATGCCCTCCGCCACACATTCGCGACCAGATGCGTGGAAGTGGGGGCAGACACAAAGAGCCTCAGCGAGATACTTGGCCATGCCAATGTGAATATCACTTTGAATCGTTATGTTCATCCCACGTTGGATTTGAAACGTGAGAACATGGACAGGCTTTCCCATCTATTCACCGTCAGATAAGCCGTCAGAGCTACGTGGGAGGCCTTTGTTATCCAGAAGATTTCGTCCTTTTTCACAGAGTGGGGCGCTCTACGAAAATGCATAAGCCTGTCTGAATTTATTATATCACAGAAATGCCGCGGCTAATCTGCCAAAGACAGGAAACAGCGAAACGGACGGGCAGAAAAAGGATGGGAAGAAAATGGCGGAATACTGGTCGAAAAAGCAGGCAGATGAGAATCCAGATGTAAAAATCATCGTTGCCACCCACAAAGAATACCGAATGCCGGAGGATGAGATGTATCTTCCGCTACAGGTGGGGGCTGAGGGAAAAGAGGATTTTGGCTACAGGAGGGATAATACGGGAGAAAATATTTCTGCCCGGAATGACACCTTTTGCGAGCTGACGGGGCTATACTGGGCGTGGAAGAATTTGGACGCGGACTATATCGGGTCAGTGCATTACCGCAGGCATTTTGGGAAACGGAGCAGGGATCCTTTCTCCGGCGTTCTTACCTATGAGCAGCTTTTGCCCATGTTAGGGCAGTATGCCGTATTCGTGCCCGGCAGGCGGCGTTATTATATCGAAAGCCTGTATTCGCATTATCAGCATACCCACTACGCAGGACATCTGGATATGGCGGGTGGAATCATCCGGGAAAAGTATCCGGAATATGCCGAAAGCATTGACCGGGTCTACGGGCATACATACGGCTATATGTTCAATATGTTCATCATGAAAAAAGAATATTTCCATGCGTATTGCAGCTGGCTGTTCGATATCCTGTTCGAACTGGACAAGCATGTGGACACGACAGGGCTTTCCCCATACCAGAAGCGGTTCCATGGGAGGGTCAGTGAAATCATTTTCAATGTGTGGCTGGACGGACAGGTGAAGGCGGGGCTGCTGGACAGGAGGGAAATCAGGGAACTGCCATATCAGCATATGGAAAGCATTGACTGGCTGGAAAAGGGAACGGCTTTTTTTCGGGCAAAGCTTTTTGGGGAAAAGTATGAAGGGAGCTTTTAGATGGAGGTATTGTTCTATTTGGGAATTCTGCTATTGCCCTTTGAAAATTTTGCCTTTGCCCCGTCTTCTGGGTGGGCAGCGTTGTCGCCGTTGGTATTTGCTGCCTATGTAGTTTGTAATTACCGGATTTTAGGAAAATCCATAATGAGATATAAAAAGCTGCTGCTGATTATTGCGTGGGTGATATTTATATCTTTGGTCAACCTGTTATTTATTGGACAATACCAAAAAGAAGCTTTCTATAGGTTCCTGAGCGCCCTGATATCGCTTGGGCTTGGCATTATGAATCTTTTATGTTTCGATATCTATTTTATCGTAAAAAAGAAATCTGTACAAAAAGTAGAAAAGCTCCTTTTCCTGACATATATGATTTCATTAATGGTGGGAATTGTCCAGTATCTGACAATCAGGCTAAATGTGGACTTCATAAGGGTGTGGGATGCTCTTATTTCGAAACGTTCCTACCTGCGTTACAATCGGGTACAATTTACATTTACAGAGCCTTCTTTTATCGGGATGCATTTATTCGGTGTACTTTTGCCAATGTATATTTATCATAAAAATGCCAGGTTGAAGAATCTGATAATCCTCTATGGGCTATGTAGCATTTTCTTCGGTTCCGGAGTAAGGATTTTAGTAGACACTGTAGTGGTGGCGGGAATTGTTCTGTTCTATAAATTGAATTTCAGAAAAGCCAGGAACGTTACCCTGATTATGTTATCAATACTGGCAATTTCACTGGGAGGAACCTATGTATACAATAATAATTATCGTGTGAGACAAATCGTGACAAAAGGCGTATATGCGGACGGGTCGTTTGCATCCCGGTATTTTCGTATCAATGCTTCCATGAAGGGTTATCAAAATAATTTTTTGCAGGTACTATTGGGATATGGATTAGGGCAGGAAATATTGCCGTTGAAGTTAGGTTATGACGAAGCTGTTTCGGAGTATCAAAGTTCTTATACGAAAGAAGTGTCAGAACTTCGGGATGCGGAAAAAACGAGGGAAGAAAGCGCCAGCTATTGTTTATTTATCAGAATCATAAGCGAGTGTGGCATGGCGGTTTTCTTTATCTTATGTATCTGGATTGGAAAAAGAATCACGCGGGAAAAGGGTAAGGAAGGGAAAGCTCTGATATTGATTACAGCATACTTATACATACAATTCGAATCATATGCTTTTTATGCAGTCTGGTTGGTAATCGTCCTACTGCAGTTGCGAATAAGGGGAAAACAGGAAAATGCTGGATTCAGGATTTCGGCCAGTGAGATGGTGGATGGGGAGGAAAAGCAGTGTCAGGAGAGGGTTTGCCGTTGGTGTCGGTCATAGTGCCGGTTTATAAGGTTGAACAATATATTGAAAGTTGTCTGGATGCAGTCAAATCACAGACTTATGAAAATCTGGAGATTATATTGATTGATGACGGAACTCCAGACTCTTCCGGAGAAATCTGTGAGAGGTATGCGGAACAGGACAGCCGGATGGTGGTTTACCATAAACAGAATGGAGGACTTTCGGATGCGAGAAACTATGGAATTGATTGTGCAAAAGGGGAATATATAACATTTATTGACTCAGATGACCGGGTAGATATAGATTACGTTGAGTATTTGTACAGATTAATCAGAAAATATGAGTGTATGCTTGCTCTATGTACTCACAGAATCTTATATGAAAATGGGAAAATGGTAGAGATTGGAGCCGGAGGAGAAGAAATCCTGGACGAAGAAACTTGTTTGGAAAGGATGCTGTACCATGATGTGATTGACACGTCAGCCTGGGCAAAACTATATCATAGAAAAATTTTGGAAGGGATTAGATTCCCGAAGGGAAAGTTATTTGAAGACATTGGGACTGTGTACAAAACTTTTCTGAAATCCAAGAAAATCGCCTGTGGGTATTCTCCGAAATATACATATGTGTTCCATGATGATTCTATTGTGAATGGAGCGTTTTCGATTAAGAAATTAGATTTGTTGGACATGACGGATCAAATGGCCAAGGAGGTGGCAATGGCGTATCCTTCTTTGGAAAAGGCGGTTAATCGTAGAAAAGTATACGCTCGTTTCAGCACTTTGAATCAAATGATGAATTGCAGAGCGTACAAAAAAGAAAAAACTATATTAATAAAATATATAAGGAAGCATGGTCTGGGGATATTGGCTGATAAGAAAGCGCCTAAAAGAGATCATGCCGCAATATTGCTTTTAATGATGAATTATGGACTATATTGTTTAGCGTGGAATGTTATCAGAAAAAGCAGAGGGCTTTAATGCCGGTCTGGAATAAAAATAATATTTTGGAGAAAAGAACGTGAAAGAAAAGCAGCTGGCAAAGAACACAGGCAGCTTATTCCTGTTCCATATAGCAAAGATTCTGTTTCCCTTCATAGTGCTTCCCTATCTGACGCGAACCATGTCTACCGAGGCCTATGGTGTAGTGGCATATGTGAAGACGGTGATGACTTACATGCAGGTCATCGTTGATTTCGGATTTACGCTGTCTGCCACAAAAGATATTGTAAAGGCCAGGGAAGACAGGACGGAGATGTCCTTTGTGATAGGGGATACACTGCTGGCAAAACTGATGTTGGGGGCGGCAGGCGGTGCAGGCCTGTTGATATTGCTTGGCAGCTTGCCGCTTCTGAGGGAAAATCCGGCCTATACGTTGCTGTCCTATGGGGCAGTGCTGGAATCAATCTTTTTATTGGATTTCCTATTTCGCGGCCTGGAAATCATGCATGTCATCACGATTCGATTCCTTGTGATGAAGACCATATCCACGGGACTGACTTTTTGCATGGTGAAGAGCGATGCGGATATGTTATGGATTCCTGTTTTGGATATCCTGGGATCGCTGGCAGCGGTCTGCCTGGTATTTTATGAAATCAGGAAGAGGGGGATTCTGATAAAATGCTCCGGTTTTTCTAAGGCGGCTGCAATCATCAGGGAATCCGCGGTTTTCTTCCTGTCGAATGTGGCATCTACGTCTTTTAATGCATTGAGCACGCTTGTCATCGGAATCCGGATCAGTGCCACGGAAGTTGCGTACTGGAGCGTCTGCATGCAGGTCATGGGATCCATACAGGCATGTTATTCACCCATATCGGATGGCGTCTATCCGGAAATGATTCGCTCTAAGGATTTTCGCATCATGAAAAAGCTGTTGCGCCTGTTTGTCCCGGTGGTGGCGGTCGGATGTATGATTGCTTATCTGGGCGCGGAGTGGGGGATGCTGATTTTGGGCGGGGAGAAGTATCTTGTGGCAGTGCCAATCTTCCGGCTGCTGATACCATGCCTTTTCTTTGGGTTCCTTTCGATGATGTTCGGATGGCCTACGCTGGGGGCAATCGGGAAAGCGAAGGAGACGACTGTTTCCACGGTCGTATCGGTTCTTTTTCATGGTATCATGCTGTTTGTACTGATTCTGGCAGATTCCTTTTCCCTGACGAATATTGCGATTGTGAGGAGTCTGACGGATTTTCTTTTGTTTGCAGTGCGGTATTTATTTTACAGAAAATATAGGCATTTATTCTATGGTATCTGATGGATATGATGACTTTGGAAAGTAGGGACGTTTCATGAAAGCTGGCGTTATCACGCTTTATAATGTGTGTAATTACGGCACACAGTTGCAGGCTTATGCAACACAGGAAAAATTGAAAGAATACTTTGAGGAAGTAGAATTTATTCAATATAAGAGGAAGGACACTTATGGTCTGGGACTGTTGAGGACATTTACGAAAGGGAATCCGCTTAAGATATTGCCGATTCTGCCGACTCTGATTCGGTGGAAAATGGTTTTCGGGGGCTTTCAGCAACAGTTTTTGAAGATTGCAGATACATCATACACTGGAAAGAATGGTTTTGACGGGTTTCGAGATGAATATGATGTTTATTTATCCGGTAGCGATCAGGTATGGAACTGTGGTTGGAATGGCGGAGTCGTTGCTCCCTATTATCTGAGTTTTGCACCGGACAGGAAGCCGAAGTATGCGTTTTCTTCAAGTTTTGGACAGAAGCGAGTAGAGGATGAATACATATCGGAATCGAAAGCTTATCTGGAGCGGTTTGATTTCATAACGGTCAGGGAAGAAAGCGGAGTGCAGATTCTGAAAGAACAGTATGGATATACAAAAGCAAAACGGATTTTAGATCCAACGCTGCTTATGACTGGGGATGAGTGGCGCCGCCTGGCGCCAGACAACACAATTCCGGATGACTACATATTGATTTACAATCTGCAGAGGAACAGGGAACTTGATGCCTATGCGGAAAAAATTGCCAGGAAGACAGGATATACATTGTATCGGTTCTGCACAAGGTATGATCAGATATTCAGAAACGGAAAAAGCCTGTTGATTCCGGATATCTTTACATTTATCACGTTGATTGACAATGCCAGCCTTGTGATAACGGACTCCTTCCATGCGACAGCGTTTTCCATGAACCTGCATACAGAGCCAATCTGTATCTATCCGCGGGAATATGGAGGGCGGATATCAGAATTTTTGCAGCTAATGAAAGAGGAGGGGAGACATAGCAGAGGTTATGACGATATGGATATCTTAAAACGCCATGTTGATTTCGACAGAGTGGATAGGATACTGGAAATGGAGCGGAAGAAAGCAGATGAGGTTCTGGAAAGAACGATGGGATTTATTGAGTTGCGTGATGGCAAAGGAGATTATAACAATGCATTATGTTAATAAATCTGTGAAGGTATCTATAATCGTTCCTGTATATAATTCAGAAAAATATATATCAACTTGCATAGATTCTTTGATAAATCAATCACTTGAAAATATAGAGATAATTCTGGTAGATGATGGATCTATGGATAACAGCGGAAAAATCTGCGATATGTATAGTGAGACTGATGCAAGAATCATAAGTATACATCAGGAAAACAGAGGTGTCAGCGCGGCTCGAAATAAAGGAATTGAACAGTGTCGGGGAGAATTTGTGACATTTGTTGATTCCGATGACTGCATAGCTGAAACATATTGTGAGTACCTTTACAAGTTATGTAAAGAGAATGGAACGGATATTGCATTGACACCACAGCCGGTAAGGGTGTGCGGTGCTAATTACAGAATCACAAATGATATTGTAAAAGATAATGCTGAAGTTTGGACAGGTATAGAGGCAGCTAGAAATATGTTGTTTTATAAAATTGTAATATCATCATGGAACAAGATGTATTCGGCCAACATGTTAAAGAGGAAGAAGCTTTGTTTTGATACAGAACTTGCATATGGAGAGGGGTTTGCATTTGTTATAAATGCATTTATCCATAGCAATGGAATAGCCTGTGGCAATAAAAATATATATTTCTATCGAGTAGATAATGAAAACAGTGTTATGACAAATTATGATACTAAGTTGGTCCATGGGAGTTTTGAAGCCTTACATAAAATTAGAAAGCTGATTCAAACAAGCAGTTTGCAGGAAGCATGGAATTATGCATACTGGCACACGAGTTGCGACTGCCTGAATACGATGATTGGATGTGGAATGAAAGTAGAAGAAAATGAAATGTATCTCAGGTTAGTTAGAAATTGCAGAAATTATGCCAACACTGCTATGAGCGCCCCAGTATCAGCAAAAGAAAAAATGAAAGCGCTTATGTATTTTGTTTCGCCCAACTTTGCGGCAAGGACGATTAATGTTTTGAGAAAAAGAAAATTTGCAAAAGCAAAATGAGCAGCTGTGGAAAAAACATTGACATTCGCTTACTTTTATATAGATACGGGAGAACAGTTTATAGGTAATTCTGTAAATTCGTTTATAGGAATATCAAAGAGGATTAGTGATATGCTGAAATGGCAAAAGAGTGAAGAATTCCTGGAGCAACAGGATTGTCCTGGCAGTGCGCGGCAGAATACGGACGAAAAAGCGGATTATCTGGATTTTGTCAGCGTGGTGTCAGCGCTGGCCGTGGTGTTCCTTCATACAAATGGCTGTTTCTGGAATTTCAGCGCGACAGCCAGGTATTGGTGGACAGCAAATGTAATTGAATGCTTATTTTACTTTGCTGTGCCCATATTTTTTATGATTTCAGGAGCCACATTGCTGGATTTTTTCCAGAGGTATGGGGTGCTGGATTATTTTGCCAGGAGAATCCGGAAAACGGTAGTCCCATACATCGTTTGGAGCATCATTGGGCTGGCTTTCCGGGTATGCTATTTGAAAAACATTGGAAGAGAGTCGGTAAATGGTAAATACATAGTGAGAGGCCTTCTATCAGGAGGGCTTGTGGAGATTTACTGGTTTTTCATCCCATTATTCTGTCTTTACCTGTCGGTTCCCCTGTTTGCTGCGGTACAGGACAGGCTGCGCAGAAAAGTGTTTCTCTATCTTGCGGTGGCATGCTTTGTTCTGAACTGCCTGATTCCGTTCATGAATGCGGTTTTCAGCATAAATGTGGGCTATCAGTTTTCCGTAACTGTGGGCAGCGGCTACCTTCTCTATTTGATTCTGGGCTACCTGCTCCATAGATATGAGATTGGAAGATGGCAGCGGTATGCGCTTTATGGGACGGGGCTGGTGGGGCTTATGCTGCATATTGTCGGCACTTATAAGTTGTCGGTGGCCGCAGGCAGCATTGTGTCTGTATATAAAGGGTACAATAACGTGCCTTGCGTGCTGTATTCTGTAGCAGTGTTTTTGCTTTTAAAACAGATCTGGGGGGGTAAGCTGGGGCAGATGCTGTCGGCAAAGCGGCTGATTCGTTTTTTGCGGAATTATACGTTTAGCCTGTATCTCGTCCACTGGTACGTAATGAAAATCATGGTAAAAGAATTGGACATCAACACGCAGTCCATATACTATCGTCTGGGTGCGCCGTTTGTCATCCTTGCCGTTACGGTCTTCGTTGCTGCGTTGGTGAGAAAAATTCCATTTGTGAAGAAAATATTGCCGTGAAAACCTCTCTTAGCTGATTTGGGACATTGTCTGGCAGCTCAGGCAGGAACGACATGGCAAATGCGTGGGGCTGTCCCCGTCCGTCTTCTATCAGGATGTATTTTGAAAGGGCAGTAAGGAATTGTCTACAAATAACTGATGCGAGTTTATAGCCGTTTTCGTTGTATTTCTGGGCTTTCTCCTAAACAAGTTGCATCAGTTATTTTCCGACAATTCCTAAAGAAGTGCTTTGGGAGGAATGAAAAATATGAAAAAAATAGCGGTTCTGATTCCCTGCTATAACGAAGCGAAAACAATTGGAAAGGTAGTGGCTGATTTTTCAAATGTGCTTCCGGAGGCAGATATATATGTCTATGATAACAATTCCACTGACAATACTGCGGAAATTGCGGAGGCAGCGGGAGCTGTCTTGCGGAAGGAATATATGCAGGGCAAAGGAAATGTGATACGCAGAATGTTTCGGGAGATAGAGGCGGAATGTTATATCATGACGGATGGGGATGATACATATCCGGCAGAATATGCCCGCGAAATGGCAGAGATGGTTCTGGGTAAAAATGTAGATATGGTCGTAGGCGACCGTCTTTCTTCTACGTATTATGAAGAAAATAAGAGACCGTTTCATAACTTTGGAAATATGCTGGTACGGAAAAGCATCAACATGCTTTTTCATAGTGATATCAAGGATATCATGACAGGGTACAGGGCATTCAGCTATGAATTCGTCAAAACGTTCCCTGTCCTGTCAAAGGGTTTTGAAATAGAGACTGAAATGAGCATCCATGCGGTCGATAAGAACATGTATGTTGAAAATGTCATAATCGATTATAGGGATCGGCCGGAAGGAAGCGAGTCCAAGCTCAACACTTATACGGATGGAATAAAGGTATTGAGAATGATAATCAGGTTATATAGGACTTATAGGCCAATGGGCTTTTTTGGAATGATTGCTTTGGTCCTGGCTGTTTTGGCGGTTCTCTTTATGGTGCCTGTTATGATAACTTATGTCAATACAGGGCTTGTGCCTAATTTTCCCACCTTGATAGTATGTGGATTTACGATTCTGGCATCGATTCAATCGTTTTTTGCGGGTCTTACCCTGCAGACTATGGTGCAAAAAAACAAGCAGGATTTCGAGATGGCTCTTCAAAGTGTATCAAGGGGACGGGAAAAGGTATGAAAAGAATGGCAAGGACAGGATGCTGTTTATTGTGTGGGTTTTGTTCCACATATTCCATCGCAAATATTTTGAAAATGGAAGTAGACGATTATGCAATAAGCAATAGCATCTTCGGGATAATCTTGTTCGTGGGGATTTATGTTTTCATGCAGTGTAGCTGGGGCAGATTCAACAAAAGGCTGTTAACGGCAACCGGGTTATTAGGGCTTCTTTTTTCTGCATTTTTGGTTTTGGGAAGAAATGTATACATGAGAACGGGGACACTGATTGATAAGCCGTATACATGGATATATATTGCAGGTATGGTGCCTTTGATGACTGCGCTGCTTGCTGTGCTGTTCCGGCATATGCCAGTTATGAATGATAGGGCGAGGGTGAGGGCGGCAGATGCGATGCGCCGTGATAGAATAAGGGGGGCGCTTTGGATAAGAATGAAAAAAGCAGAAGAAGCAGACAGCGATGGGAAAAAATGTTTTTTGTGGTGCTGGTTCCTTATTTTCGCGGCCTGGCTGCCTGGTTTCATTGCCTCTTATCCGGGGGTGTGCGGATATGATGTGGTGTATGAATTAAATTATTTTAACAGTGAGTTCATTAGTATAAAGCATACGTTGATTCACACTTATCTGATGCATTTATGTGTGGACATCATCGGGGGGGTACTGCATAGTGTGAACGCAGGCTATGCGATTTCAAATCTTCTGCAGATGATTTGCCTGTCCTTCGTGTTGGCAGCCGTAATAAAATATATGAAAAAGCGAAGGATAGCTTTTATGATAAGGACTGTTTTCTTATTGGTTTTTATGTTTCTTCCTTCCAATGCGATTATGGCGTTTTCTACCACGAAGGATGTGTATTTTGCCTCATTTATGGCTCTTTTTGTAAAAATGTCGTTGGAGTGGGTGGAGGATGGAAATCTTTTATGCCAAAGGAAATTTCTGATGCGATATATCGCGGTGTCATTTCTTTTCATGATTTTCAGAAGTCAGGGCAAATACATATTCGTGGCGGGCATGTTTGCAGGTGTTGCATTGATGAAGAGGCAGCGCCGAAGGCTGCTCGCCATACTGGGGATTGTATCGGTTATGTATGCTCTGTATGCGGGGCCCGTTACAAAGCTTGCGGGAGCAGGGCTGGTTGAGGGACAGGATATACGGGAGATGATGAGTGTGCCGACGATGCAGCTTACCAGAGCGCTGCATAAGAATTTCGAGGAGTTGACAGAGGAGGAGAGGGAGCTGATTCGTATATATGTCCCTGCAAGCGACCAGATGCCCTGGGTGGGGATTGCCGACAACTATAAAGGAAGCTTCAACGCAGACCGATTCCGCGATAAGCCAGGGGAGTTTATTGGTCTGTGGATCAAGGTAGGAGCAAAGGCTCCCGTCACTTATGTGGATGCCTTTGCAAGGCTGACAGTGGGACTTTGGTATCCGGATGTAAACTATAGGGATCCAGGGGCATATCATCCTTATTGGGAATACCTGAATTTACAGCAAAACAGTGAGGGGACATGGACCGTGGCTAAACGGCGGACTCCGGAATGCCTTCAGTGGCTTGCCGACTGGTATTATGACCTGACTTACAATAATACTTACCAAAAAATACCTATATTATCCATGCTGTTCAGTTCAGGCTTCATGTGTTGGATTCTCCTTGGCTACTTTGCATATTGCTTTTATATGAGGCAGCGCAAATACTTGTTCCCGGCGTTTTTTGTGCTGTTGTTATGGGGGACAATGCTGTTAGGGCCGGTGGTTCTATATCGGTATGTCTATCCGATTGCAATAACGACACCGCTGTTGATAACAAGTGCCTTGACAATGAGAGAAGCAGATTAGTCTTTGCAATGTCCGATGAGGAATATGTGGCGCCTATGATCAGAACGAGGAGGAGTCCTATGAGTAAAAAAGTGTTCACTGAAGAAGAAATGGAGATGCTGCGGAACAATCCCTATACATATTCGGTCACGCCATCCACCCTGTACTTCACAAAGGAATTCAAGGAGCTCTTCTGGCAGGAGTACCAGAAAGGGGAGGTTCCGCGCCAGATTCTCAGCAAGTACGGCTATCCGGCAGAGGTGCTGGGCAAAAAGCGAATCTGGGGAATTGCCCATAACATAAAAGACCAGTATTACAGCGAAGAAGGACTCCGCGAGGGCTTTCTGAAAAGGGGTGCTTCCGTCGAAAGCAACCATGAAATCCAAGAGACTGTCAGGCGGCTCCAGAGAGAAGTGCGGCAGCTCAGGCAGGAGATTGAAGGCATTAAGAAGACTACATCATGAACCTTTCCACGCGCTCCGCTCGTGCAGCGGCCTTCAACCGATCTGCCCCAATTTTTTGTCATTCTCTTCTCTGCGAAAGCAGGGTTTTTTCTGTGTAAATAGATGGAATTACAAGAGAGTTTGTGGTAAAATAATGGTGTTGGTGTTGGTGTTGGTGTTGGTGTTGGTGTTGGTGTTGGTGTTGGTGTTGGTGTGGGCTGAGGGACTGTGCATAAGGGAATCGGGATTTCATGATTGCAAGGGGAATAGGTTATGGATATGGAAAAGATGATGCCGGAAGCCAAACATAGAATGGCAAAAAAATTCAATGTGAATGGGTATTGCGATCCTGAGCTGCATTATATGGTCGATTTGTCCGGACGCCTGAAAACAATCAAAGCCATGGTTGATGAGGGGGACTATTTCACTATCAATAGGGCCAGGCAATATGGAAAGACCACCATCTTGGCTGCTATGGCTGATTACCTGAAAGAAGATTATGAGGTAGTCAGCCTGGATTTCCAGACCATGAGTTCTTTGGCCTTTGAGAGTGAGGAAATGTTCGTCACGGCATTCGCGGAGGAACTGCTGGACGCGGTGGACAGCTTTCCTGACGGCATAGAGAGCAGGATTGGGACATTTGCCCAAAATACCGCAAGAATATGCTCTCTGCAGGCTTTGTTCAAAGTCCTGAACCATTGGTGCGCAAAGGCGGCTCGAAAAATCATCCTGATGATAGATGAAGTGGATACTGCGACAAATAATCAGGTGTTCCTTGATTTTCTGGCACAGTTAAGAGCATGTTATCTGAAAAGGCGCAGAATTTCAACGTTTCAGTCAGTCGTCCTGGCCGGTGTAGTCGATGTGCGAAGCATCCAAAGAAAGCTCCGCCCGGATGAAGACCACAGGGATAATAGCCCCTGGAACATTGCGGCGGATTTTCTAGTCGATATGAGCTTTTCGGTTGAGGATATCGCCGGAATGCTGAATCAGTATGAAGCCGATTACGGCACCGGGATGGATACAGGAAAAATGGCGGAGCTGATTTACGGCTATACATCCGGGTATCCGTATCTCGTCTCCCGTCTCTGCAAGCTGTTGGATGAAAGAATATCTGGAACCGAGGCCTTTCCCGATAAGCCGCGGGCATGGACTGAGGCAGGATTTTATGAGGCTGAAAAAAAGCTGGTGAAAGAGGATAATCCCCTGTATCAGTCATTGATAGGCAAACTGAAACAGTATCCTGTGCTGAAGACGCTGGCGGGAGAGCTGCTTTTTAACGGCAGGACTGTGGCTTACACTGCGACTGCTGATTATATTAAAGATGCCGCCATGTACGGCTTTATCAGGAATGAAGATAATGTCGCTGTCATCTCTAATCGGATTTTTGAGACGGTTCTATACGATTATTTTGTTGCCGGGGAACAGATAGGAAACCTGATGTATCACATCGGGGAACAGGAAAAAAATCAGTTTATAGTGGGTGGGCATCTCGATATGCGCCGGGTGCTGGAAAAATTTGTAGAAACATTTCATGAATTGTACGGAAAGAAGGATGATAAATTTATAGAGGATGTGGGTAGAAAATATTTTATTCTCTTTCTGAAGCCGATTATCAATGGTGTGGGCAATTACAGTATCGAATCCCGGACCAGGGATAATGGACGTATGGATATCGTAATCTTTTACCGGGGGGAACGGTATGTCCTTGAGTTGAAGCTATGGCGCGGAAAAGCTTATAACCAGCGCGGAGAAGAACAGCTTTCGGATTATCTTGACTGTTTTGGGTTGAAAAAAGGCTATATGCTCAGCTTCAATTTTAATAAGAAAAAGGTGATCGGCGTAAAAGAAATTGTCCTTGGAGACAGGCTGCTGATAGAAGCGGTCGTATAAATTTCACCGGAAAATATGATTCCCCTCATTTTAGATAAAAATATGGTTTAAGGAACGGCAGAGTGTCATGGAAGATGCTCTGCCCTTTTACAAGATATATCATTTCGGCATTCTGTTCCAGGAAGGAAACGAAGAGAGGTATTGCCGAAATACCGGAAAAATGGTAAAGTAATGATAAGAGCCGAGAAGGGAGGATTGCAGATGGAAGCACGCGCAGAAGTGAGGCATGGACTTGGTTACCAGAATTATGGGGACATGATGCGTAACCATATATTCTATATTGATAAGACGGATTTCATCAGGGAGTGGTGGAATCAGGGGGACAGCGTCACCCTGATCACGCGTCCTCGCAGGTTCGGCAAGACACTGAACATGAGCACGGTAGAGTGCTTTTTCTCCAATAGGTACCAGGGCCGGGGAGACCTGTTTGAGGGAAGGAAGGTCTGGGAGGAGGAAGGTTTCCGGGCGCTGCAGGGCACATATCCTGTGATATTCCTGAGCTTCGCGGGGGTGAAGCCCCTTTACGGCGGAAGGAATGACGAGAAGGAGCGGACGGACAACGCGGAATCGGTGAAGGACGCGGTCAAGCAGCTGCTCACTGACATCTACAAGATGCATAAAGACATCATGAAATCGGATCTGTTCGATGAGGACGACAGGGCCTTCTTCCGGTCCGTGAGGGACGACATGTCGGACAGGACGGCTCAGACGGCGCTCCGGCGGCTCTGCGGGTACCTGGAGCGGTATTATGGGAAAAAGGCCATCGTCCTCCTTGACGAGTATGACACACCCATGCTGGAAGCCTGGCTGAGCCATTTCTGGGACCAGGTCATCTCCTTCTTCAAAGGCTTCTTCGTGAACACCTTCAAGGACAACGCCAACATGGAGAGAGGTCTGATCACAGGCATCACCAGGATCTCCAAGGAATCCATCTTCTCGGAGCTGAACCACCTGGAGGTAGTCACCACCACCTCCGACAAGTACGCCACCTCTTTCGGCTTTACGGAGGAGGAGGTCTTCCGGGCGCTGGAGGAAGCGGGGCAGGGGGAGCATAAGGAAGGGGTGAAGAAATGGTATGATGGTTTCACGTTTGGGGAGCATACCGACATCTACAATCCCTGGTCTATCATCTCCTTTATCGGGAAAGGGGCGAAATATGAGGCCTACTGGGCGAACACAAGCTCCAATGGCCTGGTGAGCACGCTGATACGGACGGCGGATGCCGACGCCAAGGTAATAGTGGAGGACCTGCTTGCCGGGAAGAGCTTCACGGCCCCGATTGACGAGCAGATTGTCTTCACCCAGCTGGTGGGAAATACCAACGCCATTTGGAGCCTGTTGATGGCAGCGGGGTATCTGAAAGTGGTCGGGCGCGGCATGGCAGATCCGAACAGGACAGAGGACATCTGTTATGAACTGACGTTGACCAACAGGGAGGTATGGTTCCTGTTCCGGAACATGGTAAAGGACTGGTTCGGACGCTTCGACGTGCCCGCGTACTACAACGAATTCATCCGGGCCCTCTTAAACGACGACATCCGCAGGATGAACACCTTCATGAACAGGGTTGCCCTGGAGACGTTCAGCTCCTTCGATGTGGGGAACAAGCCATCGGAGAAGGCCCATCCGGAGCGGTTTTACCACGGCTTCGTGCTGGGCATAATCGTGAACCTGGCGGACAGGTACAGGGTGACTTCGAACCGGGAGAGCGGATATGGCCGCTATGATGTGATGCTGCAGCCTTTGGACAAAAGCGGAAAGGCTTTCATCTTCGAATTCAAAGTGATGGACGGGGATGATGGCGAGAAGACGCTGGAGGACACGGTGGCCAACGCTTTGGCGCAGATTGAGGAGAAGCGGTATGAGACGACGCTTGTGGCGGAGGGCTTTGCCCGGGAGAATATCAGGAAATACGGCTTCGGGTTCCAGGGCAAGAAGTGCCTGATTGGGTGATGGAATTGCACTTTTTGTATCATTGAAGTGTGGCAGGAGTAGATTGTATTTTTTGTCACAGATTTTTAGGAATCGAGGTGGTGAGGTGTCGGACGATACAAAGCAGACGCAGGAAGTCAAGGCAAAACGTACTGCGAAAAATAGTGTTTTTTTAGACCTTTTCCAAGATAAAAAGAATTTGTTGAAACTGTATAAAACATTGCACCCAGAGGATACGGACGCAACAGAGGATACGTTGGATATTGTAACGATAGACAATGTTCTGACAGATAACCTTTATAATGATTTGGGCATAATGGCAGGTAACAACAGATTGCTTTTGTTGTTAGAGGCACAATCCAGTTGGACGGTAAATATTCTAATCAGAATACTGCTGTATTTAGCACAGAGTTACCATGAATATTTTGAGCGAACCAGTCAAAGCCTATATAAAAGCAAGAAAGTAAAAATGCCAAAGCCTGAATTATATGTGATATACACAGGCAACAAAGGCAGAAAAGCCGATACAATATCGTTGTCCAAAGAATTTTTTAACGGTGCAGATATTGATATTGAGATAAAAGCCAAGGTCATATATGAGAGCGATAAGGACAATATAATTGATGAGTACATTGTCTTTTGTAAGGTTTTTAATGAGCAGATAAAAAAACATGGAATGACAAAACAGGCGGTTACAGAAACAATCCGTATTTGCAAGGACAGAAATATCTTAAGACAGTATCTAAGCAGCAAGGAAGCGGAGGTAGTAACGATTATGATGAGTTTATTTGATGACGAACAGATTATGAAGACTTATACGAAAGATATTAAAAGGGAAACACTTATGGAAAACGCTAAACATATGTTAAAAATCGGGAAATTGACAGTTGAGGAAATTCCAGTTTGCTATCCAGATTTGACAATGGACGATGCGAAGGAGATTGAAGAAGAACTTATGCAATTTGCATAAATAGTAAGGCTGATTAAAAAGTGGAGCGTCTTACCGCTTTCAGATACCCTGATGCCATCAACAGGCTCCAAATGGCGTTCGGGAAATACGGCTTCGGGTTCCAGGGCAAGAAGTGCCTGATTGGCTGACTCGCCGGATTCTTGGCAAGTATGGCTAGATTGAACTCATGAAAAAGGCTTCTTCAAGCAGAACTGCCATCGAGTAATGTGAGGTTTACGGGCCTTTCTATCAATGACTGATTTTCGAAAATAAATTTTCGTTTTATAGTAAAACGGCAGAGTGTCCAAGCGGATGCTCTGCCGTTTTTATGTGCTGTGAAATTTTAGACCCGATCCCCGCCGGTCTACGCCAGCGGATCCAGCTTTTTATACCCCTCCATCCGTTCGGGCACCTGCTCCCAGGTGGGGCCGGAGCACACAAAGTCGAAGTCGGCCCAGATGCGCGTCATCTCGGCTTTGATCTGAGGGACGTCCTTCAGTGTCTCCGCCCCGGTTCGCACATAGTAGTCGGGCAACAGGGCGCAGCGCACCACATCGCTGTCCGTATCCGGTGGCTCACGCCTGAAATCTGCTTTTCCGAGGGCCGTACCCCTCGCCAGTCGGTTCCCCGGCGCTATGCAGAGTACATGAAATCCCATGGCGATGGGACTTTGGCTCCGCGGGGGCGTCTGAACTATTGCGCGAAATCGGAAGTCCGGCAAGAAAAAAAGAACTGGGGACTACCATTTGCCGCCCGTTTAGTGTATAATAGGATTTAATTACGGCGGTGCGGGAAGGACAACCCGTTCTTTGGCTGCGCCGTGCGGAGAATATTATTTTGTCAAGGAGGAGCAGATATGTTGATTGGAGGAATCGAGGCCGGCGGCACGAAAATGGTATGTGCGGTCGGTGATGAGAATGGGGTTGTGAAGGACAGGGTCTCTTTCCCTACCAGACAGCCTAAGGAAACGTTTGAGGACATCATAGGCTACTATAAGAACTGGGACATCAAAGCGCTGGGCATCGGATGCTTCGGCCCCCTTGACCTGGATAAGAAGTCCGCCACCTATGGCTACATCACGAAGACACCCAAGGCGGGCTGGGAGAACTGCGATATCGTAGGTGCGTTCAAGGAGGCCCTGGGCGTGCCGGTGGGCTTTGATACGGACGTGAACGGCGCGGTGCTGGGAGAGGTGACCTGGGGCGCGGCGAAGGGAATGGACAGCGCTATCTATATCACCATCGGCACGGGCGTGGGCGTGGGCGTATATGCCAACGGCGGATTGCTGCACGGGCTGATCCATCCGGAGGGAGGACATATGCTGCTGGCAAAGCACCCGAAGGATACCTACAAAGGGAAATGTCCCTTCCATGAAAACTGCGTGGAGGGACTGGCTTCCGGCCCGGCCATCGAAGCGCGCTGGGGCAAGAAGGGAATAGAGCTGGCGGGCAGGGACGAGGTATGGGAGCTGGAGGCTTACTATATCGCCCAGGCCGTGACGAATTATATCCTGGCATATTCCCCTCAGAAGGTCATCCTCTGGGGCGGGGTCATGCACCAGGAGCAGCTGTTCGGGATGGTCAGGAAGGAAGTGCAGCGCCTGCTGAACGGATATGTGGCCCATGAGACGATCACTACAGACAAGATTGCGGACTATATCGTGCCGCCTGCCCTTGGGGAGGATCCCGGCATCATGGGAGCCATCAAACTGGGGATAGACGCTCTCACGTAGGCGCGTATATGGAATTTCGTTTTTGGCCAATTTTTGACAAAAATAAAGGAAGGAGACGGTTTGCGAAATGGAAGATAAAGGAAAAGAGCTCCTCTTTCTGGAACCTGTGTGCACACATAATATCTGGGGAGGGAAGAAGCTGCGGGAGGAGTTCGGCTATGCCGTGGAGGGCGATGACCTGGGCGAATGCTGGGGAATCTCTGCTCACCCGGAGGGGGACGGGATGATCCGCAAGGGCAGCTATCAGGGAAAGACCCTGTCGCAGATGTGGGCGGAGCATCCGGAGCTTTTCGGGAACCTGCCCTATGACAGGTACCCGCTGCTGACGAAGATCATCGATGCCCAGGACGACCTGAGCATCCAGGTGCATCCCGACGACGCTTATGCCCAGAAGAACGAGAACGGCAGCCTGGGCAAGACGGAGTGCTGGTACATCATGGACTGCAAGGAAGACGCCACCCTCGTAGTCGGACACAACGCGAAGACGAAGGACGAGCTGGACGACATGGTGGCCCAGGGGAGATGGCAGGAGCTGATCCGGGAGGTGCCTATCCGGAAGGGAGACTTCATCCAGATCGATCCGGGGACGGTGCATGCCATCAAGGCGGACACCCTGATCCTGGAGACCCAGCAGAACAGCGCCATCACCTACAGGCTCTATGACTACGGTCGCCTTCAGAACGGAAAGCCCCGCCAGCTCCACATCGACAAGAGCCTGGACGTGATCACGGTTCCGGCGAAATCCGCGGAGGACAGCGTAAAGTCCATCAGCAGCCTGCCTGAGAACCAATTGAATCAGATCTACACCTGCGAGAAGTATACGGTATTCAAGCTGGATGTGGACGGAACGGCCACATTCCGGCAGGGCTATCCTTTCCTGGCGGCTTCCGTGCTGGAGGGCGAGGGGCGCGTGAACGGGGACGAAGTCCGCAAGGGCGACCACTTCATCCTTCCCTGCGGGTATGGGGAAGTGGAAGCGCAGGGGAATATGAGCCTGATTTTGTCTACTGTGGAGAAATAAGTGAAAGCTGCGGAAAGGAACCGGGGATGGGGCAGTATTTGAATCTGGGGAATGATGGGTTTCAGGCGGTCAGAAGAGATTTCTATGTGGATAAGACAGGACTGATCTCTTTTATGAACGATACATTGGGGACAATGAGGAAACTGACCTGCGTGAGCCGCCCCAGAAGATTTGGAAAGTCTTACGCGGCCAAGATGCTCTGCGCCTACTATAAAGGCATGAGTGTCTGATAGAGATGTATGATATGCGGGGATAAGGTTCCGAAGTGAAGATTGCCACAGGAGAGCCAGGCCATGATTAACGGCCTGGTTTCCTTTTCGCTTTTTTATACTCGTGAACGCATTAATTGCCGCTTTCATCTCGGGAATACCATCAAATTCGTTCAATCACGCAGCTGTGTGCTTTCTTCTTTGGATCATAGTTAATTCCGACTATCACAATCTCGCCGCCGTAATCCTTCAATACCGCAGGGTAATTCCTTTCCTTAATTTGCCGTATCGCCCCCTCAGAAGATTTATTCCATTTTAGCTCGACGACCAGAGCTGGAAGCGATGATTTCCGTTTCGGCAGATACACCACATCAGCAATCCCTTTCCCTGAGGGGAGCTCTTCAGCTTTCAGATACTGGTCAATCGCCGCTATATATGCAAACTTGATTACATACCGCAGAGCCTGTTCGTCATTGTAGAAAGTAGGCGCATATTGCGTGTCCCGTATCTTCTCTATGGCTTTGGCCACTGCAGCCGCGTTTCCTGCAATCGTAGCTTCCAAAAGCTTCCTGGAATGGTCGATTAGTGTTATCCATTTCTGGCTTCTTCCTGTCCCGTCCAGAATCTCTTCAAACTCCATCCGCACTTCTTCATTTGGGATATGTGCAATTTTGTCTTCCCTGTTCCAGGTAAGATAACCCAGATGGATTAGCAGCGTCAGCACATCATCCCTGCTCCGGAATGTCTCAAAATCATTAGAGAACCTGTTGGTTCTTACCTCAATTTCTTCACCGGCAATCAGCCGTGCAATGATTTCCTGGAGCCCTTCAAAATCCATGTTGATATACGTCATCAGCGATTCAGCCGCCGAAGTCTTCTGCCAATAAGAACAACATTCATGAGCTTCTATCGCACACATCACGGAATAGGGATTATAAATGGATTCATAACCAGGGAAATCATATCCATCATACCATTGCCTGATTTCCTCGAAAGGCATTCCGTATTTTGTGCACAGTTGCCTGACCTCGCTTTCCGTAAAACCTGTGAATTCCACAAATCTGCCGGGATTCAGTATGGTATATTCCCTGAAATCAGAAATTACCGATTGCGAGCCGTCTTTTTTTATTGGCAGAATCCCCGTCATATAAGCCGCCGCTACGACATGGGGCGTAAAATTGTTGTTTTTGAACCATTCCCTCAAAAGATTCAGATAACGTTGCTGAGTCTCAGAATCCTCTTTCGCCTCCCGGATCAGCGCGTCCCATTCATCAATGATAAAGATAAAGCTCCTGCCTGTCCTGTCTACACAGCGTATCAGGCTGTCTGTAAGCTTCTCCCTGATACACTCAGGATAAATTTCCTTTAATTCAGCTTGGATTGCGTCAGAAATCCAATTTGGCACATCTTTAAGCGGAACTCCTTTTCTCTTAGCCAGCGAAATAAAACCTGTGACATCAATATCAATAATATGATACTGGTTCAAGTGCTCCCGATATTCAGGACTTTGGGCAATCTTTTTATCATCAAAGAGCGCATGCGAATCACAGGAACAGTCATAATAAGCGCAAAGCATCTTCGCAGCGTAGGACTTGCCAAAACGCCTTGGCCTGCTGATGCAGGTCAGCATTCCCATTGTACCTATCGTCTTATTGATCAATGCAATTAAACCGGTTTTATCAACATATTCTGACTGCAGGATTTTTTGGAATCCTCTATTTCCCGGATTCAAATATATTCCCATTGAAACGCCCTCCTGATAAATTGATCGCCGCTCCAAGTTTGCAGCAATTTTTATTGTATTTCCGGGCTTTTTCCTAAACAAATTGTAGCGGTTATTTTCCGACAATTCCTAAGAAGAATGCCAGCAGAGGATTGTAAACAGATTTACGGAAGTGGTTCCAGCATAACACAGGAAGACAGGAATTGCAACCAATATCTGCAAAACCGATAAACAGAAAGCGCAAATTTTGTTTGAACAATGCCGGTAAGTGTGTTATGATAAAAGGCAGACATTTGACAGAAAGGCAGGAGTTACGGATATGGGAATGACAATGACGCAAAAGATTCTGGCCGCTGCCGCAGGGCTTGACCAGGTACAGGCGGGACAGCTGATCGAAGCGAATCTGGATTTGGTGCTGGGCAATGACATCACCAGCCCGGTGGCAATCAAGGAGATGGACAAGTTCCGGGCAAAGGGCGTGTTCGACAAGGACAAGATAGCTCTTGTGCCGGATCATTTTGTGCCGAATAAAGACATCAAGTCCGCGGAGCATTGCAAATGCGTCCGGGAGTTCGCCCGTAGGAACGAGATCACGAACTATTTTGAGGTGGGAGAGATGGGCATCGAGCACGCCCTGCTGCCGGAGAAAGGGCTGACCGTGGCGGGAGACGTGATCATCGGCGCGGATTCCCATACCTGCACCTATGGAGCCCTGGGCGCGTTCTCCACAGGCGTGGGAAGCACGGATATGGCTGCCGGGATGGCTACCGGCAAGGCCTGGTTCAAGGTGCCCGGGGCCATCCGGTTCATCCTGACGGGAAAGCCCGCGAAATGGGTCAGCGGCAAGGACGTGATCTTACATATCATCGGCATGATCGGCGTGGACGGCGCGCTGTACAAGTCCATGGAGTTCGTGGGGGACGGCATCGCGAACCTGTCCATGGACGATCGGTTCACCATTGCCAACATGGCGATCGAGGCTGGCGGAAAGAACGGCATCTTCCCTGTGGACGAAGCGGCGGAGAACTATATAAAGGAACATTCCGATAAACCGTACACGATTTATCAGGCTGACGCGGATGCCGTCTATGACGCGGAGTATACCATTGACCTGAGCGCGCTGCGCCCTACGGTGGCGTTCCCCCATCTGCCGGAGAATACCCATACCATCGATGAAATCCGTCAGATGGAAGCCATCGCCATTGACCAGGTGGTGATCGGCTCCTGTACCAACGGACGTCTGGACGATCTGCGGACTGCGGCGGAAGTGCTGAAGGGACGCCATGTGGCAAAGGGGATGCGCTGCATCGTGATTCCGGCTACTCAGGCCATCTACATGCAGGCCATGGAGGAGGGGCTCCTGAAGACCTTCATCGAGGCGGGAGCCATCGTCAGCACGCCCACCTGCGGTCCCTGCCTGGGCGGATATATGGGGATTCTGGCCGAGGGAGAGCGGTGCGTGTCCACTACCAACCGGAATTTCGTGGGCCGTATGGGACATGTCTCCTCCGAAATCTACCTGGCAAGCCCTGCGGTGGCGGCCGAAAGCGCCGTTGCGGGGGTGATTTCCGCGCCGGAGGAGAGATAGGCGCAGGTTCGCCGGCTGGGCATGGAGCGGGGATTGCGTGACCATGAGCATAGGGGGCTGTCTTGCGGCAGTTCCTACAACAATAGAAAGGAGCGTCCCCGGCAGGGCGCCAGCGGATGGACTTTCTGCGAAAAGGCGCTGTCCGGGGCCAATGGAGATATGAACGCAAAAGGAACAGTTTTTAAATACGGAGACAATGTAGACACGGACGTCATCATTCCGGCCAGGTATCTGAACACCTCGGATCCCGCGGAACTGGCTGTCCACTGTATGGAGGACATCGACGGGGACTTCATGAAGCGGGTGAAGAAGGGCGACATCATCGTGGCGGAGAAGAATTTCGGCTGCGGTTCCTCCAGGGAACATGCGCCCATCGCCATCAAGGCGGCAGGCGTCAGCTGCGTCATTGCGGAGACCTTCGCAAGGATTTTCTACCGGAACGCCATCAATATCGGGCTGCCCATCATCGAGTGCCCGGAGGCGGCCAAGGGCATCGATGCGGGGGATGAGGTGGAGATCGACTTCGATTCCGGCGTCATCACGGACGTGACGAAGGGCGTGAGCTTCCAGGGGCAGGCGTTCCCTGAGTTCATGCAGAAGATCATCTCTTCCGAGGGACTGATCAATTATATCAACAGCAAACAGTAAGAGATGCACGGATGCGGCATCAGGGCTTCGCGGACTACAGTTGACATGACTGCGAAGCTCTTTTTCTGTATACGATTTTCCACATACGAAATTCCGTTCATAAATGAAACTCCCCGCAGCAAGCTGCGGGGTATCAGCCCGAGACTCACTTCGTTTGTCATTAATTTGTTGCGCTGCAAGCAGCGGGGAATGCCCCCCCTGTGATTCAAGGCAACGTAGGAAATGGCGGAATCCAATGTTCCGGCTGCAGTGAAAAGAATGGAACGGATTAAGGAAGAGGTGCATTTATATGGAAAAGGTATCGTCAAAGAAATACGAAATAGACATGTGCAATGGCCCTCTGTTGGGCAAGATTCTGATATTTTACGTGCCGCTGATGCTGTCGGGAATCCTGCAGCTTCTTTTTAACGCGGCGGATATCGTGGTGGTGGGGAGATTTGCCGGGAATGAAGCGCTGGCGGCGGTGGGCTCCACCAGTTCCCTGACGAATCTGCTGGTGAATCTCTTCATCGGTCTGTCGGTGGGCGCGAACGTGCTGGTGGCCAGGTTCTACGGGGCGAAGCAGGCCAGCGAGCTGACGGAGATGGTCCAGACGGCTGTGGCCACAGCGGTGGCGGGAGGAGTCATTCTGATTTTCCTTGGCTTCTTTCTGGCAAAGCCTGCGCTGGGGTGGATGGGCACGCCCGATGACGTGATCAGCCACTCGGTGCTTTACATGCGAATCTATTTTGCCGGAATGCCGTTCATGATGGTATATAATTTCGGCAGCGCCGTGCTGCGGGCCGTGGGGGATACGAAGCGGCCCCTTTATTATCTGCTGATAGCGGGCGTGGTCAACGTGGTGCTGAACCTGATATTCGTGATCGTGTTCGGCATGGGGGTGGCGGGGGTGGCCACGGCCACGGTGATCTCCCAGGCCATTTCCGCCGCGCTGGTGGTGAGATGCCTTATCCGGACGGACAGCGACTATCGGCTGGAGCTGGAGGGCATGAAGATCGTGCCGGACAAGCTGCTGAAGATGATTCAGATTGGCATACCTGCCGGGATGCAGGGAGCCTTGTTCTCCATCTCCAACGTGTTGATCCAGTCCTCCGTGAACAGCTTCAGATCCGTTGCCATGGCGGGGAATACAGCCGGAAGCAATATAGAAGGCTTCGTGTATACGGCCATGAACGCCTTCTATCAGGCGGCGATCAGTTTCTGCGGGCAGAACTATGGGGCCAGAAAGTATAAGAGGATAGGAAAGGTGTTGCTGCTCTGTGAGCTGATGGTGCTGGCGGTAGGGGCGCTGATGGGGAACGTGGCGTATCTGCTGGGCGGGACGCTTCTCAAGCTGTATACGGTGGATCCGGCGGTCATAGAATACGGCATCCTCCGTATGAAGATTATCTGCGTACCGTATTTTCTGTGCGGCATGATGGATGTGGCGGTGGGGGCGCTGCGGGGCATGGGATATGCCATCATGCCCATGCTGGTCTCTTTGACGGGAGCCTGCCTGTTCCGGGTGGTATGGATCTACACCGTCTTCCGCAGCTACCGCACATTGGAATGTCTGTATTATTCCTATCCGATCAGCTGGGCGCTGACTTTCGCGGTCCATATGGTGTGCTTCGCGGTAGTGTTCCGGAGGGTGCTGAAGCGAGATCCCGGCGCGGAGTGAGGGGCGGTGCGCTCGGGATATGTCATGTGATATGTGGATTCCAGGGCATGGCTGAAAATCGTGGCCGGGAATTGGGGAAAGCATGGATTCGGCTTTGGCGGGATTTCGGGAAATATTGCGCCGGATGGCGGTGCAGGCAGCATCAGGAAGGGTTTTCGGGAGAAATTCCGGCGGTATGACGGGAAGTCTGCTGACTGGGGAAAGGCGCGGTTTATATGATAGCATATGTTAAGGGAACGGTGGAAGATATTTCGGAAGACAATGCTGTGGTAGATATTGGCGGCATCGGCGTCAACGTAAGGATATCGGCGGACACTGCCGCCAGGCTGCCGGGCATAGGGGAGAAGGTGAAGCTGTACACTTACACAAGCGTGCGGGAGGACGCCATGCAGCTGTTCGGTTTCCTGGCCAGGAATGACCTGGAAATCTTCAAGAAGTGCATCACGGTCAGCGGCATCGGCCCTAAGGGGGCCCTGGCCATCCTTTCCGTGCTGGACGCGGACTCCCTGCGCTTCGCCATCATGTCGGGGGATGTGAAGGCCATAACCAAAGCGCCGGGAATCGGGACAAGGACGGCGGAGCGGCTGATCCTGGAATTGAAGGACAAGATCAAAATCGACGATGCCCTGATCGACCGGGAGATTGCCGCCACCCAGGCCGTAGGTGCCGGCGCGGACACCCCTCAGAAGAGGGAGGCCGTGGAAGCCCTGATGTCCCTTGGCTATGGACAGGCGGAGGCCGCGAAGGCCGTAGGGGCCATCGAAGGCATCGAGTCCATGGATTCCGGCGCGGTGCTGAAAGCGGCTTTGAAGAAGATGTTCTGATGTAAGGATACGGGAAAAAGAGAGGAGCGCGGGCCATTGTGGAGAAATCCAGAATGGCCTTTTTTGTAGGAAATTATTAGAAATATATCAAAAATATAACATATGATGAATATAATGTTATAAAAATGAGATATTTAGATTGACATCAAGGAATATTATAGATATAATGACCTTATCCAAGGTATATTCTCTCGAAATCTAACGCGAGCAAAATCGGGCTTCTGAAAAAGTGTGGCCGGAAAAGTGGAGGAATCGGCAAAAACGCTTTCTGGAAAGCCGCATTACAAGAGGGCCGGGGATTCCCGGAGACGATGAGGTAGGAAACGGAGGGAAAGATATGAATGAATTATTAGGAAGCCGTATCAAGGCATTGAGGAGCGCGGGACATCTCACGCAGGAACAGATAGCTGAACAGATAGGAATCAGCAGGCAGAAATACGCACGTATTGAGAACGGAACCAATCATATCACGTTGGAAGAGCTCTCCAAAATCGCGGACATCCTGGGCGTAACAGTGGGGGATATTACCAAGGTGCTGGATAAGAATCCAGTGGTGGCATATAGAGCCGGATCCGCAAATGCTTCGTCACAAAAGATATTCGACATGTTGGACTTATTCTATGCGAATAAGCATTTATATGCAAAGCTGCAACAGGATTCTGAGGGTAGAGGGGGAGCTTATGCAGAGGAACAGGAAAAAAGAAATAAGAGTCAAAGCGGATTCTTTTCGTGAAAAATGCAAAATCAGCAGATATGGGATTCTGGATCTGTTCAAGGAATGCGAGAGATGCGGCTATAAACTGTTAAGATATCCTCTTGGTGAAGAGGCAGATTTGGGGTTTACGATAAAAAAGGATGCGGACACTGTTATCTTCACCAATTCATGCAGCCGTTTGTCCAGAGAGATTTTTACATTGGCTCATGAAATCGGCCATATAGTGCTGCATGTGGAGGGTGCAGAGCCCTTTATTGAGGATGCGGTTACCATTTCGGGCAGAAGCACGGACGTCAAAGAACAGGAGGCGAATTATTTTGCGGCCTGTTTGTTGATGCCTGCGGATGAAGTGGACAGATTCCTTGATTTAGAATTCGAAGACTTTCAGAGTAACGGTCTGTCCGCGATGGATATAGCAAGAATCATGTCGGATTTTAGCGTGAGCTTTGAGATGGCGCTGAATCGGCTGGAAAGCCTTGGTAAGATTGACGATGCGGAGAGGATAAGGCTGGATAGCGAAAGGAACCAGGCCCGCGTTGGGAACTTGCTTAGAAGCGTAGGGGGCAACAGACGTTTAAATGAAGCAAGCATGGAGATCAGTATTCCATACGAATATATAGACTATGTCATCTATAATTACAACCACAATGCGATTCCGATGGAGACTCTTGAAAAGGTATTGGAATGCTACAATCTTTCCATTGAAGACATCAGCGACAGGATTGTCAGTCATCTACAGTTGGAGGATAATCTTGATGAAATATGACATTATGCCGTTTACATTTGCAGATGTCTTGATATTGCGCTATTTATTGGGAAATGCGGATGAATTCCAGACCGTGGATGACTTCACTGCCATCAATCTGTCGTCTGATTTGAAATGGTCATTCAAGAGACATATTACCAAGTTTATCAAACGTTTTTGGAGTAGTCCTTATAAGAAAGAAGAGGAACAATGGATGCAGAAGCTGTTGGCGGAACATGGGATAAAAGCGAAGCATAAATTCGCCAGGTTAAGTAAGCTGATTCAGCAGAAGGAAGCGGAAGGATACATATAATAGATGACCTCACCTGACCGGCAAATAAGTATTCACAAATTGCCAGGTAAATGTTATAATGCCTTCAACAGCAGGTAACAAGCGCCAGCCGGAAGCCATAATCATCAGCGATACGGGCCTGAGCGCCCGGGGAAAGGTAGGCGGGGAGGAAATCGATGCCGTCACCTTCGAGAACAGTCAGGCGGAGCCTATGAACCGGGAGGGGATGACGAAGTATGTCTCCGCCGAGATGTGCCATACCATCAATGACCACTGGGGGTACGGAAGCGGCGACGTGAACTATAAATCTCCCAGGGAGCTGATAGAGAGCCTGTGCAACTGCAGAAAGGTAGGGGCCAATTATCTGCTGAACATCGGCCCGGAAGGCCAGGGAAAGGTCAATTCCTATCAGAAGGAGCTGCTGAAGATGGTCGGGCGCTGGATGGACGTGTTCGGAGAGGCCGTCTATGACGACAGACCCTATTGCACCCAGAAGGACGGGAAGAGCTTCGTGCTGAAGAGCGTGGACGGAAAGCATCTGTACATATTTGCCTATGACCTGGGGACGGCCGGTGACGAAAATGTCATCGTGGACGGGAAGCCTGTGGGGAACTATGCGTTCGAAGGCGTCGCGGATAAGATTTCCTCCATTGCCTGGATGGACAACGGGGAGCAGCTGAGCTTCACCCAGGGCAAAGATATGCTTGGGGTCAATATGACGAAATACCCTTACGGGACTTCCTATGTGGTCAGGGTGGCGAAGGCTGAGATTGCGGAGTGAGAGGATATCCGTGGCGCGGATGGGCAATGGAGGATAGCCGGAGCTTTTCCGGAGCAAAGGGATTCCCGGCATTGCCTTGACGAAATCGGAATCTGGACGGGACATCATAATTCATCCCTGCATTGCACTTGTGAGAGGGCTTTGCAGGGTTTTTTATGGCTGGATTGCCTACCACAGATTGCTCCCCGTAGTTTCACGATGAATGCTTTCCGAAGGTAGCTTTCCAAGGGCTTTCCAGAGACCTTCCGAAGGCATGTTTCCGAAGGCATCAGGAAAAAGCTTGCATAGGAATGAGAAAACCGCTAAAATAGACAGAAGGAAAAGTGCTTTCAGCGGAAGGAATGTAGAAGATGATGCAAAAACGTACGATTGAGACGAACATCACAGAAGAGGATATCAAAATAGAAGGCTCTCTGCGCCCTCAGAAACTGGATGACTATATCGGTCAATCCAAGGTGAAGGAGAATCTGAAGATATATATCGAAGCGGCAAAGCTGCGGGGGGACGCCCTGGACCATGTGCTGTTCTACGGGCCGCCCGGCCTGGGGAAGACCACGCTGGCGGGAATCATCGCCAATGAGATGGGCGTCCATCTGAAGGTCACCAGCGGGCCCGCCATCGAGAAGCCCGGGGAGATGGCGGCCATCCTGAACAACCTGGAGGAGGGAGACCTGCTGTTCGTGGACGAGATCCACCGCCTGAACCGCCAGGTGGAGGAGGTCCTGTACCCTGCCATGGAAGACTACTGTATCGACATCATGATAGGGAAAGGCTCCACCGCCCGCTCCGTGCGCCTGGAACTGCCGAAATTCACCTTGGTGGGGGCCACCACCAGGGCAGGGCTTCTGACGGCGCCGCTGCGTGACCGCTTCGGGATGATTCATCATCTGGAGTTCTACACGGTGGAGGAGCTTCAGCTGATCATCCTGCATTCGGCCAGGGTGCTGGAGGTGGAGATTGAGCCCGGGGGCGCGCTGGAGATGGCCAGGCGCAGCCGAGGCACCCCCAGGCTGGCCAACCGTATCCTGAAAAGGGTGCGGGATTTCGCCCAGGTGAAATATGACGGCATCATTACGGAGGAAGTGGCCAGGACGGCCCTTGACCTGATGGACGTGGACAAGCTGGGGCTGGACCATATCGACCGGAACCTCCTGCTGACCATGATCGAGAAATTCGACGGAGGCCCGGTGGGCCTGGACACCCTGGCGGCAGCCATCGGCGAGGACGCCGGGACCATCGAGGATGTCTACGAGCCGTACCTGATCAAGAACGGACTCCTGAACCGCACTCCCAGAGGCCGGGTAGCCACAGAACTGGCGTACCGGCATCTGGATTGCGGCATTTACATGCAGAATGCCTGACGGAGCATAACGATTTCTCTTTTGAATTGTGTATGTTGGCTTTTTTCATCTATCAGGGGCATTGCTATGTGGAGTATGAGAGGTTGGAGAACGACAGTTCGAAAATTGTGGGCGAATATCTTGGCACTGCCACAGGATTGATAGATGAGTGGACGCCCAGGGACGGCTATGTGGAACTGGCCGGCAGCGTGGAAGGGGATTTTTATTCTGTCAAAGGATACGAACCGTCTTTTCTGCTGTGCATGCAGAAAGAGGGAACCGTCTCCCTGTATGTCCGCGAAGGAGGGATTACACTGAAGACAGGGGCGGATTTGTATAATAAATGGCTCCATCTTTCCGAGGATTATCGAGAGGTGCGGTATGAGACCAGGGCATCCTGGTATTACGGCTCCGGTGAGGTCAGGCAGCTGGATGCCCCCCGGGCTCAGGAGGTGCTGGACTTCATCCAGGCGCTGGACGAAGCAGAGTTCCTTCCCGTGGAGGAAGTTGAAGCCCGGAGCGGGATAAGCCCTTTTGCGGAAAGCGAAATCTACCATATGTACTTCCTGACGGAAAACGGCATGACAGTCCACCTGCGTCTCCATGAGGGCGGGTATGTGCGCTTCCAGGGGCTTCTGAACATCTGCGTGCAGATTCCAGAGGAGACATTCCGCGGATTGACGGCTCTGTTCCAGTCATGATTAACGGAAACCTATTGGCGGTACCGGGTCTGATAAGCAAGAATGGCACTATGCTCAAAGCCTTCCGCCAATAGGCCCTCTACCGGACATTCTCCTTTATAGACGGAAAGGAATTTCTCCATCCCATACAGTTCTATCAGGTACCAGACGTACACGCCGGAGTAACCATAGCCGCCGTTATTGGCAAATGCACCGATATCTTCCCTGCCGCCGAGACTGGCTATCCTGGGATACTCCTTTTCCGACAGGTAGCCTATGTTGGTCTGCCCTGCCAGCAGAACGGCGATTCCCTCGGAAATCCATAGGTCACATTCTTCCGGCCTGCATAAACGCTCAAAGACGATATGTACTACCTCGTGCAGCATTACCTGAATCAGATAGTTCTCATAGCTCTCTGACATATCCCCACGGGAGCGGGGAGAAGCCACACAGAGCCGGTTCTTTTTTATATCTGCGTTGCCTACCATCCAGTCCTGATATTCATCTCTTGTCTTTCCGGTATAGAAAATAAAGCTGTCTGTAGATCCGCAGACATACAATTCGTAAACATCCGTCCCTGGATCGCTGCCCGCTTTGTGGCAGATGTTAACAAAAAAATCATCTATCTGTCCAATCAGTTTTTCTGCAAAATCTTTATCTGCTTCTTCATAAAATACATGAAAATGAGCCGTGGCTGAGCTTGGCATTTCGCTTTTAGGCCTCTGGGTAAAATTTTTGTACATCACAACCTCCTTGCGGCATTCTGGATCGAATGCTTGTTTTTATGGCATCTGCATTCCACTCCACTTTCAATGGAATCCAACGAATAATCATCGACATGCTTCGTGAATCTTTACAAATCTATGGAGTTAATTATTGTTTTGGTTGGCCCAGGCTCTTCCGTAACATGATTTATTATTAATGTGTTCATTCCATTCAATGTCTTTAACACAATACTATCTACTTTGCCATGATAACCTATACTATATCTATCCCGCAATACATTCCGATCCATAATGCTGACTATGTTTTCTTCATCTCGCTCACTTATGTTTTGGACATAAGGTACATGTTTTGTCTCCCAGGATATTTCAATCGTTCTTCCATTTACAGATACTATAAGTTTATTGTCTGCTAACTTTTCGGCTTCCAGTTTTATATCGTTTAAACCCAGGTCTTTTATAATTGCTTCCTGCTGGGTAAAGTCCACTTCTGCTATTGTTTGTGGATATTTCATATTCTGCGGCTTTCTCCAAAGATAGCGGTCAGAGCTTAATATGTTTAATATATTATATTCTTTTCTTTTTGCATATTTGATGATGGTACTTCCCTTTACTGTCTTGATTGTTTCCTCTGTTTTTATATGGATTAAATCATACTTTTCATCTGGTAGTATTTTGTGTTCGCTTTTGCTTGTATCTTCTATCCTATTGTGGCTTAATACCACAAGCGGTCTTAAATCCTTTGGCAATATTATTGCCATCATGCTACCCCCTGTCTGCTTTGTTTCGTCCCTCTTCGGAAAAATGATTTTACCAATCATGCATACTAAGGAATTGTCTACAAATAACTGATGCGAGTTTATAGCCGTTTTCGTTGTATTTCTGGGCTTTCTCCTAAACAAGTTGCATCAGTTATTTTCCGACAATTCCTAAACCTAATACCAATTATATTCTGTGGCTCCACTTCTATTTTCGTTTCTTCCAGATATTCGCGTTTTAAGGCTTGTTGAGGCGTTTCTCCATATTTTACATAGCCGCCCGGTATAATTTACATGCCTTTTCCGTTCCCGTATGTATGGCGGGCAAGTAGAACCTTATTATCTTTTATCGCGACACCGGCAACGCTTTGCCCTCAATTGGTATTTTCGGTACCCAAATCAATAACCCTCCTTTCAAAAAGCCTTTCCACAATGGGCGTACAATTTCACTCATTGTATTCGTAAAATCAAAGACTATTACCCCTTTGGATGCTCTGTTTCATAGTCCAGTTTTTTCTTGTAACAGCTCATATGATACTGTATTGTACCATATTACACAGCATGATTCAATGGAATCAGATGAATATAGATATAATATCTTTCAAATGGTTACTGTTCACACGTCGGCTTGACTGAAAGAAACCGATGGTATAGACTGTTCTC
>CAJUFI010000001.1 GCA_910585665.1 uncultured Acetatifactor sp. | reverse complement strand
GATTGAAAAATAGAGATACAGATCCATAAGTCCAGCTAAGAAATACCAAGAGCTAAATGAAAACAGCCCATGTCCGGGTGCTGGGCGGGGCAGATGCGGAACCATAATAAGGAGAAAAGCAATGAGCATACAGGATGGCAGATGCAGCGGGAGCAGCCTGGCGCTGGCGGAGCGGATACAGGAGAAGCTGGAAAGGATTGTCCGGGAAAAGAAAACCACGGCGGCCTGTGCCGCAGTCTGCGGGTCGGAAGGGCTCCTGGCGGCGGCCTGTGCCGGCACAAGGGGATTCGATGACAGCCCGGCCCGGGTGGATGACCTATATAATGTAGGCTCTGTCTCCAAAATCTATGTGACGGCGGCTGTCATGAAGCTGGTGCAGGAGGGAAGGATATCCCTGGACGAACCGGTGCGCAGATACCTGCCGGACTGGAGGATGGCGGACGAAAGGTGCGGGGAGATCACCGTCCGGATGCTCCTGAACCACTCTTCCGGAATCCCGGGGACGAACCTCCACGATCATCTTGACCTGGAGGAAGAAGAGGAACTTTATACGGGAAAATACCGGAACACACCGGCATACTGGCAGACAGTGAAGCTGCGGGCCAGGCCGGGCAGCTTTTCCAGCTACGGCAATGACGGCTTCGACCTGGTGGCGGAAGTAGTGGAGGCAGTGACAGGCAAGCCCTATATCCGGTGGCTGCGGGAGCAGATAACGGGACCGGCGGGAGCCTTTTCCGCGGGAGTGGGCAGAAGGCTTGCGGAAGGGCATGTGAAGGTGGCCTGCCGAGGTGACGAGCCGGAATACTACAACTGCTTCGGCGCGGGGGCAATCCATACCACAGTGCCGGAGTGCGCCATGTTCGGCTCCCTCTTCATCGATTCCAGGGGCGTCATCGGACAGGCATATCTGGACGAGACCAGGCGCCCCCAGGGAGCGACCTTCCTGCAGGGGGCATACGATGCGGCAGATTACTGCCTGGGATGGGACTCCCTCTACAACAGGAACCGGATTCCCCTGGGGGAAGGGGCGGTGATAAAGTCAGGCGGCACAGAGCAGTTTACCAGCTATCTGCTGGTGGGCCCTGCCTGTGGGCTGTCACTGGCGATTTCGGCCACCAATGACGGCGATGCCCCATGGCTAGAGGTGTTGGAGGACATTGGAGGGGAAGCGCTGAAGTTTATTGAAAAGAACGGAGAGGATGGTGTTGAAAATCAAAGCTCTCAGACACCGGAACCTGGCAGCAGCGGAAAGCAGAGTTCCCAGAAACAGGAATCTGACAGCATCGAAAAGCAGAGCACTCTGGGATTAGAATCCAGTAGTGGCGAAAATCAAAGCTCCCAGACATCAGAATCTGGCAATATAGAAAAACAAAGCGTCCAAGCATCGGAACCCACTGGCACCCAAAAAAGCACGCTTCTGGAAGTCCCCGGCAGATACAGCGGACTGGCATACGGCAGTACCAACGTTTATCGTTTTACCGTACAGGAAGAAACGCTGTACATGGAAATCCTGAAAAAGGGAGGGGCCTGGCAAAGGGAAGAGGGGCTAAGCGGCTTCCAGTGGGACGGGAAAGCCTTCGTAAAAGGGGAGCATGACCGGATTACAGCGGAGGAATATGACGGAAAGGTCTACTACATAAGGTGGGGAGTGGCCTTCTGCCAGAAGAACGCCGGATACCCGTCCCCCGGAGCCTTATGGCCCAATCTGGCGGGAGCCTGCTTCACGGCAGAGGGAGGGGAGGATGTTTTCGGCAGAATCTGTCTGGAGAGCATCAATGAGGAAAACGTGCTGATTTTCACTACGGAGCATGAGGAATACCCGGTGGTGCCCCTTGTATGCGATTCCCGGAACGAAAAGGAGACCTGCCTGATTTCGGAAACTACCCGGGATGGGATTATCTTCCGCCTGGAACAGGAGGGAGACCGGACATGGCTGTGCACAGGGACGGACAGATATGTCAGGGAAGTGTGAACCATGTTTGAGCCTAAACTGGAAACAGCCGCCGCGCTGTTAGGGTTCTCCTGTTCCGGCAGCCTGCTGTTCCTGTTCACAGTGCCGTTAGGACTGGGGGGCGGGAGCCATCGACATTCCGGATAGGGAAGCAACCGGGGGACCAGGTCCTGGTGACGGTCAGGGAACGGGAATGAGACTAGGAGGGATAAAGATGTGGACGTGTCCAAAGTGCGGGCGTGCCTTTAAGAGGCAGGAGCAGAGCCATTACTGCGGGAAAGCGCCGGAAACAGTAGATGAATACATTGCGGCACAGCCGGAAGCGGTGCAGGGATATCTGAAGGAAATAAGGGAAGCGCTCTGCGCGGCGCTGCCGGAGGCGGAGGAGCGGATTTCATGGAGCATGCCGACTTATTGGAAGGGGCATAATATCATCCAGTTTGCCGGTTTCAAAAATCATGTGGGCCTGTATCCGGGGCCGGAGGCTGTCAGGGAGTTTTCCGAGCGTCTGAAAGGATACAAGACCAGCAAGGGAACCATACAGCTCCCTTACAGCGGGACGGTTCCGGCGGGACTGATTTCCGATATCGCCAGGTGGTGCTATGAGACGGGGAACCATCCGTAAAATCGGAAAGTGTCTGAAAGGTGCAGAGAATGGTATTGACGGATGTGAAGCTGGAGCTGGATAACGGCGTCTACGGGCTGTTGGCGCCCAACGGGGCCGGGAAGACCACGCTGATGAAAATTATCACCACGCTGCTCTTCCCCACAGAGGGACAGATCTAATACGATGGGGAGGACATCCGCAGGCTGGACGGTGCGTACCGGGAGAAAATAGGGTATCTTCCCCAGGACTTGGGCTATTATGGAGACTATACGCCAGAGAAATATCTTCGCTATATCGGTATTCTGAAGAGCATGCCCAGGAAAAAGCTCACAGAGAGCATAGACAGGGTGCTGGAGCTGACCGGGATGGCAGCAGTATACGGTCTTCCGCCTGTTGATTGCGGCGGCTTTTTCCACAGGACTCTCCCTGATGCTGTTTACGGTGACCCATTATCTGGATAACTATGTCACGGCCATTGCCTGGGCGCTGCCGGCGGTGGTGGGAGCGGTATTTTTCTGCGGCTTTCGGTTGTGCGCCTTCGGTGAGATTGCCCGCAGCAAATGGCCTGTGCCCCTAACTGGCGCTACCGTGCTGGGACTGGGGATATTGGCGGCCATGCTCCAGGGACTCCGGGAGATGCGGCGGGATGTGGGGATGTACTGATGGACGAACCTACTGAGGCGCATAAAAGGACGGGCAGGGATGTTGATGTACAAGGATGCTTCAAAATGGAGCAGCTCATTGTTAGCGAGGATTGTGAATGCTTCTGAAATATAGTATAATGGAACCGTAATCCAAGATATTTCCCCGAAAGGAGCCGCCATGAACGCAACAGCCAAACTGCCCATTGGCATTGAGAATTTTGAAGATATCCGCAGAAACGGTTTTTACTATGTAGATAAGACTGCCCTGATAAAGGATCTCTTGGAGGGATGGGGAGGCATAAACCTATTTACGCGCCCCAGGAGGTTCGGCAAATCCCTTAACATGAACATGCTGAAGTACTTTTTCGAATATGGCTGTGACCCGCAGCTCTTTGAGGGGCTTGCCATCAGCGCAGAACCGCAGCTTTGCCAGGAACACATGGGAAAGTACCCTGTCATCTCCATCACCCTGAAGGATGTAAGCGGCAATGGCTACACCACGGCTCTGGAAATGCTCCGTTCAGTCATCGGGAGGGAAGCCATGCGCTTTCAGTTCCTGCTGGACAGCGAAGCGCTTACTGCCTGGGAAAAAGCATCTTATGAGAAGCTGATCGCAATTGATTCCTCTAATGAACAATGGTTCAGCATGTCCTATGGAGCGCTTGCATCCAGCCTTCTGACCCTTTGCGAGCTCCTCCATAAGCATTATGGGCAAAAGGCAGTTCTTTTGATTGATGAATACGATGTGCCGTTGGACAAAGCGCAGCATTTCGGCTACTATGACGAGATGGTGAGCCTGATCCGCAGCCTTTTCAGCCAGGCGCTGAAGAGCAACCACAGCCTGGCATTCGCCGTGCTCACAGGGTGCCTGCGCGTATCAATGTCTTCCTGCGGAAGACATTTAGAGAGCATCTTCACCGGGCTGAACAACCTGAAGGTATATTCCATCACAAATACACAGTCCGACGAAAGGTTCGGCTTCACCCAAAGCGAAATCCAGGCCATGGCGGAAAGATTCCAGTGCACCGACAAGCTCCATCTGATCAAGGAATGGTACGATGGATACCGTTTCGGCCGTGCGCAGGTTATCTGTCCCTGGGATGTGATCAATTATATCGACCTGCTGCGCTGGGAGCCGGACGCGCTCCCCAGGCCCTTCTGGATCAATACCAGCGGGAACGACATCATCCGCAATTTTGTCCGGATGGCAAAGGCGGGCACCAGGAAGGAGCTGGAACGGCTGATCGACGGGGAGACGATTCCGAAGAAAATCAACCAGGAGCTGACCTACCGCGACCTCTATACCTCCATGGACAATCTCTGGAGCATCCTCTTTACCACTGGCTACCTGACGCAGCGGGGCAGCGAGGACGGGGAGGTATACCAGTTGGCGATACCGAATCGTGAGATACGGAAGATCTTCATTGACCAGATTCTGGAATGGTTCCAGCAGGAGGCCCGCAGGGACACGCCAACGCTGGACGCATTCTGCGATGCGTTCGTGAGAGGGGACGCGGAAGCGGTGGAAAGCCAGTTCAACGCCTACCTCTCCAGGACTATCAGCATCCGGGACACGAATGTGCGCAAAAGCAAGAAGGAGAACTTCTACCACGGCATACTCCTTGGTCTCCTGAGCCACCGGGAGGACTGGTACATCCGCTCCAATGTGGAGTCCGGAGACAAAGGCATTCTGGCGAATGCCTGGTACAGCGATATCCTTGTGGAAATCGAGGAAGAGGGCATCGGCATCGTGATAGAGGTGAAGTACCCGGACAGCGGGAAAAAGTCCGCGGACGGTACAGATGCATCCACCAATCGTGCAAAAGGCGGCAATGAAAAATCCCCATATGAACTGATGGAAAAAGGCTGCAGGGAAGCCCTGCAGCAGATAGAAGATATTGGCTATGAGGAAAAGCTCCGCCAGGACGGCCTGGAGACCATTCCGAAATACGGCATTGCCTGTAACAGGAAGAAATGCAGGGTCATGCTAGAAGATTAGAACAGCAATATAGCGAAGGCTTACCAGGGGATGACTTGCGCGGTAGAATGGGGATTGCGGGGGAGAAAGCCATGGATAAACCAAGCTATAGAGAGGAGTTATTTAAAAGAATTTTCCTTTGGATAAGTACAGGGTCCATTGCCCTGGGACTATAGGGAGGAAGGCGCATGCCGCATTTAGATGGAACAGATGCATGTACTTTGACCAGAAGTGAAAGCAGAATGCCCCAATCTGCTGCTTCAGTTCACGGAATGTACATTCAATCCGTTATACGAACTTTCGCATAACGGATTGAAGTATCCTACTATGAAAGCAAGACATTCTGGTCACTGGAAGAATACCGCATGCGGAGCCGCAGTGGCATTGAGCGCCTGATCAACCTGGAGTGCATGGCATATAACGCCATGACGCTGCTCCCATACAGTGATGAAGCCTTTTCATGCTACCAGTCTGCCAGCGCACAGGAGACGCGTTTCGGTATTGGACAACAGATTCAGGCCAGCATAATATTCAGCAGTTTCGTGGGAAAACTCGAAACTGTAATAAAATCATGCTCCCTAATCAAAATCATTGAGGGCTATATATTGTCAGGCTTTAAAAATATTCAAAAGTTGTAAACTGGTGAATGAAGATGTTAGAAGTAAATATGCTGCATATAGTGATTGTATAATATGTGATAATTGGCAGTGTTATCAGGCATTTAGAAAATGGTATGATGATAACTTTTATAATGTTGGAACCGAGAGAATGCATATTGATAAAGACATATTGTACAAAAATAATAGAGTGAAATATTTATTTATAGAAAAAGAGGAAATGAATTAGTTTTTGATAAGTCAAAGGCAGAATATGGTGGAATGAACAATAATAGTATATATTATAATCAAGATATGGGCGGATTTCATAGTAGGATCGATACAAAAGAAATTGGTAAAGTAACAAATGGAGTGTGCTATCTTTTAGAGAGAAATGACAATCATGCAATTATTCTGTTTTCTGAATATGATGACCAGAAAATTGAAAAACTTCAGTTAGAGATCCAAAAAATTCAAGAGGAAAAAGTAGTAAGTAAAGTAATATGGTTTAGAGATGGAGAAGGCGTTTTGGAAGAAACCGTTCTATAATATCAATGAAATTAGATATTCAAATGATGGAAAGCGATAGTAATTCCTATGAATATTGCCTATAATGGAAACAAGAGCGGAGGTGCAAGGATGGAGGCATTGAGAAAAGAAGATATTTATACATTAGAAGATATTTATGCTTTACCAGATGGAGAACGGGCTGAATTAATTGATGGGAAAATATACTATATGGCTCCACCAAACACAAGACATCAGAGATTGGTTTCTGATTTGCATTATCAGATAAAAGACTTTATTAAGCGAAATGATGGTGAGTGCGAGGTGTTCCCTGCTCCGTTTGCTGTATTCTTGAATGAAAATGATAAAAACTATGTGGAGCCTGATATTTCTGTTATTTGTGATAAGAATAAAATTACGGATAAAGGCTGCAATGGTGCACCTGACTGGGCTATTGAGATTGTTTCACCAAGCAGTAGACAGATGGATTATTATAAGAAGTTGTTTAAGTATCGGACAGCAGGAGTTAGAGAATATTGGGTTGTAGATTCTGAAAGAGAACTTGTGACAGTATATAATTTTGAAAAAGACAGTATGGAAGAATTCTCTTTTGATAAAGACATACCAGCGGGAATCTATGAAGGTCTTTCACTAAAAATAGAATAGATTTTAAATATCGATATAGTGGTTAAGGAAAGCATTTGGAAAATAGGGAGGTAGTGTAAAAAAGTTTGTGTCTTTGGTAAAAAATGGCTCCTTTTTGGTAAGAATCAAGATATGAAAATTCTTATCGAAAAGGAGTATTTTTATGCCGGTAGCAAAGGAACAGATTCGACAGATTATTGCAGACAACAACTTAAACAGTGTGGCAGATGTCTACACCCTCCTGAGAGATGGATTCAAAGATATCCTCCAGGAACTCATGGAGGCAGAACTTGACGCGACACTGGGCTATGAGAAGAACAACAAAGGGAATGTGGAGACTTCAAATAAGCGCAATGTTCCCCAGCGACAGCTCCCTGGAAAAGATGCTCTATCTGGCCAGCCTGAATGTGGCGAAGAAGTGGACACAGAGATACCGGAACTGGAACCAGGTGCTGAACCAGCTGACAGTCCTCTATGGGGAACGGCTGACCCAGCATCTGTAAAATAGAAGCTCCGCATCATATAGAAGCTCCGCATCATATAGAAGCTCCGCATCATATAGAAGCTTCGCATCATTAGGAAAGTCTGGGGCAGCGCACCCTGAAAGGAATGCTGCTGTCCCCATCCTTATTCCAGAGGCCGGGTGTGGGCAGAGCCCACGAAAAGAAGCAGCCGGGATGTTTTATTTTGGTGCAAAAAATTAGAAAAATCTGTATAAAGGCGTGCAGATTGGTAATACTATAATCAGTAAGATAAATCGACAACAAAATCAAGCCTAGGATTCGACACAGTATTGTACATATCTGGATTCTGCCAGAAGGATTTTTCCTCCATAGACACAGAAAATTTTACAGCCTCTATTCTTCCCTTAGAATATCGATATACTCTTCAATTGCTTCTTCCAGTTTATGCCTATTATCTGAAAGATGTCCGTATAACCCCGTTTCGCCCTTTCCAATCATATTGTATAGTGCGTACAGCAATTCAGTCTCTAAAAATCTGCTGCTGCAAGCGGCGATTTTATTCTCCCTTAGGAACTGCCGGAAAATAATCTACGCATTTTGTTTAGAGTAAACCTGATAAAATCTGTAAATTTTGCAACAGGCTTGCGTAGGTTATTTGGAGGCATTTCCTTAATATGTCGGGAAACTTCAGTTCCCTTTTTACCTGTTTTGAAAAATAATAGTCTAATAAATGAGACGGGATATTACGTCTTCGGCTTTCGCCAAAAAGCTCTCTTGCAATGCGAATTTCAAACCCATACATATCGGCAAAGGCATCGACCTCATATTCCAGTGAAAAATCTGCAGTAAGGGCGAGTTCACATAGCTCCAAAGCAAGATTTCTATCTCCGAAGATATAAAGCCAATATGTTAAATCCCTCAAGCTTCTAATATTTGAAGGGCTTTTACAGGAACACTTTTGGATAAGCTGTCTGCTGGGTTTCACAACTGTATTATACTTTTTGTGAGTTGGATTTTTATCATATTCTTCTAACACTTTTTTGAGAGCCGGTATCAGCATCTTGTGAAACTCTTTGATTTGCTGTTGTAATTTTGTCCATTCCTTCACTCCCTACACGTCCCGATTTATTAACGTTATTATAACCTGTCTTTTACGGATACACAATTCCCAAAAGGGAGATAATAAAAAGTTCTGAAAAATGTAACAGACAGAAATACACCTTTCGTTATTGTTTAATGAGAAGAAATGTTCCAATGAAAAGAATCAGTTCTGGAATATATATCTGTAGCGATGAAATCTTGCCCAAAAACCGGAAAAAGGCATGACTGATTGTGCTATGCGACTGGCAAGAATTATACTGCTTAACGATTTCACTTGCCATGAAACCAGACTGCATAACGTTGGCTGGTTCAATCGCATGATTGCATTAGGCAGTATTCAGCGTTATGCAGTATAAATGCCGTTTAGATAGGAGGCAGATGCATAAAAGGCGGCCATTTTACTCAATGGACTGTCTTAACATTAGATAAACATTGATTATGATACAATGACCTGATTCAAGGCGTGGAACGGCTGGACGGCCATCCGTGCTATGTCCATCCATGCCCGTGAGCGCGACTGTGCTCATGGCATAAAGTTGACCCGGAAAGGCATGTGACTACTTCTGATTCCAGACGCGCCAGGGCGCATGGAATCATGGTATTCAAGAAAGAATCCCGTATAAGTCCAGCCAGGAAATGTCGATAACTGATTTATACTGCTTAACAGTGATAGTAAACGTCATAATTATTCTTGCTTTGAATGAAACCAAAGTAAAGATATTAAAGTCGTTTACTATAAAATTTCCGAGCAACCTGACTACATAACGCCAGCCATATACGTTTAACCAGTGCAGTATGGTAAATTCTGGCGTTATGCAGTATAAAACAGCATCTGCCCAGCACACCACCAGCACATGTCCGGGGGCCGGGCGGGGCAGACGCGGAACTGTCATAGGAGGGGCGAAATGAGGCTTTTAGTGATTGAGGATGATAAACAGCTTGCCGCCGAAATGAAAACAGGCTTAGAGCGGCAGGGTTTTTCGATTGATATTGCCAATACAGGGCTTGCCGGAGAAGAAAAGGCGTATGTGACGGACTATGACGCCGTTCTCCTGGACTTGAATCTGCCGGACAAAGACGGGCTTGCGATACTGTCATTTTTGCGGAGCAATGGGCGGAATATGCCTGTCCTGATCGTATCGGCAAGGGACGCCGCAAGGGAAAGGGCCGCTGGCCTTGATCTGGGCGCAGATGACTACATCGTCAAGCCTTTTGACTTTATAGAATTGACTTCCCGGATCCGTGCCGTTGTCCGCAGATTTTACGGACGGACAAATCCTACGATCATGATTGGCAGTTTGTCGATTGATCCGGCCATACAGACGGCAATGTGGGGAAAGGAAGCAATCCCGCTGTCGCCAAAAGAATTTGACATTCTTTTGTATCTTGCGGAGCGCCACCCGGAAATCGTGTCCAATGAGGACATCATAGAGCACACATACAATGAGGAGTTTGACCTGTTTTCCTCGGTGCTGCGGGTGCACATCTCAAACCTCCGCAGAAAACTGCTGGCAGCCAGCGGCCAAAACCTGCTGATAACAATAAAGGGAAAGGGGTATTGCCTATGGAACGATTCAGAAAGATAAAGTTTCAAAATTTTGTCATGCTGTACTCCCTGTGCCTGATTGTCGTGTTCATCCTTGCCGCGGCCCTCTTCCTCGTGAACATCAGAATCGATGTGCCGGAGCAGATGCGGGGCTATTATGTATCCGTTGACGGCGTAAGCATCACCGAACAGGGTCTTAACATACCGTGGGGAGAGCTTGACCGGCGCGTCGTTACAGAACAGGAGCTCCACAGTTTTTTGGCCCCCTATTATATGGCGGTGATTGTTCATGCCACATTGACTGCCTTTGTGATTTCTCTGCTGCTGTCTTTCGTGTTCGCCCATATGCTGACCCGTAGAATCGTAAAGCCCATTGAAGAAACAGCGAACAGTCTCAAGAATGTCAGAGAGAAAACAAATCCTACAGATATCGCTTTTCCAAAGGAGCTTTCCGATATTGAGACTGCCTTTCGGGAAGCGCAGAAGGAGATTGCCGGCCTGTACGCGGATTTTGAAAATCTAAGCTCATATATTTCCCATGAGCAGAAAAACGCCCTTGCGCTGCTGCGGGCTATGATACAGAACGAATGCCCTGCTGTGGGAGAACGGGCGACAGCGCAGCTGGACCGTATGGTAAAAAGCCTTGACGATATCCTTACCCTGTCCGCAAATGAAAGTAAGCTGGAAAAAGTGGATTTGTGCCTTGTCTGCGGAATGGCGGCAGACGAATACAAAAGAGTTTACAGGAATCTGTCCTTCGATTTTGACGAGGACGCCGCTCTGTATATTAGGGCCCATGAACTGATGGTGTATCGGGCGGTATCGAATTTGATTGAAAACGCAATCAAATATGGGGCTGACAAGCCTGTCACGGTATATGTGGGCACACAAAAGGGATGTCCCTATGTCTCTGTTGAGGATCAGGGGATTGGCATCCGCATGGAACAGCAGGAGAAGATTTTTGAAAGCCGCTATCGGATCGGGAGCCGAAAGAAAGACGGATACGGCATAGGGCTAAGCCTTGTCCGCCATGTGGCGGAGCTGTGCGGCGGATTCGTATGGGTAGACAGCAAGGAGGGCTGCGGCTCAAAATTCAAGATCGTCTTCCCGGCCTTTACACAGGATTAACATTGCTTCTGATAGACTGTATCCAGAAAGCCGGCCGCGGGGCTTTCCATAACGCATACAGGAGGTTTTTATGTATTTGATAGGACACGCGCTCAAAAATATAGTGCGAAACAAAGGGCGGTACCTGCTGATCGGCGCCGTGCTGACCATCAGCTTCCTGGCAGTCACGGTATCGGCCATGATACATTTCACCACAGCGGCGGTCATTGATGATTATTCCGACCGCTTCGGCGCAAGTGTGTATTTTACACCCGATTTAAGAAAGCTGCTGGCGCTCACGGAGCCTGACGAGGACGGTATGTACCGTAATCCAGAAATCACCACAGAACAATACATCGCCTTTTCCAAATCTGACGCTGTAAGAAACACGCTCTTTCAAGGCTCGCGCCAAACCTATGGCGACGGGCTCATTGGATTGGACCAGGGCGGAGAAGAAAGAAGCCTTGCTTCGGACGCCTGGAATAGCTTTACGGAATCGGACACCCATGATACACAGCCACGAAGACAAGCGCCCAATACGACTGTCCTGGGCTATTCTGACAGTTCCCTGATGGAGGACTTTGCCCGTGGGCTCCGTGAGCTTGATGAGGGCAGCTTGTTCGCCGCTCCCGGCGAGTGCATGGTGAGCCGGGATTTTGCGGATTTGAACGGCCTGAACCTGGGCGACAGCTTTGACTTGCAAGATGTGAACAGCACGGAGGTAGGGCCGCTCCATCTGACCGTCTGCGGAATCTATCTGGATATTACCACGCCGCAGCCTGATGGCAGTGACTGGGCGGTCACCAATCGGCGCAACGAAATCCTCACCAGCTTTTCCACGCTGGAAGAACACAGTATCCAGGGACTTTATGTAACTGCGGTCTACTATTTGAAAAGCCCTGACCTGGCTCCTGCATTTGAAAGCTATCTGCGGGAAAACGGGCTGGACGAAGTCTACAATGTCAATGTAGACGCGGCAAGCTATAACAATATCGTCAAACCCGTTGAGAGCCTGAAGAACATTTCCGCCGCTTTCCTTGCAGTGATTCTGTCGGTAGGCTGCCTGGTCTTGATCCTGCTGTCCATGCTGGGCGTCCGGGAAAGAAAATACGAAATCGGCGTACTCCGGGCAATGGGCATGCCAAAGGGGAAAGTGGCGTTTGGGCTCATCTGCGAATCCGTCTGCGTCATGGCGCTTTGCCTGTGCATCGGTTTCGGTGTGGGCAGCGTGATCGCCCAGCCCATATCCGACGCAATCATGGAGGAGCAGGCCAATCTCGTGGAACAACAGCCGCAGCCGGACTTCGGGGACATTCTTTCCAGTACGGCAGGCGCAAAGGAAACTGTGTCTGCCCTCCAGGAAGTGGAGATCGTCCTGGCCCCGGAAAGCATTGTGCTTATCGCCATGATTTCGCTGGCGCTGGGCCTGCTTACGAATGTGGCGGGGATTTTCTATATCACAAGATACGAGCCTATGAAAATCCTGTGGGGAAAGTCCGGCTAAGAAATATCAATAGCAAATTTGAAACAGCATCCACGGCAGGGAACCGGGACAGGCGGCCCAGGACGGGGAGGGGCTGCAGACCATGCGGACGCTGGCCAGGAATATGTCCTTCCTGATGAAGAGCATCGAGGAGACTTACGGCCTTCCGGAGAAGGAAGCGCCCTGCCGGACGAACTTCATCCGCTGATACCCCTCAAAGGGCTGTCCGGAAATGCTGCGATTTTCTGACAGCACTTCTTGCCGGATGCAGTCCCTGTCCTATCAGGCCTGACCTGTCGGTTGTTGCCATTTTGGCTACGATTTATTCCAATGGCCATCAGAAAAAACCGTTTTTCTCCGATATACTGAGTAAAAAGCAATCAAGGAACGTCCATCGGAAAGGAGGTGATAACATGAGTATATTGCATCTGGATAACCTGTCTTACGCCTATGAAAAATCCGGGCCGCCTGTACTGCGCGGCATCACTGCGGATTTTCAGGCGGGGAAGATGTATGCCATTATCGGAAAATCCGGCGCTGGCAAAACCACGCTGCTCTCCCTGATTTCCGGGCTTGACGTGTGTACACAGGGAGCGATCTTCTATAACGGCCAGGATTTGAAGAGCATAAACAAGGACAGATACAGGGCGCAGAGCATCGGCGTGATTTTTCAAAGCTATAATCTGCTGCCGGGCGCTTCCGCTGTGGAAAATGTCGTCCTGGCCATGCATTTGAGCGGCCATAAAAGCGGCGACAAAAAGGCGGCCGCATACAGGCTTTTGGAAAAAGTCGGCATCGACCGGGAGACCGCAGACAGGAAGACAGGGAAGCTGTCCGGCGGAGAACAGCAGCGGACAGGCATAGCAAGGGCGTTGTCCCACAACCCGGATATCCTGATCGCGGACGAGCCCACGGGAAATCTGGACGAAAGCACACAGGACGGGATCATGGCGCTCCTTTCAGGCCTTGTCAGGAATGAGAATCGCTGCGTCATCCTTGTCACGCACTCCCACAAGGTTGCGTCCTGTGCTGATGAAGTGCTGGGCTTATCGGGCGGCAGACTGACCACAGTAAATCAAAAAAGGTAACCAACGGATGATAATGAGAGCGAATACAGCTGAATGGAGGAAAAAATGGGCATTAGCGGAGTAGGAAGCGTAAATTCCTATATTTACAACATGAAAACAGGGAAACTATCGACAAAAGACGGTCTGCGCGACGAATTTGCAGAGTATTTTAACGATGACCTGGACGGCAGGGATTCCCATTCGCTGAATGGTTTTGACCAGCAGCGGAAAAGCGGCATCAAAAAGATGGTCAGCCTGATGGAGGAGATGGGGCTGGGAAAAAATGTGCTGGATACGCTGCAGGGGGATGAAATCGAAATCACTTCGGAGATGGCTGACGCAACTACGTGCATCTTTTCCATCAATGGAGAGAAAGTGTTCACCGTCAACGCGGCAGTAAGCTATACGCCGGAGGAAATAAATGTTTTTGGCAGACTGGACCATCCATATAAGACCACACATCCCACAGGCTATGACCCTGTCAGGAATCGGCTGAGCATAGGTGTGGGAAATGTCTTTTCATTTGGCAATGGCTATAAGTTCACGGTGGAAAGGGATAGGGTCAGGATTGACAGCTATGGAAAGGGAACGGCGGAGGATTACCAAAATGCTGGTTCATTTGCGTTTGGCTTGAGCGCACTGATCAGTTTCGGCGACCAGCAGGCGTTTTCGGCGCTGCATCGTGCGGCGGTCAGCACGCCGATGATGCTGGAATTCCTGAATGAATTAGGAGTCGATACCAGCAGGGAATTCATAATTAATGACACCAGATGTGAGGTAAGGCATGGGCGGATAGAGGAAGTGGGAAATAAGGTGGGCGTTCCCAGTTCTATCCACCAGAAAGCGGTGGAACGCTATGAAAAATGGATGTATCTGCCCCTTTCAAAGAGGTGACGCTTGGACCTGCGGGGAAGCGGATGGAGGTTCCGACTGACAGAGGAATCTCCGGGAATGAAATGGACATAAAAATTCGTCATTGACGAGGAGACTGCTTTCGTGGTAGAACAGATATACAGTTTCCGAACGGCCTGACCAGGATAGCCCGTATGCTTACGGAGCAAGGCAGTCAGCCGGATAGGAAAGGCAAAGCGAGATGCTGCATCGGAGAGAATCTGTTCTGCATGAAACAGCGGAGGAGTGGCGGCAATGGCATATAAAATCCTGATTGTAGACGATGAAAAGATGATGACTGAACTTCTGACCGACCACCTACAGGACTGCGGTTATGAGACAATGGCGGCTAACAGCGCGGGAGAAGCAATCTCTCTGCTGCCAAAGCAGCCTGACCTGATCATTCTGGACATCAACATGCCGGGGATGGACGGGCTGGAGCTGTGCAGGAACATACGCAGCCATATTGCCTGTCCCATCCTGTTCTTGACCGCGCGGATTACCGAACAGGATAAAATCAACGGGCTCCAGTACGGCGGGGATGACTACATTACCAAGCCGTTCAGCCTGGGCGAGCTGTCGGCGCGGGTAGCCGCCCATCTGCGCCGGGACGAGCGCAGCAGAAGCAGGCCCTCGGTGCTGACTTCCAATGGGCTGATAGTGAATCTGTCGCAGCGTCTGGTTTCCTGGAATGGACAGGAAATCGCCTTTTCCAAACGGGAATTCGATTTGATTGCGTTCCTTATGACCAATGCCAACCAGGTCTTTGACAAAGAGCGGATTTATGAAATGGTGTGGGGATATGATGCGGAAGGTGACAGCAATGTCATAAAAGAGTACGTCCGGAAAATCAGGGCAAGGCTGAGAGAGGTCACAGGGCTGGACTATATCGAAACAGTCTGGGGCGTTGGCTACAAATGGAAGAAGGACTTTCCATAGGAAGAAGGACTTTCCATAGGAAGAAGGACTTTCCATAGGAAGAAGGGCTTTCCATAGGAAGAAGGGCTATAGTCCATGGAAACGTTGCGTTTACTGGGGGTGAGCGGATTTGGGCAGATAAAGTCGACGCTGCCCGGAACATAAAGGTGGAATATGATATGAAAGACAGGCAGATGACAACCTCAGGAGATTCCGAAAAACACCGGCAAACAGGCCGCCAACCTAAAAACAGGCACACCCGGGGAAAAGCCGCGAGCCGGGACATCTCCCTCCGCGGCTTCTTCATGCTCACCGTCTTCGGCACATTCTGTGTCGTGGCGCTCCTCTCCGGGCTGGTCATTGCGGGCTGTGCGGCCTTTCGCCGGTATTTGCTGCCGGATGCCAACGCCGCATACCTGACAATCGAGTATACGTTGGAAGACGGCACCCAGACCAGCGAGTCTCATCTGCTGACATTCGGCGAGGAATCGAAGCTGCCGGGAATCGTCACGGAGGCGGTGGGATCTGTGACAGTGGAGGACGATGTAACTGTGAAGGCACGGTCTGAAGTGACAGAAGGCCCCGATGCCGCCAGAATCGAGACGAACGAAATCATGCTGGATGCCACCTATTCCATCCAGAAACTGGAGCTGGGCTACGATACGCTGACGCCTAAGCGGAAACTGGCATATCAGTTCTGCGGCGCGGCCATGGTCATCGTCCCGGCAGTGCTGTCCGTTGGCGGCATTCTGCTTTGCGGCTTCTATTTTTACAAAAAAAGGCTTGCCCTGCCCATAAAGCTCCTGTCTGACGCCACTGAGGAAATCGCCGCCCAGAACCTGGATTTTTCTCTGGAATATGCCTGTGGGGACGAGATGGGCGGCCTATGCCGCTCTTTCGAGGCCATGCGGGGACAGCTGGCCGAAAACAACCGGACCCTGTGGAACATGCTGGAACAGCGCAGGCTGATGCAGGCATCCATCGCCCATGACCTGCGCAATCCCATCGCGATCATCGAAGGGTACACGGAATATCTCCAGATGAACCTGCCCGCCGGGAAGATCAGCCCGGAAAAGGCAGAGCGCATCGCAGGGAATCTGAACCTGGCGGCAAAGAGACTGGAACAATACACCGAATCGGTGCGGGAGCTGAACCAGCTGGAGGACATGGAAATCCACCGGGAAGAGATTCCTGTCAGGAAGCTGGTGGAGAGCATCCGGGAGGACTTGGAAGTGATGGCCGCCGGTGCCGGAATCGCGCTGCATGTGACCTGTGCGCTGCCGGAAAGCGGCCTGGAGCAGGAGGGCTCTCCAAAAGCCCGTTCCAATGGCGGCCGCCCGGACGCGGGCGGCAGATGGCAGAATGCCGCGCAAAAGGCAGTCCCCAAAACCCGTTCCGATAGCAGCCGCCCTGACGAGGGCAGTAGAAGACAGGAAGCCGCGCAGAAAACAGGCCCCAAGGCCTACCGAGACAGGGCTGGAAACGCAGACGGGAATCCGGAGAAGACAGTGAAAGCGGACATCGTCATTCTGCACCGGATTCTGGAGAATGTATTTGAAAATGCGACCAGATTTGCACAAAATACCATATCTGTGGATTTTGTGCTTTCCGGGTACATGCTGCAGATTGCAGTGACCGATGACGGAGACGGCTTTTCGGACGAAATCCTACAGAAACGAAAGAAAGCATTCCTGCCCACCGGAGAGGCGGGGCATCTGGGAATGGGCCTTGCCGTCAGCCGTGTGCTCTGCGAAAAGCACGGCGGCAGTCTGGAGATTAGGAACGCCGCGCCCCATGGGGGAATGGTTGAAATAAATCTGTCGGTTATCTGAAGAGGGAGACGGTGGCCAGGTGCTATGAACAAATGGAGCGGGACGGGTTTCAATTCGCGGAACCCTTTAAGGAATCACGCGAAATCAGAGAGCCGCATGCTATACTGTGAAAGCGCAAGTAAGAAAAGCATTCCACTGGAAAAACAATAGAATCACAGTATGACCCTGTCAGGAATGGGCTTAGCTTAGGTGTGGTGCCGCTTTCCGGCTGGATGGAAAGCGGCCGTCTCATCTGGGCGGTCATGCCCGTTTATCCGGGTTCTGCCCAGGATTTTTCATCGCTGCACATATATAAACAAATCTTAATATAGCATCCCCATATTCTTTGACAAAAATTTGACTTTTTTCCATTATGCTCTCCTTATGCAAAATCAAACGCAGAACATAAGGAGGTCTTTTCTCATGAAAAAAACAATCGCAGTCTTACTATCAGCAAGCATAGTCCTTTCCCTGACCGCCTGCGGCGGGAGCGACTCCCAGGCGGCGGGCGGACAGGAAAACAGCCAGGCCGGAGCGGAAGGCGCTGTGGGGACAGACACCGCCGGAGCAGAAGGCGCTGCCGGCACGAATGGCGCTGCCGGAACGGCGCAGGCGGATTTCGGTGAAGTCGAGCGGACATCCCAGGACAGCGCTGCAGGCGGAACCGGCGGTCTGCAGCTCCTGGCCACCCAGAATGATGAAGGGTGCCACACAAAAGACGGCTACTATTACTATACCTTTGAGCCGACGAAGCTGTCCGATGGAAATTACGGTCTCCATCTGATGTATATGGACTTTCAGGCGCTGCAGGAGGTGTATCTGTGCAGCAATGCGGGATGCAGTCATGATTCCGTGGACTGTACGGCAGTCTTGCCCTACGACAGCTTTTACATCGGCTCCACGCTTCTCTTCACATGGCAGGATTCCCTGTATTTGCTGAGCAAAAGGCAGGACGATGACGGTTCCATGGCAGCCTCTTTCAGCGCAGACGTGCTTGGCTCCCAGTCCTCTGATACCGAGGGCAGCGCCGCCGTCCTTTACCGGGCCAATCTGGACGGCACCGGGCGTGAGACGGTCCATATGTTCGACCCCTCTCTGACGCTGGAGGACCTGGTGATGGGGGACGACAGCGGCATCTATGTGGTGACCAAGAAGCTGACCTCGGAACAGGGCAGCGAGGGCACCTACTTCAACTCCGCGGAGCGGAAACTGGTGCATCTGGACCTGTCCTCAGGGCAGGAACAGGAAGTCTGCTCCCTGGACTTTGACAGCTCTGTTTCCTGGAGGCTGGCGGGCTGCTATGACAGAACGCTTGTGCTGAAAGGGATAGATTACGGAAGAGAGGTTTCCGGCGAAGAAATCTTCTCTGACGATGGTTACAAGGATCTGTATGAGAACTCCCAGACAGTGTTCGCCACGGTGGCGCTGGATAATCCTCAGCTGGAAATCCGCTTCCGCCAGGACAACAAAACCGGAAATTACACCCTGGCGGATAAGAATATGATCTTCGCCTCCAACACTGACGGCAGCGTCACCAGTCTGGACCTGCGCACCGGGGCGGAGAAAGAGCTGTGCAGACGGGAGGGGAGCAGCTATCTTTATGACAGGATAGGAGATAAGCTCCGCTGCGACAGCGGCCGCGGCGACCGTACCTTTGACTTCATCGATGTAAATACGGGTGAAGTCAGCCATTCCTCTCTGGTGAACCAAAGCCTGGGCTGGAGCCTGGAATTCCGCGCCGTGCTGGACGCTGAGGTCCTGACGGTTTATGACTACGATTATATAGACAACGGCGACGGCTCCTATGAAATCACTCGCTACCAGTACGGCCTGATCTCCCAGGAGGATCTGTTCGCGGGCAATGCCAATTTCCGCAAAATCAACATGACCGGAAAGGGAGAATAGCCATGGCAATGCTGGAAATCAGTCAAATCACAAAACGATATAAGGACAAGCTGGCCCTGGATCAGGTCAGCCTGGCCCTGGAGCCCGGCGTCTATGGGCTCCTGGGGCCCAACGGGGCGGGGAAATCCACCCTCATGAACATCATTTCCGGCAATCTGCGTCCCACGGGCGGCCAGGTCAGATGGGAGGGAAAGGAGATCAGAGCCCTGGGCGCGGCCTACCGGAGCATTCTGGGCTATGCGCCCCAGCAGCAGGGCATGTACGAGCATTTTTCCGGCATGCGTTTCCTGTCCTATATGGCCGCCCTGAAAGGGATTCCCGGAAAGGAGCAGCCCGCGGAGCTGGAGCGGGTGCTGCGGTTCGTGAACCTGTGGGACGAGCGGAAGCGCCCGGTCAGCGCCTACTCCGGCGGGATGAAGCAGCGGGTGCTGATCGCCCAGGCCGTGCTGGGGAATCCCAGGTGCGTCATCCTGGACGAGCCCACCGCAGGGCTGGATCCCAGGGAGCGGGTGCGTATCCGGGAGCAGATCCGGGCTCTTTCCGGAGACCGCATCATCCTGGTGTCCACCCATGTGGTCTCGGACATCGAGCCCATCGCGGCGGAGATTCTGCTGCTGAAAGCAGGCCGTCTGGTGGACCGGGGCAGCGTGGAGGCGCTCTGCGGGAAATACGGCGGCGCGAAAGGGCTGGAGGAGGTCTATCTGCAGATTTTCGGAGAGGAGGAGCGGCATGTTTCGTCTGACGGGCTTTGAACTGGAGAAACTTTGGGGAAAGAGGCGGTTCCGGCTGTCCTGCCTGCTGTTGCTTCTGCTGGAGCTGTTCCTCATGTGGTATACCACCCTGCCGGCTGAGGGGAAAGCCGGCCTGTCCGCCTACAAGGCTTTTCAAAAGCAGATTTCAGCCATGTCGGAGGCGGAAAAGCAGGCCTATGTCACCGGACTGAAAGAAACCATGGACGGAATGGCGCTGGTGCAGGATGTCCTGATGCTGCAGGGCATGGGAAACGAGATGGGGGACAGGCTGGCGGTCCAGGCCATGAAAAGCGCCCCCGGCGTGTTCGAGGCCTGCTATGAGCGGTACCAAAGGGGCGACTACCTGACGTTCACGGATTCTTTCTGGCAGGAACAGAGCCTGATAGAGGAGCTGTACGAGGAGTGGGAGAAGACCGCGGGCTATGGGGCGTATCTGCAGTCCGTGCAGGAGAGGGGCTCTGTCCTGGGCGGCATCGGCATCTTCGGCGGGACGGCCGGCGGAGAGGAAGAGGCGTCTTTCTCCGCCAGGAACGTGAAGAAAAGCGCGGAGGACTACGCCGGGCTCTCGGATGAAAGAATCCGATGGATGCCCGGCAAGGGCCTGATTGGCGCTATGAATAACGTATGGACGGATATTTTTCTGCTGTTGTCCGTATTCCTGGCTGTGGGGGATCTGATTCTGGAAGAGAAGGAAAAAAGGCTCTTTTACATCACCAAAAGCACCAGGTACGGGATGGGGAGGAGCATGGGGGCCAAGCTGACCGCGCTTTTCCTGCACTGTGTGGGCATGGCGGCGGTGTTGTACGGAGTGAATCTTCTTTTCTACGGCGTGACGGTGGGATATGGGGACCTGGGCGCGGCCCTTCAGTCGGTGGCGGCTTTCCGGGAGAGCTGTCTGCCTGTCAGCATCCGGGCTTATCTGGTGCTGTCCGTGTTGACGAAAGGGCTGGCGGCATTCGGATTCGGAGCTTTGCTGGCGGCGGTCTGCATGGCGGCGGAGACGATTTATCTGCCTTACGGAGTGGGGATTCTGTTCTGCGGCGTCAGCAATATCCTGTACACGGCTATCCCCGGGGCTTCCCGATGGAACCTGTACAAATATCTGAACCTGATGGGGATTCTGAAGACGGAGCACTATTATGGGGGATACCTGAACTTCGACTTGTTTGGGCACCCTGTCCCCCAGCGGCTCCTGACCTGGGGACTGCTGTTCCTTCTGGCGGCAGCGGGGACGGCGGGAAGCCTGTGGTTCTTTATCAAAGGGGAAAAGCTGGCCCTCAGGGACGGCAGGCTGCCGGCGATTTCCTTTTTCCGCCCCCATGCAGGGCTGCTGCGGCACGAGTGCTACAAAATCATGATTGCCAACAGGGCGGCGCTGGCGCTGCTTGCCTTCGGGCTCCTGGCAGGATACCGGGAATGGGGGCAGAACTATTACCTCTCCGTCCAGGAAGCCTATTACCAGGACATGATGCTGCGGCTGGAGGGGGAATTGACGGAAGAGAAGGAGCAGCTGCTCCTGTCCGAACAGGCCCGCTATCAGGAAGCTTTTGACCAGATTAGTCAAATCCAGGAGATGGTTTCCCGGGGAGAGATGGATGAAAGGGCCGGGGAGGATTTGAAAGCGAAATATAATGCCGTGACGGCTTTCTATCCCGCCTTTCTGCGGGCGTGGGAGCAGTACCGGCGGATTAGCGGGGAAGGGCTGCCGACGCGTCCGGGAGGGAATTTTGTCTATGACACGGGATACCTCTACCTGTTTGGCGTGAAAGGGGAGGGAACACTGATCGACCTGATTCTGCTCTGCTGCGGCGTCATCCTGGCTTTCGGAAACGCGGCGGCCATGGAGGACACAGGAGGCGCCTGGAACCTGCTGGGGAGCACCCGGACCGGAAAGCGGAAGGTGTTGCTGTACAAGGCCTGTCTGTGCGGGGCGTCGGCAGCGGTGGTCTCTTTGGTGCCCTTTGCATGCAGGATGGCGCGGATCGGCATGACATACCCTTTCAGGGGGCTTTCCTTTGGGGCGGGGAATCTTCCCTGCTGCAGTGGAGTTGCCTCGGCGCTGCCGATTTGGGGATTCCTCCTGGCGGCTGCCCTGTCGCAGGCTGTAGTCCTGGTTATGGCGGCCCTTGCGGTGTTGGGCCTGTCCGCCTGGCGCAGGGAGCCGCTGGGGGCTTATTTCCTGGCAGCGCTGCTTTTGCTGGTTCCGCTGGCGATGCTGATGCTGGGATTTGCCGCGGCGGAGGGATTCTCCCTTTATCCTTTCTATTCCTGGACGTCGAGACTTTCCTGATGTCTCGGCGCTCTCCGCCGGCATTTTGATTACGAGACGAAGGCAGGAGGGGCGAGGATCGTAAAAGAATCGTTGCTTTTTAGGGAAAGGCATATTATAATGAAAGAAAATTGCGTTCTCGCTTTCAGGTTGCCGCTGTCCGTAGATTTATTGGGACGTAAGGTTTTTGCACCGATTGGGAGCACAAAGCCGAATCGGCCCCTAAAGTCAGAAACGCAGAGTGCGGAACCTGTGAGCAAGCCCACATCCGTCTATGCCATCTTTCCTGACGCGGAATCCCCGGCCGTTGGGAGGCCTGTGGTACTGATTGCGTTGAGGTGCATTGAACAGGAGCAGGAAAGCGGTTTCAGGCAATAGCTGTCAGCAAGCAAAAGGATTTCCCCGGGAGGTAAGGAATTGTCTACAAATAACTGATGCGAGTTTATAGCCGTTTTCGTTGTATTTCTGGGCTTTCTCCTAAACAAGTTGCATCAGTTATTTTCCGACAATTCCTAAAGAAAATGGACATGAGAAAATGGTTCAAAGAGGCGCAGTACGGCATGATGGTGCACTGGGGGCTCTATTCTCTGCTGGGCGGAGAGTGGGATGGCCGCAGGAGCAGCAGCTACGCGGAGTGGATTCAATCCAACCAGTGCATCCCCATTGCCGCCTATGAGAAGCTTGCGAAAGCGTTCAATCCGGTTTATTTCGATGCCGGCGAATGGATCCGCTTCGCAAAGGAATGCGGCATGAAATATTTTGTCATCACGAGCAAGCATCACGACGGGTTCGCCATGTTCCGCTCCAGGGTGGACGGATTCAACGTGGTGGATGCGACTCCTTTCGGCAGGGATGTCATTGGCGAGCTTTCCGAAGCCTGTTACAAGCACGGCCTGAAATTCGGGTTGTACTACTCCCAGGATCTGGACTGGCATGAGGAGCACGGCGGCGGGTATCTCTCCGGCCACATCCCCTGTTCGGGAAAGGCCTGGTGTAATGAGTGGGATTTCCCGGACAATGCCGGCAAGAACTTCGACATCTGCTTTGAGAATAAGATCAAGCCTCAGGTGGAGGAAATCCTCCGCGGCTATGGGGAACTCTGTCTGATTTGGTTCGATGTGCCCATGACGATCAAGGATGCCCAGAGCCGGGAGCTGTTTGAACTGGTGAAAAAATACCAGCCGGACTGCCTGATCAACTCCCGTCTCGGAAACGGCGCATATGACTATGTGTCGCTGGGGGACAATGAAATCCCGGATTCCCTTCCGGCAGAAGATGAAGCGAATCCAAACATGGTTGACTACAATGCCATAGGCGGTATGAAGCCCTCGCCTTACGGCCTCTACGAGACCGCGGCTACCATGAACGACAGCTGGGGATACTGCGCCTGGGATCAGAACTGGAAGGACGCGAAGGAGATTCGCGCAATCAAAAAGAAGCTGAACGGGATGGGCATCAATTACCTGCTGAATGTAGGCCCGGACCATCTCGGCAGAATCCCCGGAGCGAGCCAGGCGATATTGCGGGAAGTTGCTGCAGAATTTGAGGCATAGCGGGTACATTCCCCGATGCTTGCATCGCGTAAACCGGCACCGGACGAAGTGAGGTTGGGGCAAATACCCCGCTTCTGCGAAGCAGGAGACAAACACCCTTGCGGTGTTTGAATGTTTGTATCGGGGAAGTTTATTTCTTCGGGCAATAGGACAGCGCATGCTGCCTAATGTAATCATGCGATTGAACCAGTCAGCGATATGCAGTCTGGTTTCACGGCAAGTGAAATCGTTAGGCAGTATAAGGAATTGTCTACAAATAACTGCTGCAAGTTTATGGCAATTTTTATTGTATTTCCGGGCTTTTGCCTGAAGCAATTGCAGCAGTTATTTTCCGACAATTCCTAAATAGCCGAAAACGAAGCAGAGGAGGGCACCTGGGGAAATCCCCGGATGCCCTCCCGACTTTGTCTTTGCTTAATGCACGCCCAGATCCTCTCCGGCGATGGTGGCGATGCCGTTCTCCGCGAGAAGCGCCGTCAGCCCGTCCGCATCCGCTACACGGAATATCATACATGCCTGTCCGTCTTTCTGCCCAAAGACAGAGTACATGTATTCAATATCGATTCCCGCCCGGGAAATGATGCCGAGCACCTTGCTCAAGCCGCCGGGCGTATCCGGAACCTCCACGCCCACCACAGGCGTCATGGTCAGGATGAAGCCCTGCTCCAGGAGAATGGAGGAGGCTTTCGGCGCATCGTCCACGATAAGCCGCAGGATGCCGTAATCCGCGGTCTCCGCGATGCTGATTGCCCGCATGTTCACCTGCTTCTCCGACAGAATCCCCGTGATATCCGCCAGCTGTCCCGCTTTGTTTTCCAGAAATACCGAAATCTGAGATATGGTCATATCTTTGTCCTCCCTCTCTTAAATTTTCCGCTTGTCAATGACGCGCACTGCCTTGCCCTCGCTCCTGGCGATGGACTTAGGAGCCACCAGGCGCACCTTGGCGTAGATGCCCAGCATGGCCTTGAGGGCCGCCACCAGGGCTTTTTCCATATTCGTGATCTCGCCCAGGTTATCGGAGAAGTGCTCCGGCGACATCTCCACCATCACCTCCAGCGTATCGGAGTTGTTGACGCGGTCCACAATGATTTGATAATTGGCCGGATATCCCTGCTCCAGGAGCACAGTCTCAATCTGGGACGGGAAGACATTGACACCCTTGACGATAAGCATGTCGTCGCTTCTGCCCATAGGCTTGCTCATCTTCACATGGGTGCGGCCGCAGGAGCATTTCTCCCTGGTGAGCACGCAGATGTCCCTGGTGCGGTAGCGCAGAAGGGGGAAAGCTTCTTTGGTGATGGAAGTGAACACCAGCTCGCCCTTGCTGCCCTCGGGAAGGACTTCCCCGGTATCCGGGTCGATGATCTCGGCGATGAAGTGGTCTTCATTGATGTGCATGCCCGTCTGCTGGCTGCACTCGAAAGCGACGCCGGGGCCGCTGGTCTCCGTGAGCCCGTAGATATCGTAGGCCTTGATGCCCAGCTTGTTCTGGATGTCCTGGCGCATCTCCTCGCTCCAGGCCTCGGCTCCGAAGATTCCGGCTTTCAGCTTGATTTTGTCCCGCAGTCCCCGCTCGTGGATGCTCTCAGCCAGAAAAGCGGCGTAAGAAGGAGTGCAGCAGAGGATGGTAGAACCCAGGTCCACCATGAACTGCAGCTGGCGGTCCGTGTTGCCCGACGACATGGGGAGAGTCAGACAGCCTACTTTATGGCTGCCTCCGTTCAGGCCGGGACCGCCGGTGAAAAGGCCGTAGCCGTAGCTCACGTGGCACACATCCTCCTCGGTGCCTCCGGCAGCCATGATGGCGCGGGCGCAGCAATCCTCCCACAGGTCGATGTCATGCTGGGTGTAAAAGGCCACCACCCTGCGCCCTGTGGTGCCCGATGTGGACTGGATGCGGACGCAGTCTTTCAGGGGCCTGGCCAGCAGGCCGTAAGGATAGGCGTCTCGCAGGTCGTCCTTGGTCAGGAAAGGCAGCTTGCGCAGATCCTCCACGCTCTTGATGTCCTCAGGGGAGAGGCCTTTTTCCTCCATTTTTGCACGGTAGTAGGGCACATTGTCCCACACATGGCGCACCTGTCTGACCAGGCGCTCGTTCTGCCATGCCAGGATCTGCTCCCGGTCCGCGGTCTCGATTTCTTTCTGATAGTACCGTTCCATATGTTTTTCTCCTTCTTATTTGTACGATCCGTACATTTCAGATAAGCTCCAAGGCAGTTTTTCCAAGCTTTATATCTGTTCTCTCTATCATAACCTTTTCCCGGACGCAGCGTCAAGGAGTAAGTTTGCAAAGCTAAGAAATAAATTCTCCTCGCAGGTATCATCCGGCTGGCAAAATCTGACCAGGCCTGCCGCGGACATCATTGACGATAAGGTGGATGGATGCTATACTCGACATAATGACGAACAAAGGCAGCACGGAGGAAAAAGGTATCTATGATATTCACCAACAAGGATTTGAAAAAACTGATTGTCCCGCTGATCATGGAACAGGCTCTCGCCATCACGGTGGGCATGGCGGATACGATGATGATCTCATCCGTGGGCGAGGCTGCGGTGTCCGGGGTGTCGCTGGTGGACATGTTCAACAACCTGGTCATCGCTGTGTTGGCGGCTCTGGCCACCGGGGGCGCGGTGGTCGCCAGCCAGTTCGTGGGGGCGAACAAACCGGAGGAGGCCTGCCGGTCGGCGAAGCAGCTCCTCTGGATCAACGCTCTGATAACGGTGCTGGTCTCCCTGCTGGTGATCATCGGCCATAGGTTCATTTTGAATCTGTTTTTCGGAAAGATAGAGGAGGACGTGATGCGGAATGCCATCGTCTATCTGATCATCTCGGCGCTTTCCTTTCCGTTCCTGGCGGTCTATAATGCCTGCGCGGCGCTGTTCCGCTCCATGGGGAATTCTCAGATTACCCTGAAGGTGTCCATGCTCATGAACATCATCAATGTGGGAGGCAATGCCATCTGCGTCTTCGGCCTGAAAATGGGCGTGGCAGGCGTGGCGGTGCCGTCTCTGATCTCCAGGGCGGTGGCGGGGCTTTGTCTCTATGTCCTTTTAAGGAACCCTGATCACCTGATACATCTGGGCAGGGAGCGGTTTCGGTTCGAATGGCCGGTCATCCGGAAAATCCTCTACATCGGCATTCCAAGCGGCATCGAAAACGGCATTTTCCAGCTGGGCCGCGTAATCGTGGTGAGCATCATAGCGGGCTTCGGCACGGTGCAGATCGCCGCCAACGGCGTGGCGAACAGCCTGGACAGCATGGGCTGTATCATCGGGCAGGGCATGAACCTGGCCATGATCACTGTGATAGGCCAATGTGTGGGGGCGGGAGATCTGGCGCAGGTGAAATACTATACGAAAAAGCTGCTGCTGATCACATACGCCGCCACGGCGGTGATGAACAGCCTGATCCTGCTGTTCCTGCACCCGATTCTGGGGCTTTACGGCCTGGGGGCGGAGGCCACGGAGCTGGCTTATGTCCTTGTGATGATACATGACGGCCTTGCGATTCTGCTCTGGCCCGCGTCCTTTGTGCTGCCCAATATGCTCCGGGCCTGCAATGACGTAAAATACACCATGACAACCGCGATTTTTTCCATGGTCACTTTCCGCATCGGGCTGAGCCTTGTGTTCGGCGTCCATATGGGGATGGGAGCCGTAGGCGTGTGGATTGCCATGGCGGTGGACTGGATCTTCCGGGTCTGCTGCTTCGCGGGGCGGTATCTGCGGGGGACGTGGAGGAAGTACTGTAATTTACAGTAGAACTCGGAAATTATTTCCACCTCAAGGAGGAAAAGAATATGCAAACATCATGAAGAATCTCTTGCCGGCTTCCTGGTGTCCGGCAGGATCTTCAGCCTGGACTTTCTGCGGTGCGGCCTGTCGGCGGTGTTCCTGATTCTCGGATCTGCTGTTGCCGGGTATGTGTATCTGCATCGGGCTGATGTCTAATAGCGTGGAAATGACAGACAGGCCGTAATCTCCATATTTTTGATTGGAAAAAACATTGCGTTTTTCCTGTTCATGAGATAGACTGGGAACTTGGATCTGCAATATAGAATGCAAGACATGACAGGAGGCAATTGGAAATGATCGATTTCTTGAAGGAGGCGGCAAATGTGGTGCCCTCCGGGCGGCAGCTCGCGTGGTTCGACACGAACTTCTACGCGTTCATTCATTTCGGGGTGAATACCTTCACGGACAGGGAGTGGGGCCAGGGCACAGAGCCGGAGTCCGTCTTCAACCCTGTGAAGCTGGACTGCCGACAGTGGGCGAAGACCCTGAAAGAGGCCGGGATGAAGGGGATGGTGCTGACGGCAAAGCACCATGACGGATTCTGCCTGTGGCCATCCAGGTACACGGAGCACAGCGTGAAGAATTCCCCTGTCGCCAGGGACGTGGTGGGCGAGGCCGCCAAAGCCTGCGCGGAAGAGGGCCTGCGCTTCGGGGTCTACCTTTCCCCCTGGGACAGGAACAGCGCCTATTACGGCACGCCGGAGTACAATGACTACTATTGCAATCAGCTGGAGGAGCTGCTCACGGGCTACGGAAAGCTGTTCTGCGTCTGGTTCGACGGCGCCTGCGGCGAGGGACCCAACGGAAAGAAGCAGGAATATGATTTCGACCGTTACGTCGCCCTGATCAGGAAGCACCAGCCGGAGGCAGTGGTCTTCTTTGACAAGGGGCCTGATGTGCGCTGGTGCGGCAACGAGGCGGGAATCGGCCGTTTTGCCGAGTGGTGCGTGGTGCCCGGAGAACTGTGTCCATACAGCGAGGTGCAGACAGGCCCCGGTCCCCTGGCGGAAGAGGGCGACCTGTCCTATCTGTACAATACGGACAGCTATGTGGGCAGCATGCCCAATATCCTTTACTCCAGGGGCCTGGCGTTCACGCCGGCAGAGATAGACACTTCCATCCGTCCCGGCTGGTTCTGGCATCAGGAGGAGGAGCCGAAGTCCCTGAAGAAGCTTTTCCAGATTTACTTAAGCTCTGTGGGGGGCAATGCCTGCCTGAACCTGAACATACCGCCCAACCGGGACGGCCTGCTGGACCAGCGGGACGTGGCACGCCTGAAGGAGCTGCGGGAGCTGCTGGACCAGGAGCTGGGCCATCCCCTGGAGGCTGTGGTAGAGAAGAAAGATACAAGCCGTCCTACCCAGCCGGAATATGTGGTGACCCTTGCCAGTCCTGTCTCCAGGATCAAGTACGTGGAGCTGCGGGAGGACATTGCCGCGGGGCAGAGGGTGGAGACTTTCCGCATAGAAGCCGTCTCCGCCAGCGGAGGCCAGTTCCCGCTTTTCCAGGGCACTACAATCGGGAACCGGAGAATCTGCGCCCTGACAGACCCCTTTGCGGATCAGAACAGGCTGCTGGATGACAGCGGGGACAAGATAGACAGACTTGTGGTCAAGATAACGGCTGCCAGAGGCGAGGTATCCCTGAAAAGCATAGCGGTTATGTAGTGCTCCTGGCGGGTAACTGAGGCAGAACAAAGAAAAGCAGAGCGGACATAGGCTGCATGCATATATCCGCTCTGTTTCCTTCTGTCCATCGCGCAGAGGATTTCCGGGATTCTGAAATCGCGAGCCTGGCTTAGCAGGCGGAGGCACCTGTTTTCAATGCTGCTTTCTGTATGCGGAAGGGGGCATGCCGCAGAAGTCGCGGAAAATGCGGTTGAAGGTCTGCTGGCTTTGGAAACCTGACATCTCCGCGATATCCAGAATCTTGTATTCGCTGTCCAGCAGCAGTTCCTTTGCATAATTGATCCGCAGGGCATTGACATATTCATAGAAGCCGGTGTGGAGCACCTGGGTGAAGATGCGGGAGATGTGGAAGCGGGACACGCCCAGTTCTCTGGACAGGGAATCCAGGGAGAGCGGGGAGCGGAACCGCTCTGTCACATAGGTGATCAGGGTGGCGGCCAGGTTGGACGTGGTGGGCGTCATGGCATCCGCGGTATCCAGTGAAGGCAGGAGACGGTGCCAGAGTATCTGAAGATAAGCGGAAACGATGGGGGCGCTGTCCGTGTTGCCTGCCTCCGACAGCAGGGCGCTGAAAGCGTAGGCCACATCGGGATGATAGGAAGCAATCGGTTTGACCGGCTCGGTCAATATGCGGCCCGACAGCTGACGGGGCAGGGCGGACTGGGGATTGTGGCCGCAGGTGATCAGGTCGAGCAAGGTCTCCTCCGGTGAGGTCAGCGTATGGTAAGAGTGGGTTATGTTGGGCAGGATGATGGCCAGATCCCCGGCCTGGAGCGTGTATTCCCGGTCGCCTATCTGAGCCCTCATGGAACCGGCGCGAATCAGGATCATTTCCGGACAATTGTGCAGATGGAGCGGGAAGTGGAGCTGATGGCCGGAAGAGGCGGACAGCTGGTTGTGGCCATATTCATAGAACGGGACAATCATAAGGAATCCCTCCCGTGGCAATAAGGAAGTGTCTACAAATGACTGATGCGAGTTTAAAGCTGTTTTCCTTGTATTTCCGGGCTTTTCTCTAAAGAAGTTGTATCAGCTATTTTCCGGCAATTCCTATGGTATTTTTGCTGCGCGATATGGTTGTTATTATAGCCTGCGCATGCTACAATGTCAACAAACAATAAAACAGGTGCAATCAGGTGGCGGACGGAGCCTTCCGGAGTCCTGGGTCAGTGTTGCGGACAGCAATAAATGAGTGGTTTTTGTTGCGCTGTACGTTGGACATTCCGGTTTATATATGATAAAATATCCACAAATAAGCAGAACGAAAAGAGAGGCCCACAGAAGAAACAGGCAAAAACTGCAAAAAACGCAGAGGAAATCAGCCGGGAAAAAGGCGAAAATGCCGGGAAAATCTTCTGCGAGAAGCAATACGGGAACAAAAAGCCATAGATTGGCATTTGCGGTGACGAATGAGCGGAAAACGCAATAATTAATCAGAAAAAGAAAGCATAGAAAATGCGGATAATGTGAAGCGGGCACGATAAAAAAGCAGAAAGCGAGGAATTGACATGAAACATGTAATTGCATTCATCGGGTATGGCGGCATGGCCGGATGGCATCACAGCATGATTAGGGAGAACTTCCCGGACTTCACCGTCAAGGGAGCCTATGATATCCGCCCCGAAGTGCGGGAGGGCATGAAGCAGAAGGGCCTGTATGCCTACGAGAGCGCGGAAGAACTGCTGGCGGATAAGGAAGTGGACCTGGTGACCATCGCCGTCCCCAACAACTTCCACAAGGATTACTCCATCGCCTGCATGAGGGCCGGGAAGAATGTCATCTGCGAGAAGCCCGTGACCATGAACGCGGCAGAACTGGAAGAGGTGATTGCCGTGTCCAAAGAGACCGGAAAGATATTCACGGTGCACCAGAACAGGCGCTGGGACAGGGACTACAGAATCGTCCGGAAAGCGCTGGAGGAGGGCACCATCGGTAAGCCCTATTTCATCGAGACCAGGGTGCAGGGCTCCCGGGGCTCCATGCACGGCTGGCGTGGCTATCGCGAGAACGGCGGTGGCATGCTGCTGGACTGGGGCGTCCATCTGCTGGATCAGCTGCTGGACATGATTCCGGGGAAAGTGGTCTCCGCGTCCTGCCATCTGGAGACAGTCTTCTCCGGTGAGGTGGACGACAATGTGAAGGTGTTCCTGAAGTTTGAGGCCGGCGTGTCCGCGCTGCTGGAATTCTCCACCAACTGCTTCATCAACCATCCCAGGTGGCATGTGTCCTGCACGGACGGCACTATGGTGGTGGAGGACTGGGAATGCAACGGCCGGATTGTGAAGCTGGCGGAAAACGCCGAGGAGATGGCCTGGGCAGATGACATCGTCTATACCGCTGCAGGCCCTACCAGGACTATGGCGCCCCGCCCGGCCCACACCCAGCAGATTCTGGAGCTGCCGGAAGTGAAGACGGACTGGGCTGATTATTACAAGAATGTGGTCGGAGCTATCGAGGGGACTCAGGAGCTGATTGTGAAACCGGAGCAATGTCTGCGCGTCATGAAGCTGATCGATCTGCTGTTTGAAATCAACAAACATGGCGGCGCGGCTGCCTGTGATATCTGATTGCCCGCAAAGGGGCAGATGCAGTCAGCGAGAAGCAGGGAATCAGGAAAGAAGATTGGGTAGATTTAGATATAGAAGGAGGGCAATATGAAGAAAGCTTTGATTTTTCAGGGCGGATGGGACGGTCACGAGCCCCAGCTGGTAGCTGCACGCTTTGGACGCCTGTTGGAAGCGGAAGGGTTTGCCGTGGAGATTTCGGACACGCTGGACTGCCTGGCGGACGGGGAGAAGCTGCTGGAGTACGATTTGTTCGTGCCCTGCTGGACGGGCGGCGACCTTCCCTGGGAGTACACCCAGAACATCTCGAAAGCCATTGGCAAGGGCGCAGGAATCGCGGGCTGCCACGGCGGCATGTGCGATTCCTTCCGCCAGAACACCGAGTGGCAGTTCATCACGGGCGGCCAGTGGGTGAGCCATCCCGGCGGAGACGGCATAGAGTACACGGTGAACATCCATCACGGAGCCAGCCCCATCACGGAGGGACTGGATGACTTCCAGGTGTGCAGCGAGCACTATTATCTACATGTGGATCCGTCCATAGAGGTGTTGGCCAGCACCAGATTCCCGCTGGTACATTACTATCACATATCCAACAAGCCCATCGACATGCCTGTGGCCTGGACGAAATACTGGGGGAACGGCAGAGTGTTCTACTGCTCCCTGGGACATCACGACGACGTGTTCGACAAGTCCCCCAATGCCCAGGAGCTGATGCGCAGAGGGATGCTCTGGGCCGCCGAAGGAAAGGCCCTGGCCCAGGAGCGCGGTCTGACCACAGAACGCTTTGAGAACAATGCGAAAATGTATTGATGGGGATGCGGAACCGAAATAGGAGGTTTTTATGAAGACAACGAAAATCGGCATTGTGGGAATCGGTGCCATCAGCGGAATCTATCTGGAAAACATCACGAACACTTTCAAAGAGATAGAAATCATCGGTGTCTGCGACCTGATTCGTGAGCGGGCGGAGAACGCTGTGGAGAAATACAATATCCCCAAGCTTTACAAGGATATGTATGAGCTGTTCGATGACCCTGAGGTAGACATCGTCCTGAATCTGACGCGCCCCTATGAGCACTATGAAGTGTCCAAGGCGGCCCTGAACGCCGGGAAGCATGTGTATTCCGAGAAGCCCCTGGGAGCGTCCCTGCAGGAGGGCAGGGAACTCCTGGCGCTGAGCAAAGAAAAAGGCCTGATGCTGGGCGGAGCCCCCGACACCTTCCTGGGGGCAGGAATCCAGACCTGTAGAAAGCTGATAGAGGACGGCTATATCGGAGCGCCCCTGGGAGCCGCCGGGTTCATGATCTGCCATGGACATGAATCCTGGCACCCGGATCCGGAGTTCTACTATAAATACGGCGGCGGCCCCATGTTCGATATGGGCCCCTACTATTTGACCGCCCTGGTCAATCTGCTGGGCAATGTGAGCGAGGTGTTCGCCATGACGAAATCCTCCTTCCCCCGGCGCCTTATCACCAGCAAGGAGCATTTCGGCGAGACCATAGATGTGGACGTTCCCACTTACTATGCGGGCACCATGTCCTTCGAGAGCGGCGTCATCGGCACCCTGTTCACCACCTTTGATGTGTACTATGAGAGCCAGGCCCGCCTGGAGATTTACGGCTCGGAAGGTACCCTGTATGTGCCCGACCCCAACGGATTCGGCGGCCCGGTGAAGCTGCTCCGTCCTGAACACGGCACTGCGCAGGAGATTCCTCTGGCATTCTCCTATAAGGACAACAGCCGCGCCCTTGGCCTTGCGGACGCGGCGAAGGCCATCTCTTCCGGCAGAAAGCCCAGGGCCAACGCGGACATGACCTATCATGTGCTGGAGATTATGGAAGGTTTTGCCACCAGCGGGAAAGAAAAGCGGATCGTACCCATCGAATCCCGCTTCGAGAAGACCCCCATCATGCAGCGCGGCGGGATGCCTGGCGTACTGGATTCATGAGCTGAAGCAAAAACAATAAATCAGGTGACAGTTTAGATGATCATGGCTTTTGCAAGGGGAAGGATTCCCCGCAGGTTTCCTATGGATTGAGCAAAGCCGGGGCGATGCCTTGCGTGAAAAAGCAGGGCATCTGTCCCGGCTGCTTGGCGTGGAAAAAAAGAAACAAAAAATATGCAAGAAGAAAGCGAGACAGAAAGAATATGAGCAAGTACAAAATAACATTCTCAGAAGAAATCAAGAATCGCATCCGGAGCGACTATGACGCGGCGACCGCGTTTTTTGCCGAGAGGAAAGAGAAGATCACCGCCGGCGTGGAGTCTCTGGAGGAGCCGGAGAAGCTGCTGGCGCAGTATCTGTACGCCTACATGCCCCTGAGCGACGTAGGCGCCTACAGCTTTGAAGTCATCCGAAGCTATGCCGGCCACGGCGCGTTCCTGCTGGAGCATTCCCCGTTCCTGGAGGGCGTGTCCGAAGCGTACTTCTTCCAATATGTGCTGTCCCACCGTATCAATTCCGAGGATATCACGGAATGCCGCAGATTCTTTTATGACAAAACAATAGACCGTGTGAAGGGGATGAACCGCAAGGAGGCGGCTCTGGAGCTCAACAACTGGTGCTATGAGCAGGCCACCTACCGTTCCACGTCCCTCAGGACCGCTTCTCCGATGACAGTATACCGGGGAGGCTTCGGCCGCTGCGGAGAGGAGTCCACGTTCCTCACATCCGTCCTGCGCAGCGTGGGAATCCCCGCAAGGCAGGTGTATGTGCCCCGGTGGAGCCACAGCGATGACAATCATGCCTGGGTGGAGATCTTCTGCGAGGACGGCTGGTTCTACACCGGAGCCTGTGAGCCCCAGCCTGTCATGAACAACGGCTGGTTCCCCTATGCCGCCTCCCGCGCGATGATTGCGCACACAAGGGTGTTCGGCAACCTGGAAGAGGGCGTAGAGGAAATCACAGAGCAGGACGGTTGCTGCGCCCTGGTGAACCAGGGGAAGCGGTATGCCCACACGGTTCCGTTCACCTTGAAAGTAAAGGATAAGGACGGCAGGCCTCTGGCAGGTGCGACGGTGCGCTTTGAAATCATCAATTCCGCGGAATTTTTCCCGGTGGCTGTGCTGGACACGGACGCGGAGGGGGTATGTCGCCTTTCCATGGGCCAGGGGAGCATACATCTGCACGTCCTGTATGAGGGAAAATCCATGTCCGTCTTCGCCAATGTGAGGGAAAGCCAGGAAGCGGAGATTGTCTTCGGGGAAACGACGCCGGAGGGCTGGACTTCCTACCATCTGGTGGCACCGGAATCGGCAGTGGTGTCCTCCGTGGACATGACGCCGGAGCAAGCGGCTTATCAGGACAAAAGGAACGAAGAGGGCGCACGGATTCGCCAGGCCAGGCTGGACAGCTATTACGACGAAGCCTTTGCGGAGCAGTGGAAAGGCTACAAAAATACAGCAAAAGTATTGGAGCAGTCCAAGGGGAATTTCGCGGAGATCCGAAGTTTCCTGGAGAAAGACTATCCCAATATCGGAAAAGCAGAAAAGGATATGCTCCTGGGCGTGATTTCCCAGAAGGACTGCAGGGACATCACGGAGGAAGTCCTGGCGGATGCACTGTCTGCTTTCGATTTCCGGGACGAATACCCGGAGGAAGTCTTCACCTGGAACCTGCTGGCCCAGCGCATTCACCACGAGACGGCCACGCCTTACCGCGCTTATCTCAGGGAGCGCTTTGCCGGGCGCGCAGAGGAGATCAGGGAGGATCCCATGGCCCTGTGGAACTGCCTGGAGAAGGAGATTGGCTTCTATCCGGAGAAGGAGTACCACACCATCTACTCCGTCCCCAAGAGCGCCTGTGAGATGAAGGCTGCCACACCGGTATCCCGGGCAATCCTGTTCATCGCCGTGCTGCGCTCCTTCGGAATCCCTGCCCGTTTTGACCGTGTCTACATGGAGCCCCAGTATTACATGGACGGCAGCTTCCGGTATGTGCATAGGGAATTCGAGAAGAGCGGAACCCTGGTCCTGACCAATCATGAGGAAAAGAAGCCGGATTACTACAGCCAGTTCACCGTCGGCAGGCGTCAGGAGGACGGCAGCTACTGCACGCTGCATCTCTGGGAGCATAAATTCCAGGGGGATGCCATGACCGTAAAGCTGGCGCCGGGAGAGTACCGCATCGTCACCAGCGACCGCACCAGTACAGGCGATGTGCTGGGGAGGAGCCTCATTTTCCGCATTCGCGAGGGTGAGGAAGCGACTTTCGAACTGGAGTGCATCCAGCTGAAGAAAGAGGATTTGATGCACCGCACCGGACTGCCTGCGTTCACCGTGAAGGACAGGGAGGGCAAGTCCGTGGACAGCAGCGCCGTATGCGGGGAGGAGACAGGGATCCTGATCTTCGGCGAGCCGGGCAAGGAACCTACCGAACATGTGTTCAATGAGCTGCTGGAGATAAAGAAGATGAACGGCTTCCCCAAATGCAGGCTGAACCTGATCCTACAGAATTCCCAGGGGCTGGCGGATCCCACCCTGAAGAAGGTGACGGCGGACTATCCGGACATGAAGATATGGTATGGGGACTTCGAGGCTGTTCTTCCTGAACTGGAGAAACTCACCCAGGTATCCATCAAGAACCTGCCCTACATCTGCGTGACCCAGGGAAGCAGGGAGAGCCTGTGGTGCGTCAGCGGCTACAATGTGGGATGCGTGGACGTGCTGGTCCGTCTGGTGAAAGAATAGAGGGCAAAGACATGGCAGGAAATCCTTTCAGAGGACTTCCTGCCATAAGGAACCGTATATCGATCAGCGGTGAAAAGGCGTCATTTGTAGCAGTCGACGTTGCCGTCGGCGAATATGGAAATCACGCCGTCCCCGGCCTGGTTGCTGCAGCTGATCTCGAATTGATGGGCTGATGCCGCAATCGTGTAGTCGGCGGGTGAGACCGTGTGGGCATGCTTCGGGCTGTGGGCCGCCAGCAGGTCTTTCAGGGTATCCAGGGAATCGGTGAAGCATCCGTGGATATCCCAGTGCATCTGCTGGGCATAATACAGCTTGCGCAGCTCCCATTTGATTTTCTCGTCCTCTGGTATCTGGTAGGAAGAGCTGTCCCTGCTGCCGTCCGAGAAGAAGACATAGCCCCACAATTCCGGATAATGGATATTGATCACCCCGGTAGGAGCCCATACCCAGTTGTCCTCCGGATAAGGGGCATCGGTCTCCGGGTTGATGCGCTTTGCCCAGGCACCGTCCTTTTCGTCCGCTTTCCACTGGACTCTGGAGAAATTGACGCGGTAGAAATCGCCGTCCTTCGGGGATGCGTTCCCGTAAGAGCAGGATCCGATTTCGGCAAAGGGGATGACGACCTCCACCGACCAGCGCTGGTTCTCGCTGTTGACTTCATTGAGCTTCCCATCGATATGTACGGCGGTCTGGAGGCCATGGATGTCGTATCCGTTGATGGCCTTACCGTTGTCTCTGTAGGGCTTGCTCAGCAGCAGGTCCCAGACAGTGTTCCTGGCGTTCATCTCGAACTCAATGTAGACATGGGTGTCCGAATCGGGATCGATGAAAATCTCGAAGTCGTTATCCTGGAAAATGACGCAGTCCCGCTCTGTCTGATGAGCCCAGATTTCGTTGCCCTCAAGGACAGCCCCGATATAGAGATTCTTGTCGTCCCACTGCATTTTCACCCGGGTGCGGAAGCGGGGCGTGGGCATATGATCCCCTTCGATATCAAGGAAATCATCCGTGAAAGGGACGTCCGCCCAGAAATCTTTGTCCAGCCGTCCGTCCAGCACGAAAGGCTTGACGGCCCGGGGGCACACATAGCGGGGCGGGGCGAAATCGACAGCCGGAAGTGGAATGTGAAAAGATTGCTTCATGATGTTAACTCCTGTCTTATAAATTTTTATCATTATAACAAAAAATACAGGTACATGCAATTCTTTTTCACGACATTTTGCCGGGGTGCCCCGGTAATTTACCTGCATATGGTTAAAATCTGCGGAAAACTGCAACAAAGCCGCTGGCACCACAGCGGATTACAGCATCGGCCATGTATGCTCGTCCGAAACAGGGCGGCAAATTCAGCCGGTCTTAAGCATACTTGACAAGTGATGATTGACAAGTGATGAGATTGATGTTAAGTATAATATAGGAAATCATGACAAATTGCACAGAAAAATCGGAGAGGAGATTGGATGTTATGGGCAAAAAGAAAGTGATTGGTTATGTAGGGACGAGAGACCTGGGTAAAATGAGGGAGGAGGACATCCGGAAGCTGGATGTGATCAACATCGCCTTCGGTCACATCCGGGACAATGAAGTGGTATGGGAGGAAAGCGCCGGCACAGAGGCGAAGCTGGAGCGCATCCGGAAAATCCATCCGGAGATCAAGATCATTCTTTCCATCGGTGGCTGGAGCGCGGACGGATTCTCCCAGGCTGCCATGACGGAGAGCACCCGGGAGAAGGCGGCAAAGAGCGCGGCGGCCCTGGTGGCGGCCCATAAGCTGGACGGCATAGATATCGACTGGGAGTATCCCTGCTTCGCTGTGGCGGGAATCGCGGCCGACCTCCGGGACAAGGAGAATTTCACCCTGTTCCTGGCGAAGCTGCGCCAGGAGCTGGACGCCCTGGGAAACGGCAGAATGCTCACCATCGCCGCAGGCGGGGACACCTATTTCACGCTGCACACGGACATGGCGAAGGCCCAGGAGTATCTGGACTATGTGCAGCTGATGACCTATGACCTGCAGGGCGGATTCGTCAAGGTCACCGGGCACCATGCCTCCCTGTATCCCGGGACCACGAACCTGTTCGACGTATGCGTGGACAAGGCGGTGAAGGTGTTCCGGGAGGCGGGCGTGCCGGCAGAGAAGCTGATAGTGGGCGTCCCCTTTTACGCCAGGGTCTGGAAGGAAGTGAAAGGCGGCGGAGACGGCTTGGGCCGGGAAGCCGGTACGGTGGGCACGGGCGGCCCTGGGTACGGGGAGCTTGCGGAGAGCTACATAGACAAGAACGGCTTCAGGCGTTATTGGGACGATGCGGGCAAAGCGCCGTATCTATTTGACGGAAACTGCTTCATCAGCTATGACGATGGAGAGAGCCTTCGGGCTAAGACGGACTATGTAAAGGAAAAAGGGCTGGGCGGCATCATGTTCTGGGAGTACGGGTGCGATCCCGAGGGCACGCTGCTGAACCATATATATGAGGGGTTCCGCGCATAGAGCCATACGGCTGCCGCCATACCGTTATCTGAAGACGCAGACTGCATCACCTAGTCTTTTTGGGGGCGGTGAATTCCGCTCCCTGGCAATGGCAGAACGGGAGAGGTAGGCGGCGGATGATGCGGAACGGGATGCCCAGGACGAATTTGGAAAACGAGGGGCTGGTGCTGGCTGGATGGATGTTTGACGATGGCTGCCACGCACTGGCAACAGGCGAGCCGGTCGCAATCAGCTCCGGTTCTGACAAGAAGGAAGGAGCCTGGGAATTTCTGTGTTTCCTGCTGGGAGATGAAGTTCAGGAGGATTATTCCTTCGATGTTTCAGTCAAGAAAAGTGCCTTTACCGGATATGTAAATAAGCTTCTTGAAAGGATTGAAGGAGATAATTTGACGGTAGCTTATACTCAAGAGTTTGGAAGCCGGTTCCGATTTCAGCCGCGCTGGAGGATGATATGGGGAAATACGATAAAGACTACGATGCGTTTCAGATATTTGAGCAGATACAGGGGCAGGAGGAGACAGTCGCCGCTCAGCCCCTTCCTTTGCCGCGGCAAAACTCAAGACCGAACCCGAGACCGAACCCACAGCCGAACCCACAGCCAAACCCGCGACCAAGCCCACAGCCACATCTGCAGCCGTTGCCGTTAGAACCGGTACGGCCATCGGAGGCCGCTGCTTCAACACAGCCGCCAAGACAGACTGTCCGCGAGGAAGCGCCCTATTATGAAATCGAGTACGATTCCTGTCCCATGCCGGGAGTGGGCCGGTTCGTCCTGAAGTCCGCCAAAATCGAGGAGCCGCCCCAGGAGCGGGACGAGGTGCGGGAGGTCTTCAACCGGATGCGGGACATCGCAAGGGAGAGCCGCAGCCTGTATTTCAGCAACACAAAATTTTACGACAGGCGAATTCAACAGGAAAATTCCGGGATTTTCTACCGCCAGGGCATGTTCATGAAGGATTTTGAGGATGAATATGAGGACATGCTTCCGTATTCCGCGTATTATCCCAATTACCAGATGATGGGATACGGGCAGCTGCGGACATATTTCACCTGGCGCACACAGGTACGGCAGGGGAACATCCAGCAGACCTCGCTTTCGTACGCTTATTTGTATATTTATGAACTGCTGAACAATATAGGTGTCGAGACCCCCGGGGAAGGACTGGAAAGACTGATGCTTTTCTGGGATGCCTACAGGGTCTATGATCAGTCCATCGACAAATATGTTCTGAAATGGCTGAAGGATTATCATATTTATTATGAACTGCCGCTTTCTTTTCACCAGTTCATTGAAGAGAACGGACTTGCCGCACAGTTTCCCAATCTGTCCAATCCAGAGGACAGGTTCGATTTATGCTGCGCGATTTCCAAGTACGACATCCGGAAATCCGGCTTCTACACGGATGACAGAAAAGAGATGGTGCGGGAGTGCTTTGCGTTCACATACGCCAGGCTGCAGCAGGCATTTGCGGAAAACCGGATGGACCTGGACAAGTCCATTTTTCAGCCCACGAAGCATATGGCCGCCTGGCTGCCTTTCAAGGAAGCGCTGTTCTACCCGGCGCTGCAGCAGGCGGACAGGCGGGTGGTGCTGTCTGAGAAGGAGATTTATCTATGCGCCGGGAACCAGTGGACTTTCAGCACGTCCATCACCACGGAAAGCGGGAAGCAGTTGCTGGGGTATGCGTTCAAGCAGATGGAATCTGTTCTGCGGAGCCTGACAAAATACCGTCACAAGCTCACGGCCAATATGAACAGCTTAAGCCCTATGATGGCAGATGAACTGCGAAAGGCGGGAATCTCTCTGGAAACGGTGATTGCGCAAGCCGTGACGGAATTCTACAGGGAGGCCACCAGGACGGTGGTGCGGGTAGACAGGAGCGCCCTTGACAGGATTCGCGAAGAGTCGCTGGCCACCCAGGAGAAGCTGGTGGTGCCGGAGCAGGAGGTTGTATCAGAATCCGTGTCATGGGGAGTACAGAACAGTTCGGCACTGGACGAAAGGAAGTTGGATGCTGGTATTACGACAGTCGATTCTGAGGAAGCCGATTTGCCGGCATCTAATATAGAAGAATTCGATTCCAAGAAAACGGATTCGGCCCCCTGTCAAGAAGCGGAACCGAATCCATGGGAAGCGTTGAATGACCTTCTGACGGACACGGAGAAAGAAGCCCTGGCACTGGCGATAAACGGCGAGACGAACATAAAGCAATTCGCAGACGCACACGGCATCATGCTGGAAGTCCTGATGGACGGCATCAACGAGAAGTCCATGGACTGCATCGGCGACAGCCTTCTGGACGATGAATTCACGATTTACGATGACTATATAGAGCAAGTGAAGGGAATGGTGGAGACGATATGACCAAGCAGGTACCGACGAGAATCGCGAATATCCTGATCAATGCCCTGAAGGGCGGCGTGGTGCCCAGGGCGGGGCTGGAATATATCACGGTAGGCCGTACACAGGAAATCGATGCGATTCTGCATGATATAGAGATGATAGGGGAGGGCGGCGCGTCCTTCCGCTTCATCGTGGGCAAATACGGCAGCGGCAAGAGCTTTCTGCTCCAGACCATCCGCAACTATGCCACCGCCAAAGGTTTTGCCGTGGTGGACGCAGACCTTTCGCCGGAGAGAAGGTTCGCCGGGACAAAGGGGCAGGGCCTGGCGACCTATAAAGAACTGATCAAGAACCTGTCCACCAAATCCAAGCCGGACGGCGGCGCCCTTCCCCTGATACTGGAGAAATGGATATCCGGCATCCAGACCGCCGTGAAAACCAGCTTCATGTCGGAAGACATGGAAAAGACGCATTCTGCGGAGGCAGGCTTTTCCGCGGGAAAGATGCAATCCATGGAAAACATGGAAAAAGTGCAATCCATGGAAGAAAGACAGTCCATAGAAGGGGATCAATCCTTGAAAAACAGCCAATCCGCTTTCGACAGGGAAGTGGAGCGCCGGATTTACGAAGTGGCAGGTTCCCTGGAGGGAATGGTGAACGGTTTCGAGTTCGCCAGGGCGGTAATCCTCTACTGGAAAGCCTACAAAGAGGATGACGCCGCCCTGAAGTCCAACGTGCTGAGATGGTTCCGCGGAGAATATCCCACCAGAAAAGAGGCCAAAGAGGATCTGGGCATCAATTTCATCGTGACGGACGAGACCTGGTACGATTTCCTGAAAATCTTCGCTGTGTTCCTGGTGGGCGCGGGATACAAGGGGATGCTGGTCATCGTGGACGAGCTGGTCAATATCTTCAAGATACCCAATTCCATCACCCGGGCCAACAATTACGAGAAAATCCTCACCATGTACAATGACGTCCTCCAGGGAAAGGCCAGGCATATCGGCTTCCTGATGGGAGGCACCCCTCAGTGCATCGAGGACAAGTACAAGGGCGTGTTCAGCTACGAGGCGCTGCGCTCCCGTCTGGCGGAGGGACATTTCGCTACCGATGACGTAAAAGACCTCTCCGCGCCCATCATCCGCCTTCAGATGCTGAACCAGGAGGAGATGTACATCCTGGTGGAGAAGCTGCAGAACATCCACGCCCAGCTCTACAACTATGAACCGATTCTGGCCCACGAGGATCTGGTCTATTTCCTGACGGTGGAATATAACCGGGTAGGGGCCCAGACCCATATCACGCCCCGGGAAATCATCCGGGACTTCATAGAGCTGATCAACATCCTGCATCAGAATCCCCGGAAGACTGTCTCGGAGATTCTCGGGGACAACAGCTTTGAGATGGCCAAGGGAGGGGTTCCGGACGAGGAAATCCAGGACGAATTCCGGGAATTCGAGATATAATAGGCTTGACCAAAGGCACCTTCATCCGTGGGTTTCATTCCCCTCCGTTTGCTGTGACCTGAATTTTACCGGGCAAATCGAGGTTAGGGGTAGTTTTACTCAAAATATTTCTCCGGCCATACATAGAGAGAGATGCCGCCCAGTTCCACATGCTCGGTGAGCTGTGGGGCCAGGGCCGGGATGTCGTACCGGCGGGCCACATTGGTGTCCAAATAGAGGCAGCTCAGCCGCTTCATGGTCGAGATGACCTCCAGGCCGGTGAGATTCGGATTCTCATATAAGTCCAGGTTCCAGGCTCGGCAGAATTCCAGGTCGGAGATGTCCCCCAGGCCGGTGCCGCTCAGGTTCAGCATCCCCAGCCGCTTGCACTTGCGCAGGCAGGCCAGCGTCCCCGGCTCCAGGGGATTGCCCCGCAGGTTCAGCTGATTCAGGCCTGTCATCCCCCGCAGGGGCTCCAGGCTGGTAATGCGGTTGCCGTAGACGTTCAGCTGCACCAGTTTTTCCAACCCGGCCAGGGGGGACAAGTCGGAAATCAGGTTGTAGGGCAGCCACAGCTCCCGCAGGCCGGTGAGGGTGGCCAGAGGGGACAGATCCTCGATGTCGTTGTCCCACAAATCCAGCTCCTTGAGCCCGGTCAGCCCCTCCAGGAAAGACAGGTCCCGGATGCCCTCGCCCCGGGCCTGAAAGCGCTTGGGGTGGACCAGCTCCGCCGCCCGCCGGAACAGTTCCTCTTCCCGCGGATCGGTGGAGCCCCACATCTCCCCGTTTTCCTCCGCAGTCCGGACGACCTGAATCAATTCTCCGACTCGGGCCCACTCCGCCGCCCGCTCCTTGTCCCACTGCCAGCCCGGCTCTTGCTGGGCGACCCGACGGGCGGAAAGCTTTTCATCCCTCTCCTGGGGCAGCAGGGCCAAGGTCTGGCGCAGCTGGCCTCGGAGGTATCCGGCCCAGCTGTCACTGGGCCCCTGGTGGACAAAGCGGTTATCCTCCAGCCACCGGGCACAGTGTTCGGCGGGAACAGCTCCCACGGGCCAGGCGAAGTCCGCCCCGATTACATCCTGAAAGCGGCGGGAACGGCCCCGCCGCCCCTCCTCTCCGGTGAGGCAGCAGGTCAGGTAGGCCTCCAGGTTGCCGTCCAGCACCAGCTCCAGCCACTGGGCAAAGGTGCAGGCCGGAGCCCGTCGGACTCCGAAGTCCCCTATCGTCCATATTTCCCCGGTGCATGGTCCGGCAGTGACAAGGGACCAGCCCAGATGATCGCCTCCCATAATCAGAATCTGCCCCGGCAGCTTGGACGGATTCGCGTGTTCTGTCAGCTCCCCGCGCAGAGCCCGCGAATCCTCCGCAGGAGGGTAGGGCACATCCAGGGACGCCTCATGATCCTCGATTTCCATGTTCCACAGGGGACGCCAGTATTCAATATTGCATACGTCAGGCAGGGTTCCGCCGACGGCAGTCCGGCTGACAATCTCCCGAAAATCCGCAGGCAGGCTGATATGCTGATTCGCTTCAAATTCTGCGATCCACCCGGAACCTGCCGGCTCCTCCAGCCGGACCAGACTGCCCTCCCGCTGAGCCATCCAAGCCAGCTTGTCCTGTACTCGCTTTATCTGTGCTGCATCTGTTGTATAATCCATAATGTACCTCTTTTTTGCCCGATTATTGTCCCGTTGTCATCCAGGTTGTCCAGGAAGGACATTCCTTTCATTTCCGGTTTCTTTCTGCAAAGTATAGCACGAAGCAAACCGGCATTCAACACATATTGCAGAAAATTACCAAATTTGCAGGCAGTGCACTGGCTCCCGATTTCCTCTTTCGCAGATTGCTGTCCTGTGGCTGCACACCGCTCCGGCGCCTTTGGATTCTTGCCTATGTGACATATTTAGGAATTAGAATTATATGTCTGGAAGGTTGAGAAATCGGAAATATTGAGCATTTTTATTGCATTTTATATAGATGTGTGCAATAATATCGGCATATCTCCAGAAGGGATTGACAAGGGCCAGACCCGTATCATGCCCTGCGAAATCGCCATGACTTCATAAAGCGAATCAATATTCTGCACCAGAATTCCTGGAAAAGCATCTCGAAGATACCGGGGGGACAATCGCTTCGAGATGGCCAAGGGCGGTGTCCCGGAGGAAAATTTGAGAAGACCATCGATAGGAAATGGGGGTAACATGAAAAAGAAAGGAATTTATACCGTACTCAATACGAATCTTGAGCAATTTAACAGGCTGCACCGCCGGGATGCATATTTTGACATCGTCAATAAAATCAATAGGGGCCAAAGCTTAGGCCATGCTATTTGTATAGTGGGTCTGAGAAGAACCGGGAAAACCATCCTATTGAACCATCTGCATATAAATTCTCCGGAGTTCGGTGTGAGAGAAGATGAAATACTTCATATCACATTGTCTGTCACCATTGATGACAGAGAACTATCAAGGGATGATTTTGATAATCGTAAGTTGACCGACATGACAGAAATGAGGTATCCATCTTTGGAGGAATTGAATGCATTTATTGATGATGCCGTCTCCTGTGGAAAGATAAAATGCATTTTGATAGATGAAATAACGCTTTGCAGAGATTTGATTCTTGGAGGGAAAGGATTTATAGATGGCTTGGTAAACAGAGGAATCATAGTAATTCTGGCAGGTACAGAAAGCGCTTCGTTCAATCTGGCGGATGAAAATTCGTTGTATACCAGGCTGATGCTTGTAGATATCAGTTATATCCCCTTTGGAGAATATTGCCGGTTGAAACAGATGCATATGTCTACAACAGCACAAAAGGAGCAGGCCATCAGAAAATATATCGAACATGGAAATATATTGGATGATGCAGTAAAGATAGATGACAGGTATATCGAGAGTGCTCTCGGAGTGAACATCGCATTGAGCATTATAAATTCGGATTATGCAGAATTTATGGATGTAGAAGGGAACATAAAAGAATTTGTACAATCTACTATAAAATACACGAAATTAATAGGAGAAAGCATAACTCTTGATGCCATAAAATCAGAAATAACCAGAGCTGATTTGACCAGAGCTTTGACAAATGAAAATGCATATAGAAGATTGGTGGGGTATCATCAAATCGATATTACAAAGACAGAAAGAACCCAAATTACGGTAGACAGTGTGGAGGATGCATTCAGGGAATATGATTTAAGTTTCGGAATTTCTCAGATTCCGCTGACAAAAGAGCAGCTAGGTATCATTGACCAATTGTTCACAAAAATGGGGCTGCTATACGATTTAAGCCTGATTCCAGAAGATAAATTTGACGATGGGTCGGTCCGGGCGGATGATTTGACGATTTTGCACAGTTTGCTGTACATGATTGCCGGAGCTATATCAAATAGGATCAGGGCCGCTGACATAGGTCTCAGCGATGAAGATTCAGAAGCGTTGGCCGCCAAGATTGAGTCTACAGCTATGGGCAGATTGTTAGAAGGAATTGTTACACTGGAATTCATAAAGGGAATTGAAAAAGATCATGAACTTTTGGTATGCCTAAAGAATTACGGAAACGGTAAATTTAAAACAGCCAGAAAATGTTCAAAACATAGGTTATATAAATATAATAACAGAATATATACACAGCAGCAGGTGCTTACAGCGGAGATAGATATCGTGATTCCGGAACAGGATACGATACGGCTGATAGAAATTAAAAAAAGTACCAATATAGATGAAAATCAAGTAAGGTGGCTTAACAACGACACCGTGATAAATGAAATAAAGGAAAGGATTTCCAGGACAAAACGAATTACAAAGGAAGTGTTCTATTTAGGGGAAGAAAGAACCGTAGGAGACATTTGCTACAGAAATATAGCGGATGTACTGCTGAAGCACTATCATAAGCATTTCAGTTCTGAGGTGCCGGTAAAGTCATATTAGACATGGAGATTACACAATGGACGTATTCAACAGGCTTGCGCCTTTTATACAGGATTTCATCTATGAAAATAAATGGGAAGAGCTGCATGGCAACCAGGTGGCGGCCTGTCAGGTGATCTTCGACAGCGATGACAATCTGCTGCTTTCCTCCGGCACGGCTTCCGGCAAGACGGAGGCGGCTTTCCTTCCCGTGCTAACGCATCTATATGAGAAACCGGCCCGCTCGGTGGGGGTCATGTATATCTCTCCCCTGAAAGCGCTGATCAACGACCAGTTCAAGCGTCTGGAACAGCTGCTTTTGGACTCCAATATCCCTGTCACCAAATGGCACGGGGATGCATCCGTGGACAAGAAGGACCGGCTGATCAAGCATCCGGAGGGCATCCTGCAGATTACGCCGGAGTCATTGGAGAGCCTGGTCACCAATAAGCGGGGTGCCTGCCTGAACATGTTCTGCGACCTGCGCTTCGTCATCATTGACGAGGTGCATTATTTCATGCGGGACGAGCGGGGGCTCCAGCTTCTGTGCGTCCTGGAGCGGCTGAAGGCCCTGACGGGAGCCAATCCCCGCAGGATAGGGCTCTCCGCCACCTTAGGGGACGTGTCCCTGGCCCAGGACTGGCTGAACACCGGGACAGGCAGAAGATGTGCCGCGCCCGTGGCGGAGGAGGGGAAGCGGAAAGTGCGCCTGCACATCGAGCGCTTCGTGAACTATGCCGACAAACGGGATTTCGTGGAGCGGAACGGCAGCCAGAACGTGGTGGACGTGGACACCGGCGGGGACATCGGGGACAGGGAGCATTACGAATATCTCTTCCGCCAGACTCTGGACAAGAAGACGATCATCTTCGCCAACAGCCGGGAGGAGATTGAACTCATCATGGCCCATATACGCGATATTGCGTTGAAACACAAAGCTCCTGACGTATACCGGGTCCATCACGGCAATGTCTCGGCCCTGCTCCGGGAAACCACGGAGGATGAGATGAAGTCCGCCGACGAGAAGATTGTCACCGGTGCCACCGTGACCCTGGAGCTGGGCATCGACATCGGCTCCCTGGATCAGGCAGTGCAGATAGGCGCGCCCCTGAATGTCTCCAGTTTCGCCCAGCGTCTGGGGCGCTGCGGGCGGCGGGGACAGGTGCCCCAGCTGCTGTTCACCTTCGTGGAGAGCATCAAAATCAATTCCTCGGACATCCTGGGGCCGATCAACTGGGAGTTCATCCGGACCATAGCGATTATCGAGCTGTACCTGCGGGACCGCTGGATGGAGCCCATCCCCCCCAGGCATCATGCCTACAACCTGCTGTACCACCAGACCATGAGCATCCTGAAGAGCAACGGGGAGATGTCCCCCGCCGGTCTGGCCCAGGCAGTGCTGAGCCTCGGGGCGTTCCGGAAGATTTCCCAGGAGGACTATCAGAGGCTGCTGAAACATCTGATTTATATCGAGCAGCTGGAGCGCAGCGAGCACGGCGGCCTGCTGATCGGACGGGCCGGTGAAAAGGAAGTGAACAGCCATAAATTCCTGACAGTGTTCCTGGCGCCGGAATACCTGTTGGTGAAGGAGGAGAATCGGACCATCGGCACCGTGGACAAGACCTATCCCGTAGGCACCCGGTTCGCGCTGGCCGGCATGTCCTGGGAGACGGTGGACATCAACGTGAAGTCCAAGGTGCTGTTCGTGAAGAAGGTGCCTGGCATCTCCGTGGTGGACTGGGACCGGGATTTCGAGGCGGAGCTCCATACGGTGCTGGTTCGGAAGGTGCGCAGCGTCCTGGAGCGGGACGACCCCTATCTGTACTTAAGCGGCCGCAGCCAGGAGCGCCTTACGGAAATCCAGTATATCGCCCGCAACAGCGGCATTCTGGAGAACCTGGTGACAGAGATTTCCAAACACAAGTTCGCCGTTTTCCCCTGGATAGGGACAAGGCAGCTGGTGACGCTCCACTACGCGCTGCGCCAGAGGAAAATTAAGAGCAAGATACCCTGGAGCACCTGCCTGTACCTTGAGGTGGTCTTCGATGGAAACAGGGAACAGCTGGAGGATATCATAAGGGATATCCTGCGCTCGGATCTGGACCTGTACAGCCTGCCTCTTCCGGACAAAATCCAGATCAACGGCAAATACAATGAGTTCATTCCCCTGGATTTTCTGCGGAAACAGTTCATTGAGGATTATCTCGATTTTGAGGGGCTGAAAAGGGACATGAGGGAAATGCAAGATTTATCCGGAAAATGTCCCATGTAAGGCAGACTGACGGCACGGTGGCGACAGAAGCGGATGCGCCGGAGAAAGCGGAGATAGTGTGTGGTTTTGTTTCCTGATTTGCAGGTAAATGGCACTTGAACCCTATTTCATTCCCTTTTGATTTGTGCTATATTGACAGAAAATCTGTTCAAGAAGGGATGCGGTATTATGGATAGTACCGAAAGAGTGCGGAATGCCATACAGGGGAAACCTTTGGACAGACAGCCAATCTACGGTTGGGTCTCGGCCAATCTGTCGGAAGAGATTGCGGATGTTTGGGGATCGGTAACAGCGTTCGAGGACCATTATGAATTTGACATGGCCAATATGAAGCGGGTGGTGGATTACGTCCATTCCAGGGGGGCGTTGGCAAGCCTGCATTCGGATGGATGTGTCATGAAAGTGGCGGACGGCATCGCGCAGCTTGGGCTGGATGTGGTGCACCCATGGCAGGAGAGCGCCGGGATGTCCTACGATACCTATCTGGAGAAGTATGCGGACCGCTTTACCATACTGGGCGGCGTCTGCGTCCAGTCGGCTATCGGCATTCTGTCCCGGGCGGAGCTGGAGCGGGAGATCCGCAGAGTCTTTGGGCTGCCGGGAGGGAAACGGTGGATCTGCTGTACCACGCATTTCGTGCAGAACCATTGTTCCATGGAGGATTTGAAGTTCGCTTTTGACTTAATCTATAAGCTGGCCAGAGAGATTTAGGAGATATAAATGGTTTACCCAGACGGACAGCCGTCCAAGATGAGAAAAGAGGAATGGCTGAGAGATGAACCGATTTTTCAGAATACGGCTCAGTGCGACAAAATATTCCACCCGGATTTCGCGTTGTCCCACCTGCATTTCCATGAATTCGTGGAAATCAGCATCGTGGTGGAGGGGAGCGGCGTCCACTGCATTTGGAATAAGGTTTTGGAATGCAGAAAGGGGGATATCTATATCCTGAACGTAGGCGTCCCCCACGAATATTTTGCTAAAGATGAGAAAGAACGGCTCATCGTGCGCAATCTTCTGTTCGACGCAGGCGACTGGTTCCCGGAGGAGCTTGCGGCTTCGGACAGCCCCCGTTTCTGTTACGGGATATTTGATGAGGATATTTTGGCGGCACATATCTGCCTGAAGAACCGTTCTCTGGACGCGATAGAGAAAATCTATCAAATGATTGAGATGGAGATAGCGGAAAAACCGCCGGAATGGCGGGACATGGTGAAGTCGTACCTGACGGAATTCCTCATCACGGTGAGACGGCATCTGGAGGAATCCCACGCAGCCGACCATGTCCTCGCAAAGGACCAGATGACAGTGACTTCCGTCATCCGTGCCGTATTGGACCGCTACTTTGAGAAGGAGCTGACATTGGAGGCGATTGCGGATTCCCTGTTCCTGAGCAAATCCTATTTAAGCAAGTTGTTCCATCGGGTCACGGGAGAACATTTTTCCGACTACCTGCGCCGGGTCCGGTTGACGGAGGCCTGTAGGCTGCTGCGGGAAAGCCGGATGACCAATGAACAGATTGTGTACAGCTGCGGCCTGAAGGATGTGCCGTCCTTCTACCAGCTGTTCAAGGCGCAGTTTTCCATGACCCCGAACCAATATCGTACCAAGGTACAAACCAACCATATCAATGCAGAAAGCAAAGGAGAGAAGACTATGAGTATTTTAGCGGAGATTTCACAGAACCTGCAGCGCGGCAAGGCAAAAATCGTCAAGGAGCTGGTGGAACAGGCGGTGGCCGAGGGCATCCCTGTGGAGCAGATCTTGAGCGAAGGCCTGTTGGACGGAATGGGCGTGGTAGGAGAGAAGTTCAAGAACAACGAAGTGTACGTGCCCGAGGTGCTGGTGGCCGCAAGAGCCATGAACATGGGCGCACAGGTGCTCAAGCCCCTGATGGCGGAAGCGGGCGTGAAGGCCACGGGCAAGGTCTGCATCGGCACAGTTCAGGGAGATCTGCACGACATCGGCAAGAACCTGGTGAAGATGATGATGGAGGGAAAGGGGCTGGAGGTGATTGACCTGGGCACGGATGTGGCTCCTGAGATCTATGTCCAGACCGCCATCGAGCAGAACTGCCAGATAATATGCTGCTCCGCGCTGCTGACCACCACCATGGGCGTCATGGAGCAAGTGGTGAAGAAAGCGGAGGAGGCAGGCATCCGCGACAAGGTGAAGATTATGATCGGCGGTGCGCCTGTGACAGAGGAATATTGTAAGAAGATTGGCGCAGACAAGTATACTTCTGATGCTGCCAGCGCTGCAGACGCGGCTGTGGAGCTGTGTGCTGCGGCCTGCTAAGGAAAGGAGTTCCTGCCATATTATGGAAAGAAATATGCGAACTTGGCTGGAGGAGCTGAAGAACGCTCCCGTGAAAAAGACAATGCCGATTCTATCATTCCCCGCCGTACAGCTGCTGGGCATCAGCGTGAACGAGCTGATATCCGACAGCGACAGACAGGCTAAGGGAATGCAGCTGGTGGCGGAGCACACGGATGCCGCCGCTGCCGTAAGCCTGATGGACCTCTCCGTGGAAGCGGAATGCTTCGGCTCTCAGATTCGGGTATCGGACAGCGAGGTCCCTACGGTGGTGGGCAGAATCGTGCACGATGAGGAAGAGGCCCGTGCCTTGGAAGTCCCCAAAGTGGGAAGCGCCAGAAGCGGTCTCTATGTGGACGCGATCAGAAAGGCCACGGAACTGATCACGGATCGGCCTGTGTTTGCGGGGGCCATCGGTCCCTTTTCACTGGCTGCCCGGCTTCTGGACGTGACGGAGATCATGGTGGAATGCTATGACGAGCCTGACATGGTGCATCTGGTGATGGAGAAGGCCACGGCGTTTCTGATAGAGTACTGCAAGGCGTACAAAGAGGCCGGTGCAAACGGAATCGTCCTGGCGGAGCCTGTGACGGGGCTTTTGTCCCCTGCCCTGGCGGAAGAGTTCTCCGCCCCCTATGTGAAGGGGCTGGTGGAGGCTGTGCAGGACGATAATTTCATCATTATTTATCATAATTGCGGCAACAACACCATCCAGATGATCGATTCCATTCTGGACACAGGAGCAGCTGCCTATCATTTCGGGAACGCCATAGACATGGCGAAGATGATGGAGCATATCCCGGCTGACACCATTGCCATGGGAAATGTGGATCCCGCCGGGGAATTCTGCAACGGCACGCCGGAGTCCATCCGCACAGCTACTTTACAGGTCATGGAAGCCTGCTGCGGGTATCCGAATTTCGTCATCTCCTCAGGCTGCGATATCCCGCCCCGCTCGAAATGGGAGAATATCGACGCTTTCTTCGCGGCGGTGAAGGAATTTTATGAATCCGGGAAGTGACACTGCTCTGTGGAATAGTGCGGCTGAGAGCGGTTGAGGAGTGGCTGAGGCGCTCCGGGCTTTATGAGCCGGTGGAGGGCCTGCAGCGTATAACTGCAGGCTGCAGCTGCGGAAAGGTATGGTCAAGGAAATGACGAACAGAGAACGTGCCATGAACATTTTGCACTACAAGCCCGTAGACCGCTTCCCGGCGGTGCACTTCGGCTATTGGAGCGAGCTTCTGCAGGAGTGGGCTGAGCAGGGGAAGATTTCAAAAGACCTGGCGGGAAGCGTGGGAGACGGAAACGATGCGGACAGGGAACTGGACCGCATCATCGGCTGGGACTTCAACTGGCAGCGGATGGTGGGTCCCGCCAATGGGCTGTATCCGGGATTCGAGGTAAAGGTACTGGAAGTGCTGCCGGACGGCACGAAGAGGGTCCAGAACGGAAACGGGCTGATTGAGCGAGTGAAGCCGGGCATCACGTCCATCCCTTCCGAGGACGATTATCTGCTCAAGGACAGGGAGGCCTTCGAGACGCTTTACAAGCCCAGGATGCAGTATGCCCCGGAGCGCATCGACCTGGAGTATTTCAGACATTTCAATGAGACCAGGCCCGATGACGTTCCCGTAGGCCTGCATCTGGGCAGCGTGGCGGGACAGATCAGGGATATGGTCTCCGTGGTGGGGATGAGCTATCTGATGTATGACGAGGACGAGGAACTCTTTGCCGACATCGTGGACACTTATGCAGAGATGCAGTATCAGTGCGCAAAGGCAGTCCTGGAGACCGGCGCGAAGTTCGATTTCGCCCACTATTGGGAGGATATCTGCTTCAAGAACGGACCGCTTCTGGATCCGGGTCTGTTTGATGAGATTTGTGCAAAACATTACAAGAAGAGGAACGATCTCTGCCGCCAGTACGGCATTGACATCATTTCCCTGGACTGTGACGGCGTGACGGAAAAACTGCTTCCCACCTGGTTCGAGAACGGCGTGAACACCATGTTCCCCATCGAGGTAGGCGTGTGGGGAGACCAGTTCGAGGCCGCACGCAACCGATTCGGGAAGGGAATGCTGGGCGTAGGAGGTATGGATAAGATTGCGTTCCGGAAGGACAAAGCCGCGGTGGACCAGGAGATACAGCGCATGAAGCGCCTGGCTTCTCTGGGCGGATTCATTCCCTGCCCTGACCACAGGCTCATGCCCGGCTCGAAATTTGAGCTGGTGCAGTACTATGCAGAGGAAATTAAGGAATTGTCTACGACAGTTCCTGAGAAGATTTGATGCAGTGGGATTTTAGCCCGCGGAGGTTGAAAGAAATATGGTGGAAAAGATAGCAGATGCCAAATTCTTTGACAGTCTGGTAGAGCAGATGGTGGAGAAGGGAGCTTACAAAGCAGCCGTCATTCCGGTCTCCCAGGTGGAACTGGATGCCGGTTTCCGGAGTCTGTGCGAATCCAATGCCTGCGGCAAGTACGGCAAGTGCTGGATGTGCCCGCCGGACATTGGCGATATCGATACATTGATGAAAACAATCCGTACTTTCGATTATGCTTTTGTGTATCAGACAGTGGGGCTTCTGGAGGACAGCTATGATATAGAAGGGATGCAGGAAGCGGCCAAAAAGCATAGTGAACTGTCCCAGAAAGTGACGAAAATGTTCACAGAGGATTCTTTCATGCGTATCCTTCATCTGGGGGCGGGCGGATGTCATGTCTGTCAGAAATGTGCCAGAGAGGCCGGCGGTCCGTGCCGGTATCCGAATCAGGCATTGTCTTCTTTGGAAGCATACGGAATCAATGTGTCAAAGCTTGCCGCCGCAAGCGGAATGAAGTATATCAATGGTCAGAATACGGTTACCTATTTCGGAGCGTTTTTCTGTTCGATTATGTAACCGGGGATGCCGTCTGGACGCGGACAGTACAGATTGGAATTAGAAGCGGTTGCTCTTTGTCAAGAGTGACAGGATAGGAGAGGACTCCATGGCGAATGTGACGGTAAACGGAATTACATATACAGTAGAAGCCGGAACAAAGCTGGGCGATTTGCTGGCCCGGGAACAGCACATGAGCATGCCCTGCGGCGGCCACGGCCGCTGCGGGAAATGCCGTGTGGCCGCGGCCGGGGAGCTGAGTGATTATTCGGACAGGGAAAGGGATTTCCTATCCGAAAAAGAGTTCAGGGAAGGTGTGCGTCTGGCATGCTGCGCTGTGGTGGAGGGAGACTGCACCGTGCAGCTGGCCGGGACGAATGCCGGCCAGATTCGCATAGCCGGTGACATGCCGGCCATCACATTGAAACCTGTGTTTTCTGCCTATGGATTCGTGCTGGATATCGGCACCACCACATTGGCTGCCCGCCTGTATGATGTCCGCGGGACGCTTCTGGCGCAGAGCAGTCGATTGAACCCCCAGGCCGGTTGGGGAGCGGACGTGATTTCCAGGATTGAAGCGGCCATGAAAGGCGAGGATCGGGCCATTGCCGCAGCCATCCGTGAAGCCGTGGACACCCTGTTGACAGAACTCGCCCAGAAGGCCGGGATTTCCTCCCGGGAGATTGACGGAGTTACGATTACCGGAAACACGGTCATGCTCCATCTGCTCACCGGAACTTCCGTAGAGCCCTTGTCCCATGCACCCTTTGCAGCGGAGCGGCTTTTCGGGGAGAATGTGAGTGCCGAAAGCCTGCACCTTGCTTCTCTGTTGCCGGATACAAAGATATATCTGGCACCATGCGCCGCAGCGTTCGTGGGAGCTGACCTTATGACGGCACTGCTGGCGGGAGGTATTTGCGAGAAGTCGGATACGCAGCTGCTGGCGGACATCGGCACCAACGGAGAGATTGCTCTGTGGCATGACGCACAGCTCTATTGCTGTTCCACCGCTGCGGGCCCTGCTTTCGAGGGCGCAGGCATCTCCATGGGGATGGGCGGAAGCAGCGGAGCGGTAGACCGGGTGACTGTGCAGAACGGAAAAATCACGTCTCATGTAATCGGCGATACAGCTCCCCGGGGAATCTGCGGAAGCGGCGTGGTGGACGCGGTAGCCTGTCTGCTGGAGACCGGCTTGATGGACGAGACCGGATATATCGAGGAAGAGTCGGCGGTGATAGCAAACCCCGTTGTCTTCACCCAGAACGATGTACGGATGGTACAGCTGGCCAAAAGCGCCATCCACGCCGGAATCCGCACATTGCTGCACACCGCAGGGCTTAGCTGTGAAGATGTAGCAGCACTATTGATCGCGGGCGGCTTTGGAAGCTATCTGGATGTAGCGAACGGAGCGAAGATAGGGCTGTTCCCGGAAGAGATGCTGTCCTACATTCATGTGGTGGGCAATGCAGCGCTGAGCGGCGCGTCCATGATGCTTTTAAACAACGACTACAGGGCAGTCTGCGAAAAATATGCAAAAAGCGCGAAGATAGTCGAATTGTCCACAGACCCATTTTTCGCGGACGAATATATGACCAGGATGCTGTTTTAACCCCGACTCACAGACAAAGGTGCCATGGAATGAATATCATGGCATCTTTTCATTGCCCGTAAAAAATAACAGCTGCGCGGAACAATAGACAGGAAATCCTTCCAGTGAATACCGCAGCACGCCCATTCCGGACCTGAAACTGCCGTGCGACAACACCTTCGGCCAGCTACACAATATCCACGAATCCCTCTCCTGATGCGGCCCCAACGCCTGGCAGTATTTTTACATCAAGAATACAAAATGAAGTTAGGACAATAGTAAAAAGCGGGTTCTTTCCGGCGATTGGGCAATATCTCATTCCTGTTTTGCTCTACTAAGCCAATTTAGTAGCTTATAGCAAATTTTGAGAATATACAGATACCCACAGCTCAGAAAGAACCAAAAAGCGAAATCCTGTCTTTATGGTAGAGAGGATTTCGTTTTTTGGTGTTAGGTTAGTTGGATACTGCTTGTTGTGTGATTCCGGCGGTGAGTTCTATGCGTGAGCTGGTTAGGAAATGCCTCCAAATAACCTACGCAAGCCTGTTGCAAAATTTACAGATTTTATCAGGTTTACTCTAAACAAAATGCGTAGATTATTTTCCGGCAGTTCCTTAGGATACCATTCTACACAGCCCCCCGAACCAAAACCATGCAGCAAACCAGGCGGTCGGGGCGGGGGGCTTTGTGAAAGCACCAAGGGGTGCCCTTAGTGGAGATGAAATCCACCGCTTACGAAGACTTGGGCGCGCACTCTGCGCCCTAGTCGCAGTTAGCGGTTAGTTCATCGGAACGTTACCCCTGCCGAGCGAAGCCCCCCGCCCCGACCGCCGTCCCTTTGCCGTTTCCCGTCCCCTTGCCGTTTTCTGTCCCTCTGCCGCGTCCCACCGCCCCTACTTCCCCAGCGCCGTCTTCTGCGCCACCTCCGTAGTCTTCTCATAACACGCAAAAGCATTATCCACCAGCTTCCCATCCGGCTTCGGCGTAAACAAACTCACCACCGGCACAATCACCAGCCCCGCCAACATAGCGATAGCCCCACAATTAATCGGCGACTGCATAATCACCGGAAAAGAAGACCGAAAGAAAATATTTCCCACCATCAAAACAGAACTGAACAAAAAGCAGACCCAACAAGAAGCCTTCGTTACTCTCTTAGAATACAGCGAATACAAGAACGGCGCAAGGAACGACCCCGCCAAAGCCCCCCAGGACACCCCCATCAGCTGAGCGATGAACGTCACCGAACTCTTATACTGAATCAAAGCCAGCACCGAAGAGATAGCAATGAACACCACCACCAGAATGCGCATACAGAGCACCTGCTTCTTGTCCTCCATCTTTTTGAAACAAATCTCCTTCAGGAAATCAATGGTCAAAGTAGAACTGGAAGCCATCACCAGCGACGAAAGCGTGGACATGGAAGCCGACAGCACCAAAATGACCACCAGCGCAATCAACAGCGGAGACAGCCCTGACAGCATAGTAGGGATAATGGAATCGAACCCATTAGCCGCCACGTCAATCTGGTCAGAGAACAACCTGCCGAAACCGCCCAGGAAATAGCAGCCCCCGGCCACCACCAGCGCGAACAGCGTGGAGATGATAGTCCCCTTTTTAATAGACTCCTCATTCTTGATGGCATAGAATTTCTGCACCATCTGAGGAAGCCCCCAGGTGCCCAGGGAAGTCAGAATCACCACGAACAGCAGATTCAGCGGATCCGGGCCGAAAAAGGAAGCGAAAATCCCCGGCGTAGAGGCCACCGTTTCATCCGTGACCTTTGCGAGGCCGTCCAGCGCGGCCATAAAACCCCCCTTGCTCTTCAACACGGCGGCGATGATAGTGGCGATGCCGCCCAGCATGATGATGCCCTGGATGAAATCATTGATGGCCGTAGCCATATATCCGCCCGCGATGACATAGATGGCCGTCAGTACCGCCATCAGAACGATGCAGACAGAGTAATCGATGTTGAAAGCCATCCCGAACAGTCTGGAAAGGCCATTGTACAGAGAGGCCGTGTAGGGAATCAGGAAAATGAAAATGATGACAGAAGCACCGATTTTCAGCGGCCTGCTGCCGAAACGCTCCCCGAAGAACTGGGGCATGGTAGCGGAATCCAGATGCTGGGTCATGATGCGCGTTCTGCGCCCCAGCACCACCCAGGCCAACAGCGAGCCGATGACGGCGTTCCCGATGCCGGCCCAGGTGGCCGCGATTCCGTACTTCCAGCCGAACTGCCCGGCGTAGCCCACGAAGACCACCGCCGAGAAATAGGAGGTGCCGTAGGCGAAAGCGGTCAGCCACGGCCCCACGGAACGGCCGCCCAGTACGAAGCCGTTGACATCCGTGGCGTGCTTGTGGCAGTAAAGGCCGATGGCAATCAGAACTGCGAAATAGATAATCAGTAAGATGAGTTTCATGTCTTTCTCCTTTTGCAATTTAAAGTGTTAAAGCAACTATAGCATATATCCACCTGATATGCAAACATTTCTTTTCTGTTCTTTAAGAAATATGCTTTTCTGACAGATTTCGGAGCCATATTGATTGTTGACAGTTCCACGCCGGGAGCATACAATGAAAAGGAAACAGCGGATACAAAAAGGATACATACCGGACGGATAATTTATGCAGAATGCATCCGTCTGCCCATGTAGAAGCCTGAAAGGTGCCGTGGGCAGACATGCCATACAGAACAGAAATGAGGGGTTGTTATGCTGAGGATATTGATTGCGGAGGACGAGGAACCGATTGCGAATCTGATAGGGATGAACCTTCGCAGGGCGGGGTACGCCTGTGTCTGGGCGCCGGACGGCGAGAAGGCGGCAGACCTGATGGACAATGAGAAATTCGATTTGCTGCTGTTGGACGTAATGCTTCCCGGAATCAACGGTTATGAGCTGATGGAGTATGCCAAGACTTTGGAGCTGCCTGTCATCTTCCTGACGGCGCTGGGGAGCACGGAGAACAAGGTGAAGGGCTTGAAGATGGGCGCTGACGACTACCTGACCAAGCCCTTTGAAATCGTAGAGCTTCTGGCCAGGGTGGAGGCGGTGCTGCGCAGATACCACAAGACGGAGACCCTGATCGAGGTGTTCGACGTGGTCATCGATACCGCCTCCCGCTCCGTGACCCAGAACGGGGAGCCTGTCCTCCTGACCATGAAGGAGTTCGAGCTTCTGCTGCTGTTAGCCAGGAACCGCAATATCGCCCTGTACAGGGAGACGATCTACGAGACCATCTGGGGCGGGGAGTACATGGGCCAGAGCAGGACAGTGGACCTGCACATCCAGCGGCTGAAGAAGAAGCTGAACTGGGACAGCGAAATCGCGGCGGTCTATAAGGTGGGATACCGGATGGAGGGTGAGGAGAAGTTCACGAAATAGCGGGAGGATTCCTGACAGATGAGATTTGCAGACAAGTTGTTCCTGGCCATGACCGCTCTTTTGACTTTCATGTTCGCCCTGTTCGGCATCTGGATGCTTTCCTCGGATTTCTCCCAGCTTCTGAACAAGGAGATCGAACAGGGGAATAAGGACAGCCGCACCTTCCATTTCCTTTTTGAGATGGGGTACCAGTCCACGGATGAGTTCGGCGAGGATTATGCCATCAGCAAGACCCTGAACAGCATCATCGGCAGCGTGGAGCGCGATGGGAGCCATCTGTATGTCATGCGCGGAAACGGCACTTGTTTTTACGGGGAAGACTACCTGGAAGACATGGGCTTCCAGGAGGAAGTGGACAAGCTGACAGATTCCCTGAACGAAACCAACACCTATGGATATTGTGTCCGGCAGATTGGCGGTGGATATTACATGTTCACGGCCACGGTATCCGACATCACGGCGGAGAATGTCTATCTGGGAATGTGCCGGGATCTGACGAATATCTATGAGGGCAGACAGGAGCTTCTCTCCAGATACCGTATCGCGCTCCTGTGTCTGCTGTCCGCAGGGGGCATCTGCATCTATCTGCTTTCCAGGTACATCACCCGGCCGATCAGCAGCCTTGGCCGGCTGGCGACCCGGATTGCCGACGGGGACTATGGATTGCGTTCCCACAATGAAAGCCGGGATGAAATCGGAGAGCTGGCCCGGGATTTCAACAGGATGGCGGATCGGCTGGTGGAGGAGATGCAGGTCAAGGTATCGGAGGCCAAGCAGAAGGAGGATTTCACAGCGGCTTTTGCCCATGAATTGAAGACGCCTCTGACTTCGATTATCGGTTATGCGGACATGCTCAATTCCCTGAAGCTCACGGACGCAGAGTGCCATGATGCCTATTTTTACATCTACAGCCAGGGGAAGCGGCTGGAAAGCCTTTCCCATAAGCTGCTGGAACTGGTGAGCATGGACAAGAACCCGCTGACCTTCCGGGCAGTGCCCACGAAGGACCTGGAGCAGAATCTACGGATCACCATGCGCCCTATCTGGAAGCAGCGGGGCATCAAGGGGAAGGTGGACCTGGAAAAGGCGACCCTACAGGGCGACTCGGAATTATTGCTGTCCCTGCTCTACAATCTGATGGACAATGCGGTGAAGGCGTTGGACAAGGGGGAGCAGAGTTTCATGCTCATGAAGGGCGTCTGCCTGAACGGGCTCTACGAAATCAAGGTGGTGGACAATGGAAGAGGCATTCCGGCGGAGGAAATCAGCCGCATCACGGAAGCCTTCTACATGGTGGACAAGTCCCGTTCCCGGAAAGAAGGCGGGGCGGGCATCGGCATGGCGCTGTGCCAGAAAATCATCCAGCTCCACGGTGGGATGCTGAAGGTGGAGAGCAGACTGGGGGAAGGTACCGTGATCAGGGTCATGTTTCCCAGGGATATAGCCGCGGCCAGGCGGGAAAGGAATTGATATGACAGACAGAAGACGGGTGAGGACGAGAAAGAGGGGGACGTATTTCCGATATTATATTATTACTGCATCGATATTGACCCTGCTGATAGCGCTTGCCTTTTTTACGCCGCAGATTATTTTCCAGGTGCAGGATATGATTCTGTGCAAGGATACGAGCTTAAGCCGCCAGGAAAACGTGAACGTGGAATCCCTCAGCACCACCTATGAAAAGTCCCTGGAGACCCGGATGACAGACTATGCGGAAGGACTGGCAGGAGACGATGCCTTCTATGTGGCCTCACAGAACCTTTCCATAAATGAGGAATTGAGCGCATATTTCTATTCGGATTCCTGTATCTATGGAAATTACATAAGTGCCCTTATCTACGCACAGCTGCTGCCTTACGATCTCTGGGAGATGGAGTATTCCGTGAGCCAGTGGAAGCAGTATGTGATCTACAGTGATAATTTCACGAAGGGCGTGAATTTCATTCTATGGTACATCGAACTCCAGGATTCCGCCGGCAGGATCTTCAAGATTCTGGCAGACGCGGAAGACGGCACCATATACGCCATCAAGACAGAGGGGAACCCCGTATTCCAGGAACCGGAATTAGTGGATGAAAGCTATGAGCAGCGTTACTTTATGGACGAGTTCGGCAGATCTGCTGTTGAAATGTGGGGGTTCTGTGCCCTGTACTATGCTGCCATAGATGAGGAAACAAAAAATTTCTATATTCTGATGGAAGAACTGGGCTGGGAGGAAGTTTCCATGATATCCGGCAGCGAAACGATGGATAAAGAGCGGGAAATGGTGCTGAACGCGCTGAATATCAGCGAGGATCGGAGGGAGCTCCTGGAAAAAATACAGTTTTATACGGAAGACAAGGACACGGAAGTCTTCAGGCTTCCATATGGCAGCTTTTCCCTTGAGATGGTGATGAAGCTGCCTACCATGGTAGGAGCTCCCATGGACGCAGAGACATATTCGAACATTACGATAGGAATCCGGGAGATTTATGAAATGATTCCGGAATTTGCATAAAACCTCCCTTGTACCAATATATTTAGAAAAACAATGTGCTTGCACAAGAGGTTTTTGTAAATATGGGGTGCGCGATTCTGGAAATGTTTTTAAGACCGGGGAATATAAGCTTTGGTGGGACGGCTTCCGGCGGTATGGCCGCGTGGCTGGAAGGCCTGATTACACGGCTGGACGACCTGGTCTGGGGGCCATGGATGCTGGCGCTCCTTTTGGGGAGCGGATGCTATCTGATGATTCGGATGGACTTTTTCCCGATACGGAATCTGAGGTTCGCTCTGAGATGCGCTCTGGGGATTGAAGGGGAAAGGGATGCGGACAGGAAGCGTTCCGAAAGAAGCAGAACAGGGCGGAGGGATTCCGGCACATCTTCCGGAAAAATTTCTTCTGGAAAGATTTCTTCCGGGAAGATTTCTTCTGGAAAGATATCTTCCCTGTCTTCTCTGACCACGGAGCTGGCCACCACCCTTGGCATCGGGAATATCGTGGGGGTGGCCTCGGCCATGGTGCTGGGCGGGCCGGGGGCGCTGTTCTGGATGGTGGTCACCAGCGTCATCGGCATGGCCACCAAGCTGGCGGAGAGCATGCTGGCGGTGAAGTACAGGGGAAGGAACGACCGGGGCGAGGTGGCGGGCGGCCCCATGTATACCTGTCTGAACGGCTTCCCCAACCGGCGGCTTGGGAAACTATTGGGAAGCTTGTTCGCCCTGTTCGCCGTGACGGCTTCCTTCGGCATGGGGAACATGACCCAGTCCAATTCCATCGCGGACGCCCTGTGGGTTGCTTTCTCTGTGCCAAAGGCGAAGACAGGGCTTTTCCTGACCATCCTGACCGTGCTGGTGGTGATAGGGGGCATCGGCGTCATCGGCAAGGTGACCCAGGTGCTGGTGCCTTTCATGGGGGTATTCTATCTGTGCGGGGCTTTTGCCGTGATACTGGTGCACTGGCGGAACGTGCCCATGGCGGTGGGTGGAATCATGACGGCTGCCTTCTGTCCCCAGGCTGTGTCCGGCGGCATCTTCGGCAGCGTCACGGTGACAGCTTTCCAGTCCCTTCGCTGGGGCGTGTCCAGAGGGATATTCTCCAACGAAGCGGGGCTGGGGGCTTCCGGCATCACGGCCGCGGCGGCGGACACGGAGGATTACATAAAGCAGGGCTGCATCAGCATGACGGGAGTATTCCTGGACACGGTGGTGGTCTGCACCATCACGGGGCTGGCCTTTGCGGCATCGGGCGTGCTGGGTACCACGGACGCAGGCGGAAAACCATTGACCGGCACGGCGCTGACGCTGGCGGCTTTCCGGACGGCCCTGGGGGACTGGGGCGGGAGCTTCATCAGCGTCTGCATCGCCCTGTTCGCCTTCGCCACGGTGATTGGCTGGGCCTATCAGGGGGAGAAGGCCTTTGAGTTCCTGCTGGGGGGCAGGACGAAGTACAATCTGTGGTACCGATTCGCCTATGGGCTGACGGCTTTTCTGGGGTGCATCTGTTCTCTGGAGACAGTGTGGAACTTCTCGGATATCTGCAATGCGCTGATGGCGGTGCCGAACCTGATCTGCGTGCTGGCCCTTTCGGGGAGAGCTTGCCGGGAGATACGGGATTACCCGGTGCCCGGGGCTGGGCGGAAGCCGGGGAACCCGCGGTAGATTCCTGATTATCTGATTGTATGTCATGAAAATCGTTGGAAAAAGTTGCGGTTTGCCAAAAAAAGTCTTTTAAAAAAGTTGTGGTTTTCCGAAAAAGTCATCCGAAAAACTTGCTGTTTGCCCAAACAAGTCGTTGGAAAAAGTTGTGGTTTGACGAAACAAGTCGTTGGAAAAAGTTGCGGTTTTCCGTAAAAAGTCCCTTGAAAAAGTTTCCCGTTTCGTGTATGCTTTATTCCAGGTTAGGTTTCGGAGGGTAAAGCATTATGTTGAAAAGGAAAATGGAGCAAATCCTGGATAACTGGAAGAAAACAGCTAATCATAAACCATTGATTGTCAAAGGATGCAGACAGTGCGGGAAGACTTATTCTGTGGTGGATTTTGCAAAGAAGAATTACAAAAATGTAGTATATTTAAATTTTTATGAAAATCCGGATTATGCATCTGTGTTTTCCGGTGCCCTGAATGTGGACACTATTATCATGCTGTTGTCTGCCCTGTTGGGAGATAATGCGGTTTTTGAAGCCGGACAGACAATCCTGATTCTGGATGAAATTCAGGACTGTCCGGATGCCAGGACAGCGCTGAAATTTTTCCGGATGGACGGAAGGTTCGATGTCATCGGCACAGGTTCTCTGCTGGGGGTCAAAGGATATGGCAAAGAGCCGAAATCTATTCCGGTAGGATCGGAGACAGTAGTGGACATGTACCCTCTGGATTTTGAGGAATTTTTGTGGGCAAATGGCATTGCTGATTCGGTGATTGAACTGTTGAAGAAGAGCCTGGAGACAGAAGTCCCGGTTCCCGAAGCGCTGCACAACCGTATGCGGCAGCTTTTATTGCAGTATGCCGTGGTGGGAGGTATGCCGGATGTGGTGCAGACTTTTGTAGATACGAAGCAGATGAATGATGTGTTGAGCGCTCAGAGGGATATTGTCAGGTCTTATGAGGACGATATGGTAAAATATGCAGAGAAAAAAGATAAATCGCATATAAAAGAATGCTTCCAGTCCATTCCCCGGCAGTTGGGCAAAGAGAATAAGAAGTTTCAATATTCCGTCGTCAGAAAAGGCGCTACAGCATCTAAGTATGCGGGGAGCCTGCAGTGGATTGAGGACGCGGGCATTATTTCCAGATGCCGCAATCTTTCCATTACAGAACTTCCGTTGGACGGCAACGCTCAGGAGGATGTATTCAAGGTCTATATGAAGGATTGCGGCCTGTTCGCCAGCATGTTGGAAGACGGCACCCAATACGATATTCTACAGGGGAATCTTTTCGGGTATAAAGGGGCTATTTTCGAGAATCTGATTGCTGATATTTTTGCCAAGATGGGACGGAAGCTGTACTATTTCCATAAAGACTCCGGGATGGAAGTGGATTTTGTCATCCGTTATAAGGGAGAATGTACTCTGGTAGAGGTAAAAGCAGCCACGGGAAATACAAAAAGCACCAAGACCATCCTGAACCATCCTGAAAAATACCATGTGCACAGCGCTGTCAAGCTTGGTGATTATAATGTAGGCCGGTCTGGCTCGGTGCTTACGCTGCCATTGTATCTGGCCTTTCTGTTAAGAGAGACCTGAAAAAGAGCACTGGCCAGATGCTTCTAAGAGCACCTGGCCAGTTCGTAATAAAGCCCTTTCTTCGCCATCAGTTCCTCATGGGTCCCCTCTTCGGCAATCCCCTGATTGCCGATGTAGAGGATGCGGTCAGCATTCCGGATGGTGGACAGGCGGTGGGCCACGATGAAAGCGGTCTTCCCTTTCAGCATCACATCCAGCGCTTTCTGGATCAGCAGTTCCGTCTCCGTGTCGATGGCGCTGGTGGCTTCGTCCAGAATCACGATGGACGGATTCTTCAGCACAATCCTGGCAAAGCTGATCAGCTGCCGCTCACCGGCGGACAGGCCGCCGCCCAGTTCCTCCAGCATATGGTCATATCCGCCGTTCAGCCGCTGGATGAATTTATCCGCGAATATCATCCGGGCGGCTTCCTTGCACTCCTCATCGGTGGCGTCCCATCTTCCGTACCGGATATTGTCCAGAATGGTCCCCTTGAAAATTCAATCATATCACAAATGCAGGATGGGTCAATCGGGCAGTCAAACATGGTTTTTGATATAGCCCGTTTGGATTCCGTCCTCTCTTCATTGTACAATGCGTTTTTTCCAGGGAGCTTATGATTCTTTTGTCGTCGCCTGTTTACAGGGGCTTTTTCCTATGTTACAATAAATTAGGAATTGTCGGAAAATAACTGATGCAACTTGTTTAGGAGAAAGCCCAGAAATACAACGAAAACGGCTATAAACTCGCATCAGTTATTTGTAGACAATTCCTTATACAGTTAAAATTTCCGGGTAACCTGACTACATGATGCCAGCCATATATGTTTAGCCAATGCAGTATGGTGAGTTCTGGCGTTATGTAGTATAACTCCCTTTTCGGAATTGTGTACCCGCTGAAATTGGGTTAATAAATATACATTGCATGGAGAAATTAGGAAGAATGGGCAAAACAGTGACAGATTCGAATGAAGCGTTTATTGACAGTTTGAAGATTGAGGATGTGCCGTGGGGCAGACTGACCACCGCATACGGGCGGGCAGGGGATCTTCCGGAATATCTTGCCATACTTGGCGGGATGGAGGATCGTGAAGAGATGGAAGATGCTTTCGGGGAGATTGCAGACTGCATCGAGCATCAGGGGACATTGTGGCATTCCACACCGTTTGCGCTGATTTTCCTTGTGCGCATTTACCGGGAGGCGGAAAAGCGGGAGGGATGCGATGATGCCGACTGGCTTGTGGAGGAGCTGGAGGACTTGTTTTTCCTGATTGCCACATGCTTCCACGACTATCAGGAGCTGGCGGAAGACGAACCCCTGCCCCTGTTTGCGGACATGCTCAGGGAAGAATATCTCTGGCCGGAAGATTTCAGCGAGGAAGAGGAAGAGACCCTCTGGGCAGAAGGCCCCTATGAGGGGGATTTATTTGCAAGCATCTATCATTACTCTTATGAACTGGTGAAAGAATTTGATCAGTAGGACGATGAGATGGCCTGATCAAGGGAACAAAGATACTACAAAAAGAAAGTGATTAGTAGGACGATGAGATGGGCTTGATTAAGGGAATAAAGACACTACAAAAAGAAAGTGATTAGCAGGACGATGAGATGGCCTGATCGAGGGAACGAAGACACTACAAAAAGAAAGGTTGGATGATCAGAGATGGAACAATTTTTCGCAGATTTACAGCCCACCATTGAGAACGCGGTACGGCACGCGATGGAGAAGATTCATCGGGAAATCGGGAAGGAGCACATCTACAGTGCGGCCTTGGTCACCGACAGTGATTGCATTACCCTTTTCCTGGCAGTGAACACCGAGGAGGCCCTGGCAAGGCGGGACGAATCGGATCGAACGCCGGAGTATCTGGCGGAGTTGCGGAAGTACTGGCCCGAGGAACTGGTGAGCCGGGTGGCGGACGGCTCTTTCAGCCTGAACCGCTATATTCCCGACGAGTGGGGCTATTCAGATGGGACTGACAGTGAACTCAATCAGGTGAGCCGGCAGCTCTACGACCAGGAAGACTACGGGGAGATTTATCCTCGATATTCCGAATATTGGAAGTCCTGAATTCGAAATCACAAAGCTGATAGAAGAGTATTTGGGTAGGCAAGATCGATTTGATTTAACGGTAGAAGAATTTGAAACCATGCTTAACGCTTATTTTGTAATCGACAAAAAAGAAATAGTGGGACCGATGATACAGTATTTTTTGGTTTCTAAAAAGTAATGGACAGAGTCGGATGTATGCGAAAGGGGGCAGGACTATGGGCAGGCCTATTTCCATTGGGGCACAGAGTTTTGAATTTATTCGGAAAAACGAGTGTTTCTTTGTGGACAAAACAGATTTTATAAAAGAGTGGTGGGAGAATACGGACGCAGTCACATTGATTACCCGTCCCCGCCGTTTTGGAAAGACATTGAACCTGGACATGATGAACTGCTTTTTTTCCAGGACATACGAGGGACGGAGCGAACTGTTTGAGGGGCTGTCCATCTGGAAGGATGAGAAGTACCGAAAGCTCCAGGGAAGCTTTCCTGTCATTTTCCTGAGCTTTGCGGATATTAAGGGGCAGACCTTTGAGAAAACGAAACAGATGATTAAGTACTTACTTGAGAGATTGTACAGGGAGCATAATTATGTAAGGGACGGAAAGGGCATGGATGAAAAGGAGATGGAATTTTTCGATTCTGTTTCGTCCAGAATGCCGGATGATGTGGCTGTATTGGCGCTGAAATATCTGTCGGATTATATGGAACGTCATTATGGTCAGAAGGTCTTAATTTTCCTGGATGAATATGACACGCCGCTGCAGGAAGCCTATGTATATGGGTACTGGGAGGAATTGGTTGGTTTTATCAGGCAGATGTTCAACTCCGCTTTTAAGACCAATCCAAGTATGGAGCGGGCGATGATGACAGGCATCACCCGGGTAAGCAAAGAATCCATTTTTTCGGATTTGAATAATCTTACGGTAGTGACGACGACATCCGAGAAATACTGCACCCAGTTTGGATTTACAGAGGACGAGGTGTTCCAGGCGCTGGATCAGATGGGGATGTCGGAGCGTAAGGCGGATGTGAAGCAATGGTACGATGGCTTTACCTTTGGCAGTCAGCGGGATGTGTATAATCCATGGTCTATTACCAATTTTCTGGAGGAAAAAGAACTAAAGCCTTATTGGGCGAATTCCAGCTCCAACCGTCTGGTCAATCTGCTAATCCGGGAGGGGAACGCCCAGACCAAGACAATTATGGAGGATTTGATGAAGGGCGGTGTCCTGGAGACGGAGATTGACGAGGAAATTATTTTTGACCAGCTCCAGCGGAAATATGGGGCTGTCTGGAGCATGCTTTTGGCCAGCGGGTATCTGAAGGTAGTGGATCGAAAGTTTTCACAGGAGACAGGGGCATTCACCTACCATCTGGAATTGACTAACCGGGAAGTATATATGATGTTCCGAAATATGATCCGTGATTGGTTCAGCGGGGAGGACGTGCCATACAACGGGTTTATCAAGGCGCTGCTTCTGGGGGATGTGAAGGCTATGAATCGTTTTATGAATAAGGTGGCCCTTGCCACATTCAGCCTTTTTGACACTGGCAGAAAACCATCGGAAGAAACAGAACCGGAGCGGTTCTATCATGGTTTTGTCTTAGGCTTGATGGTGGAACTGGCGGGAAGGTACCGCATCACCTCCAACCGGGAGAGCGGGTTCGGGCGCTATGATGTGATGCTGGAGCCCTGCAAAAAGGAGGATCCGGCCTTTGTGGTGGAATTCAAGGTGAGAGACCCGGAAGATGAGAAGACTTTGGCGGATACCGTGTCGGCTGCACTAGAGCAGATTGAAGAGAAAGCATATGATATGGAGCTGTTAGCCAGGGGGATTTCCCAGGAGCGGATCCGGCATTACGGATTTGCTTTTGAGGGGAAGACGGTGCTGATTGGCTGAGCAGTGAGGATGTAAGGTTTATACTGCATAACGCTGAATACTGCCTAATGTAATCATGCAATCCAACCGGTCAGCGTTATGCAGTCTGGTTTCATGGCAAGTGAAATCGTTAAGCAGTATAAATGGCGCCATGCCAGGACAGAAGGCGAAACTGTCGGGCATGGCTGTCCTCATAGGGAATCTGATGGCTCTTCAGCCAGTCCGCGGCCTTTTTGCAGGTGCTGCATTTCTGGTATTGTATGAATTGCATCTTTTTTCCTCCAATTGAGCCAAAGGGCGTGATTCGCCATGGCCAGCCTGTTTCCAAACCATTCCGGCAGCGCTTCAAGAACTTCTCTGGTATACGATGATTTTAAATCCCTGTTTTGGATTTCGATAATACGTATTTCATCTGACATGGAAAACATTGTAGTATAATTCTTAATGAAGTATCATATTCAGGACAAAATGATAAAACTGCCCTGAATGTGATTCTTCACAATTGTACCAAGACACGGGACTATTTTCCGACTATTTTCCAAAGACAATGTACAAAGGAGATAAAATGGACTACAAATCTTTCGTAGAATATGCATTTCAGAAACTGCATGAAAGAGGATGGCTTACGGAATTGATACCTTCTTCCATAACCGAAACAGATATTGCCGAATTTGAACAGGAGTACCTCATTGAGCTGCCTGTTATTTTGAAATTATACTTGATGTCATATAAACCTTCGGCGACTGACCTTGTGGGGGTGGTGTATGACGATGAGAATAAAGAAATCAAAATTGATACAATGGATTTTTATGACCTCACAGATGATATTTCCGACTGGTCAGAGAGCCTGGAATGTTTTCGGGAGGAATTTGAAGATTGCGAAACTCCTCTCCGAGAAGAAATCTATAAGAACTTGTTCCCGATTGGATATATGGACGGCTGGTATTGTTTAGATTTAAGCCAATCAGACGGCAAGGACTGTCCGGTTGTTTTTTTGGAATATGGAGGTTTTTGGGATTGCTATCGTGACTCAGATGGAATTTTACACGGTAAGTGCGTCGCTTCCAGTTTTCGCACATTTTTGGAATGGTACTTTTGTGGTTCTTTGGAACCGGAATATGAGAAGATAAACCATGTAACTGTAAACTATGAATTTTATAGTATGTGGCATGATCAGCATTTTATTTCGTAACTGAATTTGAACATTATGCCGCCTGTATGGCCGAAGGATTCGTTATTGAATATGAAAAATGGTATTATGATTTCGGATGGAAATCCGTATTTGGGGAGGAAGATATCATGGAATTTAATGAAGATTTAGAACAATTTATTTTTGAGTTCAATGGACTGATTTTTGCCTGGGATGAAGAGCCTGGAGAAAATTATTTGGAACAGGTCAAAACATTATCTGAAAAATACAATGCACATCTAAATTTTATTGTAGAATTTATGATACCTTATATTACGAAAGTGTTTGGTACGTTCAGTTTTGATGAGATCAAAGAAAAATTGGGCAAGCCTGTTATTGACTACGAGAATGGCCGGGTAAATTACTTTGAGCAATCATTTGATGATACACACATTTTTACATTTGAATTTTCGGATGATGAATTTGAGGATCTGCAGTATTTTTCAATAGATGGCTGAAGGGAACTGCCCATAGTGGAAAGGAATTGTAATAGTGATATGAGTGAAGAGCTGCAGAAACAATATTATCTGATTAGATTCAAGATTTTGCAGGAAACGTATTATGCCATTTGGTATACAGATGATATTGACGGGTTTCTGCTTGATAAAGATGGCATGTTAAGGTCTTTTCCGACCAAAGAGGAGGCGATGGCGTTTGCGCGGGAGGAGGGATTGCTGATTAATACGAAAGAAGATGAATTTCTTTTATCCTCAGCAATCCTTAGGAAAAAGAACATCAGAAAAATAAATTGCAGTCTTTTTCTGAATTACTGGAATCTGTTTTCAGATATAGCACATTCAATGAACTGTAAATTTATCGGTGATAGCAGGGAAGAGCATATTCGACATATTTATGAAAAGCTGTTTTATGGATGCAATATCCTGCTAAAGGAAAATGAGGAACCTTATAGACCCAAATGGAGTAAGAAGGAAAAATGTCTGATTGCCAGTGTGATGAAAAATGGATTTAAGATTTTATCGAAAGGTCTGCACAAGAGCTGATGTTGGAAATATACAGGTCTGCGCATGTTTATTCGTAAATCTGGTATTTTATGATTTTTCAGGGGTCAGCTGCGATATACCCGTTTGGAAAGGGGGCTCAATGTAATTGATTCTGAAATTGTGTGCAGATTTTCATTGTAATGGCTGGGATAATCCGTTATACTAAAACGGTCATAGTTTGGAAGCTGTGGAGGGTGAGATGCCAAAGGCTATTGTATTTGATTTAGGCGGAACCTTAATGGAATTTGCGGGAATGCCACTGAACTGGAGCGATTATTATATTGGTGGATTTGAAAAATTGAATGAACTTTTGAAACTGAATTTATCAGAAAATGATATACAAGAATCTGCGAATAAATTAAAATCATATAATCCTCGTACCAGTAAGAGAGAATATGAAATAAAGCCAGAGGATATTTTTAATGATATTATTTCAAACTGGGGAGAAAAACCTGATACAAACAAAGTAATAGGACTATTTTTTGAAAGCTTGCGCTTAAAGGCAAATATATATGAATATTCTAGAGAATTGTTAAAGAAATGTCGAAATTCGGGCTTCAAAATAGCCTGTTTAACAGATTTGCCCAATGGAATGCCTGACTATATTTTCAAACCTGCAATAGAAAATATTCTTCCCTATTTTGATTTATATGTATCATCACAAATATGTGGTGTAAGAAAGCCAAATAAAGGTGGAATATGCTACATAGCGGATGCATTTGAAATTCGGGAAGCAGAGATATTGTTTGTCGGTGATGAAGAAAAGGACTTTTTATCATCTTTGAATGCTGGATGTGATTTTGTTTATATCAATGATTTCCTAATAAATGAAAAAACACTTCATTTATAAGGACGAATTCCAGTTGAAAAATCGTCAGGTGAGTGCAAATCCAGTAATCATATGTATGAACATGCAATTATGTCAAATTTTAAGCAGTGGGAACATTTTTCCGAAAAGGAAACAAAACAGGATGAACGCTGTGTACAGTTTTTTGGCAAGAGGTGATGGATGGTGAATATAACTCAGGATAAAATCAGAATAAGAACGATGGTTCCCGACGATTCTGCCATTTTGCTCAAATGGATGACGGATATGCGTGTCCTGGAGTTCTATGAGGGGAGAGACAAGCAGTATACGGAAGAATTGATTTACCAGGATTTTTTTGAAGAAGATTCGGAAGATGACAATGATGCCGCGATGAAAGTCATCCTGGAATATGAAGGGGATCCCATTGGATACGGACAGATTTATCCCATAACTGACGAAGGCTGTGAAGAATATGAATATGATAATCGGAACGAGACCGTATACGGCATGGATCAGTTCATCGGAGAGCCTGATTACTGGGACAGAGGAATCGGGACAGAATACTTGAAGCTTGTCTTACAGTTCCTGCGGGAAGAAAAACAGGCCGACGCCGTCATCATGGATCCCCACCAGGATAACGTGAGGGCGATTAAATGTTATCAGAAAGTCGGATTCCATATCATAGAAAGTTTACCAGAGCATGAGCTGCACGAGGGAAAAATGAAAGACTGCTATCTGATGGAGTACCGCTGTAGAGACAATGACAAGAATGTTCAGCCAGTCCAAGAGAAAAATATTTATCAGAAAGGTTGGCAAAGATGTTGAGAGACGAATATGATATCGAAAACCTGAATCCAAGAAAAAATCCATACTCAAACAGAGTAAAAAAACAGAATACCATCAATATAGACAGAGAAACCATAGAGAATTTCAAAAGCCAGTCGGAAAGCCTGGGGATACCTTATCAGACATTGATCAATCTGCATTTGTCCGATTGTGTGGCATCAAAAAGAAAGTTACGGATGGAATGGAAATAAAAGGCGAAAGGCCGGGAATATCAAGTATATAAACTGAAATTTGTGGGGCAATTTTATGAATATTAGTATTGAACCTAGTGTATTGACACATTGATATATAGTTAAATTATGCTGGTAAATACAGCCGTTTTGATATATACTAAGAAAAAACGGCGGTGATTCCTATGAAATGATAGAGATTGCCGAAAATAAGAGATTTCGGGAGAATTTGGCAAAAAAGCATGATAAAAATGCCAGATTTGGATGGTATCGATATGATTCTCGCTTTGCCCTTCCGATTTTTGATGACGATGGAGAGGTTTTACGTTATAATGTGTTTCACGTAGAGCTTGTTATAAGACATGCAGAAGATAAAAAAATGTATTTATATGACATCATGAACATAAAAAAAGAAACGAGTACCCCGCTTGAGCCATAAGGCTGTACGGTTAAAAAACTCATTTCTTTATTTGATTATATAATAGAAAGGTAAAAATGTCAAGAGAAATGTATAATGAAACTAATTTAGATAAAATAGAGGTAAATGCGGAACCACCTATAGAAGAACCAGCCAGGCAATACTATTTTATGGCAAAGTGCCGGGAGTGGGTTCGGGAGTTTGAACGGATAAACGGCCGCCGCCCAAGCTTTTTTACGCAAACCTTCGGCTGCCAGATGAACGCCCGCGACTCCGAGAAGCTGTCCGGCATCCTGGAGACAGTGGGCTACCAGAACACGGAGAGCGAGCAGGCAGACTTCGTCATCTACAACACCTGCACCGTCCGGGACAATGCCAACCAGCGTGTCTACGGCAGGCTGGGCGTGCTGAACCGATACAAAAAGTCCAACCCGCAGATGAAAGTGGCCCTCTGCGGCTGCATGATGCAGGAACCCACGATTATCGAAAAACTAAAGAAAAGCTACCCATTTATCGACCTGATTTTCGGCACCCACAATATCTATAAATTTGCTGAACTCCTCTATACCTCCTTCGAGACAGAGGGCATGCTGATTGACATTTGGGAAGATACGGACAAAATCGTAGAAGACTTGCCGGTAGAACGTAAATATCCCTTCAAGTCCGGCATCAACATCATGTTCGGCTGCAACAACTTCTGCAGCTACTGCATCGTGCCCTACGTGAGGGGCCGGGAGCGCAGCCGGGAGCCCCGGGAAATCATCCGGGAGATAGAGAGACTGGTGGCGGACGGCGTGGTGGAGGTCATGCTGTTGGGCCAGAACGTGAATTCCTATGGAAAGAATCTGGACGAGCCCATCACCTTTGCGCAGCTTTTGCAGGAGGTGGAGAAGATAGAGGGGCTGCAGCGCATCCGCTTCATGACTTCCCACCCTAAGGATCTGTCGGACGACCTGATTGCGGTCATGAAGCAGTCGAAGAAAATCTGCCGCCACTTGCATCTGCCCCTACAGTCCGGCTCCACGCGGATTCTGCAGCAGATGAACCGACGCTATACGAGAGAACAGTACATAGAGCTGGCTGACCGCATCCGCCGGGAAATCCCTGACATCGCCATCACCACGGACATCATCGTGGGCTTCCCGGGAGAGACCCCGGAGGATCTGGAGGAGACCATCGACATGGTGCGCCGGGTGAAGTACGACAATGCCTTTACCTTCATTTATTCCAAACGCACCGGCACGCCCGCGGCTGCCATGGAGAACCAGGTTCCAAAGGAGCAGGTGAAAGAGGGTTTCGACAGGCTTCTGAAAGTGGTACAGGACACGGCCAGGGAGCAGATAGCGAAATACCAGGGCCAGGTCATGGAGGCTCTGATAGAGGAAGCAATGGAAGAAAAACATTCCGCCGAGGAGAAGCATTCCATGGAAGAAAGGCATTCCATGGAAGAAAGGCATTCCATGGAAGAAAGGCATTCCCCCGAGAACAACGTTACCATGGTCACAGGCAGACTGTCCAACAACACCATCGTCCATTTACCCGGTGACGCTTCCCTGATTGGAAAGATTGTCCCGGTATCCCTGGACGAATGCCATGGATTTTATTATATTGGCCATATATGTAGATAAATGTATGTATACTACAGAACGCCAGAATTTTTTGCTTTATTGAACCAATTTGGCGGTTTGCAGCAAATCCTGGGAATATGAGGATACCCAAAGTACAGAAAGAACCATGCGCGGTACTATGCCTTAAATAAATGTTACAGAACGACTTTGCCCGAAGGCATTCGGCAGAGTCGGGAATGGAGTCAGGATTCATGATGCAGGAGCAATTTTCAAGGACAGAGCTGTTGCTGGGCAGAGAAGCGATGGAGCGCCTGGAGAAATCCCGCGTGGCCGTGTTCGGGGTAGGCGGCGTAGGCGGATATGTGTGCGAGGCCCTTGCCAGGAGCGGCGTGGGAGCCTTCGACCTGGTGGACAACGACAAGGTAAGCCTTACGAACCTGAACCGCCAGATCATAGCCACCAGGAAGACCATCGGACACAGCAAGGTGGAAGTGATGCGGGAACGCATTCTGGAAATCAATCCGAAGGCGGATGTCAGAGTGCACGATTGTTTCTTCCTACCGGAAAATGCGGACGCGTTTCCCTTTGGAGAGTATGATTATGTGGTGGACGCCGTGGATACCGTGACGGCCAAGATTGCTTTGGTCATGCGGGCGCAGAAAGAAGACATACCCATAATCAGCAGCATGGGCGCAGGGAATAAGCTGGATGCCGCCGCGTTCCGAGTGGCGGATATCTACGAGACAAAAGTCTGCCCTCTGGCGAAAGTCATGCGCCGGGAGCTGAAGAAACGGGGCGTGGAAAGCCTGAAAGTGGTATATTCGGAGGAGGAGCCCATTCGTCCCCATGCATCCAGGACAGCGGACATACAGGAAAAAACCAGCCTGTCTGGCGATTGCACCGAAAGCGGACAGCAAAAGCACACCGACCCGGCAGCTATAGAGAAAACGGACAAGCACACCGACTCGGCGGCTACAGCGAAAGCGGACGATAGGAAAGATGCCTGCCCGGAACTGTCCAAAAGGGACGCAGTGCGCCGAAGCATTCCCGGAAGCGTGGCATTCGTGCCCTCCGTGGCAGGTCTCATCATCGCGGGCGAAGTGGTGAAGGATTTATCCGGCATAAACCCGGCACAGCAGAAGGATGGATGTTATACGGAAGGAAGCGTTTGTTAAGAAGGGGCACCTTCAAATGGCAGAAATTGGACACATCCGGCAATGGTTGCGACATGTTGCGTTATCCGATACAATTTTCTTGATATTATATAAATTATATAATATAATATATACTGCTTTACAGTAAAATTTCCGAGTAACCCGACTACATAACGCCAGCCATATACGTTTAACCAATGCAGTACAGTAAATTCTGGCGTAATATAGTATAATAAGGAATTGTCTACAAATAACTGATGCGAGTTTATAGCCGTTTTCCTTGTATTTCCGGGCTTTCTCTTAAGCAAGTTGCATCAATTATTTTCCGACAGTTCCCAAGGAGAAAGCCATGACAGGAAAAGAACTTATAAAGCTGTTGAAGAAAGAAGGGTGGACAATAAATCGTGTGCACGGAAGCCATCACATCATGGAGAAAGACGGACGTTCGATAACCGTCCCGGTTCACAATACAGCCATCCAAAAAGGGTTGCTCCATGCAATTAAAAAGGAAGCAGATTTGAAGTAAGACCATAAAATTCGGAAAGGAGATATATGATATGACAAAAGTGTATCCCGCGATTATCCATGAAGAGGAAGGCTATTGGGTAGAATTTCCCGATTTGTCAGGATGTTTCACGAACGGCAACACGTTGGAGGAAGCTATGGAAATGGCCAGGGAAGCATTAGGGCTGCATCTGGTCGACCTTGTGGAAAGGGGAATGGAGCTTCCGGCTCCGTCCAATATCGCTGACATTTCTGCCAGCGATGGGCATACAACATATGTTTCCACGGATATGAACGCCTACCGCCGCGATACGCATGCGGTCAAAAAAATGCTTTCCATCCCCGCATGGCTTGCTAAGGCGGCAGAAGAAAACAATATCAGCCTTTCGAAAGTACTGCAAGACGCATTAAAAGAACAGCTTCATCTCGCATAAAAAACTGCGGCATGTTTTATGGAAGACAATATCTTATAGAACACATACATTGGGAGGCACGCTATGAAAGTAGTATTGCGGAACCTGACAAAGAAATTCCCCAGCCGGGACAAAAAGAACCGCGGCGAAGTGATTGCCGTCAATGACTTCGACTTTGAAATCCCTGACGGCCAGCTGATCGGCCTTCTGGGACCCTCCGGCTGCGGCAAGAGCACTACCCTGAACCTGATCAGTGGTCTGCTGAAGCCTACCAGCGGCCAGATTTTCTTCGGAGAGGACGATGTGACGAATCTGCCGCCGGAGCACAGGGGAATCGGACTGGTATTCCAGAACTATGCGCTCTACCCCCATCTGACAGTGAGACAGAACATCCAGTTCCCGCTGGAGAACCGAAAGGGCAAGGAAAAGCTGTCCAGGGAGGAGATGCACGCAAAAGTTCTCGAAGCCGCGAAGCTGGTTCAAATCGACGAACTGATGGAGCGCAAGCCCAAGGAGCTCTCCGGCGGCCAGCAGCAGCGGGTGGCCATTGCCCGCGCCTTGGTGAAACAGCCCAGAGTGCTCCTTCTGGACGAGCCCCTGTCCAATCTGGACGCCCGACTGCGGCTCCAGACCCGGGAGGAAATCAAGCGGATCCAGAAGGAGACTGGCATCACTACCATTTTCGTGACCCACGATCAGGAAGAAGCTATGAGCATATCCGACATGATTGTAGTCATGAAGGACGGCATCGTCCAGCAGATCGGCAAGCCACAGGAAGTCTACGACAGCCCGGAGAACCTGTTCGTGGCGAAATTCCTGGGAACGCCCCCCGTCAACGTCTTTGAGGGCCGGGTGAAGGGCGGAAAGCTGTATATCGGGGAGGACGCCGTCCTGGACGTGCCGGCAGCGGGCGACCGGGAAGTCTGCGCGGGCATCCGGCCGGAGGGCTTTCTGCTGCAGGGGGACGGCCCGTTCTGCTGCGGCCTGAAAGGCGTGGAAGTGATGGGACGTGACGTCAGCGTGATAGCCACCAATGACGCCGCCATGAGCCCCACTGTCCGGGCCATCGTCAACGCGGAGGACATGGCGGACGCATCCCCGGAAGCCCTGACCGTGAGATTCGCCCTAAAACCCCGAAAAGTATTCCTGTTTGACAAAAAAACAGAGAAGCGGATTGCTTTTTGATTCGCAAGATAGAAGTGGAGGTGCACACACATGGAGAAGGGGAAGAAGCCCATCTCGCGCAAATTGGATTTCGGCAGCCTGAAAGGCTGGCTGTACCTGCTTCCGGCGATTCTTTTTCTGGGTTTTTTTATGGTATACCCGTTGATTGACGTATTTGTCTATTCATTTGAGGAGGGATACAATTCCGCCTCCCAGACCTACTTCGGCACCGGAACATACAATTATTCCTATGTCCTTCACGACCCCTATTTTCTGCAGGCCGTGAAGAATACATTTCTGCTGGTCATCATCACGGTACCGCTGTCCACAGGGATTGCCCTGTTGATCTCCGTGGGGCTGAATTCCATTACACCGTTACGAAATTTACTACAGACCATATATTTCTTGCCCTATGTGACGAATACCCTGGCAGTGGGGCTGGTGTTCATGATTCTGTTCAAGAAGACAGAGTATTCGGACGGCCTGGTCAATCTGCTCATCCAGTGGTTCGGCGGGGAATCCGTGGACTTCATCGCCGGTCCCTACTGGGCGAAAATGTTCGTGCTGTGCTTTTATACCATCTGGGTCGTCATGCCCTTCAAGATCCTGATCCTGACCAGCGCCCTGTCCTCTGTGAACCAGGATTATTACAATGCGGCCAGAGTGGACGGCACCTCGAAATTCCGGATTTTCCGGCGCATCACACTGCCGATGATTTCGCCGATGATCTTCTATCTGGTCATCACTGGCTTCATCGGGGCCTTTAAGGCGTACAGCGATGCCGTGGCGCTGTTCGGCACGAACCTGAACGCGGCGGGGATGAACACGATAGTGGGCTATGTCTATGACATGCTGTACGGCGACAGCGGCGGCTATCCGTCCTATGCGTCCGCGGCGGCCATCATTCTGTTCGCCATCGTGCTGACGATTACCTGTATCAATCTGCTGATCAGCAAGAAGAACGTACATTATTAAGCCAGATTAAGCCAAAATCAAACACTTGCGCCACTGTACATGGAGGTCAATGACAATATGGAAAAAGATGCGTCAAAACAATATGCCAGCGTAGGAGAGGGGCCTTCCGTCAACTATGCGAAAATGGAGCAATCCGCCAGAACCCGCAGAAAAGTGCTGAGCGCAGTCACCTACGTCCTTCTGGCGCTCTGGGCGGTCATCGTGCTGTTCCCCTTTTACTGGATGGTGCTCACCTCCGTGAAAAGCTACAGCGCCTACAACTCGGAATATATCCCGCAATTCTTCACCCTGTCGCCGACGCTGCAGAATTACGTGGATGCCTTTACATCGGTACCTCTTGGACGGTATTTCGTGAACACAATCGTATTCACCGTCCTGACCACAGCCATCATGGTGGTGGTGATCACCCTTGCCGCCTTCGCGTTTGCCAGGCTGGAGTTTCGGGGCAGGAATATCGCGTTCCTCCTGTTCCTGTCGCTGATGATGATTCCCAATGAGCTGGTGATCATCACGAATTTCGTCACCATCACCAACTTAGGAATGCGGAACACGTTCCAGGGGCTGATTCTGCCCTCCGTCACCTCCGTCTTCTATATCTATCTGCTGAAGGAGAATTTCGAACAGGTGCCGGACAGCCTGTACAAAGCGGCCAAGGTGGACGGCACCTCGGATATGAAATATCTGCTCAAGGTACTGGTGCCCATCTCCAGGCCCACGCTGATCACCGTCACGATCCTGAAGGTGATCGAATGCTGGAATTCCTACGTGTGGCCCAGGCTGATCACGGACGACGAGAACTACTACCTGGTCTCCAACGGCATCCAGGAAATCCGGGAGAACGGCTTCGGGCGTGAGAACATCCCGGCCATGATGGCAGCGGTAGTAGTGATTTCGCTTCCTTTGATTGTGCTGTTTCTGATATTCCACAAGAAAATCATGGCCGGGGTTTCACGAGGAGGTACGAAGGGATGAGAAAGTGTGATAGAACAATCCTCCGGCCGGCAGAGAGCGCACTGGCGCCAATCGGCTGCCACGGCTCCAGGGAACAGGATGTCTTTGTGGTGCAAGTCATGGCCGGGGTTTTGCGAGGAGGGACGAAAGGATGAAAAAATGCGGCAGTATCAGGAAGCTGGTTCAGGCGCTATGCGGCATCGGCAGGCCGTTACCGGCTCAGGGATTGTATAGAAAAACGATTTACCATAGAATCATGTCCCGCCTGGCGGCATTTGCCGTGCTGACAGGGAGCGCGCTGGCGCTCACCGGCTGCCATGGCTCCAAGGGCATGAACGCCTTTGCCATGCCGGAGGAATTCGACACTTCCATAGAGCATGAAATCACCTTCTGGGCCAAGAACGACACCAACAAGGCCCAGACCGTCATCTACCAACAGGCCATCACGGATTTTGAGAATCTGTATCCCAACATCACGGTAAATCTGCGCCTGTATACGGATTATGGTAAAATATATAACGATGTGATAACAAACATTGCCACCAACACCACGCCCAATGTCTGCATCACCTACCCGGATCACATCGCCACCTACCTCACCGGCGAGAACCAGGTGGTTCCGCTGGAAGAGCTGTTCGACGATGGGGCATACGGCCTTGGCGGCAGCGAGGTTTTGTACGATGCCCCCCGGAAAGAGGAGATTATCCCGCAGTTCCTGGAGGAATGCGCTTTCGGCGGCCATTATTACGCTATCCCCTACATGCGTTCCACGGAATGCTGCTATATCAACAAGACTTATGTGGAGAAGCTGGGATTCACTCTGCCAGAGGCCCTGACCTGGGATTTCGTCTGGGAGGTCTCAGAGGCCGCCATGGCCCAGGACCAGGAGGGCAATTATCTGGTGAACGGCCAGAAAGTGATGATTCCCTTCCTCTACAAGTCCACTGACAATATGATGATACAGATGCTGCGGCAGAAGGGCGCCGGATACTCCACGGAAGAGGGGGAGATCCTGCTTTTTTCCGACACCACAAAAGAGCTGCTGGAGACCATAGCGCTCCATGCGGAAAGCAGGGCCTTCTCCACCTTCAAGATTTCCAGCTATCCCGCCAACTTCCTGAACGCAGGCCAGTGCATCTTCGCGGTGGACTCCACGGCCGGGGCTACCTGGATGGGCACCCATGCGCCGCTTCTGGACATCAGCGAGGACAAGCTGGTGGAATTCGAGACAGCGGTAATGACGATCCCCCAGTTCGACCCCTCGGCACCCCGGATGATATCCCAGGGCCCCTCCGTCTGCATCTTTAACAAAAAGGATCCCCAGGAAGTCCTGGCTTCCTGGCTGTTCGCCCAGTATCTGCTGACCAATGACGTCCAGATTGCCTATTCGGAGACGGAAGGGTACGTGCCCGTGACCTCCAAGGCCCAGCAGTCCCCGGAATACCAGGACTATCTGTCCAGATGCGGCGAGGACAATGACGTGCACTATGACGTCAAGATCAAGGCGGCGAATCTGTTGCTGGAAAACGTGGACGACACCTTTGTCACCCCGGTGTTCAACGGTTCGGCCTCTCTGCGGGACGCCGCGGGCCAGCTGATAGAGAAGACCGTGATTTCCGTCAGGCGTTCCCAGCAAGTGGACGATGCCTTTTACCGGGAGCTCTACGAGGACGTCCAGTCCCAGTACCACCTGGATCAGCTGTCATCCCAGGGCGGGGCGATGAGCATCGGCAAGGCGGACTTAGGACCCCTTCCCGGGACTGCGGTGGCGCTTCTGGCATCTCTCGCCTGTGCCTGGGTGCTGATCGCCCTGTATGTAGGTTTCCGTTTTCGGTCTGAAAATGTATCTTCCGAATAATATTTTACGGATTATGGCCTTCGGATTATAGAAAATGACTATTGATTTATCAGAAAATTGCTGTATAATTATTCTCGATGTAGGACAACGGAAAGCAGAATCTGTCATTCCGCTGACATCACGCGACAGAATGGGCACTGCGCATTCTGCTGCGAAACAAGAAATGGCCCCCGGGGTCATTGAAAGAGGAGGATACTATGAGAAGTAAATTTTTGTTGCTGACAGGAGTGCTTATGCTGGCCTTTACAGGCTGCGGCACGGAGGGAGACAGTTCTTCGGATGCAAATTCCGGGAACGTTGTGGACGATTCCGCTGAGTCTGAGAGCACCGTGGAAGACGGTTCAGCAGATGCAGAGTCCGAGGGCGCTGATGATTCTGCGGACGCCGAATCCGAGGATGCTGAGGGAGAGGATTCCTCAGACGCTGAGTCCGAAAGCACCGAGGGAGAGGGCTCCGAGGACGCTAAGTCCGAAGGCGTCATGACATATGACGAGTATATGGCTGCGGCGCTGGACTCCGAAGTGGTAATCGAGACCTATGTACAGGCAAAACAGGCCTGGTGGGAAGACAAGGCCACCGTATACACCCAGGACAAGGACGGCGGCTATTTCCTGTACAATCTGACCTGTTCCGAGGAGGACTATGCGAAGCTGACTCCCGGAACCAAAATCAAAGTGACAGGCTACAAGACCGAGTGGTCAGGGGAAGTGGAAGTTGCCGAGGGCGGCACCTTTGAAATCATGGATGGCAGCTACATAGCGGAAGCCGAAGATGTCACATCCCTTCTCGGAACAGACGATTTGATCAAGCATCAGAATAAATTCGTGTCCTTCAAGGGCATGACTGTAGAAGCTGCGGGGCAGGACGACGACGGCAATGACGTGGCGTTCCTGTACAAATATGACGGTTCCGGCCAGGACGGGGACGACCTTTATTTCAACGTTTCCCTGGACGGCCAGACCTATACCTTTACGGTAGAGTCCTATCTGTGCGACAATACCACGGATGTCTATGCCGCGGTAAAGGCCCTGAATGTAGGCGACAAGATTGATATGGAAGGCTTCCTGTACTGGTACGAGGGCGTCAATCCCCATATCACTTCCGTGACCGCCGCAAACTAAGCTGCACGCCAGTAAAAAATGCCGCGAATCCCCACTACAGAACGCCGATAAAGGCGGTCTGTAGTATAACAGGAATTGTCTACAAATAACTGAAGCGAGGTTTATAGCCATTTTCCTTGTATTGCCGGGCTTTTTCCTAAACAAGCTGCATCAGTTATTGCATCAGTTATGACAGTTCCCAGCGAAAAGAGGATTTCCGGCAACGCGTGTGCAGTCGGCAAGCAGTCAGTCCGTGCTTTTTTAGGGCTGGCTGCTTTTTTGCATGCTTGGTATGCATGCTTGGTATGCATGCTTGGTATGCATGCTTGGTATGCTTGATCTCATCGTCTCGGTCTTGTCACATCCATCGGATGGATGAAAGGAGACGAAGTGAACAGAAAAATTGACATATATCTGAATCAAAAGTTCAAAACGCCCTGTTTTTTGGACTTATCTCAAATCTTGATTCTGACATTATTCCATGTGACGGCTTCTTTGGGAGCCATTGTAAGAATAGAACTGTACCGAAGAATCCTCCAGGCGGTGCTCTCCGCGGATGGCCCTGTCCTGTTGCGGGAGCTGGGCTTTCTGGCGGTGTATGAAGCGCTGTATTCCGGGATGGTGCAGTTGAGACAGTACGAATCCGCGAAAATCCAGGGGAAACTGCACCGGCAGCTGCTGAACCATGTCCTGACGAAGAACGAGAAGCTGCGCTCCCTGGGGAACTGCCCTCTGGGGGCAAGCGACCGGTTCTCCATGGCCAGCGAGGACTGCCCGCTGTACGTCTCCAGCGTCCTGTCGAAGGCATCGCTGTTTGCGGATTTCGTAATCGTGCCCTTGTACATCGCCTACGGCTGCAGCCTGAACCCAGGGATAACGGCGGCCATTACGGGAATCAGCATAGCGCTGAGTGTCCTGAACCGGAAGAACAAGAAGAAACTGTACGGCTACAATCAGGAATACGGGGAGCGGTTCGCCCATTGGTCCAATTTCCTCTGGAAAGCCGTGGACAATCTGGAAGTCATAAAGGTCTTCCTGGAGAAGAAGAAAATCAGGGCAGAGCAGAGGAAGCGGAATCAGGCGCTGGATGATGTGAACCAGAACAGATTGAAGACCTTTCTTCACATGACCCTGATAGAGGAGTCCTCGGATATGGGGTTTACGCTCTTTATCCTGTGCGCTTCCTTCCTGGCCGTGGCCGCGAAGCGGATAGCGCTGTCTGACATCCTGGCCATGGTGGAGTCGCTGACGGTGGTGCAGAAAGCCATATTCGCCCTCCCTGAGAAATTCGTGCAGCTGAATGAACTGGAGAGCATCGCCAGCAGAATCAGCCGTTTTCTGGCCCTGGAAGAGGACGATGTACAAGAAGGCGGCGATGTACAGGAGGACGGCGACGCACAGGAAGATAAAAGCGTAGTCGCTCGGAAGAATTTGGAAGACTTCCGGACGCTGACCCTGAGACAGGTGTCCTTTGCCTACGAGGAAAAAGAGGTATTGAGAGACATCGACTTTACCTTTGAGAGAGGGAAGTTCTATCTATTGGTAGGAAGGTCGGGCTGCGGAAAGAGCACGCTCCTGAAGGTGCTGTCGAAACTGGTTCCCTACACAGGGCATGTCCGCTGGAATGGGACGGAACTGCGGGAAATCAGCAGACAGACGCTCTACAGGAAGCTTTCCTACCAGCCCCAGAGCCAGATTTTCATAGAGGATACCATCAGAGAGAACATATGTTTCGAACCGGGTGGAGAGGAAAGGCGGTACCAGGAGATATTGGAGCAGTTCTTTATCAAAGATATCTTCCGCAAGAACAACTTTGACGACACCCAGGTGCTTTCCTACCGCGGGGCGCCCCTGTCATCGGGGGAGAGCCAGATCGTCTCCATGGCGGGGATCCTGTACCGCCCAAGGGACGCGGTTCTTCTGGACGAAGTGTTTTCCGCGGTGGATCCGGCAAAGGAACAGGTGTTTTTCAGGGAATTGGCATCTCTGGCCCAGGCGGGGAAGACGGTCATCCTGGTCTCCCACAGGCTCAGCAACCTGGAAGCGGCGGATGAGATTTTGTTCCTGGAGGAGGGCCGGATATGCGAGACGGGGAATCTGGAGGAGCTGCTGTCGGCAAAGGGCAGGTTCTATGAATGGTACCGGTTCAGCGAGGAAGGAGGAAGAGTATGATTGGACAGATTCGCAGAGTATGTTTTCCTATCCTGACGAGACGGGGTACCAGGCGGTATTTCGCGGCCGATTTCCTGATGAGGATACTGATCACGGTTCAGCCGGCCCTGTCGCTGCCGGTGTTCCTGAACCTGGTGCTGACCGCGTATGAGGAAGGGCAGTTCGGGGCCATGGCGTGGTATGCGGCCCTTTGGCTCCTGTTCGGAGCGCTTTTTCTGGCGGGGCGGTACCGGTTCGATATCCTGGTAATCGGCAGGTTCTTCTATAAGGAAGTAGAAGAGGTGCGGGATGTGTGTCTGGGGGGAATATATGACAGGAATCAGGAAATCGGTTCCGGGTATGACGCGAACCCCTACTATGCTTTTCTTCGGGAAGGGACAGAAGAATTTGCAGTCCTGGTATTCCGCGTGGACAGACTGGCGGCTGTATTCCTGGTGACCCTTGTCTTCTTCCTGTGGTGCATCCGGATATCCCCGGGGATGGCGGCGCTGGCGTTGGCTGGAGGAGCGCTTAACGTGGCTGCCGGAAATTTCGCCAGCAAGCGGCTGAACAAAGCCAATGAAACAATGTTCCGGCGCAAGGGGGAGCTGAACCATATGCTTCGATGCCTGTTCTTCGGGACGGAGACCTATCTGGTCAAAGCGAGATACCAGCGGCTGAAAGAGAAATATGGGGCGGAAATGGCGGAATACAGCGGGCAAAACTGCCGGAATGCCCGGGAAGCAGGCAGACGTGAAAACGGGCTTCGGATTATGGACTGCGCTGTCTATGTGGTCATGATTCTGTGGTGCCATTTCTTTCTCCGGGAAAAATCCGCCGCCGTCATCCTGACCATGGTTTCGGCCTATCAGACCATAAAAGGATATGTGAATGAGCTGAATTCCAGCTGGATGATGCTGGTGGAGAATCAGTATCTCCTGGACCGTTATGAGAGCCTGACCTCCCCTCAGGAGACCTGGGAGCGGAAAAAGGCGGTGTCCAAGGACGGAAAGGCGGTGTCCAAGGACGGAAAGGCGGTGTCCAAGGACGGAAAGGCGGTGTCCAAGGGCAATGTGCTGGAAGTGCGCAATCTGTGCTACCGGGCAGGGGAGAGCAGCATCCTTCAGGACATCAATCTGGAGATACGCCAGAGGGAAAAGGTGGCCCTGATCGGATGGAACGGGGCGGGAAAGAGCACTCTGCTGCGATGCCTGCTGCAGCTGCTTCAGCCCACCGGCGGGGAAATCAGGTACCGGGATCCGTTCCTGTGCTCCTATCTGCCGGTGAACGCCCAGCTGTTCCCTGTGAGCATCCGGGAAAATATCATGTATGCTTCCGGCGGCGAAAGCCCGGACATGGCAGATATCATGGAAGCGGCGGACGTGGCAAGAATCGACAGCATCGGCCTGGACCAGGAGCTGCCGGACGGGGAGGAGAACCTGTCGGGCGGAGAGTCGAAACGGGTGGCCATTGCCAGGGCGCTGGCCGGGCTCCGCCAGATCATGATTGCCGACGAGCCCACGTCGAGCCTGGACATCCTGACGGAGAAAAAGGTCATGGGAGAACTGTTCGCCCGCACGGAAACCTTGATCTATACCACCCACAACCCGGCGCTGGTAAGCCTGGCAGACAGGGTGTATATCATGAAAAAAGGACGAATCGCGGGCAGCGGAACGCCGGAAGAGGTGTGCAATCTGCCGGTGTACCGGGAATGGGAGCAGAGCGTCCTGGAAAACCAGTCAAGTTAATGCTTATATAATTTAGCGTGGTATAATATAGCTTATCAGAAGCATGTACTTAGCTTCTGATAAAAGGCGCGCCCTATGCGCATTTCAAAGCAAAGTTTTCAAAGTTATTCGGGAAATTTTTATATTCAGGAAATTTTATTTTGAATTTTGAATTTGAATTCAGGAAATTTGCCAAAAAAAGGTTGACATTTCGGATAGAGGTGCTATACTGGAAACTGGTCTGAAAAAAATGATGGAAAGGAGGCAGTGCGTAATGAGGACCAGGATTCAAAACAATGTATCACAATTGAAGAGTATTGAAAAAAAGCCTCCCGGGGATATAGTAGGTTGAGTTCATCAATGCGCTATGTTATGTCCAGAACAGAAAGCGAAGTGAACCATGGCTGCCTTACCCATGCAGGTGCCATGGTTTTTTTGTGTCTTTTCGCTGAGGAAGCAGAGTTCTGGCGAAACGGGAGTTGAAAACGGAGGGTGAGATGAAGTTACCAAAAAGTTTTGTCAGCATTGCCGGAAAGTACGGTATCCGGGAAGAGGATATTGTCTTCGCGGCCATGGCTGACTTTGACATGGAGTATCGGTTTGCGGACACCATCGTGGCGCTATGCAAGGGGAAGCTGCTGATTGCCGCCTATCCTTACAGGGAAAAAAGTCATTCCACGGAAAAAAGTCATTCCGGGGAAAAGGGACAGTCCACGGAAAAAGGTCATTCCGGTGAATACCGGTTCGGCGGATACAGCGGATGGGAAATCAAGGAGGACGCCCTCCTGGCGGAGGAACCGGCGCTGCAGATATATGATTTGAGCCAGGTAGAGAAGATGGAGGTGCTGCGCCAGGTGGCCACAGGCATCCTGATGGCGAAGATTGACGGCGTGGAGCGCAATCTCTGCCACTTCTCCAACACGAGAATGGAGAGTTTCCACAAAATCTGCGGTCTCCTGGAGAAAGTGAAGAAAGAGGAGGAGATCACCAAGGCGGATCTGGATATGCACAAAGGGCGGGAATGCTGCCCCAAGTGCGGCATGATCTACCCCGATCAGGAGCGGAAGATCTGCCCCAAGTGCATGGACAAAAAATCCATCCTGTTCCGGGTGCTGTCCTATTTCAGGCCCTATGTGAAATACATGGCCGCCATGGTTCTGTGCTATCTGGGAACCGCCGCCCTGAACCTGGTCTGGCCCTACTTAAGCGGTACCATCCTTTACGACAAGGTGCTGGCCCGCAACGAAGAGTTCCTGGCCATGCTGCATCTTCCGGCGGGGCGGTTCGTGACGGCGCTGACCATGCTGGTGGTAACCATGATCGTGACCAAAATCGTCATCCAGGCGCTGGGGATGCTGCAGGGAGTGCTGACTGCGAAAATCGCGCCGGAGGTGGTGGCCACGCTGAAAAGCCAGGTGTTCACCTCCATGGGAAAGCTGTCCATCAGCTTCTACTCCAAAAGGCAGACCGGCGGCCTGATGACCAGGGTGTCGGACGATGCGGAACAGATATCCAGTTTTTTCATAGACGGGATTCCGTATTTCTTTATTAATGTAGGGACGATGCTGACCACCGTCATCATCATGTTCGTGCTGAATCCTTTGCTGGCTTTGGTGTCCATCGTCCTGATGCCTTTGCTGGTGATCATCAGCTATCGGATGATGCCACACTTGTGGCATTATTACGGAAAAAGACACCGTGCCAACCGCCGCCTGAGAGGGCAGATGAACGAGAACTTCACAGGGGCTCGGGTGGTCAAGGCTTTCGGACAGGAAGACCAGGAGATGACCCGCTTCTCGAAAAACAACGGGAAAGTGAAGACGGCTGAGATGGATTTGGCACGGTATGACAACAAGTTCTTTGCGCTGTACCGCGCAGTGGAAGATACGATCAGCTTCCTTGTGTGGGCAGTGGGCGGCGCGCTGATCATCGGTGGCTCCGATGTGGAACTGGGACTTCTGCTTACGTTCTCGGGCTATGTGGGACAGCTCCAGGGGCCTTTGGACTTTATGTCGCACATTGTGCGCTGGTATACCGAATGCATGAATTCGGCCCAGCGTATGTTCGAAATCATAGACGCCGTGCCGGAGGTGAAGGAATCGCCGGATCCCTTGCGGCCCGACAAGCTCAGGGGCGAGATTGAGCTGAAAAACGTGACCTTCGGCTATGAAGCCAACAAGCCCATCCTGAAGGACATCAGCTTCCATGTGGAAGCCGGTGAGGTGTTCGGCATCGTGGGACGTTCCGGTGCGGGCAAGTCCACGCTGGTGAACCTGATTTCCAGGCTGTACGATACCCAGGAGGGGGAAGTGCTGGTAGACGGGGTGAACGTAAAACGGTACGGATTCCGGGAGCTGCGCAAAAATGTGGCCATGGTGTCCCAGGAGACTTACATCTTCATGGGCACAGTGGCGGAGAACATCGCCTACGCAAGGCCGGAAGCCACCAGGGAGGAGATCATCCGGGCCGCGGTACAGGCCAATGCCCATGATTTCATCTGCAAGATGCCGGAAGGGTACGACACGCTGCTGGGGGCTTCCAGCCGCTCGCTTTCCGGCGGGGAGAAGCAGAGGATCTCCATCGCCAGGGCCATCCTGGCGGATCCGAAGATTCTGATCCTGGACGAAGCCACCTCTGCCGTGGACACGGAGACGGAGCTGGCCATCCAGAAATCCCTGGAGCGGCTGCAGAAGGGCCGGACAGTGCTGTCCATCGCCCACAGGCTCTCCACCCTGCGCAACGCCACCCACCTGATCGTGCTGGACGATGGGCACTTGACGGAGTCCGGAACCCACGAGGAGCTGCTGGCCAAGAAGGGGACTTTCTATAAGCTCAGCGAGCTGCAGACGAAGGCGCTGGCCATGCGGGGCATCGAGTGATCAAACACAAGTTTATTTTGCGGCAGTTAAGAAAAGAAAGCATGTCCGTAGAGGAGCCGGAAGTTTTGGCGGGACGGGCAGATAGGAGACAGAATATATGGGACAGGAACATAACGGACAGGACTTGCTGAATCTACAGGAATTCGATGAGGAGGCGCTGAAGAAGGAGTCGGAAGAGCTTCTGGAGATGCGCTTCCTGAACAGCGAGAACGCCACATTCAGCAGAACATCAGGGGGATTCATCGCGCTGAAGACCGGGGACAAGGAGTACGAGCGGGTAGGCGTGTATCTGACATTCCCCCTGACCAACCCGGAGGAGTTCATCTCCATCCGGGAATCGGACGAGAAGGCAAAGGAAATCGGCATCGTGGAGAAGCTTACGGATCTGGAGAAGGATCAGCAGGAGATGCTGCGGGAGCAGATTAAGCTCCGCTATTTCAGGCCTGTCATCACCAAGGTGCTGGACGTGAAGGATGAGTACGGATACGCCTACTGGAACGTAGTTACATCCTTCGGTGCCTGCCGCTTTACCACACATATGGGCGGCGACGCGGTGATCCATCTGAGCGATTCCAGGCTGCTGGTGACGGATATTGACGGCAACAGATATGAGATACCGGATTTCTATCAGCTGAGCGTCGTAGAGCGCAAGAAGCTGGATCTCTTCATCTAAAGCCTGGTCTTCTTATTGGAACGATTGGAACCTTCTGTCGGGATAGCTCGAATGGAAGAAACGAAATGAAAGGAAATCTTTATGAAACTATTGTATACATTGAGCGGGCAGCAGCTGGAAGCCATAAAGCTTGCGCCCGGGGAAGAGCCGATGTACTGCGTGCCGGTGGACCTGGAATTCGACAGCCGGAAGATGCAGGCCGGGGAAGCTTATACGAAAAGCGTCTGGCTTGTGGTAACGGAGAAGCGTTTTCTCGTGCTGGAAGAAGACAGGGTGGCAGCTTCCTTCCTGTTGGAGGAGTGCGCGAAGATTAAGTGCGAGCATCAGGTGCACAGCGGCATCGTGACGGTGGAGAAGAAGGACGGCCAGGTGATCTGCGCCGCCAGGTTCTCCATGCGCCATATCGTCCGGGTGGCCTATGTGGCCAGAGGGGCACAGACCATCATCGCCGCCCTGGAATCCGGGGAGAAGCCGGAGCGGGTGGTGAGCCTGGAATATGAGAAATACTGCGAAAACTGCGGCAGAGCCCTTCCCGGTACGAGCAAATGCCCCTACTGCGGGGGGAAGGCAAATACTCTGAAGAAATTCATGGCACTGAGCGGGGAATATGTGGGAAAGCTTCTGCTGATTTCCCTTCTCATGCTCCTGGTGGCGGCAGTGAACCTGGCCACCCCCATGGTGCAGAGGAATTTTATTGACGGGGCCCTGGCCACGGGGAACGGCAGCTGGAAGGATCTGTGGATTTTCATTGGGGCCACGTTTTCCATGCTGATCGCCCGCATCCTTCTGGAGGTGTACCGGTACTGGCAGTGCATGGCCCTGGGCACCTCCCTGAGCATGACCATGCGCCGGAAGCTGTATTTCAAGATACAGTCCCTGTCGCTTTCCTTCATCAACAACAGAAAGCCGGGAGAACTGCTCAACCGTGTGTCCCATGACACCAACCAGATCCGCAGGTTCATGGAGGACGTGTTCGGAGACATGTTCTCCACGCTGCTGACCATGGTGGTGTCCCTGGCAGTGATGTTCACGATCAGCTGGAAAATGACGCTTTTGTCCATGATGTGCATTGTCATCGTATTCATTCTCATGAAGGCGTTCCGGCATCATGTCCATGTCATCTACCACAAGCAGTGGCTGAAATCGGACGATTTGTCCAGCAGTCTCCAGGATATCATATCCGGCATCCGCGTGGTGAAATCCTTCGGAAAGGAAGAGAAGGAAGCGGCCGTTTTCCAGAAAAAGACCAGGGAGTTCGCTGCAATCAGCAGAAAGAACGAGACCTTCTGGGCCGTCTTCTTCCCGATTCTCACGTTCTTGTTGGGCGTGGGATCCTATATCGCGGTGTATTTCGGCGGACTGGACGTGCTGAACGGGGACATGACTTTGGGTGAACTGGTGCAGTTCATCACTTACTGCGGCTATCTGTTCGGGCCGCTGAACTGGATGACCCATCTGCCCAGGATGGTCATGCAGATGATCACCAGCCTGAACCGAATCTATGATGTGCTGGACGAGGAGCCTACCATCGCGGACAGGGAGGACAGTAAGGAATTTCCCATTGAAGGCGCATTCACATTTGAGAATGTATCTTTCGGTTACCATACCTACGAGCCGGTGCTGGAGAACATCAGTTTCGATGTGAAGCCCGGGGAGATGATTGGGCTGGTGGGCGCTTCCGGAACGGGAAAGTCCACGCTGATCAACCTGATCATGCGGCTGTATGACGTGGATCAGGGCCGGATTGCCATAGACGGAGTGGACCTTCGGGATATGAAGACGGAGAGTCTGCACTCCCAGATTGGGGTGGTGCTCCAGGAGACCTTCCTGTTCTCCGGCAGCATCCTGGCCAATATCAAATTCGCCAGACAGGACGCCACGCTGGCGGAGGTGGTCCAGGCGGCCAAGGCGGCCAATGCCCATGACTTCATCTGCAAGACGCCGGACGGCTACAATACTTATGTGGGAGAGCACGGCTACAACCTGTCCGGCGGAGAGCGGCAGAGAATCGCCATCGCCAGGGCTATCCTGAACAATCCCAGGCTGCTAATCCTGGACGAGGCCACGTCGGCCCTGGACACGGAGAGCGAATTCCTGATCCAGCAGGCCCTGGACCGGCTGGTGAAGGGCAGGACCACATTTGCCATCGCCCACCGTCTGTCTACGCTGCGGAATGCAGACAGGCTTGTGGTAATAGACAAGCACGGCATCGCGGAGATTGGCACCCACAACGAGCTGCTGGAGCAGAAGGGCATTTATTACAACCTTGTGACCGCCCAGCTGAAGATGGCGGAAGGCAAGTGACGAAAGAGATAGCTTTGAGGGCTCCCTGGACTACCAGGGAGTCTTTTTTTGCAATGGCCTGCAGCATGGACATGTCCATGAGCATTAGTCTTTCAGAGCCTGCATATGCCGAATGAGCATCCAACCACATAGGTGGAAGAATTTTTGAATTTTAAATTAATTATAGTAAGAAGACTTGCATAAGAAGGAACCTTATTATATAGTGGAGATATAGTCTGCGGCATCGCTCCGGAAAGGAGATAAGCCTATAAAGCCATCACAGGCAGACCTGCAGAAAGGAGAACTCATATGCATGACTTATCGGCCCTTTATCAAGTGACCGACATGAAATCGCGCTCTATCTGCGCGGAGAACTTCACCGGGGAGCCGGGGAAAGGCGGCATGTGCCCGCTGGAACAGGGCGTGGCAAGGCATGCGGCCAGGGATCTGGGCACCGGATGGAAGGTGAACCCCTACATCCGCATCGCCTCCAAAAGCACATTCACGATAGCCGATATCAAAGGGCCCGGGATGATTCGCCATATCTGGCTGACGCCGCAGGACAGCTGGCGGAATCTGATTCTGCGCATCTACTGGGACGGCCAGGAGAATCCCTCCGTAGAGTGCCCCATAGGAGATTTCTTCTGCATGGGCTGGAACGAATATGCCCAAATCAGTTCCCTGGCTGTCTGCGTGAACCCGGGAAGCGCCTTCAACTGCTACTGGCAGATGCCGTTCCGGTCCAACTGCCGCATGACCCTGGAGAACCTTGCAGATGAAGAGACAGTGGTATATTATCAGATTGACTACACCCTACAGGAACTGCCGGAGAAGATTGCCTATTTCCACGCCCAGTTCCGCCGTGTGAACCCGCTGCCCTACAAGGAGGTCTACACCATCCTGGACGGAATCCAGGGCAAGGGACAGTATGTGGGCACTTATCTGGCCTGGGGCGTGAACAATGCCAACTGGTGGGGAGAAGGGGAGATCAAGTTCTACATAGATGGCGACACCGATTATCCCACTATCTGCGGCACGGGCACGGAGGATTACTTCTGCGGCTCCTACAATTTCGAGGATCCCGCCACCCATGACAGGTACGCGTCCTTTTCCACGCCCTATACCGGACTGCAGGTGCTGGCTCCTGACCATCTCTACCGCAGCCAGTTCCGCTTCGGCATGTACCGCTGGCATATTCCGGACCCTGTCTGCTTCGACGAGAAGCTCAAGGTGACCATCCAGGCCCTTGGGTGGAGGAGCGGCGGACGCTATCTGCCCCTGCAGGACGACATTGCGTCAGTGGCCTTCTGGTACCAGACGCTGCCCGCTGCGAAGTTCCCGCCGCTGCCGGACAGAGATTATCTGGAGATCGTTTAATCTTTCAGGGTCTAATTCCCCGCAGCTCTGCTGCGCAATAAACTAATGACGAGCAAAGCGAGTCTCGGGCTGATACCCCGCAGCTCCATTGCGGGGAGTTTCGTTCGGCCGGAAAGGCGCACATCAAATGGCGCACATCAAATTAAGAAAGGAAGCAACACAGAATGAAAGTGAAATCAAGTCAATATCTCAGCGAGATAAAGCCGGTGCTGCTCAGTCTCAGAGACCGCCTGCTGGAGGAATACCCTTACGCCTCCATCCTGGCGACGGACTCCGTGGCGAAGCAGCATTCCGTGTCCAAGACCGTCACATCCGTGAGCATGAACAGCGTGATGTCAGGCCGGGGCTTTGTGGTGAAGGTCTATGACGGCTCTTCCTACGGCGAATACTCCTTCAATGAAATTACGTCAGATAGCATCGATAAAATCGTACAGAAAATCAAAAAAGAGCTTATCCCCATGTCGGAAAAGCTTCCCGAGGGCGTCCGGCGCAGCGTCTACGCCATGCTGGAGGATGAGCCAATGGTGTTCTCGGACAGCACAGAATATGAAATCGATCCCCAGGAATACGGCGACGAGACAATCATCCGCGACCTGACCCAGATCAGCCAGGCGGGCATAGCCTACAGCGAGAAGGTGCTGGACTGCAGCGCTTTCGTCAGCTACCAGAAATACAGCAAGCTTTTCCTGTCCAGGAACCGGGACATGGAGCAGAACGTGCTCTGGATGTCCGGTGGCTTCAGCGTGCTGGCCTCCAGAGGCGAGGAAATCAAAAGCAGCTACAAGGGATTTTCCAATCTGGGCGGCGCAGAGGTGCTGGCAAGAATGCGGGACGGCGTCTGTGACGCGGCGAAGGTGGCGCTGGAGCTGCTGGAGAGCGAGCCCATGGTGCCGGGAGAATACGACTGCATCTGCACCCCTGAGGCGACCGGCATGATCGTGCACGAGGCCTTTGGGCATGGCGTGGAGATGGACATGTTCGTCAAGAAGAGGGCCCAGGCGGAGCAGTTCGTGGGAAAACAGGTGGCGTCCGAGCTGGTGACCATGCACGACGGCGCGGCTGCCGCCAGGGAGGTGGCCACTTACTTTTTCGACGACGAGGGCGTGCTGGCCAGGGATACGGTGGTCATTGACAAAGGCATCCTGAAGGCCGGCATCAGCGATGCCCAGTCCGCCATGCATCTGGGCACTGTCCCCACCGGCAACGGCAGGCGGGAGAGCTATCAGCGGAAAGCCTATACCAGGATGACCAATACCTTTTTCGAGGGCGGCAAGGACAAAGTGGAGGACATGATCGCCTCCATCGATTACGGTTTCCTGTTGGAGGAGCCTTCCAGCGGCATGGAAGACCCGAAGAACTGGGGCATCCAGTGCATGGTCAGCATCGCCAGGGAAATCAAAGACGGCAAGCTCACCGGCAAGATATTTTCCCCGGTGGTCCTCACCGGATATGTGCCGGATCTGCTGAAGTCCATCAGCATGGTATCGGAAAAAGTCGAGCTGGGCGGAGGCGGCATGTGCGGTAAGGGCTATAAGGAATGGGTGAAGGTGTCCGACGGCGGCCCCTACATCAAGGCCAGGATACGGCTGGGCTGATGTCATGGAGAATCCCAGGGAGATACGGCGCCCCAAGGATGGCAGAAGACGTAGGCGTTCTATGGGAAAACATCAACAGAAGACAATTGGATAGTTAATTGGGGAGCGGAACAAGAACCAGGTCGATTGCCGACAAAGGGAAGCGAATCAATAACCCAGTCGATTGCCGACAAAGGGAAGCAAAGTAGGAACCAGGTCGATTGCCGACAGAAAGACGCGAAGCAAGAACCAGGTTGATTGCCGACAAGGGAAGCGAACCAGAAACCAGGTCGATTGCCGACAAGGGAAGCGAACCAAAAACCAGGTTGATTGCCGACAAGGGAAGCGAACCAGAAACCAGGTCGGTTGCCGACAATAGGAAAGCGACACAGAAACGAGGCAGATTATGATAGAAAAGATATTGGCCGCCCTGAAAGAGAGCGGAACAGAATTATACCAGATCACAGAGACGAAAGAGGAATCCGCGGAGCTGTTCTTCATCCGCAAGTCTCTGGACATGCAGCGGCTGAAGGAAGTGCGTCGGGCGTCCGTGACGGTGTACAGAGCTTTCACGGAAGGAGACAGGCGCATGCTGGGCTCCGCCGCCGTGCAGGTACAGGAAAGCTTTACCACAGAGCAGATGACGGAACTGTTCCGGAATGCCCTGTACGCCGCCGGATTCGTAAAGAACCCTTACTATGAACTGTACGCGGGGAAGGGGGAGCCTTCTGCGGAGGCCCTGGAGCGGTCCGGGCATCTTTCCGGCCAGCCCCTGACGGAAGTGGCCCATCGCTTTGCGGATGCCCTGTTCGAGGAGGACAGGGAAAGCGATGTGTTCCTGAATTCCGCGGAGATTTTCGCGGGCAGGACCACCTGCCATATCCTCAATTCCAGCGGCGTGGACGTGTCCTATTGCAAGGGGCGTGTATGGGGCGAATTCGTAGCCCAGTGCGTGGCGGAGCAGGATGTGGAGACTTACCAGGACTTTTCCTATGATGACATGGACACGGCGGCCCTTCAGAAAAAGGTCAGGGACACGCTGGAGATGACCCGGGCCAGAGCCAGGGCAGTGTCCGCGCCGCCGGCGGGAGAATACCGCGTGATCCTGTCAGGCGCTTATGTAAAAACCATATTTGACTATTATGTGGAACGCTCCAACGGCTACATGATTTACCCCAAATACTCCACCTTCCAGAACGGCTGCGATGTACAGGGCGGGCAGGTGGAGAAGGACAGGATCAACCTGACCCTGAAAGCCACCGTTCCCTACAGCGTAGAGGGCATTCCCATGAAGGACAGGGAGCTGGTGCGGGACGGCATGCTGCAGCTGATTCACGGCAGCAACAGGTACGCGTATTACCTGAACCTGGAGCCCACGGGAAACTACGACAGCTTCAGCGCCCCGGCAGGAAGCGTGCCCCTTGAGAAGCTGCGGGAGGAGCCTTACCTGGAAATCGTGAACTTCTCCGACTTCCAGATGGACACCTTCGATGGGCATTTCGGCGGGGAGATCCGGCTCGGGTTCCTCTATGACGGGGAGAAGAGAATCCCGGTCACGGGAGGCTCCATCAACGGCAGCATCCTGGACGCGCAAAAGAACCTGGTGTTCTCCAGAGAGACACAGGTGGAGAAGAATTTCCAGGGCCCTGCGGCGGTCTGCCTGGAGGGCGTGAACGTTGCCGGCAGCACGGAGGCCTGAACGGATGAAACATCTGCTGATAGTAGAGGATGACGCGGAAAACAATCAGATGATAGCGGAGTATCTGGAGACCCAGGGCTACAAATGTACCCAGGCCTATTCCGGCAGCGAGGGGAAACTCCTGTTCGAAATGCAGTCTTTCGACCTTGTGCTGCTGGACCTGATGCTTCCGGGAATCGGGGGAGACGAGCTTGTCTCCCTTTTTTCCAGAAAAACGCCTGTCATCGTGCTGTCTGCCAGAAGCGGGCTGGACAGCAAGGTGCAGGTGCTCTCGGACGGTGCTGAGGACTACATCTGCAAGCCCTTCGACCTGCGGGAACTGTTGGTGCGAATCCAGGTACAGCTGCGCAGACAGAACAGGAAAATGGAAGAAGGGCATTCCATGGAAGAAGGGCATTCCATGGAAGAGAGGCCTTCCATGGAAGGAAAGTCCCCAATGGAAGCGAGTTCTGCAGCGGACTGGAAAGGGTCGGAATGCGTCTACCATTACAGAGAATGGACGCTGAATCCCGACACCTGGGAGATGACGGCAGGCGGCGTGCCGGTGGTGCTGACAAAGCACGAATTCCTGATTCTGGAGCTTTTGATTAGGAACCCCAAACGTGTGTTCTCAAAGCAGATGATCTATGAATATGCCTGGGGCGAGGACTATCTGGCGGAAGACAAGACCATCAACGTCCATATCAGCAACATCCGCAGCAAGCTGAAAGAAAGCGGCACGGACGCCTATATCCAGACCGTGTGGGGGATGGGCTTCAAGCTTTGCTGAAACTTTGCTGAAATCTTTAATCTTTCTTTACCTTTTATAAGCGATTTATAAACCTTTATGGATCAGAATGGATATCAGATAAGAGAAATCCGATTAGAAATTTCGGAACAGATTTCGGACAACAGATTTGGGATAAGAAATTTCAAAACAGATTAGGATTAAGAAATTTCGGATGACAGATTTCGAATACCGGATTTCAGATACCGGATTTCAAATAAAGAAAGGAGATCCATAGAGATGGAAAAAGCACAGGAGAGGTTTGCAGTAGAAACGCTGTCGCTGAGCAAGACCTACAGCGGCAAGGCTGCGGTGGACCACTTGAACATGAAGGTGCGTGAAGGGGCCATATACGGTTTCATCGGGCGGAACGGCGCGGGCAAGTCCACCACCCTGAAAATGCTCTGCGGGCTGGCGAAGCCCACGGGAGGGGACATCAGGCTGTTCGGAAAGCCCGCGGGGGATGTGTATACCGCCCGGCGGATAGGCTGCCTGATTGAAACCGCTGGCCTGTACCCACAGATGACTGCCAGGCAGAACCTGGTGATGAAAGCCAAATGCATTGGCCTGCCGGACGAAAAAAGCGTGGACGAAGCCCTGGACATCACAGGACTGACCGATACCGGCAGCAAGAAGACGAAACATTTTTCCATGGGCATGAAGCAGCGGCTGGGCATCGCCCTGGCACTTCTGGGAAATCCGGACCTGCTGATTCTGGACGAACCAATCAACGGCCTGGACCCGGAGGGCACCAGGGAAGTCCGAAAGCTTCTGCTTTCCCTGAACGAGGAGGGGAAGACCCTCATCATCAGCTCCCACATTCTGGGCGAGCTGAACAAGATTTCCACCCACTACGGCATTATCAAGGAGGGCCGCCTGGTAGAGCAGATTGACGCGGAGAGCCTGGAGCGGAACTGCAAGGACTACTTCCAGATAGAAGTGGACGACAGCAGGCACGCGCTGCCGGTGATTTCGGAGAATCTGCCCGGGGTACAGGCGGAGGTTCTGGACGTGCACCGCATCCGGCTCTACCATCTGGAGGACAGCGCCAGGCTGAACCAGATCCTGGTAGAGAAAGGGATACAGGTCTATGCCTCCGGCTTCCACCATATGGACCTGGAGGAGTATTTCCTGGACCGGATGGCCGGAATGGCTGCTGATGACCAAAAGGCCAGCTAAGAAATGTCAATAGCAAATTTGAAACAGCATCTGCCCATGTCCGGGTGCTGGGTGAGGCAGATGCGGAACTATAATAGGAGGGGTGGAGAATGTTTAATCTGCTGCGTATGGATCTATATCGGATGAAGAGAAGCAAATCGGTGTATGTGTGTTTTTTCACGATGTTGGCTGTGATATTCCTGTGCTATCTGTTGGTCTATCTGCTGGGGACGCCGGAAGGGCGGAAGGTCGCTGACAGAATCGGGATGCTGACAGTGTACGATTCGGAGGGACATGTGGTATCCGATCCGGAGATGAAGATGGTAATGATGGAAGAGGGGGAAGACCTGCTGGAAGATGCGAATCTGCTGGAGATGTTCCGCGACAGCGATATGAGAGGCGGACTGCACAATATCCTGTTCGGAATCGCGGTGGCCCTGTTCGTCTGCGGCGACTATAAAGGGGGATCCATGAAGAATATCATGGCCCTTCACCGGAACCGCTGGCCCTACATCGGCAGCAAGCTCATCGCGGTGGGCATCCTGGACTTCCTGTATCTGGTGCTGGGCTTCGGATTCAATTGCCTGATGAACCTGTTGTTCGGCAATATGCTGCCTTTCGGCAGCTGGGGCGACATCCTGTTCTACCTGGCATGGATATGGCCGGTGACCATGGCTTTCGCCGCACTGATCATCGCCCTGTGCGTGTTCACCCGCAGTATTACCATAGGTGTCCTGGGGGCCGTGCTGGGGGGAAGCGGCCTTGCGGTGATGATGGTCTCTACTTTCTTAGGCTATTTCCATTTGAACGGCTGGGTGAAATATACGCTTTATCATGCCATAAACAACGGTCCCTCGTCCTATGCCTCGCCGGAGGATCTGCGGTGCCTGGCCATCGGGCTGGTGTTCCTGGTGGTTTATTCCGTGGTGTCCATTGTCTTGCTCATCAGGCAGGACATCTGAATGCCGAATGCGCCGCACCCTTCGCTGGCTGATGGATGCGGCATTATGAATGCAGCATTCAGGCGGGAGGGCCCGGAACATACTCAAACGGATTACTGTGCCGCCGCTCATAATTTTCCGCCAGTCCCGGTGCCTTTCGCCGGTGGGCCGGGCACAGGGGAAGAAAGGGCAACAAACGAATGACGATTTTACTTGTGCTGACCTGCATCTGTGCCTTTGTTTCGGGCTTTCTCTACATCCGCTGCCGCATGGAACTGCGTTCCCTCTACAGGCAACTGGAGGAAATCGAGGACGGAAGCCAGATGGAACTGGCGGTGAACAGCCGCCAGCGTCCCGTGCTGGCCCTCTGCGGGATATTGAACACTATCCTGAGCCGCAAGGACAGGAGACATATCCAGTATGAAAGAGCTGAGAAGCGGCTGAAGCAGAACGTGGCCGGCCTGGCCCATGACATCCGCACGCCTCTGACCGGAGCCATCGGGTACACACAGCTGGCCCAGGAATGCACCGACGCCGCCAAAAGGGCGCGTTATCTACAGACAGTGGAGAGCAGGCTGGCGGAGTTGGAGGACATGCTGGAGGAAATGTTCCTGTACACCAAGGTCACCAGCGAAGACTTTCAACTCTCCGTGAGGAAAGTGCCGCTGCTGCCGCTGCTTGGCGACTGTCTCCTGAGCCAGTACACGAAGTTTGAGAAAGCCGGATTTTCACCGGAGGTGTCATTTTCATCGGAAGGAGCCTGTGTCTGGGCGGACGAAGACGCCCTGCGCCGGATTTTCCTGAATCTGATCCAGAACGTGCTGATTCACGGAGAGGGCGGATTGACCATCCTCCAGCGGGCTGACGGCATGATTTTCGAGAATCCCGTGTCAGAGGACAGCCGCCCGAATACAGGACATATGTTTGATATATTCTACAAAAACGACCCGGCCAGAGGAAAAGGCTCCTCCGGCCTGGGGCTGTTCATCGTCCGGGAGCTGATGCGGAAAATGGGCGGGGAAGCGATGGCGGAAACGGCGGGAAATCTGCTGAGAATCAGGCTTGTCTTCAGAAAGTGAAATTTTTTAAAATTTTTCTGCTAAAAACTGTAAAAAACTGTTGACGCACAGAACATTTATGATATAATAAAAGATGTGTATAGGCCGTATGCGATACATAAAAAATAACCCAATCAGTCATGTTGCTTGAGGGACTGAAGGGAGGGTCGGGTGGGCATGTCAAACGTAATTGTAAAAGAAAACGAGACTTTGGACAGCGCTTTGCGTCGCTTCAAACGAAGCTGTGCGAAAGCCGGTATCCAACAGGAGATTCGTAAGCGTGAGCATTACGAGAAGCCAAGCGTAAGACGCAAGAAGAAGTCTGAAGCAGCCAGGAAACGTAAATATAACTAACCAACTATCCCCAGTCTGTAGGAAGACTGGGGATTTTGTATGTTCCCGCCAGGCATATATCTGGCCGCATTCACATATTCTATTGAAAAGGCAGAATATGGAGTGTGGCATTTTTATGTCAGGAAAGAAATCGTTGTTGTCGGCGCTGCTTGCGCTTGCGCTCATCTTTACATCGGTGCTGCCCGTGAACGCTGACGTGGCAGTCTCCTCCCCATCGGTGATATTGATCGAAAGCTCTACGGGGGAGGTGATCTACGAGCAGAACGCCGCCGAGCGCCGGAGCCCGGCCAGCATCACGAAGATCATGACGCTGCTCCTCACTTTTGAAGCCATAGAGAGCGGAAAGGTGAGCCTGACGGACCAGGTGACTACCAGCGAATACGCCAGTTCCATGGGCGGCTCCCAGGTGTATCTGGCGGCGGGCGAGGTACAGACCCTGGACACCATGATCAAATGCATCGCCGTGTCCTCCGGCAATGACGCCAGCGTGGCGGTGGCGGAGCATATCGCGGGCAGCGAGGCGGCTTTCGTGGATCTGATGAACCAGAGGGCCCAGGAGCTGGGCATGGCGGACACCCACTTCGAGGACTGCTGCGGCTTAAGCGACTCTGACAATCATTACACCTCGGCCAAAGACGTGGCGGTCATGTCAAGGGAGCTGACGGTGCGGCACCCGGACATTTTCCATTACACAACTATCTGGATGGAGGACATCACACACGAGACCAGCCAGGGCACCTCGAACTTCACCCTGAGCAGCACCAACAAGCTTCTGAAGCAGTACCAGTGGACCACAGGCCTGAAGACCGGCTCCACCTCCAAGGCGAAATACTGTCTCTCGGCCACGGCTTCCAAGGACGGCATCGACCTGATTGCGGTGGTGATGGGAGCGCCGGACTACAAGACCCGTTTCGGCGACGCCCAGACCCTTTTGGCCTACGGGTTCAGCGTATGTAAACTGTACATAGACGAAAACCAGGAAGCGCTGTCGCCGCTGCCCGTGGAGGGCGGCGTGGCGGAAGAGGCATCTGTCAGGTGCCAGGGAGAATTCCGATACCTGGACATCGCAGGGAATGACCTGGGCGCGGTGGAGAAAGTGTTGGAGCTTCCCGATATCGTGCGAGCGCCTGTGGAAGAAGGGACGGAAGCGGGCCGCGTCAGGTACCTGCTGAACGGCACGGAGATCGGCAGCGTCCCCATCCTGTTCGCGGAGGATGTGGAAAAAGCCGGCTACCCGGACTACCTGCGGAAAATATTCGGATTTTTCCTTTTGGAAAAACCGGCGGATGTGCTATAATCATTTGTAAGAACCCCTTCGGGCGAAAGGAAGTATATGCTGGATATCCTGATAACCATAATCGTAATCGCGGCGCTGGCGCTGGCCTGGATCATGCTCTACGACAGCAACCGCTTTGTGGTCAGAACCCACACCGTGACGGACAGACGGATCAAGAAGCCCTGCCGCGCAGTGCTTTTGACGGATTTACATAACAAACAATACGGAAAAAAGAATGAAAGGCTTCTGGCTGCCATCCGGGCGGCGCAGCCGGACTTCATCCTGGCGGCGGGAGACCTCCTGACGGCGAACACGAAGGAATCCTTTGAGCCGGCGCTGCACCTGATGCGCAGCCTGGCCGGGGATTACCCCGTGTACTATGCCTACGGGAACCACGAGCAGCGCCTGGCGGCGGCCCGGGATGTATACGGCGACATGGCGGAGCGTTACGAGGCCGGACTGGGAAGCGCAGGCATTGAACCTGTCGTGAACGGGCACTGCAACCTGCCGGAGCAGGGGATCGTACTCTATGGAGTCGAGATCGACATGGAATATTTCAAAAAGCTCCGGCCCGAAGCCATGGATCCCGGCTACCTGCCGGGCCTGCTGGGACAGGCTCCGAAGGACGCCTATACGGTGCTGCTGGCCCACAATCCGGATTATTTCCCCCAGTATGCCGCCTGGGGGGCGGCGCTTACACTGTCAGGGCATGTACACGGCGGCGTGGCCCGGGTTCCTTTCTGGGGCAAGGGCTTCATCGCGCCCACCTGGCGCATCTTCCCAAAGTATGACGGCGGCGTCTTCCGGGAGGGGGACGCCGTCATGGTGCTGAGCAGAGGCCTTGGGAGCCATACAATCCCGGTCAGGCTGTTCAATCCCGGGGAACTGTGGGTGATAGAGTTCCGGCCCCTGACCGAGCCGTAGGGCCATTGTCCAACCGCTACCTTCCGGAAGGAACGCATGTTCATACTTGCAAAGCGTTGGCAAAAGCTGTAAAATGGTAATCCGGGCCATGGAACATGGCGAAATTGGAAAGAGCATGCGAGGAGACAATGGCGATACCGGTCAAATTGGAAGCGTTCGAAGGCCCCCTGGACCTTCTGCTTCATCTGATAGAAAAGAACAAAATCGACATCTACGATATCCCCATCGTGGAGATCACGGAACAGTATCTGGACTACATCAAGCAGATGGAGACAGACGACATGAACGTGATGAGCGAATTCCTTGTGATGGCGGCCACCCTGATCGACATCAAGTGCAGGATGCTGCTGCCCAAGGAAGTGGACGAGGAGGGGGTGGAGGAAGACCCCAGGGCCGAGCTGGTACAGAAGCTGCTGGAATACAAGATGTACAAGTACATGTCCCTGGAGCTGCGGGACAGGCAGGTGGACGCGGCGAAGAGCCTTTACAGGGAGCAGAAGCTCCCCCCGGAGGTGGCCCTGTACAAGCCGCCTCTGGACTATGAGCAGCTGATAGGGGACATGACGCTGAACCGTCTGCACGATATCTTCAAAGCGATCATCCGGCGGCAGGAGGACAAGATAGACCCCATCCGCAGCCGGTACGGCAATATCGAAAAAGAAGAGATCGACATGGACGCCAAGATGCTCTATGTGGAGGCCTATGCCCAGGAACACGGACATTTCAGCTTCCGCAGGCTCCTGGAGAAGCAGTCCAGCAAAATGGAGATCATCGTCACGTTCCTGGTCGTCCTGGAACTGATGAAGACCAGCAAGATCACTATCACACAGGAGCGGATTTTTGACGACATCATGATTACATGGGCCGAGTCATGATAAAGCGTATGTTTCACGGCAGCGGAACCGGCAGCCATATCCTGGAGCCCGCCCCGCTGCAGAATGCCCGGAGGAGGAAAACTGCGGAAATGAAAAGGACGAAAGCGGAAGCCGTCATCGAGGCAGTGCTGTTCACCATGGGGGAGACCGTGGAGATCAGCCGCCTAGCCGATGTGATAGAGGAGGACATCAAGGTCACCAGGGACATCCTGAAAGGCATGGAGGAGCGCTATGCCAGGGAGGACAGGGGCATCACGCTGGCGCGGTTCGACGACGCCGTGCAGCTGTGCACCAAGGAGAGCATGTACGAGTACCTGGTGAAGATTGCCAAAGCGCCCAGGAAGCTGACGCTGACGGACACGGTGCTGGAGACCCTCTCCATCATCGCCTACAAGCAGCCTGTGACCAGGGTGGAAGTGGAGCGGGTCCGGGGCGTCAACTGCGACCATGCCATCAACAAGCTGCTGGAGTACGACCTGATCACCGAGCTGGGACGGCTGGACGCTCCGGGCAGGCCGCTGCTGTTCGGCACCACGGAGCAGTTCCTGCGCTGCTTCGGCGTCGGCAGGCTGGACGAGCTGCCGGAGCTGAACCCGGTGCAGTTGGAAGAGTTCAAGCAGCAGGCGGAGGCGGAAGTGCAGATGCAGCTGGATGTATAAAAGGACGGGCCGCCAAACATAAAACCCGCGAAAGGCCTCATATATTATTTAAAAATCCCATTGGATGGCTTTTGCGTATGATAATGCGGATGAGAAAAATGATATGGGGCATTTTTGCCGCCTGCTGCCTGGCAATCTGCCCGCAGATGCCGCTGTATGCCCAGGAGGACCTGCCCCTGTATGCCACGGCGGCCGTCCTGATGGACGCGGACTCCGGGAGGGTGCTGTACGGAAAGGAAGAGAACGCCGTCATGGCCATGGCCAGCACGACGAAGATCATGACCTGCATCCTGATTCTGGAGAACACCTCGCCGGAGGAGGAGCTGAGCGTGTCCGCCTATGCGGCCAGCATGCCGAAAGTGAAGCTGTACATACAAAAAGGGGAGCGGTATCAGGTGAAGGACCTTCTGTATTCCCTGATGCTGGAGTCTCACAATGACGCGGCGGTGGCCCTGGCGGAGCATGTGGGAAAGCGCTATCTGCCTCAGGAGCTGCGGGATAAGGACGCGGCGGATTATACGGCGGAGGAAAGCCGGCAGGCCGTGGCGGCTTTCGCTGCGCTGATGAACGATAAAGCGTCCAAAATCGGATGCCAGGACACATGGTTCGTCACCCCCAACGGGCTGGACGCCACCCAGACCTTCTCCCTGGACGATGGGACCACGGTGCAGAAAGAGCACTGCACCACGGCGAGGGAGCTGGCTTTGGTCATGTCCTACTGCATCAGGCGCTCCCCCTGCAAGGACGCTTTCCTGGACATCACGCGGACCCAGAACTATAGTTTCTACGCCAATGAGCGCAGCTTCTCCTGCGTGAACCACAACGCGTTCCTGACCATGATGGACGGGGCCCTGACCGGGAAGACCGGCTTCACCAACAAGGCCGGGTACTGCTATGTGGGAGCCCTGGAGCGGGACGGCAGGACCTTCGTGGTGGCGCTGCTGGCCTGCGGCTGGCCCAACAACAAGACTTACAAATGGAGCGACACAAGGGCGCTGATGCAGTACGGCATCGACAACTATTTCTACAAAAGCTTCCTGGAGGAGGGCGTGGCGTTCGACGAGGGCAGGCTGAAGGCCCTGCCGGTGCGGGGAGGGCAAACGGATGTTCTGGGCAGCTTAGCCTATGCCGGCCTGGAGATAGCGGGCAGGCTGGAATCGGAGAACAGCAGTTTGGGCAAGGACAGCCTGGAGCTCCGGGAAGGGATGCTGCTCAGGCAGGACGAGAACATCAAGGTGGTATACAGCGCAAAGGATGAGCTGACGGCGCCGGTGGAGCGGGGTACCGTGGTGGGGACCATAGACTACTGTGTAGACGGCGTCGTGTACCGGAGGGAGACCGTGGTCACCGCAGACTCCGTGGAGGCCATCGACCCCCAGTGGTGCCTGCGCCAGATTCTGAACCGGTTCCTGTGCCTCCGGCCGTAACAGCCGGATGAATTTCTGCTTGCCTGTCTACGCTTTATGAGATATAATACTAGATGACAGAGTTCCCGGAGCGGGGTGCGAAGCGTTCCCAGGCAGCAAAAGGGCATCGCGTAAGATACGATACAAGGGGGTTTGCTATATATGGCGTCTTCCAAGACAGATACGGAAGTGATCATCGGCGGCAAGATGTTCACGTTAAGCGGCTACGAAAGCGAAGAATACCTGCAGAAAGTCGCGTCCTACATCAACAACAAAATCAACGAATACAGCAAAATCGACAGCTTCCGGAGACAGCCTGCGGACACCCAGAGCGTCCTGCTCCAGCTGAACATTGCCGACGATTATTTCAAGGCCAAAAAGCAGATTTCCTCCCTGGAGGATGAGCTGCAGGCCAAGGACCAGGACCTGTACAATCTCAAGCATGAACTGATAGCGGCCCAGATCAAGCTGGACACGGTGGAGGATCAGGTGAAGGCCCTGCAGAAGGCGCGCAGCGAAGGCGAGAAAGAGATTGTGCGCTTAGAGACGGAGCTAAAGAAAAAGTAATATGGCGGGCATCGAAAGCTGCCTGCGGCGGTGTGGAATCCAGCCTGGCTGGATTCTTTTGTAATGGAGATTTTTTATGGAAAACAGACATAAAGTTGAGCTGCTGGCGCCGGCGGGGAACCCGGAGGGCTTCTACGGAGCCGTCCATGCGGGGGCGGACGCCGTCTATCTGGCCGGGGACCGGTTCGGAGCCAGGGCATACGCGCAGAATTTCACCGAGCAGGAACTGACGGAGTGCATCCGCTACGGCCATCTGCTGGGGCGGAAGATTTATCTGACGGTGAACACCCTTCTGAAAGAGCCGGAGATTTCCGGGCTGTATGACTATCTGGCCCCTCTCTGCCAGGCCGGGCTGGACGCTGTGATCGTGCAGGACCTGGGAGTGCTGCGGTTCCTGCGGGAGCATTTCCCGGGCCTGAAGATCCATGCCAGCACGCAGATGACCGTCTGCGACGGATTCGGCGCCTCCCTGCTGAAAGAGCTGGGGGCCTGCCGGGTAGTGCCGGCCAGGGAGCTGAGCCTTGCGGAGCTTACCGCCATGAAACGCCGGGCCGGCATCGAGGTAGAGGCTTTCATCCATGGGGCCATGTGCTATTGCTATTCCGGACAGTGCCTGTTCAGCAGCATCTTAGGGGGCAGGAGCGGCAACAGGGGGCGCTGCGCCCAGCCCTGCCGTCTGCCCTATGCCGTGAGCGCAGGCGGCGGAAAGCGGGAGGAATGCCATCCCCTGAGCCTGAAAGACATGTGCACCGTTGCGCATATTCCGGAGCTCATTGAGGCGGGCATTGACTCTTTTAAGATAGAAGGACGGATGAAGAAGCCGGAGTACGCTGCCGGTGTGACGGATATTTATAGACGATATATTGACAGATATTGGGAGCTGCGCCGAAGGATGGGCGTCCGGGAGGCGGCGGAGGCCTACCATGTGGAGCGGCGGGACCTGGAGGCGCTCTCTTCCCTCTATGTCAGGAGCGGGCTCCAGGACGGCTATTTTTTCAGAAGAAATGGGCGCGAGATGGTGACTTTGGACAGCCCTGCCTACAGGGAGAGCAATGAGGAGCTCTTGTCGAAGATACGGGCGGAACATATCGGGAATCCGTTGAAACTGCCAGTCGCCGTCTCGGCGGTGTTCCGCTTGGGACAGCCTGCGGAGGTGACCTTTTGCTGGGAGGATATGTCGGCCAGCGTACAGGGCGCGCCTGTGGAGGCCGCCCGGCAGCAGCCTGTCACGGAGGAGAATGTCCGGAAGCAGCTGTGCAAGCTGGGGGACAGCGCCTTTTACGCGGCGGAAACGGAAATTGTCCTGGACCAGGGCTGCTTCTATCCCCTGAAGCAGATCAATGAACTGCGCAGAGCCGCCGTCGCTGAGCTGGAGGAGAAGGTGCTCCGTGTGAGAGGCTATGAACCGGGCCATGGTTCGATGAAAAGCCCGATGAAAAGCCCGGAGCATGGACAACCGCCGTGTACCGGTCATGGAAATGGAAATGCGGCCTCTGGAAGTCATGGATATGCTTTCTATGTCCGCACGATACAGCAGCTGGAAGCCCTGTGCGGCTGGCTGTCAGCGGAAGCCCTGCAGCAGCCCGTCCGGATCTATGTGGACAGCGACCTGCTTCTGCCGGAACAATCCGGGGAACCGTCAGGGCAGGCGCCAAACGCACTGTCTCTATGCGAAAGGCTTGCCGCAGGCTCCAAGGCCGCCGCATTGTACGCGGCGCTTCCCTACATCCTACGGGAGGCAGACCGGAGATACCTGGAGGAGCTGTCCCGGATAGTGGAAGCCTGCGGCCTGTTCCAGGGCTTCCTGGCCAGATCCATGGACGGCCTGGGCTTCGTGCGGGAAAACCACAGAGACATGTCCTGCAGAACCGATGCGGGCATCTATATCTGGAACCATTCCGCCGCCGAAGAGCTGTCTGCCCTGTCGGACGGCTTCTGCCTGCCCTATGAATTAAAGGCAGCCGAACAGCGGAACCTGCTGAGAGGCCTGGCAGATAAAGGGCTGCCGGAAGCGCAGCTGCCCTGCGAGAAGATGGTATATGGCCGCATCCCCATGATGATAACTGCCAACTGCCTGAAACGGACGATAGGACAATGCGGCGCGAACCGCAGGCCGAAAGGCCAACCGCCGCTCTCCGATGCCGTCCTGACAGACCGATACCGCAAAGAGTTCCCCGTGGTGGCCAACTGCCGCCACTGCATGAACATCATCTACAACAGCGTTCCTTTATCGCTGCACCAATCCCTTTCGGCGCTGCGGGGGGACATGGATCTGCGGATGGATTTCACCATAGAGCCCCCGGCGCAGGTGAAAGGGCTGCTTGACTGTTTCCTGAAAGGAGCCCCTTTCCTGCCGGGAGAATACACCACCGGTCATGAGAAAAGAGGAGTGGAATAAAGCCATGCGGGAATATGTTACAGAGCTATCAAAATTCATCATACCGGCGCTCATGGCAATCTATACCCTGTGCAGCTTCGCCTGCCTGTTCGACAAATGGGGGAAGAAGGTCGCCATCTACGCCTTCCAGGCCGTCTTCCTGTTCATGATCCAGCTGTTCCTGTTCGCGGACCTGGCGCTCGTGAACGGGGACCTGGAATATGTGTTCTTCTACGCGTTCGTACAGGTGCTCCTGCTGGCCATGGCTGTCATGGTGCCCGCCATATATGACAAGGCCAACCGCCTGCTGCTGAACAATATGTGCATGCTGTCTGGGGTCGGGCTGTGCGTCATATCCCGGCTGTCCTTCGGCAGGGCGGTCCGGCAGTATATCATCATGCTGCTGTCCCTGGCGGTGTCCCTGTTCATCCCCTGGGCGCTGTCCCGGATACGCTTCCTGAAGAAGCTGACGTGGGCCTACGGCATCCTGGGCATCGTGATGCTGGGTGCCGTGCTGATATACAGTGAAGTCACCTACGGGGCAGAGATTTCCTTTACCATCGGCGGCGTGACCTTCCAGCCATCGGAATTCGTGAAAATCCTCTTCCTTTTCTTCCTGGCGGCGGCCCTGTGGGACGATACCTCCTTCCCCAGAGTAGCCGTCACGGCGGCTGTGGCCGGGGCCCATGTGGTGATCCTGGTGCTGTCGAAGGACCTGGGGAGCGCGCTGATATTTTTCGTGGGCTATGTGTTCGTGGTGTTCGCCGCCACCAGGAATTACCTGTACCTCTGTGCCGGGGCGCTGGGGGGAAGCGGCGCGGCCTGGGGGGCGTACAATCTGTTTGCCCATGTGAGGAACCGTGTCATCACATGGCTGGATCCCTGGGCTTACATTGACAACGAGGGATTCTCCATCACCCAGTCCCTCTTCGCCATCGGCAGCGGCAGCTGGTTCGGCATGGGCCTGTCCAAGGGCAACCCCGGCGCGATCCCCTTCGTGGAGAAGGACTTCATCTTTTCGTCGGTGTGCGAAGAGCTGGGGGTGGCGTTCGGCATCTGCGTGATCCTCGTGACCCTGTCCTGCTTCCTGGAGATGATGAAGATGGCGGCGCGGATCAGAGACCGATTTTACCAGCTGATCGTATACGGAATCGGCATCATGTACATATTCCAGATATTCCTGACCGTAGGCGGCGGGACCAAGCTGATTCCCCTGACGGGGGTGACGCTGCCCTTCGTCAGCTACGGAGGCAGCTCCGTGATGACCACCATGATCATGTTTTTCCTGATTCAGGGTATCTATATCAGGATGCAGCAGGAAGGAGAGAAGCACAGTGCCAGATAAAAAAGACAGCACCCAACGGAAGAAAAAACCCAATGCGAAGAAAAAGCACCCTCTCAACCGTCCTGAGATCATCGTGACCAGCTGCTTATTCGGCCTGCTGTTCGCGGTATTGATCGGATATCTGGGGTATTTCACCGCCACCAGCGAACAGGAGATGCTCAACAACAGCTACAATTCCAGGCAGGCCATCCTGCTTTCCAGGAACTACCGCGGCACCATCTACTCCGCCGACGGGGATGTCCTGGCCCAGACGGCGCTGGACGGCCACCAGGGGGAGACCCGGGTGTACCCTTACGCAAATCTGTTCTCCCACATCGTGGGATACGCCACGAAAGGCCGCACCGGCATAGAGTCCCTGGCCAACTACTACCTGATCAATACCAGCACCTCCCTGAGCAACAAGGCAGCCAACGATGTGGCAGGCCTGAAGAATCCCGGGGACAGCGTCTATACCACCCTGGACGTGGCGCTGCAGAAGACAGCGGACGAACAGCTGGGCATCTACAAAGGGGCCATCGTGGTGACGCAAGTTTCCACAGGGAAGATATTGGCCATGGTGTCCCACCCGAACTTCGATCCCAATCAGATCGCGTCCGCATGGGATTCCATCATCGCCGACGAGAACAGCTCCGTGCTGCTGAACCGGGCCACCCATGGGCAGTATCCCCCGGGCTCCACTTTCAAGATCGTCACGGCCCTGGGCTATATCCGGGAGAACCCGGACACCTACGACAGCTATTCCTTCCAGTGCACCGGTTCCTTCCGGTCCGGGGAGAGCCGCATCAAATGTTATCATGGCACCAACCACGGCCAGGTGGATTTCGTGAGCTCCTTTGCCAAGTCCTGCAACTGCTCCTTCGCGAACATCGGCACCAGCCTGAGCAAGGAGACTTTCGGGGAGATCCTGGACGACCTGCTGTTCAACCAGCCCCTTCCCCTGACGCTCTCCTATAAGGAAAGCAGCGCAATCCCCACCGGTGGCCAGTCCGTAAGCGAGGTCATGCAGACCTCCATCGGTCAGGGGCGGACACAGATGACGCCCATTCACCTGAACATGATCACCAGCGCCATCGCGTACGGCGGCGTGCTCATGAAGCCATATGTCATCGACCGGGTGGAGAACGATGCCGGAAGAGTGATCAAGTCCTATCAGCCCTCCAGCTACGGCCCCCTGATGACCGAGGAGGAGGCGGCCGAGCTGCGGGAGCTGATGACCGCCGTGGTGGAGGGCGGGACAGCCAAAAAGCTATCCGGCTTAAGCTATACCGCCGCAGGAAAGACGGGATCCGCGGAGTACAACGACCAGGGGGACAGCCATGCCTGGTTCACCGGGTTCGCGCCTGCGCAGGACCCGGAAATCTGCGTCACGATCATCGTGGAGGGTGCGGGAAGCGGCGGAGATTACGCCGTCCCTATCGCCAGGCGGATCTTCGACGCGTATTTCAGCCGCGAAAAATAAGTATTGCACTTCTGGAGAGATTGGACTATACTTATTTTTAGTCAAGTAAGTGGCACACCAATCAGGAGGGATTGCAATGCTGGAAGCAACAAGCTGTGGTGGTGTGGTAATTTTTCGTGGAAAAATCCTTCTTCTGTACAAGAATTACAAGAACAAGTACGAGGGCTGGGTTTTGCCGAAAGGCACGGTGGAGCAGGGGGAGGAGTACAAGGACACGGCCCTGCGGGAAGTGCTGGAGGAATCTGGAGCGAAAGCTACCATCATTAAATATATCGGGAAAAGCGAGTACACCTTCAACGTTCCCGAAGATATCGTGGAAAAGGAAGTCCACTGGTATCTGATGATGGCAGACAGTTATTACAGCAAACCACAAAAAGAAGAGTTCTTTTTGGATTCAGGCTATTACAAGTACCATGAGGCATACCATTTGCTGAAATTCGCGAATGAGAAACAGATTCTGGAAAAAGCTTATGATGAATATCTGGAACTGAAGAAAAGCAATTTATGGGGCAGCAAGAAGTATTATTGAAGCTAAAGGGAATCCGCGCATGGCTCTCGGTATCATGTATCATCCGAAATTATATCTGGGTGGAAGCATCCGGAAGGAAAAACTGGACAGAATAAAGAAAAAGCTGGAAAGACGACCTGGTTTTTCCGGTGTCTTTCTGATTTCCATTTCCCGCAACGCCTCGGACCAGCTGGACATCTATGAGGCCAGGCAGCTGTGCCAGTCTTACTATCGGAAATATCCGCCCTTCGTGGTGGGGATTGCCGGGAGCCGGGAGGAGGCGCTGCAGCTGGTGGAGCGAATGGTGACGGATTGCCTCCGGGACAGGGGCGACTGCGCGTTAAAGGAGTATCTGCGATGTTAGGCGTGTTATGGGCAACGATTCCAATGAAAGTCCTCTCCATAGTGGGCGCGGTCCTTCTGGCGATCCTTGCGCTGTCCCTGGCGGGCTTCCTGGTGTTCCTGTTCTTTCCGTTCACCTATCGCGTCAGCGGGAGCAAGGACGCGTCGGGAATCAGGCTGGCGGTGAAGGTGAACTGGCTCTTCGGCCTGTTCCGGGTGCGCTTCGGGTATCCGGAGCCGGGGCGGCTGACAGTGAAGGCATTGTGGTTCGCCCTCTTCGACAGCAGGATTCCGCCGGATCCCCAGGAGGGGGACGGCGGACGGAAGCGCAGAGGGAAGAAAAAGAAATCCGGAAAAAAGAAATCCGGAAAGATGGACTCCGGAGGAAAGCGCTCTGACGGGAAGCGTTCCGATAGAAAGGCCTCCGATGGGAAGCGGCCCGGCAGCGGCCCGGCGGCCCTGCCTGAGCGGGCGGCGCCTCCTGAAAGGGCTGATCTGCCAAGCGGCGCGGATCCGGCCGACGGCCCGGCCGATCGGCCCGAAGAAAGGGCGGGAGAAGGGGCGGCCTCCGGCAGCTTCGACAGAGAGCCGCAGGAAAGCACAGAAAAGTTTTCCAAAAAAATACAGAAGATAAAGTACACAATTTGCAGCATCTATGATAAAATAAAAAAGATTTGGAAGAATATATCATACTATATAGAGCTTTTGCAGGAGGAGAACACAAAGCAGCTGGCTGCCCATGCCATGCAGAGGGCCGTGAAGGTCATGAAAAGCGCAGGCCCGAAGCATGTCCGGATAGAACTGGTGTTCGGCACTGGCTCCCCGGATACCACGGGATACCTATATGGAGGGTACTGTGTGCTGGCATCTGCTTTGGGCGCAGGCTTCTGGGTGACGCCGGATTTTGAGCGACGGATATTCGAGGGCGAGTTTGAGGCGGCGGGCAGGGTCACGGTGTGGGTGCTGGCGGTGAACGGCCTGAAGCTGCTCTTTGACCGGAAGCTGCGCGTGTTCCTCAGGGGACTGAGGGCAGCGCAGAGGAAGGCTTCCGCGTAAAGCTCGGGAATGGAGGAGAACATGGCGGAGAAAGAAAACCAATTTCAGGGAGTCGTAGAGTCTCTGTTGAGAGGAATGGACACGGTGCTGTCCACCAAGACCGTGGTGGGCGACGCCACAAAGATCGGGGACACCATCATTCTGCCCCTGGTGGACGTGAGCTTTGGCGTAGGCGCCGGTTCCGGCAGCAACGGCCAGAAGAATTCCACGTCCGGCGCAGGCGGCATGGGCGGGAAGATGACCCCCAGCGCCGTCCTGGTCATCAAGGACAATGCCGTCAAGCTGGTGAACATCAAGAACCAGGATGCCGTCACGAAGGTACTGGACATGATTCCGGATCTGGTGGACAAATTCACCAAGCCGAAGAAGAAGGAAGAGCAGACTCCTGAGGGGGAGGAGGATATCACCGACGCTGAGGTGGTGGACATCGCGTTCCCGGAAGAGGAGGCCGAAGACTGACATTTCCGCCGGGAAAGCCGCATATACTAATGTGAAAAGATTTCACGCTTCCTGACAGGTGGAAGCGTGTGATACCGAAAGTCCGGAGGCATCATGAAGAAGATTATAGGACTGGTCTCTTTTCTCATTGCAATCGGCATGCTGATCATGCTGATTGCCCACAATCGGCTGATCGGCATGGTCATCATCGCTTTATTGCTGTTTTTAGGATATCATTGCATCTGCGGCGACTGAGAGCGGAAGAGAGTTCCCGGTGCGGGAGATTATTCTTGCGGAGAGTTTCCGGGGCAGAGGTTCTTAGCTGCCCCGGAAAATTTGGGGCTGTCTGAATCGGCGGAAATGGTCAACGTCAAAAAGAGCAGCCAAAATTCTCTGCTCTTTTCAATCGCGATCGTTATCAAAATCTCATGTCCTCCTGGAGGACAGGCCGTCACCGCCGGTTATGCCCTCTCCACGTTGCCAGATCTCAGGCAGCGGGTGCAGACATGCATTCTCTTAGAACCACCGTTTACCTTGCATTTCACTCTCTTGACATTAGCTTTCCACATTGTATTGGTCTTTCTATTGGAATGGCTTACATTGTTACCAAAAAGGACGCCCTTGCCGCAAATATCACACTTAGCCATTTTGCCACCTCCTCAGCACCTGCGTGTCCCTACGCTTGTATTTTATTGTGGCAACAGAAAATCCGTCAGCCGTATTTCCTATTATACACAACATTGATATATTACCAGAAATATATGGAAAAAGCAAGTAAAAAAAACTTTTTTTAATTTAATATTTATTATTCCCTTTTTATGGGAAAACTGTTAAAATAACAGAGATATGTCTGCACAGGGCAAAAGTCTGCCTGTGGGCGGATGGCTGTATCAAGACGAGAAATCGAGATGAGAAAGGATGGGGTAGTATGAAAGGATCTTCTATGAATACCCATATGGGAAAGATTGTCGTCCATAATGAAGTGATCGCCCAGTACGCCGGAAGCGTGGCCGTGGAATGCTTCGGCATCGTGGGCATGGCTGGCGTCAGCGTCAAGGACGGACTGGTAAAGCTCCTGAAGAAAGACAGCATCACCAGAGGCATCAGCGTGACTCTTAATCAAAACAAGCTGACTCTTGACTTTCATGTCATCGTTGCGTACGGCGTCAGCATACTGGCTGTAGCCGATAACCTGATCAGCAATGTGAAATACAAGGTGGAAGAGTTCACGGGAATCGAAATCGGGAAGATCAATATCTACGTGGACGGCGTCAGAGTGATTGATTAAGGAGGAGCGAGCGTGAGTTTAGAACATATCGATGCCAGGATGCTTTCCAGGATGTTCCTGGCCGGTGCAAAGAACCTGGAGAGCAAAAAGGAATGGATAAATGAACTGAATGTATTCCCCGTCCCTGACGGCGACACGGGCACTAATATGACCATGACAATCATGTCCGCGGCCAGGGAAGTGTCACAGCTGGGGGATGCCGTAGATATGCAGGGCCTGTGCAAGGCGATTTCCGGCGGTTCCCTGCGGGGCGCCAGAGGGAATTCCGGCGTCATCCTGTCCCAGCTGTTCCGCGGCTTCACCCGGAGGATCAATGAGGAGGAGGAACTGACGATTCCCGTGCTGGCGGAGGCTTTCGAGAAGGCCGTGGAGACTGCCTACAAGGCTGTCATGAAGCCCAAGGAGGGAACCATCCTCACCGTGGCGAAAGGCGGCGCGGTGAAGGCGAAGGAGCTGGCGGAGGAGGGGTGCACCGACATGGAGCGCTTCCTGTCCACGGTGATCAGCCACTCGGAGTATGTGCTGAGCCAGACCCCGGAGATGCTCCCTGTTCTGAAGCAGGCAGGGGTGGTGGATTCCGGCGGCCAGGGGCTGATAGCGGTGCTCTCAGGGGCCTTCGACGCCTTCCTGGGCAAGGAGTTGGACCTGTCCGTCCAGCCCATAGGCGGCCAGCAGGCAAAAATGAGCCCTAAGGAAAGCCAGCGGCAGGCCGAGGCGCAGATGGAGATTAAGTTCGGCTATTGCACGGAATTCATCATCATGCTGAACAAGGCCTTCAATATCAAGATGGAAATGGATTTCAAGTCTTATCTGGAGTCCATCGGCGATTCGATTGTATGTGTGGCAGACGATGACGTAGTCAAGGTGCACGTACATACCAATGACCCTGGTCTGGCTATCCAGAAGGCATTGAAGTATGGCGCGCTCTCCAACCTGAAGATTGACAATATGCGTCTGGAGCATCAGGAGAAGCTCTTCAAGATGTCGGGGAATGCCGAGGTGAAGGCTGCCGCCCAGGAAGCCGCCTCGAAGCCGCCCGCCATAGAGGAGCCTGTGAAGGCCGCACAGGAGCCGCTCAAGGACTTCGGATTCATCGCCGTCTCCATGGGCGAGGGCATCAACGAGATTTTCAGAAGCCTGGGTGTGGACTATATCATCGAAGGCGGCCAGACCATGAACCCCAGCACGGCGGACATCCTGGACGCTGTGGACAAAGTCAACGCCAAGACTGTCTTCATCCTGCCCAACAACAAGAACATCATCCTGGCGGCGAACCAGGCCGCTGAGCTGACCACGGAAAAAGACCTGTTCGTCATCCCCACCAAGACGATTCCCCAGGGGATCACCGCCGTGATTAATTTCGTGCCGGAGCTGTCGGTGGACGAGAACGAGGGCAACATGATAAGCGAAATCGGCAATGTCAGCACCGGCCAGGTGACCTACGCGGTTCGGGACACCGTCATCGACGACAAGGAGATCAAGAAGGGCGATTTCATGGGAATCGGCGACGACGGCATTTTGGCCGTAGGCACGGACATCAGCCAGGTGGCGGGGAATACCGTGGCGGAGATGGTGACGGAGGAGAGCGAGCTGATCAGCATTTACTACGGCAGCGATGTGAAGGGCGAGGAGGCGGAAGCCTTCCGGAACCAGATGGCGCAGCGCTATCCCGACTGTGACATCGAGCTGCAGTACGGCGGACAGCCCATCTACTATTACGTCATGTCAGTAGAATAAAATGTCTTGAATGCCAAGCGGACGGCCTCGCTTGGCATTCTTTGCGCAGGGCCCCGGGGCAGGCGGCGGGAAGGAGGAAGGCCTATGGATGGGAAATCGCCCATAACAGAGCTGAAAGGCATCGGAGAGAAGACGCAGAAGCTGTTCGGGAAGCTGAATATCCGGACGGTGGACGAGCTGCTGGCAGCTTACCCGAAAGATTACGAGCTGTTCCGGGAGCCGGTGCGGATCGACAGCGCGGAGTCCGGGAAGGTGTGTGCCGTCCATGCAGCCGTGGCGGGCATCCCCAACGAAAAAAGAATCCGCAGGCTCAGCATCCTGAACGTGAACCTGTCGGACGGCTCCGGAAGCCTGCAGCTGACCTTTTTCAACATGCCCTTCCTGAAAAAGACCCTGCGGCAGGGCGGCTATTATGTTTTCAGGGGGCTGGTGCAGAGCAGGGGAGCCGCTAAGGTGATGGAACAGCCTAAGATTTTCTCCTGGGAGGACTACCGGAAGCTGGCGGACCGGCTGCTTCCCCGGTACTCCCTGACAAAAGGGCTGACCAACCAGGCCATCCAGAAGCATGTCCGGCAGGCCCTTTCCCTGTGTGATTTCGAACAGGAGTATTACAGCGATGTCTTTCTTTCGGAAAACGGTCTGATATCCAGACGGAGGGCCCTGGAGGACATCCACTTTCCAGAAAACTACGATGCTCTAATCCTGGCCAGGAAACGGCTGGTCTTCGACGAATTCTTCGAATTCCTGTTCCTGATGCGACAGAACCGGGATTTCGGCAGGCAGCTGGAGAGCGGTTTCCGGATGCCGGAGACGGCGGACACGGCCCGTTTCCTGGAGCGGCTCCCCTTTCCCCTGACCCGGGCCCAAAGCAAGGTCTGGCAGGAGATCCAAGCGGACATGGAGGGGCCCTACTGCATGAACCGCCTGATCCAGGGGGACGTGGGCTCCGGCAAGACGATCGTGGCTCTGCTGGCGCTTCTGACGGCTGCCGCCAACGGGTATCAGGGGGCGCTGATGGCTCCTACGGAAGTGCTGGCCGTGCAGCATTTCGAGACGGTGCAGGATTATGTGGAGAGATACAGCCTGATTTTCCGGCCTGTGCTCCTGGTGGGCTCCATGACGGCGAAGGAGAAGCGGGAGGCCTATGGCCGGATTGCCTCCGGGGAGGCCAATCTGATCATCGGCACCCATGCCCTGATCCAGGAGAAGGTACAGTATCAGTCCCTGGCCCTGGCGGTGACGGACGAGCAGCATCGGTTCGGGGTCAGGCAGCGGGAGCGGCTGGCGGAAAAGGGCGCGTATCCCCATATCCTGGTCATGAGCGCCACCCCCATTCCCAGGACCCTGGCCATCATCCTGTACGGGGACCTGCATATCTCTGTGATCGACGAACTGCCCGCCAACCGGCTGCCCATCAAGAACTGCGTGGTGAACACCGCCTATCGGCCCAAGGCCTACCAGTTCATCGCAGAGCAGGTGGAGCAGGGGCGGCAGGCCTATGTCATCTGCCCCCAGGTGGAGGGGGACTCGGAGGACGCCGAGGGCGGGGCGGCCCTGGAGAATGTGGTGGACTACGCGGAAAAGCTGCGGAACGTTCTGCCGGAGAGCATACGCGTGGCCCATCTCCACGGAAAGATGCGCCCCGGGGACAAGAACCGGATCATGGAGGAGTTCGCCGCCCGGGACATCGATGTGCTGGTGTCCACCACGGTCATAGAGGTGGGGATCAATGTGCCCAACGCCACGGTGATGATGGTGGAGAACGCGGAGCGGTTCGGCCTGGCGCAGCTCCATCAGCTCCGGGGGCGGGTGGGGCGCGGAAAGCATCAGAGCTACTGCATCTTCCTCAGCGCCGACGAAAAGAAGGAGTCGATGGAGCGCCTGCAGATCCTGAACCGCTCCAACGACGGGTTTTTCATCGCCTCGGAGGACCTGAAGCTGCGGGGGCCTGGAGAGCTGTTCGGCATCCGGCAGAGCGGCGATTTCTCTTTCCGCCTGGGGGACATCTACTCGGACGCCGCCGTGCTGAAGCAGGCCTCCGAGGCGGTGGACCGGCTGCTGGAGCAGGATCTTGGCCTGGAGCGGCAGGAGAACGCATGCCTGAAGCGGCATCTGGCAGAAGCTTCCTCAAACAGTGTTGACTTTAGGACGATTTGACAGTAAAATAAATTCATCATATGTCCGGGCGCAGAAGAAGCGAGCGGGTAGAATCAGGATAAGATCAGGATAGAATAAACAGGAACACGAAGAAGCGAGGGAATCTATGTCAAAGGTAGCAATCGTAACGGACAGCAACAGCGGAATCACCCAGAAAGCGGGAAAGGAGCTGGGCATTTATGTCCTGCCCATGCCCTTTATGATCAATGAGGATACTTTCTATGAGGACATCGACCTGACCCAGGAGCAGTTCTACGAGAAACTGAAGAGCGGCGCGGACATCGGCACCAGCCAGCCCAGCCCGGAGTCCGTGATGAAGCTCTGGGACAGCATTTTGCGGGACTATGACGAAATCGTCCATATCCCCATGAGCAGCGGCCTGTCCGGCTCCTGCCAGAGCGCCATGATACTGGCCGGGGACTATCAGGGACGCGTCCAAGTGGTGAACAATCAACGGATTTCCGTCACCCAGCGCCAGTCCTGCCTTGACGCGAAGCTGCTTGCCTCCAAGGGGAAGAGCGCAAAGGAGATTAAGGAGTTCCTGGAGGCGGATAAATTCAACAGCAGCATCTATATCATGCTGGACACGCTTTATTATCTGAAGAAGGGCGGCAGGATCACCCCGGCTGCGGCTGCCATCGGGACCATGCTGCGGCTGAAGCCCGTGCTGCAGATCCAAGGGGAAAAGCTGGACGCCTTCGCCAAGGCCAGGACCACCAATCAGGGCAAGAGCATCATGATCAATGCCATCAAGAATGATATCGAGAACCGGTTCGGCGGCATGACGGAGGACAGGCATATCTGGCTGCAAATCGCGCATACTGCTAATCTGGAGGCGGCGGAAAGCTATCGGGAGGAGATCCTGGAGGTGTTCCCCGGGTATGACATCCATATCGATGCGCTTTCTTTGAGCGTGGCCTGCCATATCGGGCCGGGGGCGCTGGCATTTGCGTGCTGCCGGAAGATTGAAGTGTAGGCGCTTGAAGGACAGACGCGGAGTTTCGGCGGAGCCAAAATTTCTTCTTGCTTTTTTCCGGGATTTGGGTTATGATGGGACATATGAAACGAGAACATATGTTCTTGCGTGCTTTTGTCAGGAGGAAGCCATGCAGCGCATGTAATGCCATATAGTACACGGCATGCTATATCGTACATGGCATGCCATATAGGATATGGCAGAAAAGTTTGGGGACAGAGAGGTTTATAGATGGGTAATGTAAGCAATTATGATGCCTCCAGCATTACGGTGCTGGAAGGTTTGGAAGCTGTGCGGAAAAGGCCGGGGATGTACATCGGCAGCGTGTCCACGAAGGGTCTGAATCATCTGATCTATGAAATCGTGGACAATTCTGTAGACGAGCACCTGGCCGGGTTCTGCGATACGATTCGGGTGGTGCTTGAGGCGGACGACTCCGCCACGGTGACAGACAACGGCCGGGGGATTCCGGTGGGGATGCACGAGAAGGGAATCAGCGCCGAGCGGCTGGTGTTCACCACCCTCCACGCGGGCGGCAAGTTCGACAATTCGGTGTACAAGACCAGCGGAGGCCTCCACGGCGTGGGCTCTTCGGTGGTGAACGCCCTTTCCACCCGGTTGACCGTGACGGTCAAGACGGGCGGGTACATCTACGAGGATAAATACGAGCGGGGGAATCCGATCACGCCGCTTGAAAACGGGCTGCTGCCGGTGATTGGGAAGACCAAAGAGTCCGGGACAATCATCAATTTCCTACCGGACGATACGATTTTTGACAAGACCCGGTTCAAGGAGGACGATGTGAAGAGCCGCCTGCATGAGACGGCCTATCTGAATCCGAATCTGACGATCATCTTCGAGGACAGGCGCAAGGAGGCGCCGGAGACGGTGACCTTCCATGAGCCGGACGGAATCACGGGCTTTGTCAAGGATATGAACAAGTCCCAGGAAGCGGTGCATGACATCATTTATTTTTCCGGGGAGAGCGACGGAATCTCCGTTGAGGTGGCCATTCAGTATATCAATGAATTCCATGAGAATGTGCTGGGTTTTTGCAACAATATCTACAATTCAGAGGGCGGCACCCATCTGACGGGCTTCAAGACCATGTTTACCAATGTGATCAATACCTATGCCAGGGACCTGGGAATCCTGAAGGAAAAGGATGCCAATTTCACCGGGGCGGACGTGCGAAACGGCATGACGGCGGTGGTGTCCATCAAGCATCCGGATCCCCGGTTCGAGGGGCAGACCAAGACGAAGCTGGACAACCAGGACGCAGCCAAGGTGGTGTCCAAGGTGACGGGGGAGGAGATCGTCCATTTCTTCGACCGGAACCTGGAAACGCTGAAGAATATCATCGGCTGCGCGGAGAAAGCCGCCAAAATCCGCAAGTCCGAGGAGCGGGCCAAGACCAACATGCTGACCAAACAGAAGTTCTCCTTCGACTCCAACGGGAAGCTGGCCAACTGCGAGTCCAAGACGCCGTCCCAGTGCGAGATCTTCATCGTGGAGGGGGATTCCGCAGGCGGCAGCGCCAAGATGGCCCGCAACCGCATGTTCCAGGCGATATTACCCATCCGGGGCAAGATTCTGAACGTGGAGAAGGCCAGCATCGACAAGGTCTTGGCCAACGCGGAGATCAAGACCATGATCAACGCCTTCGGCTGCGGCTTTTCGGAGGGGTACGGGAATGATTTCGATATCTCCAGGCTGCGCTATGACAAAATCATCATCATGGCGGATGCGGACGTGGACGGGGCCCATATCTCGAACCTGCTGCTGACGCTGTTCTATCGGTTCATGCCGGAGCTGATTTTCGAGGGCCATGTGTACATTGCCATGCCGCCCCTGTACAAGGCTATGCCCGCCAAGGGGGAGGAGCAGTATCTGTATGACGATAAAGCGCTGGAAAAGTATCGGAAAACCCACAAAGGTGCCTTCACTCTGCAGCGCTACAAGGGACTTGGCGAGATGGATGCGGAGCAGCTCTGGGAGACCACGCTGAATCCGGAGACCCGGCGGATGAAGCTGGTGGAGATCGAGGACGCCAGGATGGCTTCGGAGGTGACAGAGCTGCTGATGGGGACGGAGGTACCGCCCCGGAAGACCTTCATCTACGAGCATGCGGTGGACGCGGAGCTGGATATCTGAGAAACTCTCTGCCATAGTAAGGAATTGTCTGCAAATAACTGATGCGAGTTTATAGCCATATAGGAGAATGCATTATGCTGAGACTGATATTGCCGACCTCTGAATATAAAAATCAAATCATGGAATACAGAGAAGAATTCCTTCGAAACGGCGACGTGCTGCACGGTACGGGAGGCCTTGAAAAAGCCGAATCCTTTGAAGCCTGGTATGAAAAATGGAAACAGATGGGGGATGAAAAGACCGTGCCGGAGGGCCTGGTTCCGTCCACCACATTTCTGGCAATAGACGAGGACCATCAGCTTGTAGGCATGATAGACCTCAGGCACAGGCTAAATGACGTTCTGCTTCGGCACAGCGGCCATATCGGCTACAGCGTGAGAAAAAGCAGAAGGCGTAAGGGCTATGCCACGGAAATGCTGAGACTTGCGCTTGTGGAAGCCGGAAAGCTGGGCATCCACAAAGTCCTGGTCACATGTGACAAAGAGAACACAGGCTCTGCGAGAACTATCCAGAAAAACGGCGGCATCCTGGAAAATGAAATGGCGGATGGCGAAAAGGTATTTCAGAGGTATTGGATTCCTCTGACCTTCTAAGTCAGGCCATATTTTCTTTTACAAGCGATATAAAATATGTTATACTGAAACATATTTGTATGCAGTTTCCGTGAAGATATGAATCCGGATATGCTGACCAGATATCGGAAAAGGATTGAACTAAATGGACGATAATAGAATCATCAAAACAGAATATTCCGAGGAGATGCAGAAATCTTTCATTGATTACGCCATGAGCGTCATCATCGCCCGTGCGCTCCCGGACGTTCGGGACGGCCTGAAGCCTGTGCAGCGGCGCACCCTTTACGACATGTATGAACTGGGTATCCGCTACGACAGGCCTTACAGAAAATGTGCCCGTATCGTAGGCGATACCATGGGTAAGTACCATCCTCACGGGGACAGTTCCATTTATGACTCCCTGGTGGTCATGGCTCAGGATTTCAAGAAGGGCTTGCCCCTTGTGGACGGGCACGGAAACTTTGGCAACATTGAGGGAGACGGCGCCGCTGCCATGCGTTACACGGAGGCAAGGCTGCAGCGGGTGACCCAGGAGGCTTACCTGGCTGATTTGGACAAGGACGTGGTGGATTTCGTCCCGAATTTCGATGAGACGGAGAAGGAGCCTGCCGTCCTGCCGGTGAAGCTCCCCAATTTCCTCATCAACGGCTCCGAGGGAATCGCCGTAGGCATGGCCACCAGCACGCCGCCCCACAATCTGGGCGAGGTGGTGGATGCCATGAAAGCCTATATGCGCAACAGCGACATCACCACGAAGGAGCTGATGCGGTACCTGAAAGGCCCGGATTTCCCCACGGGCGGCATCGTCACCAACAAGGACGATCTGCTCCAGATCTACGAGACCGGCACGGGCAAAATCAAAATCCGGGGCAAGGTGGAATTCGAACAGCAGAAGGGCGGCAAGACCAATGTGGTGATTACGGAGATTCCCTACCCCATGATCGGCATGAACATCTCCAAGTTCCTGTCCGACGTGGCCGGGCTGGTGGAATCCAAGAAGACACAGGACATCGTGGACATCTCCAACCAGTCTTCCAAGGAGGGCATCCGCATCGTCATAGAGCTGCGCAAGGACGCGGACGCGGAGAATTTCGTGAACCTGCTCTACAAGAAGACCCGGCTGGAAGACACATTTGGCGTCAATATGCTGGCCATCTGCGAAGGCCGGCCGGAGACCATGGGCCTGAAGCAGATCCTGAAAGCCAATGTGGACTTCCAGTTCCAGATTGCCACCAGGAAGTACAACAACCTCCTGGCGAAGGAACTGGAGCGCAAGGAAGTCCAGGAGGGCTTGATCAAGGCCTGCAATGTCATCGACCTGATCATCGAGATCCTACGGGGCTCCAAGGACAGGAACATGGCGAAAGCCTGTCTGGTGGAGGGCAAGACCGCCGGCATCAAGTTCAAGTCCAAAGAGTCCAAGATCATGGCGGAGCAGCTGTCCTTTACGGAGCGCCAGGCCAACGCCATCCTGGAGATGCGCCTGTACAAGCTGATCGGCCTGGAGATAGAGGCCCTGATCAAGGAGCATGAGGATACCATGGCGAACATCTATCGCTATGAGGATATCCTGGACCGCAGGGATTCCATGGCCCAGGTCATCATCAACGAGCTGGACGGCTTCAAGAAGGCCTACAGCCGTAAGAGAAGGACAGTCATCGACAATGTGGAGGAGGCCGTCTTTAAGGAAAAGGAGATAGAAGAGACGAATGTAGTCTTCCTCATGGACCGCTTCGGCTATGCCAAGACCGTGGACGAAGCCACCTATGAGCGCAACAAAGAGGCCGCGGACGCGGAGAGCAAGTTCGTCTTCCTCTGCAAGAACACGGGGAAGATATGTCTGTTCACTTCCACGGGCCAGCTCCACACCATCAAAGCCATGGATCTGCCCTTCGGGAAGTTCCGGGACAAGGGCGTCCCCATCGACAATGTGAGCAATTTCAACTCCGAGAAGGAGGAGATTGTCTGCATCACCAGCCAGACGGAGCTGAATCTGCGGCAGGTGGCCTTCGTCACTGCCCAGGGCATGATGAAGCTGGTGGACGGCGGCGAGTTCGATGTGTCCAAGCGCACGGTGGCCGCCACGAAGCTGGGGGAGGGCGACAGCGTGGTCAGCGTCATGCCGCTTCTGGAGAAACGGGATATCGTCCTCCAGACCAAGGAGGGCTATTTCCTGAAATTCGCCATGGAAGAGGTCCCGGAGAAGAAAAAGGCCGCCGTGGGCGTGCGGGGCATCAAGCTGGGGGCGAAGGACGCGGTGGAGAATGTATATTATACATCCAGTTCTTCGGCGTCCTCCATCGACTACAAGGGCAAGACCATCGACCTGGACAAGATGAAGCCGGCCAAGCGCGACGGCAAGGGCACGAAAATCAGAGTATGAGGTAGAAAGTATGAGAGTGATTGCAGGGACAGCCAGAAGCCTTCCCCTGAAGACACCGGAAGGCCTGGACGTAAGGCCTACCACGGACAGGATCAAAGAGACCTTGTTCAATATGCTGCAGTGGGACATTCCAGGGGGCATCTTCCTGGATCTGTTCAGCGGAAGCGGCAGCATCGGCATCGAGGCCTTGAGCCGTGGCGCGCGGAAGGCCTATTTCGTGGACAATGCGCCGAAAGCCATCGCCTGTATCCAGCAGAACCTGGCGTTCACGAAGATGGAGGACCGGGCCGTGGTGTGGAAGCAGGATGTCTGCAGCGCCCTGGGGAGCATCCGGGAGGAGGCTGTGGACATCATTTTCCTGGATCCCCCCTATGAGGACGGCCAGGAAAGGGCGGTATTGGCCCTTTTGAAGGAGATGCGCTATGTGACGGAGGACACCATCATCGTGGCGGAGGCCGCAAAGGAGACGGATTTTTCCTGGGTCACGGAGCTGGGCTACCAGGTAACGAAGGACAAGAGGTATAAGACGAACAAACATCTGTTCATAAAGAGGGAGCAGCCATGAAGCGAGCAGTCTATCCCGGGAGCTTTGACCCTGTCACCTTCGGACATCTGGACGTGATCAGGCGCGCTTCCGAAATGTTTGATGTATTGATTGTCAGCGTTTTGAACAATAAGGTAAAGACACCGTTGTTTTCTGTGGAGGAACGTGTTAAGATATTACAGGAGGCCACGAAGGACATTCCCAATGTACAGGTGGACAGCTTCACCGGCCTGTTGATCAATTACGCGGCGGAGCATGACATCCATGTGGCGGTCAGGGGCCTGCGGGCCATCACCGATTTCGAGTACGAGCTGCAGATCGCCCAGACCAACCGGAAGCTTTCCGGCGAGAAGCTGGACACCATGTTCCTGACTACAAGCCTGGAGTATGCGTACCTCAGCTCCTCCAGCGTAAAGGAAATCGCCAGCTTCGGCGGCGATGTCAGCCAGTGCGTGCCGGAGTTCGTGGCAAAGCTGATATATGAGAAGTACCATATCCAGGACAGAATCTGAGGAAGGGAGCATATTTAGCTTATGAGCAGCAGAATAGAGCAATTAATAGATGAATTGGAGGAGTATATCGAAAGCTGCAAACCGAAATTCATGTCGAATTCAGAGATCATTGTCAATAAGGATGAAATCGATGAATTGCTTCGTGAGCTGCGCATGAGGACTCCTGACGAGATCAAACGGTATCAGAAAATCATCAGCAACAAGGATGCCATCCTGAATGATGCCCGCGCCAAAGCGCAGGCTCTGATTGACGAGGCCACGGTACATACCAACGAGCTGATCAGCGAGCATGAAATCATGCAGCAAGCCTATGCCCAGGCCAACGGAATCGTGGCCACCGCCGCCAGCCAGGCCAGGGAGATTCTGGATAAGGCGACCATAGAGGCCAATGAGCTCAGGACCCAAGCTTCCCGGTACACCGAGGATCGGCTGGCGGAATTGGAATCCATCGTCTCGTCCGCCCTCAAGTCCTCCCGGGCGGATTATGATAAGCTTATGGGTTCCCTGGGGCAGTATCATGACATGATTCAGGCGAACCTCAGGTCCCTGCGCCCGGCGGAGGAGTTGGAGGAATCCCATCTGCTGGGCGACAATGACGATGACGACAAGCTGGATGTCTTATGACTTGATGCTATCCGGCTTATTTCTGTTTTGTCGCGTGGTTCATTGTGCCATTGGGAACAAATCGCACGGAAGTTCGGCTATTTGCGGAGGATTTTGGCCTTCTGTAGAAGTATGACGGCATCATAGGGCGCCCCTTCTGCATGGCGCGGCGTAGTTTCCCGTATCAGTCGCCGTAATCTTTCTGCATAAAGGTTTTGGATACATGGAACCGGTTTTCGCAAGAAAGCTGGTTCTTTCCCGTATTTTACGGATTATTATGAATTTCAGCATAGATTTAGGCGTGAAGATATAGACATGGAAAAAGTCACATGAAAGGAGCTATATGGGGAGATTTTCACTGATAGTAGGGATTGCGGTCCTGATCATCCTTCTGCTTCCGGGGGCGGTCCGTGCCGCTCCCAGGCTGCAGGACATCAAGGGAGAGAAGCTGGTCATCGTGATAGACCCGGGGCACGGCGGGGAGAACCGGGGCACCATCGAAAACAGCCACGAAGAGAAGCAGATGACCATGACCACGGCGCTGGCCATGTATGAGGAGCTTGTCCAGTATGAGGATGTGGAGGTCTATCTGACCCATACAGAGGACATCGACATGACCTTAAAGGAGCGGGCGGCCTTCGCCAAATCCGTGGACGCGGACTTCCTGTTCAGCATCCATTACAATGCCTCCGCCAACCATGAGTTCTTCGGTTCCGAGGTCTGGGTGTCCGCTTTTCCCCCTTACAATAGTTACGGCTATCAGTTCGGCTGTGAGTTTCTGACAGACATGCGGGAATTCGGGCTGCTGGTAAGGGGCGTCAAGACCAGGCTGGGGGACAAGGGGCTTGACTACTACGGCATCATCAGAGAGTCCGTAGCCCTGGACATCCCGGCGGTCATCATTGAGCACTGTCATGTAGACGAGGCCCGGGACGCAGTCTATTGCGAGAACGACGAGCAGCTGCGGCAGTTCGGGAAGATGGACGCCGCTGCGGTGGCGAGGTATTTCGGCTTGAAGAGCAGTTCTTTGGGCGTGGACTATTCCGGGTATCAGCTGGCGGACGCGGACGCCTCTTCCGTGGTGCCCGTCACTGTGGTGGATGCCACGGAACCGGAGATATGCAGGGTGGAATTCCTGGACGCGGATTATGAGAATTATATGCTGAAAGTGCAGGTCACGGCCATGGATTCGGATTCGCCGCTGTTGTATTACAGCTACAGCACGGACAGGGGCATAAGCTACAGCGCCAGGGAAGTCTGGCCGGAAAGCGATACCCTGACGGGCAGCTATGCGGATACCTTCACCCTGGAGATTCCCGTCACCCCGGGCACATGGCCCAGGGTGATTGTGCGGGCCTACAATATCTATGACCTGTACACGGAAAGCGACTGCCTCACAAGCCCGGAGGCCTTCGCGGCGCCTCAGGTACAGGAGGTTGATGGCAGGGATATAGAGGTCGTACCGGCGGAAGACCTTTCCCTGGAAAGCCAACCTGAGGAGGCGCAGAAGAATGCTCGCTTCGCCGTCCTGTTCCGGTCCTGCCTTCTGGCGGCCGGCATCCTGCTCCTGGCGATACTCATCGTCCAGGGCATCCTGTTCCGCAGGCGCAGAAAGAACCGAATTCAGCGCAGAAATGAGCCGGGCAGCAGCAGGAACCAGCCCAGGTAGAAGCCGCCTGCCAGCAGCGTCAGCAGGATTTTCTGCCGGATGTAGCAGTTGATGGACAGATCCGAGTCGCCGATGCAGCTGTATGTCTGGGCGATGCAGGAAAGCCCGCCGAAGGAAAGGGCCAGCAGGCTGTAAAGGGGGAAGGCGTCCCCCAGCATCGTAAGCCCGCCGGTGATTTCCAGCAGAGGGGCAAGCTCCCGCAGGGGGCCGCCCAGCAGAAGGTGCGGAACCAGGTTCAGCAGATTGAACAGGACCATGTAGCCGCCCAGAGAGAGGATGCTCTGCATGGAGGCATGTACCGATTCGTCCACTGCCTCCAGGAACCGCTCCGCGGACTTTTCCGCCGGGAAAAGCCCGGAGGGGCGGCTTCGTGGCTTTGCCTGGCGGTTTATCTGACATGCGGTCAGGTCTTTGGAATGGCAAGATGCCGGCAGCCCTTGGACGGAAAGGCCTTTAGAGATGGCCTGGTTCTTAGGAACGGCAAGGCTTTTGAAGCTATGCAGAGCGGGCCTCTCGCAGGAGACAAGGTTTTTCGTGCTGCGAGAGAGCGCAACCCCGTTTTCCTGAGGCAAATCCCGGAACGCCGTGTAGCGCAGCGCAAGGCCGTACAAAAGGGGAATCCCATACATGCCGAACAGATAAGGCAGCACAAGCTTCCGCCCCAAAAGGGGCAGAACGAAGCTGCAGAAATACACAGGGCCGATATTGTTGCAGAATGCCAGGAGGAACTCGGCCTCCCTTTTGCCGATCATCTGCCTTGTATACAGATCGGCCACCACCCTTGCCCCCATGGGGAAGCCGCAGAGGAATCCCATCAGCATGGCATAGCATACGTTTCTGCGTATTTTATATAACGGTTTGACGACAGGATAGACAATCATGGCGACTTTGTCCGTCAGTTTCAGCCGTACCATGATGCCGGACAGAATCATGAAGGGCAGCAGAGAGGGAATCATTTTCTCGAACCACAGATTCAGTCCCATGGCGGCATAGGACAGGCTGATCTGGGAATGGGTCAGGATACAGCCCAGCAATACAAGGAACAATACGGTCAATAGTTTCATAAAGGGACACTCCTTCCCCACAATATATACCGGCAGTCACAAAAATATGCCAGCAACCCGGCATATGGGTGAAGGCACCGGGACTGGCTGCTGATTTTATCGCTCGGAAGGAGTTGGCTGTATCGGGCATTTTCCGACAGCTCCCGGGGAATGTCGGCGGCAGTCCGATCATGCAGCCAGAAAGGATGTGCGCATGCGTCTTGACAGGTTTTTATGCGAAATGAATCTGGGCTCCAGAAGCCAGGTAAAGTCCTATGTGCGCCAGGGGCTTGTGACGGTAAACGGCGCCCTGGCGAAAAGCCCGGACCGGCAGGTGGATGAGCTGTCGGACAAGATTGCTTTCCGGGGGGAGCCTCTGTGCTATAAAAAGTTCGTCTACTATATGATGAACAAACCCGTCGGCGTGGTATCGGCCACCTCGGACCGGGCGGAGCACACCGTGGTCTCCCTGCTGGGAAAGGATGCAAAGGAAGGAATCTTCCCTGTGGGGCGGCTGGACAAAGACACCACGGGCCTGCTCCTTCTCACGGACGACGGCGGCCTGGCCCACAGGCTGCTGGCCCCCAGAAAGCATGTGGACAAGACCTATCGCGTGACCATAGCCCATATACTGGCAGAGGGAGATGTCCGCCGCCTGGAAGAAGGGCTGGACATCGGCGAGGAGAAGCCCACTTTGCCCGCCCGGGTGACGCTTTTGGAGGATACGGAAATCTTACTCACCATTCAGGAAGGGAAGTTCCATCAGGTGAAGCGGATGCTGCAGGCGGTGGGCAATCAGGTGCTGGCCCTGAAGAGGGTGTCTTTCGGCGGGCTTGACCTGGACGAGACGCTCCGGCCCGGCGAATACAGGGAGCTGACGGAGGAAGAACTTGAGAGACTGTCCGGGGACGCTGGAGTCGAGATGACAACGGCTACGGAAGACAGAGAAAGCCGAAGGAGAAACGGCGGCACTGCTCCGGACAGCGGACAGGCCACAGAACATGCAGAGCGCAAGGCCTGTCGAACAGGAGGGAACGGAAGATGAGGCATGAGATGTTGCGGGATATAGAGGCGGTCATATTCGACATGGACGGTTCCCTGGTGGACTCCATGTGGATGTGGCGGGCCATCGACATCGAGTATCTGGGGCGCTACAAAATCCCGCTGCCGGAGAATCTGCAGTCAGAGATCGAGGGCATGAGTTTCCGGGAGACGGCATGTTATTTCAAGGAACACTTCGCCATACCGGATTCCCTGGAAGAAATCATGGCGGAATGGAACCGTATGGCCTGGAATAAATATATGTATGAAGTACCGTTGAAAAAGGGGATTCCCGATTTCCTGAGGCACTGCCGGGAAAAGGGCATCCGGCTTGGCATCGCCACCAGCAATTCCAGGGAGCTGGTGGAAAATGTGGCCGCCGTACATAATCTGCGTGAGTATTTTACCTGCATCATGACCGGCAGCGAGGTGCTGCGGGGCAAGCCGAACCCGGACATCTATCTGGCAGTGGCCCATGGCCTGGGCGTGCCTGCCGGGCGCTGCCTGGTGTTCGAGGACATCGTGGCGGGAATCCTGGCGGGGAAGAACGCCGGTATGCGGGTCTGCGCCGTGGAGGACGAATACTCCGCCGACTCCCGGGACCGGAAACGGGAGCTGGCCGACTATTATATCGATGATTATGTGGGATTGTTTTAGGTAAATCTTCGGGGTACTAGGCAGAATCAGGCATTGCGGCTGAACGGTACCGGAAAAGCGGGGAGGACCGGCCCCAAGGAGTCCCAGAAAGCAAGCAGCGTGAATGCGGTCTGGAGCTTCCGGGAAGACGAGAAGATATCGCAAAGAAAGGGTAGGATAATATGAATATCGTGATTATCACAGGGGCCTCCTCGGGCATCGGCCGGGAGTTCGCCCTACAGATGGACAGCCATTTCCCAAAGATTGACGAATTCTGGCTGGTGGCAAGAAACGGAAAGCGGCTGGCGGAGCTTGGCAGGTCCCTGCAGCACAGGACCCGTATCTTTGCCCTGGACATCACAAAGAAATCGTCTCTGGATACCCTGGAGAAGGCGGCTTTTCTGCACGATGCGGCGGTGCGGATGCTGATCAACTGTGCCGGGTACGGAATCATGGGCAGCTTCTGCGAGCAGGACGCGGATCTGGAGCTCGGCATGATCCATTTGAACTGCGAGGCCCTGACAGACCTGACCCACCGGATGATTCCCTATATGAGGTGGGGCAGCCGTATCATCCAGCTGGCCTCCAGCGCGGCCTTTCTGCCCCAGCCGGGCTTTTCCGTGTATGCGGCCACGAAATCCTACGTGCTGAGTTTTTCCAGGGCGCTGGGGGAAGAGCTGAAGAATGCGGGCATCTATGTCACCAGTGTCTGCCCCGGGCCGGTGGACACGCCGTTTTTCGACATCGCGGAGGCAACGGGATCTACGCTGGCCGTGAAGAAATATACCATGGTGACGGCGGACAGGGTGGTGGCACAGGCATTGAAAGATTCCTACCATAAGCGTCCCATGTCCGTTTGCAGCCTGCCCATAAAGGCATTCCATGCGCTGTCCAAGGCGGTGCCCCACAGCCTTATCCTGCAGGCGACGAAACGGATGAAGAAGAAAGAGAAGAAAGGACTGTAAATCCATGCAGTTAAAACGTATGTTCTCCACAGACGGCGTCAAGGGGACGAAAGGGTACCTGGACTCCCAGAAAAAGTATGAGATTCTCCGCACAGTGGTCTATTTCGGCATATCCGTCTCGCTGTTCATAGCGGGCTATGTCCAGACCAAGGAGCGGGCGAATCTGTTGAGCATCGTGGCCATCCTGGGGTGCCTCCCGGCCAGCAAGAGCGCAGTGGGAATGATCATGTTCCTGCGGTTCAAAAGCTTCGGCGGGCAGCCTGCCCAGGAGGTGGAGCAGCACGCCCAGGGGCTGGACTGCCTGTACGATATGGTGTTCACTTCCTATAAGAAGAACTTCGTGGTCAGCCACCTGGCGGTCCGGGGCAATACGGTGTGCGGCTTTTCGGACGGGGGCGGGCAGTTTCTGGAAAATGAGTTCTACAGGCACATCGGGAACATCCTGAAGATGGACGGACACAAGACCGTAACGGTGAAGGTGTTCACGAACCTGGAGAAATATGCCGAGCGCCTGGAGCAGATGCGGCAGCTGGAGCCGGACGAGACGGTGACCAGGGCTGTGATCGCTACATTAAAGAGCGTGGCGCTGTAAAAACAGCAGAAGCACATGGAAAGACAGTGGATTTCCGGAAAGGAAGCCTGTATGCAGTCGGTAAGAATCGGAACAAATCAGGCCGGGCAGCGGCTGGACAAATTTTTGCATAAATATCTGCCGCTTGCGGGAAACGGTTTTCTGTATAAAATGTTACGGAAAAAGAACATCACCCTGAACGGCAGAAAGGCGGAAGGAAATGAAATCCTCCAGCCGGGCGACCAGGTGTGCACATTTTTCTCGGAGGAGACTTTCGCTAAGTTCTCGGGCAGGGAAGCGCCGAAGGGTTATGCGGAAGACGTCTCTCCTCAAAAGAGCGGGAAGACAAGCGCCTCTGCCGGAGACGTGCGGAACAGCGGGGAACGGGACATCCACGCAAGAGGTCAGAAGCCGGTGAAAGCGTTGAATGAAAATCCAGCGAAAGAAAACCTGGTGAAAGAATATGAAGCTGCCTACAAAAAGCTGCGCGGTATCACCGTTCTGTATGAGGACAGCGACTTCCTGATACTGGACAAGCCCTCCGGAATCCTAACGCAGAAAGCCGCGGCGGGAGACCTGAGCCTGAATGAGTGGATGATTGGATACCTGCTGCATCAGAATCCGGCGCTGGCGGAGGAACTGCCCCTGTTCCGCCCCTCTGTCTGCAATCGCTTGGACAGGAATACCAGTGGAATCGTGCTCTGTGGAAAAAGCTTTCCCGGCCTCCAGTTCTTCAGCCAGTGCGTCAGAGAGCGCAGCGTGCGGAAATTCTATCGGACGATCTGCGTGGGGGCGCTGCGGGAAGCGGCAAGCATAGAGGGGCATCTCGTGAAGGACAGCGCACAGAACCGGGTCATTGTGACGGCGGGCAATGTCCTGGCGGGGGAAGAGCGGCAGTCAAAGGGCCGGAGAACAGCCAAAGTTCAGGAACCCCAGGCGGCACCGCGCAGCGGAAAGGCCTCTCCCATATGCACGGTCTATGCGCCGATTGCCGTCACAGATGCCTACACGCTGTTGGAAGTGGAACTAATCACCGGAAAAAGCCACCAGATTCGCGCCCATCTCGCCAGCATCGGCCATCCCCTGACAGGAGATTACAAATATGGCTTGGAAGCTGTCAACCGCATGTTGAGGAAGAAATATGGCCTGGAACATCATCTGCTCCATGCCGGCAGAGTCACGTTTCCGGAGATAACCTCCGGCCCCGGGGCACGGCTGAGCGGCAGAAGCATCGAAGCCCCCTGTCCGGAGCAGTTCCGTGAATTGGAGGAAGCCCTGTTCCCCACCGGCAGAAAAGGTACGGGATAGGAAGCAGAACAGCCATCAGGAAGGAAAAGAGGAAACTATGTATGGCCACATGGAATTCCCGGGGCCTGCGCGGCTCCACGCTGGAAGACATGATCAACAGGACAAACGAAAGATACGCCGATGCGGGCCTTGCCCTGATCCAAAAGATTCCCACCCCCATCACGCCCCTCAAGATAGACAAAGAGAATCGACAGATTACCCTTGCCTATTTTGAGCAGAAGAGCACCGTCGACTACATAGGCGCCGTCCAGGGGCTTCCCGTGTGCTTTGACGCAAAGGAGTGCGCGGCGGATACGTTTGCGCTGCAGAACATCCATGAGCACCAGGTGGCGTTCATGGAGAAGTTCGAGCAGCAGGGGGGCATATCCTTTTTCCTGATATACTATACCCACAAGGATATCCTGTACTATCTGCCCCTGCAGATGCTGCTCTTTTTCTGGAACCGCGCCAAAGAGGGCGGCAGGAAAAGCTTCCGCTATGAGGAGCTGAACCCGGAATACGTCCTGCCCCGTAAGCATGGCATCCTGGTGCCATACCTGGACGCCCTGCAGAAGGACTTGGAGGACAGGGCTTGACAGTGGGGGCATCTTTCGCTATACTATAAAAATATGTTTCATCAATTTGATATCATGCTACCGCGCTGACACGTTACCGCAATGAAGTGAATGGTGTTCGCTGTTTCGCTTACCGTTTCGGTCAACGGCGCCGCGGACAATGACCGCGCAAGTCGATATTCCGCCTGCCGTTTGCCTGATTAGAGAAAAAATGACCGAGCCAGTCAACGGCGGCGCATGGTGAACCCAAACAGCAAAAGCAGACACATGGAGGATGATATGAGCCAGAAACTGTTGCATACACCGGAGGGAGTCCGGGACATATACGGAAAGGAATACGCCGGAAAGCTCCATGTGGAGAGACAGCTGAGAGAATGCATCCGTCTGTACGGATACGAGGACATCCAGACGCCAACCTTCGAATTTTTCGACGTGTTCTCCCGGGAAATCGGAACCACCCCCAGCAAGGAACTGTACAAATTTTTTGACAAGGAGGGGAACACTTTGGTGCTGCGCCCGGACTTTACGCCGTCCATCGCCCGCTGCGCCGCCAAATATTTCTGCGAGGAGCGGCTATCCCTGCGTTTCAGCTACATCGGCAACACTTTCACCAACACTTCCAATCTCCAGGGGAAACTGAAGGAAGTGACCCAGATGGGGGCGGAACTGATAGGCGACCCCTCCGTGGAAGCGGACGCGGAGATCATCAGCCTGGTGATTCAATCCCTGTTGAACACAGGCCTGAAACGCTTCCAGGTAGCCATCGGCGATGTGGAATATTTCAAAGGGCTCTGCGAGGAAGCGGGGCTGGACGAAGAGACGGAACTGGATCTCCGGGCGTTCATCTCAGGGAAGAACTACTTCGGGGCCCAGGATCTCCTGACGGAGCGAAAGGTAGCGGAGCCTTATCAGAGCAGGCTCCTGAAAGTGGCAGACATGTTCGGCGGCATGGATTCTCTGGCCGGGGCCCGGGCCATGGCGGACAATGCCCGTTCCCTGGGGGCCATCGACAGGCTGGAAAAACTGCATTCCCTTTTGCGGCAGTACGGCGTGGAAGCGTATGTGTCCTTTGACCTGGGGATGCTGAGCAAGTATCGCTATTACACAGGAATGATTTTCAAGGCCTACACCTACGGGGTGGGAGACGCCGTCGTGAAAGGCGGCAGATATGACAGGCTGCTGGAGCAATTCGGGAAGGATGCCCCGGCGGTGGGCTTTGTCATGGTGGTGGACAGCATCCTGGAAGCGCTTTCCAGGCAGGGCGTGGCGATGCCGGATGCCGGGGAGATACGCAGGATTTCCTACAGCCGCGAGGACTTCCCTGAAAAGCTTGCGGAAGCGCAGAGACTGCGGAGCCAGGGGATAGCGGCAGCGCTGGTGCCGGCCGGAAGCGGCTGCTGTGCCCCGGAGGACTGCTGCCAGGAGGGAGGAATCGGGCATGAATGAAGACAGATATCTGACCTTTGCGCTGACCAAGGGCAGGCTTGCGAACCAGACCCTGGAGCTGTTCGAGGAGATGGGCATCTCCTGTGAAGAGATGAAGGACAAGAGTACCCGGAAGCTCATTTTCGTGAACGAGGATTGGAAGCTGAAATTCTTCCTGGCAAAAGGGCCTGACGTGCCCACCTACGTGGAGTACGGAGCCGCAGACATAGGCGTAGTCGGACGGGACGAGGTGCTGGAGGAGAACCGGAACGTGTACGAGGTGCTGGACCTGGGCTTCGGCAAATGCCGGATGTGCGTCTGCGGGCCGGAATCCGCCAGGGAGCTTCTGCTGCACCACGAGCGCATCCGGGTGGCCAGCAAGTACCCGAACATCGCAAAGGACTATTTCTATAATAAAAAGCATCAGACCGTGGACATCATCAAGCTGAACGGCTCCGTGGAGCTGGGGCCGCTGGTGGGGCTGTCCGAGGTCATCGTGGACATCGTGGAGACCGGTTCCACCTTAAAGGAGAACGGGCTGGAAGTGTTGGAAGAAGTGTGCGCGCTATCTGCCAGGATGATCGTCAATCCTGTGAGCATGCAGATGGAACAGGCGCGGATCCAGGAGCTGGTACTGGGGTTGAGAAAGAAGCTGAGCAGCGGGAGGCAGGCATGAGAATCGTCAAACTGACAAAAGAGACCAAAGAGAATATCCTGAATGACTTGTTGAAAAGGAGCCCTAACAATTATTCTGAATATGAGAGCACGGTCAACGACATCCTGGCGGACGTCCGGGAAAGGGGCGACCAGGCATTGTTCGAATACACGCTGAAATTCGACCGCTTCGCCCTGAACGAGGACAACATCCGGGTGACCAGAGCGGAGATTGAGGAAGCCTACGGCCTGTTGGATGACGGCCTGTTGGATATCATCAGACGCTCTGCCGACAACATCCGGGCTTTCCACAAAAAGCAGCTCCGCAGCAGCTGGTTCGACGCCAAGGAGGACGGCACTATCCTGGGGATGAAGATGACGCCCATCGGAAGGGCCGGCGTCTACGTGCCCGGCGGCAAGGCGGCCTATCCCTCCAGCGTGCTGATGAACGTGATTCCAGCGAAGGTGGCGGGCGTAGGGGAAATCATCATGACCACGCCACCCGGCCCGGACGGGAAGGTGCATCCCGGCACTTTGGCCGCGGCGGATATCGCGGGGGTGGACGCCATCTATAAAGCGGGCGGGGCCCAGGCCGTGGGGGCCATGGCCTTCGGCACCCGTTCTGTCCCCAAGGTGGACAAGCTCACCGGCCCCGGCAATATCTTCGTGGCTCTGGCCAAAAAGGCCGTGTACGGCTATGTGGGCATCGATTCCATCGCAGGCCCCAGCGAAATCCTGGTGCTGGCGGACGGGACGGCCAATCCGAAGTACGTGGCCGCCGATCTGCTTTCCCAGGCAGAGCACGATGAGCTGGCCAGCGCCATCCTGATCACCACCTCACAGGAACTGGCCAGGCAGGTCTCCGAACAGGCGGATGCCTTTACCCGGGAGCTCTCCAGAAAAGATATCATCCAAAAGTCCCTGGACAATTATGGGTATATCCTGTTGGCGGACAGCATGGAGGAAGCCGTGGACGCCGCCAACGAGATTGCTTCTGAGCACCTGGAGATTCTCACGGCCAATCCCTTTGAGGTGATGACGAAAATCCGGAATGCGGGGGCCATTTTCCTGGGAGAGTATTCCTCGGAGCCGCTGGGGGACTACTTCGCCGGGCCGAACCACATTCTGCCCACTAATGGCACGGCGAAGTTCTTCTCGCCTTTGAATGTGGACGATTTTATGAAAAAGACCAGCATCATCTCATATTCCAGGGAAGCGTTGGGAAAAGTACATAGGGATATCGAGACCTTTGCCGAGAGCGAAGGACTGACGGCCCATGCGAACAGCATCCGGGTGCGGTTTCCGGAGGATTGATTTCCGTATGCTTAGTAACTGGCGGAAAATAACCGCTACAATTTGTTTAGGTAAAAGCCCGGAAATACAATAAAAATTGCTGCAAGCTTGTAGCGGTTATTTGTAGACACTTCCTTACGCCGCCGATGGAATGCGGAACGTTTCGCGAGCAGAAAGACATCGCCGGAAGAATGCATGAACGGCAGCAGCGCAGAAGGATGACCGAACGGCAGCAGCGCAGAAGGATGACTAAACGGCAATGACGCAGAAAGATGACCGAACGGCAGCAGTGGGCCAGGAAGGGAGGACTCATGATCAGGACGGCTCAGATTGAACGGAAGACAAAGGAGACGGATATCTCCATTTCATTGAACCTGGACGGCACAGGGTTGTCCGAAATCTCCACGGGGATCGGTTTCTTCGACCATATGCTGGAGGGCTTTTCCAGGCACGGCTTTTTTGACCTGAAATGCCGTGTGGAGGGCGATCTGCATGTGGACGGGCACCATACCGTGGAGGACACCGGCATCGTGCTGGGGCAGGCCATCGCCAAAGCGGCGGGGGACAAGAAGGGCATCCGCAGATACGGCGCCTTTATTCTGCCCATGGACGATGTGCTGATGCTGTGCGCCGTGGATCTCTGCGGCAGACCCTACCTGAATTTCGACTGTCAGTTCCAGGCGCAGCAGGTGGGCGGCCTGGACACGGAGCTGGTGCGGGAGTTCTTCTATGCCGTCTCCTACAGCGCGGGAATGAATCTGCACCTCAAACAGATGGCCGGCAGCAATACCCATCATTTGATAGAAGCCATATTCAAGGCTTTCGCCAAAGCCCTGGATCAGGCCGTGGAAGCGGAACCGCGCCTGAGGGATGTGCTGAGCACCAAGGGGAGCCTGTAGCTGCCCGGCCCGACAGCTCCTAAGGAAACACAAAGGAACATAAGTATGAATGCAAACAAATGAGGTCAATACTATGCTTGTAAAAAAATTCGTGCCCTGTATCTATCTATATAACGGACATGCGGTCAGGCGTCTGGCGGATACCTCCGTGGTGGAGACGGATCCCCTGCGCCTGGTGCATCTGTACAATGAGAACAACGCGGACGCCCTGATTGTCTTCGATATGTCCCAGGGGGACGAGGCCCATGAAAAGGCCCTGGACACCATAAAGGAAATCTGTGCCGCCGCCGAGATGGACGTCATCGGTGCAGGCAATGTGAAGCGCATGGAGGACGTGAAGAAGCTGCTCTATGCCGGATGCAGACGGGCTGTCCTGGACTATACGCTGGAAGGCAATGCGGACATCACGGAGGAGGTCTCTCTGAAGTTCGGCAAGGACAAAATCCTCGTCTCCTATGAGCATGCGGCGGAGCTTGCCCCCCGTCAGGAGCTGCTGGAGAAATATGTGTCCGGGCTCATCCTGATGAACCCTCATCAGATCAGGGAGACCCAGCAGATCACCCGGCTGCCTTTCCTCGTCCAGGTGAACCAGATCGCGCTGAACAAGCTGATGGAGATATTTGCCTACGAGAATGTCTGCGGCGTCACCGGCAATACGATCAACGACAATTACCGCGATATTCTGACTTTAAAAAATCTATGCAAGGAGAATGGAATCTTGGTGGAGACATTGGAAGCTGCTTTACAGTGGGAAGACCTCCAGAAGAATCCGGAAGGCCTGGTGCCTGTCATCGCACAGGATTACCGCACCGGCGAAGTACTGATGATGGCCTATATGAACGAGGAAGCCTATGAACAGACCATCCGCACCGGCAGGATGACGTATTTCAGCCGCAGCCGGGGAGAACTCTGGCTTAAGGGTGAGACCAGCGGCCATTACCAGTATGTGAAGAGCCTGACCGCGGACTGCGACAAGGACACCCTCCTGGCGAAGATCTCCCAGGTGGGGTCCGCCTGCCATACCGGGGCCAGAAGCTGCTTCTTCAACGAAATCCTGAAAAAAGAGTACGAGGAAGAGACCAATCCGCTGCAGGTCTTTGAAGAAGTCTTCGGCGTCATACAGGACAGGAAGATCCATCCCAAGGAGGGATCCTACACCAACTACCTGTTCGACAAAGGAATCGACAAGATTCTGAAGAAGCTGGGAGAGGAAGCCACGGAAATCGTCATCGCCGCCAAGAACCCGGGTGCAAATGAAATCAAGTACGAAATCAGCGATTTCCTCTACCATATGATGGTGCTCATGGCGGAGAAGAACATCAGCTGGGAGGAAATCACCACGGAGCTGGCGAACCGCTAGGGAACCGTTGCGTTGAGTCCTGTGCGCCAGCGCTCAGGCTTCCCCCGCCCCTCTGTCCAGAATCCTGTTCAGACGTGTGAACAGCATGGTGGCGGTCACGGCAGCTGCCAGGATGTCGCTGACCGGCTCCGCTATGAACACGCCGAACACCCGGTCGGAGAAGACATGGGGCAGAATGAAAATCAGAGGGATCAAAAGCACCAGCTTCCTCAGGCACGCCATCAACAGGCTGATTTTCGCCTGTCCCAATGCCATGAAGGTCTGCTGACAGGAAATCTGCACGCCGGTGGAGAAGATGCCCGCCATGTAGATCCGCATAGACCAGACGGTATAATCCACCAGAGAGGAATCGCTGCTGAAAATGCCCGCGAACACCTGGGGAACCAACATCATCAGAAGGAACATAAGGGTGGAATAGCCTGCGCATGCCAGGAACTGGCAGCGGAAGGCCTGTTTCACCCGTTCTTTTTTGCCCGCGCCGAAATTATAGCTCATGATGGGCTGTCCGCCCTGGCAGATTCCCTGTAGCGGCAAGGTCACGAGTTGGCTGCAGGAGGAGATGATCGTCATGGCTCCAACCGCCACATCTCCGCCGAAGCGGGAGAGACTGCTGTTGAAACTGATGTTCAGGATGCTTTCGGTGCTGAGCATCACGAAGGTGGAAATCCCCAGTCCAAGACAGGGCAGAATGGTTGCGGCTTCCAGCTTCATGTTGGCGGGCTCCAGCCGCAGCAGAGTCTTCCGGCCCCTCAGGAAGCAGAGCACCCACACCGCGCTGACAGCCTGGCTGATCACAGTGGCCACAGCGGCTCCCTGTACACCCATGCGGAATCCGAAGATCAGGATGGGATCCAGGATGATGTTGCAGACCGCGCCCACCACTGTGGTAATCATGCTGAACTTGGCAAAGCCCTGGGTGGTTATGAACGGGTTCAGCCCCATCACGATCATCACGAAGACCGTGCCCAGGATATAGATCCGCGCATAGGACAGGGCATAGGGCAGCGTCACATCGCTGGCGCCGAACAGTCTCAGCAGCTGGGGCGCGAAGAGGTAAAAAAGAACGGTAAGCGCCGCCGCGAAAAGCATCAGCACGGAAAAGCAGTTCCCCAGAATCTTTCCGGCGCTCTCGTTGTCTTTCTTTCCCATGGCGATAGCGGCCCTGGGAGCACCGCCGGAGCCCGCCAGCATGGCAAAGGCGTTGATCATCATCAGGATAGGCAGAAATAGCCCCACCCCTGTCAGCGCGGATGCCCCGGCGTCCGGAATATGGCCGATATAGATTCGATCCACGATATTGTACAGCATATTGATCAGCTGGGCTATCACCGCCGGAACCGCCAGGTTCAGCATCAATCGCGGTATGCTGCCGCTCCCCATGTCCTGTTTCCTGTTTTCGCCTGCCATATGGGTACCTCCTGTGACCTTCTGTGCCGGCCTGCGTCTGCCGGCTGTCTGACCTTCTGCGATTGCTTCTATTGCTTCATTCTTAAAACATTCCTAAAGAATTGTACCAGAATTCCGGGACGTCTGCAACTTTAAACTTTTTAAAAAATGTATGCATAAAAATGTTAATTACCCATTGACATAGTAGTTTAATAGGTGTATCATATCGACTATGGATCCAGGGAATAGAATTCAAGATGCCGGAGCCCTGTTGATGCAGATTGCTCGGTCAGAGGTAAGGCATCTGAAAAAAAAGATAAAAAAGGAGAGTGCCATGAGCAAGTATAAATTCGAAACCCTTCAGTTACACGTAGGACAGGAGCAGCCCGACCCGGCCACGGATGCCCGGGCGGTGCCCATCTACCAGACCACTTCCTATGTCTTCCGGGATTCCGCCCACGCGGCGGCCCGCTTCAATCTGTCGGATGCCGGGAATATCTACGGCCGCCTGACCAATTCCACCCAGGACGTGCTGGAGAAGAGACTGGCGGCCCTGGAAGGCGGTGTGGCGGCTCTGGCCCTGGCTTCCGGCGCGGCGGCCATTACATATGCCATCCTGGCCCTGGCCCAGGACGGCGGCCATATTGTATCCCAGAAGACAATCTACGGGGGCAGCTACAACCTGCTGGCCCATACTTTGCCCCATTACGGCATCACGGCCACCTTCGTGGATGCCCATGACCTGAAAGAGCTGGAAGGCGCCATCCGGCCCGACACGAAAGCCGTCTATCTGGAGACCCTGGGCAATCCCAACAGCGACATCCCCGACATCGATGCCATCGCCGAAATCGCCCACGCCCACGGTCTGCCCCTTGTCATCGACAATACCTTCGGCACCCCGTACCTGATCCGCCCCATCGAGCACGGCGCGGATATCGTAGTCCACTCCGCCACCAAGTTCATCGGCGGCCACGGAACCACCCTGGGCGGCATCATCGTGGATTCCGGAAAGTTCGACTGGAAGGCCAGCGGGAAATATCCCGCCATCGCGGACGCGAACCCCAGCTACCACGGCGTCTCTTTCGTAGACGCGGCGGGGCCTGCGGCTTTCGTGACCTATATCAGGGCCATCCTTCTGCGGGACACAGGAGCCGCCATCTCCCCCTTCAACGCGTTTCTGCTTCTGCAGGGCGTGGAGACCCTTTCCTTACGCCTGGAGCGCCATGCGGAGAACACGAAGAAAGTGGTGGAATACCTTGCGGGACACCCCCAGGTAGAGCATGTGAACCACCCTTCGCTGCCTGACCACCCGGACAACGCCCTCTATCAGAAATACTTCCCCAACGGCGGCGCTTCCATCTTCACCTTTGAAATCAAGGGCGGCCAGGAGGAAGCCCATAAATTTATTGACCACCTGGAAATCTTCTCCCTGTTGGCCAACGTGGCGGACGTGAAGAGCCTGGTGATCCACCCGGCCACCACCACCCATTCCCAGCTGACCGCCCAGGAGCTGGAAGACCAGGGCATCAAGCCAAACACCATCCGCCTCTCCATCGGCACAGAGCATATCGATGACATCCTGGCAGATCTGGAGAAAGGCTTTGCTGCCGTAAAATAGATATGGAGCGAACCCTCCCGAAAGAAGCCACAGCTTGGCCGCGCGCCTTGCTGCGGCTTTTTTCCTGTCCCGGACCATCTCGGCCACACTTTGACAGCACGATGTAAATCAGGGTTGTATAGGGCATTTCCAGTATGATATAATGGTCTTATTCCAAGAGCCATATAATGATATCAACAGTTCTCAGAACGGAATGGAGGTATTATGCAAAATATAACCGAACAGCAGATTCAGGCCATGGCGCCCAATGCAGCGGCGGCGTCCAACGGCAAGAAAATCTCCGCAAAGGGCGGTTTTGTCCGCCTGGAACGCTCCGCGGATGACACCTTTTATCTCGGCGAATGCACCGGCAGCGGAAAGAGCAACTACATAACCACAGTAGATTTCATCGAGCCTGGCGCTCCCGTGTGCCGCTGCTCCTGTCCCAGCCGCCAGTTCCCCTGTAAGCACGGATTGGCCCTTCTGTATGAAATCGCGGCGGGCAAGGCCTTCGGCACCTGTGAGATTCCCGAGGATATTCTGAAGAAGCGGGCGAGAAAGGCGGGGAAAAAGGAGGATGCGGAAGGCGGGGAAAAGGCTCCTCTGACGGAGGAAGAGGCGGCGAAGAAGAAAGCCGCATCGGAAAAATCCGCAAAAGCCGCCCGGGCGAAGAAACTCAAGAAACAGCTGGAAGGTCTGGACCTGGCGGATAAGCTGGTGAAGGATTTGGTGAAGGCGGGGCTCGGCACCATGGGCGGCACGGCGCTGAAGACCTACGAGCAGCTCTCCAAACAGCTGGGCGATTACTACCTGCCCGGGCCCCAGCGGCTCCTGAACGGACTGATCCTGGAAATCGCCGCCTTCCAGAAGGACGGGGACGAGAAGCATTACGACAGCGCCATCTCTGTCCTGGAAAAATTCTGGACGCTGGTGAAGAAATCAAAGCTGTATCTGGCGGATAAGCTGGAGAAAGGGGCGGAAGCGCCGGATGACAACGAGCTCTACGAAGAGCTGGGCGGGATATGGAAGCTGACGGAGCTGGAGGCGCTGGGGAAGACCCTTTCCAACGCGGATCTGATGCAGCTTTCTTTCTGGTGCGTCTATGACGGGGCCCGCAGGGAATATATCGATGCCGGGGCATGGGCAGACCTGACGGACGGAACCATATACATGACCATGAACTACCGTCCGGTCAAAGCGCTGAAATACGTAAAAGAAGAAGATTCCGTCTTCGGAGTGGCCCATGTGGATTCCGCGGCATGCTACCCGGGGCAGGGGAACCTTCGCGTGCGGTGGAACGGCGCTCAGTTCCGGGACGTATCCGAGGAGGATCTGGCCGCTCTGCGCCGGATGGCGGTGTCCTCCCTGGCCGCGGAGACAAAGAGCGTGAAGAATACCCTGAAGAACGCCATCGCGGATCCGTTTTTCATCCGCCTGGTGGCCTTTTCGGAAATCGGCAGGAACGGCGACTCCTATGTGCTGAAGAATGCCGCGGGAGAGACGATCATGCTGGGGGACGCGCCGGGAATCGAGCCATCGGTGGAGCGGATTTCCCTGCTGCCGGGGAACGGCCTTCTGAGAGACCAGGTGCTCCTGGGGGCCTTCTATTATGACGGGCCCCAGCGCAGGCTGAAGCTGCAGCCGCTGAGCATCGTGACGGAACATAACGTGGTGCGGTTGTTGTATTGAGCGGGTATCCGGGGGGGCGTCCCACAGGCAACCTGGGATTCCATAAGCCTGGATGCCCCTGGAAGAAGCGAAACTTCGCATAAGCCTGGAAGTCTCCTGGAAGAAAAGAAAGCGTGCATAAGCCTGGAGGTCTCTGAGAACATGCGAAATTTCGTGGCGTTATCTCCTGGAAAACGTGAAACTGAAATGAAGAGAGGTAGGAAACATGGATATTACACCGATTTATGAATTGCGTGACCGCCTGCGCACGGCGATGATTGCCGGAACCAATCTGCTGGCGGAGGATTTCAGGTTGAAGAGGGCAGTGGAAGCGATGGCTCCCCTGGAGAAGGCTGCCCCGGTTTTTGCGAAAGTGGGAGAATTGTGCCGCAGCCTGATTGCCACGGGAGGCGGGGGGACGGATGGCAAGGAGGGCATTCTGCTGGATGCCATCACCCTGGTGGACGCAGTCTGCTGCACCCAGGGGGCAGTGGGCGTGGCCGGGGAGATGGTGCCGGTTTTTGCGGAGGGCTTCCCGGGGAACGCGGAAGGCGGAGCAGAGACGGCTGCCGCGGCAAGGCAGGGCCGGATTCTGTCCGATGTGCCCTATTCCGCTTTGAAGCCATTGCAGGAGGCGCTGACCACCTCGGGCAGCGGGCATTATTCCTTCGTGCATGAATGCCATCAGAACCGTCCGGCGCTTTTTCAGGATTACCGTGTCCGGGCTGCGATGGTGCGGGCCCTGGGCGCGTCCTACGGAGAGCTGGCCGATGATGTGCGGGACTGGCTGCTGGAGGACGGGGCGGATGTGGTGCCGCTGCTGATGCGGGACTTCGACCCTAAGGGAAAGAAGGAAATGGTACGTCGGCTGCAAATCATCGACCATTGGATGGGCGGGGCGGCCAATGATTTTTATCTAAAGCAGCTGGAGCTGGCGGAAGGGGAGCTGCGGCAGAACCTGATCCTGGCGCTGCGCCACAGCCCGGAGAACATAGAGCGGCTGGACGGCATGCGGAAGACCGAGAAGGGCAATGCCAAAAAGGCAGTCTACCACGCCCTTGCCTGTAACGATACGGAAACCGTTCAGGCGATTTTCGAGGAGATGTTCCGGAAAAAGCCCCTGGACGTGATGTATTATCTGCAGATGAGCCAGGCACCCTGGGCGGCGCGTCTGGCGGCGCGGGGCGCCCAGGAACAGCTGCTGGCAGTGCTGGAGGGAAAGTCAGGGAAAGAAACCGGCGCAGACGAAAAGGACGCGAAAGAAGAGAAGGGCAGCAAGAAAAGCAAAAAGGCGCTTGAGGAAGAGGCAAAGGCCCTGGAGACCAAGTGCATCGCTGCCACGGAGTACGCCCTCTTCGGGAAGAACGGCCCGGAGGTATGCCGTGCGATCCAGGACATCGCAAATCACGCCGGAAAGTACGGCAGCCCGCTCCATATGTGCGTTCTGTGGACGGTCTGCGCTTCCATGATCCGCAGTCCGGAGAGGGACTTGCTGGCCCTGGCCGATGCCCTCTATGAAGGCCCGGACGGGCGCAAGCAGTATTTCCCGACGGCGTTCCTGGCGAAGCTCATTGCCGGGGACGGCACGGACTGGATCCCCTGGCTGGAGGAACAGCTTTTCGGCAGGCAATCGATTCCCTACCACTTCCTGGCGGAGACGCTGGACTATCTTGTGCTTGAGGAAGCCACGGGGGACTTTTTCCTGCAGACCTCCCTGTTCAGCGAAGTGGAGGGGCGGGAGCATATCTACCGCCTTCCGATTCAGCTTGGGATAAAGGGGCGGTTCCTGGAGCTTTTGCTGCGCTGCAATGATTCCGAAATCGATGGGAAGCTGGCGAAGCTCTTCGACCCCGGGGACAAAGAGGTCTGTGAGACGCTGGAAGCCTATTTCTTCAAAAGGGCCCTTACCCGAACGGAGAGGGACGTCTACCTGTACGCCCTGAAACGCTGCGGCTGTACCCGCTGTGAGGGGCTTTTGGTGCACTTTGCCCAGGCTAGACCGAAGGTGTCCATGTGGGAGCTGGAGTATTATATCCGGGAAATGCCGGGAAGCCTGGAGGCGAAGCTGGCGGAAGCATCCCTGATCCCGGAGCTGGTGAACAGCGGCAAGATCAAGGTACAGAACTGGAACGAGGCAAGCTATCAGCGCTGGCTGCAGAACGGGCTGTAAGGGGCGCGTGGAGGTTGACGGCGTAATCATACATATTCATACTTTTCATGAAAAGGAAGAGGGACGAGGTATATATTATGAATCAGGAAATATTGAGATTACCGGCAGAACAACTGTTTCAAAAGGAGATTGACGCGCTGATTGCGGCGGAGAAAGACCCGGTCCCCACGGGCTGGAAAATGTCCCCCCGCTCCGTGCGCACCTATATCTGCGGCGGAAAGGTAGGGCGCACCTCCATCACGCCGAAGTACATCGGCCATGAACGCCTGGTGGAAATCGCCATTGCCACCCTTGTCACTGACCGGGCGCTGCTGCTGATCGGAGAGCCGGGCACGGCCAAAAGCTGGCTGTCCGAACATCTCTGCGCGGCAATCAACGGCGACTCCACTAAAGTGATTCAGGGCACCGCGGGCACCACCGAGGAGCAGCTGCGCTACTCGTGGAATTACGCTATGCTGCTGGCCCAGGGGCCCTCTGAAGCCGCCATGCTGAAGAGCCCTGTCTTCACCGCCATGGAGACCGGTTCGATTGCCCGCTTGGAGGAAATCTCCCGCTGCGCTTCCGAAGTCCAGGACGCACTGATTTCCATCCTGTCGGAAAAGCGGATTTCCGTTCCGGAGCTGAATACGGAAATCGCGGCGAAGAAGGGCTTCTCGGTGATTGCCACGGCGAACACCAGGGACAAAGGGGTCAACGAGATGAGCGCGGCGTTGAAGCGGCGTTTCAATATCGTGGTGCTGCCGGCTCCGGCGGATCTGGAGTCCGAGATGGAGATTGTGCGCACGAGAGTGGCGCAGCTTTCGGCGGGCCTGGATCTGAATTCCGCGCTGCCGGAGGAGGAGACCGTGGAGAAAGTATGTACGATTTTCCGTGAACTCAGATGCGGTGAGACCTGCGACCGCAGCCAGAAGGTAAAAGGGACCAGCGGCGTGCTCTCCACGGCGGAGGCAATCTCGCTTTTGTGCAACAGCATGGCGTTGGCGGGAAGCTTCGGCAACGGCCAGATCAGCCAGGCGGACCTGGCCGCCGCGCTCCAGGGGGCGATCATCAAGGACGAGGACAAGGACGCCGTGGCCTGGAAGGAATATCTGGAGCATGTGATGAAAAAGCGCGGTTCCAAGTGGAGCGGGCTGTACAAGGCGTGCAGTGAATTGCTGTGAAGCCGAAAACCGGACAGGAAGGCCGCTTCCGAAATCCGGGGCGGCGGATTGAGAGGAGACTATGAATCTGGATCATCCACATATATTCGGCGTCCGGCATCTCTCCCCGGCCGGAGCCTGGCATCTGAAACAATTTCTCTCGGAAAAGAATCCCCGGCTGGTGCTGGTGGAGGGGCCCTGCGATTTTGACGACACGCTGCAGTGGTTTTCCAATCCCGAGGTAACGCCGCCCATAGCGGTGCTGGCCTACACCAAGGAGGCGCCGGTGCGGACGATTCTGTACCCCTTCGCGGAGTATTCCCCGGAATACCAGGCGGTTCTCTGGGCCCATGAGCACGGGAAGGAATGCCGTTTCATGGATCTGCCGTCGGAGGTGTTCCTGGCTCTGCCGGAGCACGCGCCGGGCGGGAAGGCCGCGGATAACGGGGAGGAGGAGCGCATGAACGTCTACGGGCTTCTGGACCGTCAGGCAGGGGAGGACGGGCATGAGACCTTCTGGGAGCGCACCATGGAGCATACCGGCGACACGCAGGCGTATCACAGCGGCGCGCGGATTTTCGGAAGCGAACTGCGGGCGCTGGAGGAGGACAGCGACGAGGACCGCCCGGAAATCCTGGTCAGGGAGGCGTTCATGCGCCGGAAAATCCAGGAGGCTGTGGCAGAGGGATTCTCGCCGGAAGATATTGTTGTAGTTACCGGTTCCTACCATGTGGCCGGGCTTCTGGACGAGCAGGCCGCCATGACGGACAAGGAGCTGGCTTCCCTGCCGCGCCTGGAAGCCAGCCACACGCTGATGCCGTACTCCTATTACCGCCTTTCCACCCGGGCGGGCTACGGGGCGGGCAACAAGGCCCCGGCTTATTATGCGCTTTTATGGGAGGGAATCGGAAAAGCCGACCTTTCCTATCCAGCCCGCAGCTATTTGAGCCGTATCGCGGGCTTTCAGAGGGAGCACGGCAATCCCGTCTCCTCCGCACAGGTCATAGAAGCGGTGCAGCTGTCGGCGGCGCTGGCAAAGCTCCGGGGCAGCAGCGGGATTCCGGCCCTGCGGGATCTCCGGGACGCGGCAGTGACCTGTCTGGGCGGCGGCAGCTTTTCCGAAATCACCCTGGCCATGGCGGATACGGAGATCGGCACATTGATTGGCTCCTTGCCGGACGGCGTGAGCCGCACCAGCATCCAGGAGGACTTTTATCGGAAATTGAAGGAGCTGAAGCTGGAGAAATACCGCGACATCACCCAGCAGGAGCTTGCGCTGGACCTGCGGGAGAACCGAAATGTGTCCACAAAGGCCGCGGCGTTCCTTGATCTGCACCGCTCCTTTTTCCTGCATCGTCTCCGCGTCCTGGGGGTCAGCTTCGCGAAACAGGAGACGGTAAAACAGGACAACGCCACCTGGGCGGAGCACTGGAGTCTGCGGTGGACGCCGGAAGCGGAAATCGAGCTGGTGGAAGCGGCATTACGGGGGGACACGGTGGCCCAGGCGGCATCCTTTTCCATGAAGGAACGGGTGGAACAGGCCCCGAACATGGGCCAGGCGGCACAGGTCATCGAGGACGCCTTCTCCTGCGGGATGGCCCAGGCAGCAGTCTATGCCACCGCCGCGCTGCAGGCCATGGCCGTGGACGCGGCGTCGGTGATTGAGCTGGCAGCAGTGTCCCGGAGCCTTTCGGTGATTCTGCAGTACGGAGATATCCGACAGCTTGACTCGGAGCCGTTAAAGCCGATTTTACAACAGGTCTTCTTCCGCGCCTGTCTGATTCTGCCCGGCGAATGCGTCTGCGACGACGAAGCGGCAAAGGCCATGGCAGAAGCAATCGAACAGCTGAACAGCGCCGCCCTGGCGCATGATTTCCTGGACGCGGAAGCCTGGAACGGCGCGCTGCGGGAAGTGGCGGAGCGGGACGATCTGAACACGAAGCTTTCCGGTTATGCCATGGCGATCCGTCTGGAGCGGGGGCTTGCGGACGGGGAGGCTTTGCGCCTGGAAGTGCAGCGCAGGCTTTCACGGGGCGTTCCGGCCCAGCTGGGGGCGGGGTGGTTCGAGGGGCTTGCCATGAAGAACCGCTATGCGCTGATTGCGCGGCTGTCCCTCTGGGAGAGCCTGGACGAATACCTGAACGGGCTTGACGATGAGGAATTCAAGCGGGCGCTTATTTTTCTGCGCCGGGCCTTTGCGGATTTCACCTCCATGGAGAAGGATGCCATCGCGGAAAACCTGGGCGAGATATGGGGCCTGAACAGACAGGATGTCAGCGAAGCGCTGAATGCCCAGCTGAACCAGGTGGAAGAGAAGGAACTGGCGGAGAGCCTGGGGGACTTCGATTTTGATTTTTGACAGAAAATTACGAGAGGTATGTTTTTCAAGACGGAGGTTTTACATGGAAAAATCAATGACCAGATGGCGGCTGATTCTCGGCCAGGAGAGCCAGGACCGCTTTTCCAGGATGGGCGGCAGCGAGCCCCAGGGGGAGTTCGACTTGATGGACCAGGCTCTTGCGGCCATCTACAACCTGAATTCGCCGGGCAGCTTCGGCTCCCAGGGTGCGGGCGCCGGTGCCGGGAGAGGGCCCTCGAACCCCCAGATCACGAAATGGCTGGGGGACGTGAGGAGCCTGTTCGACAAGGATCTGGTGAAAATCATACAGGGTGACGCCATGACGCGCTGCGGTCTTAAGCAGCTTATTTTCGAACCGGAGCTTTTGGAGAATCTGGAGCCGGACGTGAATCTCGCTTCAACAATCCTGCTTCTCAAGGATCAGATTCCGAAGCGCTCCAAGGAAAGCGTGCGGGTTTTCATCCGGAAAATCGTGGAGGAGATCAACAAGCTGCTGGAACAGGACATCCGCCGGGCGGTGACGGCTGCCGTCAACAAGCGCAGGCATTCCCCGATTCCCTCGGCAATGGCTCTTGACTACAAGACGACCATTTCCAGGAACCTGAAACATTACAATCAGGAGCTGAAGACCATTGTGCCGGAACATTTCTATTTCTTTGACCGCACCAGTACCACCGCGGCCAACAAATGGAACGTGATATTGGACATTGACCAGAGCGGTTCCATGGGGGAGTCTGTAATCTATTCCTCCATCATCAGCTGCATCCTGGCCAGCATGTCCAGCATCTCCACGCGGATTGTGGCCTTCGATACGAATATCGTGGACCTGACGGAGAAAAGCGACGATCCTGTGGATCTGCTCTTCGGCTTCCAGCTTGGCGGCGGCACGAATATCGACCAGTCTGTGGCTTATTGTGAACAATTTATCGAAAATCCGAAGAAGGCCCTCTTCTTCCTGATCACCGACCTGGAGGAGGGCGGCAACCGGGCCGCGCTGCTGCGCAGGCTGGGGGATATGAAGGAAGCGGGGGTGACAGTGGTCTGCCTGCTGGCCCTGGCGGAGAGCGGCAAGCCTTATTATGACGCGCAGATGGCCCAAAAGGTTGCCAGCCTGAAAATCCCCTGCTTCGCCTGCAGTCCTCAGATGCTGCCGCAGCTGTTGGAGCGGGCGCTGAAAGGGCAGGATTTAGAGCAGTTCGTGAAGGAGTTCGAGAAAAAGAAGTAGGCGAGACCGTCCATGTCCGGGTGGTGGGATTTGATGAAAGCAGGGAGCGGCACTTCGATTACGGGACGCGCAGAGATCCTGGAGGCAGAAGAGAAATCTTATTTAGGGGAGGAATAAAAATCGTTCCTTCCAAAAACAAAGCATAAAGGAGAAGGTTTTCTATGACAGAAAAAGTTTTGTACCCGTATTTCAAGAGCATCATCGACATGGATCAATGCGCAGTGGTGGTCTGCAACCTGGTCCACGAAATCATTTATATGAACCCGGCGGCTGCCGAAAGGTACGCCAAATGGGGCGGAGAGGCGCTCCTGGGCAGAAGCCTGCTGGACTGCCACAGCCCCGGATCCGGAGAGATGATCCAAAAGGTGGTGGACTGGTTCCGGTCCGATTCCTCCAACAATATCATCTACACCTCCCGCAACGACAAGGAGAACAAGGATGTCTATATGGTAGCCCTGCGGGACGAGGAAGGCAGCCTGATCGGCTATTATGAAAAGCACGAATACCGGAACCAGGAGACGAAATCGTTCTACGATTTCAGCTGACTTAACCCTTATAGAACAAGGAGGACATGCGCATGAGATTTCAAGATAGGCAGCCAGGGATATTCTGCCTAAACGAAGGATGGAAATTTACAAACGAGCCTTTTACCGTTTTCCTTGAGCGGAAAAAACACAATGAGACCTATGCCTTTGCTAAGGCGGGCGGGGAGGACCCGCGGCGTCCGGTTTCGATGATTCGGGATGGGAGACAGTACAGCTTCCCCACGACTGGGTGACTCAAAAGCCCTTCGATGAGAACGAGTCCCCGAACCATGGCTACAAGGAAAGGGGGATGGGCTGGTACCGTCTCCGGTTCTTGTTGGACGAAACGGACAGAGACCAACAGATCCTGCTGGAATTTGAAGGCGTGACGGCGGAAGCAAAATTTACGTAAACGGAACCCTGATGAAATGTCATAACTATACTTACAACAGCTTCATCATCGACATGACAGACATCGCTAACTTCGGGACAGTGCCCAACACCATTGCAGTCTTCATCGATGCCCGTTCCTGGGAGGGCTGGTGGTACGAGGGCGCGGGCATCTACCGGAGTGTATGGCTCTACAAAAAGTCAGCCGTCCATATGAACATCAAGCTGAAGGGAACATGCAACCATCATGACCAGGCCGGTGCTGGGGGCATAAAGAACGGCACTATTCTGGGTGTAGGGAATGGGAACCCGAATTCCCGGGAAGAGGATGTGGCCGAAAACAGACAGCTGTTCCATGGCCGTGCGCAGCTGATTGTCAGGAATACCGGGGTGGAGACGGTGGAAATCGCAGTATCATGCGGCATAGCAGATATGGTGCATGTATCGATTCCGGTATGCGAGACTGCGGATTCCGTTCCTTATATTCTGCCAGTGCAGAATCAGATACTGGACGGATGGAAGTTATATCATAAGCTGTTTGACGAGATGCCAGATGCGAATCTACAGGCAGATGTCAACGATATGAACAGCTTCGAACCCATCTCCTTCCAGGGCACGCCACAGCCACTGTTTGAAGGGCATCCCCACAGCTACGGCATGTACCAGGTGACGTTTTTGCTGCCTGCGCAGCAGAGAAAACGGGAGATTTCCTTCCCCCATGTGATGGGCGCTGCCTGGGTTTACCTGAACGGAAAGTTGGTGCACGACAGTTCCAGGGATATGGAAACAAGATTTGTGATTCCTCTGCCCGAGAATCTCTCTGGAACTCAGGAAATGACCGTGATTCTGCAGAATAAGGGCGAAAATCTTTCCGGATGCGGAATCATTGAGCCTGTAAGACTAAACGTGAAGTAGGAATGAGGATTTGGGGGATGTTCAAAATACGTGATCCACACATGAAAAATTCTGAGATGATGTATAGAATCAGGACGTAATTGGTTGTTATACTGCAGACCGCCAGGATTTACAGTGATGCCTCTGGGAAAATACCTGGCTGGCGGTCTGCAGTCGGGTTGTACTGCAAATTCAACCGGTGCGCAGTATATATTATGAAACGAATAGTAGAGATTCTTGTTATTCAGATTAGGAGCAGAATGATATGAGAATTGAAAATACAAAAATGCTGGCTCATTTCGATGCATTGGATAAAGTGGAATATTATAATACATGTACGGACATTTCGCTTGCAGGTAATGACTATAAAGTAATGGAGATTGTCTTTTTTGCGAGCCATTCCGATGGGCCTTTTTCAGAGTATATACAGGTCAAAAAATATGACGATAGCTTCCTGCTCCTCGTCGTGAATACCGAGGACGCGGGTCTCATCACAGAGTGCCTTGCGTATGTGAGCGAGATAAAAGATGCCTTTGACGAGATTGAAATACGGACTCCGTTTCCCTCTGTGTTAAATCACGAAGACCTGAACCGGCAGTTTTCCATGGATATCCCCACATATTCTGCGAGTCCTGTGTATTATATCCATTCACCTTCAGAACTGCAGGAGAGAAAGCACAATCCCAGGGTATGTGTCTCAAGAATGTGCGAGACGGACAAAATCGAAATCGCGCAGGATATTAAGGATGGCAAATTAGATCCGGAATCCATGTCGGAGGATGCGTTCCGGCAGATGACATGCTTTCGTGATGTAATCTGTTATATCCTGCGCGTGGACGGGAATATTGCGGGATATCTTCGCGCTGAATGCGGCTATGCCAACATATACGATATCGGGTGGCTGTATGTGGAAGAGCGGTACAGAGGAAACGGCTATGCCACGGATCTGGCATCATGGTTTTCCCATGATATCTTCAACAGCGGCGGGATTCCTCATTATGGATTTGCCATTTCAAAAGAATCTGCCCGCGTGGCAGAAAAATGCGGGTACCAATGCGACCGCACACAGCAGATCTGCCGAACGCTGACAGCAAAATAAGAGTTTAAATCAGGCACCCTTTCCCGATGACGCGGGGAAGAGTGCCTGGCGCAAAAGGCATCCATGGTGACTGCCTGCGGCAGAAGAGGAGGGCATAGATGCCATATGATGGGGCATCCGCGGCGGAACAAAAATATATCGTGGACAAGCTTCCCTATCCGGATTAGTTTCTGCGGTTCCCAATGCAGTAAAGCAAAAAAGCGACAGAATTGCACAGGAAGCCTGACGACAGCAATCCCCCGTTCCCGCCCTGCTGAAAAAAGCACAGCGCAAAGCTGATAAGCCCCAATGCCGCGAATATGATTCCGATAATAGACAGAGTCCTTTTTTTGCGCATATTCAAACATCTCCATTCTTTTTTACACCCCGGGCCAGATAGCGGCCCAGAAGGAAAACACCGGTCAGCATTTCCCCAATGGATAGCCCCAGCATTTCGACCACCTGTTCATTGTCATAGGTGTGTATGCTTTTCTCGTCTTCCTCGCCGCTCATCAGCTCAGCCAGGGTAGTGCCCAGTTCTCCGCACAATAGTTCAATGACGGAATAGTCGGGCATGCATTTCCCTGCATTCTTATATAAAAGAGATGTACGTCCATTACCGTGGGGTAGCCACAAAATACATTAACCGTTACAACGCATTATTCTCGATTGCATTCCGGTGTGCAAACAGCCTGGCAGACTCTCTGTTCCATTCTCTGTGTAACATTGGAAACGGCTGCTTTTGGCATGGTGTATACGATATTCACAACTACAACTTAGTAGTGCTGTGAAGCAATACCAACATATTTATTGACTAACACCAAATCATTTAAAAGAAATACAATTGCTGCCTAAGAGCGTTTGGATCGTATATGATTACCTCAAGATCTTTCCTGTGACTAGCATTTCCCATGCTGCAAAGCAGTTGGGTAGTTCGTTCAATTCAATATCAATGGCTGTGCACATATTGAGTGAGAATGGTATCGTCATTCAAAAAAACGATAATGTGAGGAATCGTATTTGGGAGTATGCTTCTCTTGCATCTCTTTTTATACAAGAATAATGTTCATTTTTAGGAAATATTCGATAAGATTAAGTTATCGACTGTTTATTCCTGAACTTTAGGCATCTATAAATATCTAATATTTGGAGGGTATAATGACGCAATCAAATATCATCATGTACACTACAGAAGATGGAGTCACAAAAATAGAAGTTACATTTGACCATGACACGGTTTGGCTCTCCATAGATCAGATGGCCGAATTATTTCAACGAGATAAAAGTGTAATCGGAAAACATATAAGAAATATTTTTAAAGAAGGAGAATTGGCAAAAGAAGCAGTTTGGGCAAAATTTGCCTACACTGCTTCTGATGGTAAGACCTATCAGGTGGATTTCTATAATTTAGATGTTATTATTTCCGTTGGTTATCGGGTAAAATCCCTGAGAGGAACACAGTTTAGAATATGGGCTACTTCTATTTTGAAGGAATATATGAAAAAAGGGTTCGCATTAGATGATGATCGACTTAAGAATCTTGGAGGCGGAAACTATTTTGATGAATTGCTAGCTCGTATCCGTGATATTCGTTCTTCTAAAAAAGTATTTTGGAGAAAAGTTCTGGAAATATATGCAACAAGTATTGATTATGCCCCAAAAGCAGAAAGTTCGATTATATTTTTTAAGCAGGTACAAAATAAAATGCACTGGGCGGCTCATAAGCACACAGCGGCAGAAGTAATCTATCAGCGGGCAGATGCAGATAAGGACAATATGGGATTAACAGCGTGGGCTGGAAAGGAGATTAAACGTTCTGATGTAGAAGTTGCAAAGAATTATTTAAACGAAAAAGAAATAGATGCGTTAAATAAAATCGTTACGGCGTATTTAGATATTGCGGAAGTCCATGCCTTGAATCAAGAACCAATGTATATGAAAGACTGGCTGGAAACAATTGACGACTATCTGAAAATGACAAGAAGGGATATTTTAACTACAAAAGGAAGAGTTACTCATAAACAGGCTCTTGAAAAGGCGCATGGAGAATACGACAAATATCGGAAAAAGCAGGAGGATATCCTTTCTCCGGTGGAATGCCATTTTCTTGAAAGTATAGAAGAATTACAAGAGTTGGAAGATAAAAAATAATTTTGCCTAATCTGACGCAAGCAGGAAGGTGGGTTACAGAGCATGAATTATTTATCAGCCAAGTTTATATTGGCACCAATCACAGTGGCTCCAACTTCGACCGTTTGGCATTCAAGCAAATGCATAGAAATATCAATATTGAGAGCAGTGCTGTGAGTGAGGGGCAAAAGGTTGAAGTGAAATGGCTGGAGATGTTTTGATTTACAGTAAGGTGTAATGAAAGCAGCGGCTCTGTCACAATATGGAGGGCTAAACTTTTTGTGGATGCTGAGCCAACTTGACGAAGAACTTGTAAAACACATCAAAGAAACGCTTGTTACAGATGATACATCGCTTGCAAAAGTTATCAGCTATTGTACCTCTCGTGGAAAAACAGCAGTCAGGCTAGTTGTAGAAACACGCCAAGTAAATAAGGAAACTCTCAGTGAATTTATTGATGTAGAGGACGCCTATTCGCGTATGAATGTATTTGTAACAACTCATGAATTTTTGATTCTTTTAAAAGAAACCAAGAAGGATGTTGTTGCCTTTCTTATTGCAATGAGAAGAAATAAAGAAACCAGCCAAACAGAAGGCTTCGTTGCAGAAGAGATAATTAACGAGGAACTTCAAAAGATCATCAGTACAATTCAGTCGTAAAGATTTTGTATTAGCTTCATTTGTACTATTTCCATGAGGGTATGAACAGCAATTGTGAACAGCCGCCCAGCGGTCATATCCTATACCCTTGCCCTCGGCTCGTTTCGCTTCCCGGTCTACCATGCGTTGTACTCCGTCATTTTTCGGGGCGTTTATGGCGACTTTGTTGCGCTGTAAGCGGTCTTTTATGCTGCGGGGGTATTTCCCTGGGTAGGGGCTTTTCGGCGGCTCTGGCGGCGTTCTGTGCGTTTTGGGTGAGTG